>CAZWAY010000031.1:67341-68551 GCA_964631945.1 uncultured Planctomycetaceae bacterium
GCGCAACCTCCTGATCGTGTGCGTGGACACGCTGCGGGCCGACGAACTCGGGGCCTACGGCGCCACGCCCTCGCGTACGCCCGCGCTGGACCAGCTGGCACGCGCGAGCGTGGTCTTCGAGCGCGCGCACGTGGCCGCCTCGTGGACGCTGCCCTCGATCGGCGCCCTGTTCACCTCGCAGTATCCGTCCACCACGCGCCTGTGGACCTTCGAGAACCGACTGTCGGACGCGTTCACCACGCTGGCCGAGCGCTTCCGTGCGGCCGGGTTCGACACGCACGGCATCGCCAGCCACATCTACTTCAACGGCGAATACGGGCTGCAACAGGGCTTCGCGACCTTCGACGACGAGTTGTGCCACCGCGGGGGTGAAGCCGGCTGGAAGGAGATCACCTCGCCCGAGGTGAGCGCCAAGGCCGTGCGCTGGCTCGAGCAGCGCGCCGCGCGCCGAGACCGGCAGCCCTGGCTGCTCTTCGTGCACTTCTTCGACGCACACCTGCCGTACCTCGACCACGAGGCGGAGAGCGTGAAGGACAGCACGCGCCCCGAGCGCGAGCGGTACCGCAGCGAGATCGCCTTCACGGATCGGCACGTGGGCGCCGTGCTCGCGGCACTCGCGCGCACGGGTCTCGACCCGGACACCGATGTGCTGTTCTTCTCCGACCACGGCGAGTCGTTCCTCGAGCACCCGCCGATCCAGCGCCACTCGTTCGGGCTCTACGAGGAGGAGCTGCGCGTGCCGCTCTTCCTGCGCGTGGCCGGGTTCGCGCCGCGGCGGGTGGCCGAGAGCGTGCGCTCGGTCGATCTCCTGCCGACCCTGCTGGAACTCCACGGGCTCGAGGACGGGGACCGCTCCGAGTTCGCGGGGCGGAGCCTGGTCTCCGTTCTCGGGGGCGAGCCGGGCGGCGAGGCCGGGCAGCTGGCCGAGATCCGGCTCAAGGACGACTTCCACGCCAACGCGCTGGTGCGCGGGCGCTACAAGCTCCTCGAGGACGTCTCGCGTGGGACGTTCCAGCTCTTCGACCTCGAGGCGGATCCCCGGGAGCGTCACGACCTCGCGCAGGCGGAGCCCGAACGCCTGGCCGAGCTCCTGGCCGAGCTGCGCGCCACGATTCGCTCGGCCGAGGAGAAGGGCGCGCGCTTCGCGGCCGGAGCGCAGGTCGAGCACACGCCCGACGAACTCGAGCGCCTGAGACAGCTCGGCTACTAG
>CAZWAY010000032.1:0-4903 GCA_964631945.1 uncultured Planctomycetaceae bacterium
GCGAGCGCCCGATCGGGATCCTGCTGCAGAAGAACGAGGAGAAGCAGGTCCCCGACGCGGAGGACCTCTACACGGTCGGCACCGTGGCCGCGATCGTGCGCTACATCACGGCGCCCGACGGCTCGCACCACGTGATCGCCCAGGGCGAGTCGCGCTTCCGCGTGCTCGAGTTCCTGCAGTCCGAGCCCTACCTGATGGCGCGCGTCGAGCGCATCGAGGAGCAGGAGCTGGAGAGCGACCCGGCGATCGAGGCGCGCTTCCTCAACCTGAAGGCCCAGGCCCACCAGGCCCTGGCGCTCCTGCCGCAGAAGCCCGAGGACCTCGACCAGGCGATCGAGAACGCCACCTCGCCCTCGGGCCTGACGGACCTGGTCGCGACCTTCATGGACATCCCCGTGAAGGAGAAGCAGGAGATCCTCGAGACCATCGCGCTCGTGCCGCGCATGGACAAGGTCGCCGAGAAGCTCGCGCACCTGGTCGAGGTCCTGTCGCTGTCCCAGGAGATCCGCCAGAAGACCCAGGGCAAGATGGAGAAGGCGCAGCGCGAGTACTACCTGCGCGAGCAGCTGCGCCAGATCGAGAAGGAGCTGGGCGAGGGCCAGTCGGTCGAGCTGGCCGACCTGGCCCGGGCGATCGACAAGTCCAAGATGCCGCCCGAGGTCAAGAAGGAGGCGCGCCGCGAGCTCTCGCGCCTGCAGCGCATGCCCGAGGGCGCGGCCGAGTACGGCATGCTGCGCGGCTACCTCGAGGCGCTGGTCGAGCTGCCCTGGAACAAGAACAGCAAGGACAAGATCGACATCCGCCAGGCGCGCGCGATCCTGGACGAGGACCACTACGGGCTCGAGAAGATCAAGAAGCGCATCGTCGAGTTCCTGGCCGTGCGCAAGCTCGCGCCCGCGGGCAAGTCGCCGATCCTGTGTTTCGTCGGGCCGCCGGGGGTGGGCAAGACCTCGCTCGGGCGCTCGATCGCGCGCGCCATGGGCCGCAAGTTCGTGCGCATGTCGCTGGGCGGCGTGCACGACGAGTCCGAGATCCGCGGACACCGCCGCACCTACGTGGGCGCGATGCCGGGCAGCGTCATGCAGCACCTGCGCAAGTGCGGCGTGGCCAACCCGGTGTTCATGTTCGACGAGATGGACAAGCTCGGGCGCTCGCTGCACGGCGATCCGTCCTCGGCCCTGCTCGAGGTGCTCGATCCCGAACAGAACAAGGCCTTCGTCGACCACTACCTGAACGTGCCCTTCGACCTGTCGCGGGTGCTGTTCATCGCCACCGCCAACGTGCTCGATGCGATCCCCGGGCCGCTGCGCGACCGCTGCGAGGTGATCGAGCTGGCCGGCTACACCCAGGAGGAGAAGCTCGAGATCGCCAGGCGCTACCTGGTGGCGCGCCAGCGCGAGGCCAACGGCCTGGACGAGAAGCGCTTCACGATCACGGACGCCGCGATCGTCGAGATCATCCGCTCCTACACGCGCGAGGCCGGCTGCCGCAACCTGGAGCGCGAGCTCGGCTCGGTCGCGCGCCACGCCGCCACGCGCATCGCCTCCGCGGAGGCCAAGAGCGTGGCCGTCGACGCGCCCGACCTGCGCGCGATCCTCGGGCCGGTGCGCTTCGAGAACGAGCTCGCGCTGCGCACGGCCCAGCCGGGCGTGGCCACCGGCCTGGCCTGGACCCCCACCGGCGGCGAGATCCTGTTCATCGAGGCCACCAAGATGCCCGGGCGCGGCGAGCTGATCCTGACCGGCCAGCTGGGCGACGTGATGAAGGAGAGCGCGCGCGCCGCGATCAGCCTGGTCAAGACCCACGCCGTGGCGCTCGGCATCGACCCGCTCGTGTTCGAGAAGTCCGACATCCACATCCACGTGCCGGCCGGCGCGATCCCGAAGGACGGGCCGAGCGCGGGCGTGGCCCTGACCACCGCGCTGGTGTCCTTGCTCACCGGGCGGACGATCAAGAGCGACCTCGCCATGACCGGCGAGATCAGCCTGCGCGGCCTGGTCTTGCCGGTGGGCGGGATCAAGGAGAAGGTCCTGGCCGCGCGCCGCGCCGGCATCAAGACCGTGTGCCTGCCGGCGCGCAACGAGAAGGACTTCGAGGACATCCCCGAGGACACGCGCAAGGCCATGCGCTTCCTGTGGCTGTCCGACATCGACCAGGTCCTGCACGAAGCGCTCGGGATCCGCGAGCTGAAGCGCACCGCGCCGCCCGAGAGCGCCAGCGGTTCGGGCCGCATCTCGGCCTCGGCCGGGGCCACGCCGGCGGGCGGGTAGGCCGGCGGGCGGGTCGACGGCGGGCTTGACTCGCCTCGCCCGGCGCGCATCCTACGGACGTGGTCGTTCCACCCCGCTCGCCGGCACGGCTGCGCTCAGGCGCGCGCTCGGGTTCGCGCCGGGTCCAGGCTCGGGCGCGGCCCGTCGAGCCGGACTGGAGCGCGCTCGAACCGCGCTCGGGCTACGCACGCCTCGGGCGCCCGCTGTTGCGGCTGGTGCTGTTCGCCCTGGTCCTGCCCGGCGTGCTGGCGCTGGGGCTGCCGATCGCGCTCTGGAACGCCCTGGAGTTCGGACCGCGGCGCATCTTCTTCCGCCAGCAGCGCGTCGGCCGCCACGGACGCCCCTTCCGGATCGTCAAGTTCCGCACGATGCACGGCGATGACGGCGAGTGCGATGCGCTGCGCGCGGACGAGGACGGGACGCGCGTGACGCGCGTCGGACGGCAGCTGCGCTGCACGCACCTGGACGAGCTGCCGCAGCTGTGGAACATCCTGTGGGGCGAGATGGATTTCATCGGCCCGCGCCCGGAGATGACGGCCATCGACGCCTGGGCGCGCGCGCACATCCCGCGCTTCGCCGAGCGCTACGCCGTGCGCCCCGGCATCACCGGCCTGGCCCAGGTCACGCAGGGCTACGCCCCGTGCGAACTCGGGGCCTACCGGCGCAAGCTGCAGCTCGACCGGATGTCGCTGGCTTGCGGCTCGTTCGCGCTCGACCTCGAGATCCTGGCGCGCACCCTGCTGTGGGTCGCGCGCGCGCGCGGCTGGCACGCACGCGGCGGCCCCGCGGCCGCGGCGCGGACGCATGAGGCCTAGCATGGGCCGCGTGCCCACGACCGGTTTCCTGGCCCACTCGAGCTGCCTCGCGCACGACCCCGGGCGCGGCCACCCCGAGCGCGCCGAGCGCTTGCGCGCCATCCTGGAGCGCGTCGAGGGCGCGGGCCTCTCCGGCGAGCTGGCGCGCCGCGAGCCACGGCGGGCCAGCCTGGCCGAGCTCGAGCGCGTGCACTCCCAGGCGCACATCGCGCGCGTGGAGGCCGCCTGCGCACGTGCGCCGGCCGGCCTGGACGGCGACACGGCCGTCTCCCGCGGCTCCCTGGACGCGGCCCTGTACGCGGCCGGCGGCGTGCTGGAGGCCTGCGAGCGCGTGCTGGCGGGCGAGTGGCGGAACGCCTTCTGCGCGGTGCGGCCGCCCGGGCACCACGCCGAGCGCGAGCAGGCCATGGGCTTCTGCCTCTTCAACAACGTGGCCGTGGCCGCGGCCGCGCTGCGCGCGCAGCACGGCCTGGCGCGCGTGGCCATCGTGGACTGGGACGTACACCACGGCAACGGCACGCAGCACCTGTTCGAGCGCGACGGCAGCGTGTTCTACGCCAGCCTGCACCAGTGGCCGCTGTACCCGGGCACGGGCGCACGCGAGGAGCGCGGCCTCGGGGCGGGCGCGGGCACCACGCGCAACGCGCCGCAGCCGGCGGGCGCGGGCGACGCCGAATGGATCGACGCCCTGGAGGAGGAGCTGCTGCCGGATCTCGAGGCCTTCGCGCCCGAGTTCGTGCTGGTCTCGGCCGGCTTCGATGCGCACCGCCTGGATCCGCTGGCGGGCACGAACCTGAGCGAGCGCGCCTACGCCGAGATGAGCGCGCGCCTGCTCGAGCTGGCCGCGCGCTCGGCCGGGGGCCGGCTCGTCTCGGTGCTGGAGGGCGGCTATCACCTGACGGCCCTGGCGAGCTGCGTCGAGACGCACCTCGCCGCGCTGGTGGAGCACGCGCGCCGATGACGCTCGGCGAAGGAGCGCTCGGACCGCAGGACCACGACCGCGCCGCGGCCGGCCTCCGCTACGTCTATCCGGTCGTCTCGCGCCGCGCCCAGGGCGTCTCGGTGGGCGTCAACCTGAACCCGAACGACGCCTGCAACTGGCGCTGCGTCTACTGCCAGGTGCCGGGCCTGGTGCGCGGGAACGCGCCGGAGATCGAGCTCGCGCTGCTCGCGCGCGAGCTGCGCGGACTCCTGTCCGAGATCGTGCAGGGCGACTGGCTCGCGCGCCACGCGCCGGAGGGCGCGCGCCGGCTCGCGGACGTGGCCTTCTCGGGCAACGGCGAGCCCACCAGCTCGCGCCAGTTCCGCTCGGCGCTCGAGCTCGCGCGCGGCGTCCTGGACGAGCTCGGGCTGCTCGGACGCGTGAAGCTGGTGGTCATCAGCAACGGCTCGCTGGTCCACAAGCCGGAGGTCCAGGCCGGGCTGCGCGTGCTCGCCAGCGCCCACGGCGAGCTGTGGTTCAAGCTCGACAGCGCCACCGACGAGGGCATGCGCGCGATCAACGACGCCGCGCCGGGGCTCGCGCGCGTGCGCACGAACCTGCGCCTGGCCTGCGAGCTGGCCCCGACCTGGATCCAGACCTGCGTCTTCGCGCGCAACGGCGCGCCGCCGGCCGAGCTCGAGCTGGCCGCCTACGTGGACTTCCTGCGCACGCACCTGCGCGAGTGCGCGCCGCCGCGCGGCGTGCTCCTGTACGGTCTGGCGCGGCCCTCGCACCAGCCCGAGGCGCCGGAGCTCGCGCGCCTGCCGGCCGCCTGGCTGGAGGCGCACGCCGAGCGCCTGCGCGCGCTGGGCCTCGAGGTGCGCACCTTCCCCTGA
>CAZWAY010000032.1:5003-67378 GCA_964631945.1 uncultured Planctomycetaceae bacterium
GGGGCACCCCGACCTTGGGCTATAGTCGGCACGGCATGCCCGGCACCAGCGAGCGCATCTTCTTCGACGGCGATTGCGGCCTGTGCCATCGCTGGGTGCGCTTCGCGCTCGCGCGCGATCGCGGGCGCGAGCTCTTCCGCTTCGCGCCGCTGGCGGGGCCGACCTTCGCGGCCGAGGTCCCGGCCGCGGACCGTCGCGGGCTGCCCGACAGCCTGGTGGTGCGCACCGCGGAAGGCCGTCTGCTGGTGCGCTCGAGCGCCGCGCTGCACGTGCTCCGGCGCATCGGCGGACCGTGGCGCGTGCTGGCCGCCGGGCTCGGGCTCGTGCCGCGCGGCCTGCGCGACCGGGGCTACGACCAGATCGCGCGCCTGCGCAGGCGCCTCTTCGCCAAGCCCGCCAGCGCATGCCCGCGGGTGCCGAGGGAGCAGGCGGCGCGCCTCGATCCGTGAGCGGCCCGGGACCGCGCGGAGTCAGCGCGCCCCCGGCGTCCAGCGCAGCCCCCAGGTGAGCTGCGGGACCAGCACGCGCGGATCGTTGCCGCTGGAGGCCAGCAACGTCAGCTCGGGACCGAAGGCGAGCCCCGGCGCGAAGAACGTGAAGCGGCCCACGCCGAAGTAGAGCCCGAGGTAGCCGCCGGCTTCCTCCACCAGGTTGGGCTCGCCCCGCGCCCGGAAGCCGGTCACGCCGAAGCGCGTGCTCCAGGCGCGGCGCTCGTCCCCGTCGAGCCGCAGGAGTCCGAGGTCGAGCTGCGTCCAGTTGCCCGCCTTGGGGAAGCCGTTGTCGGCGAAGTCCTTGTCGTCGAGGAACTGATCGGTGAAGCGCGCCTCGAGCTCCCAGGCGCTGCCGGCGCGCACGGGCGCCGAGAGCGAGGCCGCCAACCCGAGGTTGGGCAGCAGCGAGGGCGCGAATCCCACCGTCGGCGCGCTGGTCTCGCAGCCCAGCACGGCCGCCGCGAGGAGCGGGACCACCAGAACGGGCGTCCTCATTGGGAGACGAGGATTCTCCCGCGCGAGCCCGGCCGCAAGCCCGCAGTCCGGGCCCAGCGCGGAATCGGCGCGCCGCCTCTCACGCCGCCCGGGCGAAGCGCCGCGCCAGCTCGCGCGCCAGCTGGGCCGGCGTGCGTCCGCTGGTCGCGAGCGTCAGCTCGCAGCGTGCGTACAGCGCGGCCCGCTGCTCCAGGAGCGCGCGCAGTTCCTCGCGCGCGCGCGGACGCGCGTGCATCGGGCGGCGGTCGCCCTGCGCCAGCACGCGCGCGAAGTGCTCCTCGGGCTCGGCCCGCAGCCACACCGTGCGACAGGTCGCGCACAGGCGCGCGAAGGTGCGCTCGTGCGTGACCAGCGAACCGCCGGTGGCGAGCACCACCCGGCCGCCCTCGGAGAGGACACGCTCGAGGGCTTCGGCCTCGAAGCGCTGGAAGGCCTCGGGCCCGTGCAGGTCGAAGAGTTCCGCCAGCGGCAGGCCGGCCAGCTCCTCCACGCGCTGGTCGAGCTCGACGAAGGGCACCTCGAGCTCGCGCGCGAGCAGGCGTCCGACGCTCGACTTGCCCGCGCCGCGCAGCCCGAGCAGCGCGATGCGCTCCGCGCCCGGCCCGGCGCCGCGCTCGGCGAGCAGGGCCGCGCAACTGGTCTCGAGCGCTACCGCCAGGCGCTCGAGCACCAGCACGCTCGGGTTCGCGCGCCCGGCCTCGGCCTCGGTCAGGTAGCGTCGCGAGACCCCGGCCCGGCGCGCCAGGGCCGCCAGGGCCAGCCCGCGCTCCTCGCGCAGGGCCCTCAGACGTGCCCCGAGGCGGGCGAGAAGGGCTTGTTCGGTCATGGGTGTGCTCCCTATGATGCCCACATCCCCATCGGGGAGAGAAGTATAATTCTCGCCTCGACCATCCCCGAGCCCCGCTCCCCGAGCCCTCCGAACCGTGCCGCTGACCGCCGCCGCCCCGCGCACCTCGTTCCAGACCCACCCGTCGCGCTACCAGCACTGGAAGCTCGCCGTCCAGGGCGAGGTCGCGACCCTGACCATGGCCGTGCAGGCGAGCGCGGCCGAGCGCCCGGGCTACGAGCTCAAGCTGAACTCCTACGACCTGGCGGTAGACATCGAGCTGGCCGACGCCGTGCAGCGCCTGGTGTTCGAGCACCCCGCGGTGCGCTGCGTGGTCGTGACGGGCGCGCTGGAGCGCGTGTTCTGCGCCGGCGCGAACATCGGGATGCTCGCCACGAGCACGCACGCCTTCAAGATCAACTTCTGCAAGTACACCAACGAGACGCGCCTCTACCTCGAGGACGCCAGCGCGAGCGGCGGCAAGCGCTTCCTCGCGGCGCTGAACGGCACGGCCTCGGGCGGCGGCTACGAGCTGGCGCTGGCCTGCGACCGGATCCTGCTGGTGGACGACCGCTCGAGCGCGGTCTCGTTCCCCGAGCTGCCGCTGCTCGGCGTGCTGCCCGGCACGGGCGGACTCACGCGCGTCTCGGACAAGCGCAAGGTGCGCAAGGACCGCGCCGACGTGTTCGCCAGCGTGGCCGAGGGCGTCAAGGGCAAGCGCGCGGTCGAGTGGAACCTGGTGGACGCGATCGCGCCGCTCTCGAAGTGGCAGGAGGAAGTCGCGCGCCACGCCCAGGAGCTGGCGGCCGAGGCCGAGGCGCGCTCCGGCAAGGGTGTGGAGCTCGCCCCCATCGCCTGCACGCGCGAGGACGACTCCTGGAAGTACGCGCACGTCGAGCTCGTCTTCGAGCGCGAGGCGCGCACGGCACGCCTGACGCTGCGGCTGCCCGCCAGCGCCGGCGCGAAGGACGCGGCCGCTGCACGCGCGGCCGGCAGCGCCTGGTGGCCGTTCCAGCTGTTCCGCGAGCTCGACGACGCGCTCCTGAACCTGCGCTTCCACGAGCCCGAGACCGGGCTGGTGCTGGTGCGCGTCGAGGGCGACCCGGCCGTGGCGCTGGCGGCCGACACGGTGCTGGCCGCGGGCGGCGACTGGTTCGTGCGCGAGGTCGCGCACTACGTCAAGCGCGTGCTCAAGCGCCTCGAGAACACGGCCAAGAGCTTCTACGCCGTGGCCGACGGCGGCACGGCCTTCGCCGGCACGTTCCTCGAGCTCCTGCTGGCCTGCGACCGCTCGTACGTCCTCGAGGACGACGACACGAAGGTCGAGCTCGGAGTCAGCGGCGTGCACGCGGGCCTGTACCCGATGGCCAACGGCCTGACGCGCCTGCAGACGCGCTTCCTGGCCACGCCCGCGGCGGCCGAGGCCGTGCTGGCCCTGGCCGGGCAGCGGCTCGACGCCGCGCGCGCCGACGAGCTCGGGCTCGCGACCTTCGCACCCGACGCGCTCGACTGGGACGACGAGCTGCGCCTGGCCGCGGAGGAACGCGCCTCGTTCTCGCCCGATGCCCTGACCGGCATGGAGCAGAACGTGCGCCCGGCCGGGCCCGAGACGATGGAGACCAAGATCTTCGGACGCCTCTCGGCCTTCCAGAACTGGATCTTCCAGCGCCCCAACGCCGTGGGCGAGAAGGGCGCGCTGAAGTGCTACGGCACGCCGCTGCGCCCCGAGTTCGACTACCGCCGCACCTGATTCCTCCGCGAGGAGGAACGAAGAGACAACCCATGAGCCAGATCGACTACGAGCAGAAGATCCCGAACAACGTCGACCTCAAGTCCGACAAGAAGCTGCAGCGCGCGCTCGAGCAATGGCTGCCGGACTACATCGACTGGTGGCGGGCCATGGGACCCTCCGACTTCAACGAGAACGACGTGTACCTGCGCACGGCGGTCAGCGTCGAGCGCGACGGCTGGGCGCACTTCGGCTACGTCAAGATGCCCGACTACCGCTGGGGCATCTTCCTCGAGCCCCAGGAGAAGGACCGCCTGGTCGGCTTCGGCGACCACCTGGGCAAGCCCGCCTGGCAGGACGTGCCGGGCGAGTACCGCAACTGGCTGCGGCGCATCATCGTCACGCAGGCCGACACCGAACCGGCCTCGGTCGAGCAGCAGCGCCTGCTGGGGCACACGGCGCCCTCGCTCTACGACCTGCGCAACCTGTTCCAGGTCAACGTCGAGGAGGGCCGCCACCTGTGGGCCATGGTGTACCTGCTGCACCGCTACTTCGGGCGCGACGGACGCGAGGAGGCCGAGGAGCTGCTCGAGCGCCGCTCGGGCAATGCCGACCACCCGCGCATCCTCGGGACCTTCAACGAGCCGATCACCGACTGGCTGTCGTTCTTCTGCTTCACGACCTACACCGACCGCGACGGCAAGTTCCAGCTGCTCTCGCTGGCCGAGTCGGGCTTCGATCCGCTGGCGCGCACCTGCCGCTTCATGCTGACCGAGGAGGCGCACCACATGTTCGTGGGCCAGACCGGCCTCGGGCGCGTGATCGAGCGCAGCTGCCAGCTGCTGAAGGAGGGCAAGGGCCGCGACCTGCGCGAACTGGGCGGGATCCCGCTCGAGGTCGTGCAGAAGTACGTCAACTTCTGGAGCTCGTCCTCGAACGACCTGTTCGGCGGCGAGATCTCCTCCAACGCCTCCAACTTCTTCGGCGCCGGCCTGAAGGGCCGCGCCAACGAGGAGAAGCTGACCGTCGACCACACCGCGCTCGAGGGCGTCTACCCCATGGAGGTGCTCGAGGACGGCCGCCTCAGCAAGAAGGAGGTCGCGCTGCGCAACGCCATGAACGAGGTGCTGCGCGACGAGTACGTGTCCGACAACGAGAAGGGCATCGAGTACTTCAACAAGGTGTGCGAGCGCAACGGGGTCGACTTCCGCTTCGTGCTCCCCCACCGGCGCTTCAATCGCCGCATCGGCATGTTCTCCGAGGCGCGCTTCGATCCGAGCGGCAACCTGATCGACGAGGCGGCCTGGAGCCGCAAGGTCGGCGACTGGCTGCCGAGCGAGGCCGACCGCGCCTACGTGCAGTCGCTGATGGTCCCCTGCCACGAGCGCGGCAAGATCGCCGGCTGGATCGCGCCGCCCCCCAAGGGCATCGACGGCAAGCCCTTCGAGTACGAGTACGTGCGGCTGTAGGCCCGGCCCCCGGCGGAGCGCGCGAGCTCCCACCGGCGCGAGGTGCGCGCGTTTTCTTCCGCCCGGCGGTGACCGCCGGGCGCTTCCTTCCCTAGCACGACACTTCTGAGACGAAGCCCGCCTTCAGGGCGCTCTCGCGCGGGACCGAACGGGGGGCGGAAGGTGGGGCGGCGCTGGCATGGTCGCCCCGGGGAAGGGAAGCACCATGATTCGCAGCACGCCGCGCGCGGCTTCGTTCGCACGCATCGGGACGCTCGTCCTCCTGGCCTGGGCCGGAGGCGGTTGCACCCTGCAGGGCGCCACCGACGAAACGGGTGGCGGCGGAGGCGGCGGCGCGCCGCGCTGCGCCAGCTGCGTGGGCGAGGACGGTGGCAGCCCCGCGCCACCCGCGATCGACGGCCAGACCGTGGCGGTGCTCGAGACCAGCGCGCCGGACCCCTCGGTCACGACCTTCGTGCTGCGCGGCACGCTGCCGGTGCCGCCGCGCACCTTCCCGCGCGCCGACGGACGCGACCCGTTCGTGATCCTGGACTGGAACGGCCTGCCGCTGACGACCCAGACCGAGCTCGTCTCGCGCTACCCGAACGAGGCCCACGGCGCCGACGTGGTCGAGGTGCTGGCCCGCGTGCACCGCGATCCGGCCGCCGCGGGCGGCGCGCAGGTGCGCTACGAGGTCGTGCACACGCCACGCGCGGCCCTGCCCGGACCGGGGACGGTCGGCCTGGAGGACCTGCTGGCGACGAGCGCCGTGCCGACCCGCATCCAGGCGCTGCTGGCCGACCCGAGCTCGATCGAGATCGCGGCCTTCGACTGCTTCGGCAACAAGTACGTGTGCCGTCCGCTCGACGGCACGGGCAGCTACCAGCTGACGCGCCGCGGGCGCGTGACCACCGAGCTGCGCATCTACCAGACGATGCGGCCCGAGCCCTTCGTCTCGGGCCCGGCCGGCACGCTGCCACGCTTCCTGGGCGTGCACGCGTACCTCTCGACCACCACCGGGGAAGAGACCCTCGGCCTGGCCCTGCGCTTCAACAACGGCGGCAGCGGACGCGAGGGGACCACGACCGACGACGATCCCCTCGACCGCATCTACTTCCAGAAGATCCAGGTCACGCTGCCGGCCGACCTGGCCCTGATGCAGGACTTCGAGGACCCCTACCTGGGTAGCTTCGTGGGCGCGGGCAACCGCTGGGTCTGGGACCTGGTCAAGCCGCTGGCGGGCGGCAAGCTGCACGTGATCCGCTGGCTCGGGCAGTTCCACCGCCGCCTGTGGATCGCCAGCGCGAGCGACATGGGACTCGCGCGCAACTACGCCAACGGCATCGGCCAGGCCTTCTGCGTGCGCGGCACGGACACGATCTTCGCGCGTCCGTACTGGTCGTGGTGGAACAAGGGCACGGCGCGCTTCTTCCCGCAGCGCTACCTCTTGCCGTCGCTCGACCACGTCGGGCTCGGCTACCTGCGCAACCAGCTGTTCGGCGAGCGCGCGCACCTGGCCGAGCGCCTCTTGAACGGCACCAGTGACGGCAACTACCCGATCGCCACGGGCGTGCTCGGCTGGAGCCACCCCTACGGCGTCTCCTACGGCGGGATGACCAGCGGCAACGAGATCTTCTGCTGGGACGGGATCACGACCGCGACCGCGGCCTCGCTCGACGGCCTGCAGCTCTACCGCGGGCTGCACCGCATGCACACCGACCGCCAGCCGAACGCGCTGTACGACGCGGATGGCGAGCCCACTTCGGTCGAGCGCTGGGTGCGCGAGAACGGCGCGCTCGACTACGTGCCCTTCTACCACTACGTCGTGCCGTTCCTGGGCGGGAGCTATGCCGACCCCTTCGGCTACGCCGCCGCGCCGCGCTTCCAGACGAACTACGTGCAGGCGAGCGGCCTGCAGCCGGGCTACCAGGAGGCGCACCTGGCCTACGACCCGCACGACCTGCAGCACTACATCCGCTACACGCGCTCGGCCAAGGTGCTGGCCTGGCTCGGCAACGACAGCCTGGCCAAGGACGACCTGCGCATGCAGGCCGAGATGTTCCACCTCTCGTACCACACCTACCGCAACGACCAGTACGGCGGCTTCATCGGCTCGGGCCTGCTGTCGCAGCGCGCCGTGGCCAACGCCAACCCCGGCAAGGGCGGGCCCTTCGGGCGCGGCGAGGCCTGGGGCCTCGACTGCGCGACGGCGGCCTACTCCCTGGGCCAGCCGGCCTGGCGCGCGGCGAAGAAGCCGTGGATGGAGGCCATCATCGAGATGCTCCTGACCTCCCAGGGCACCTGCAACGGCTTCCTGCAGGCGCAGGTGAGCAGCAAGGCCGTGGGGGGCAAGTACCGCGCGCGCCAGCAGATCGAGCAGTCGATCACCGAGAACGCGCTGGTGGGCCTGCGCGAGAGCGTCTTCCGCGGCGTCGATCCGGGCCACTCCGACATGACGCGCGACGTGCTGGTCGAATCGCTGTACGGCTTCATCAGCGACATGGCGTTCCTGCCGGGCGCCGGTCCATGGCGCTACACCGGCGTCGGTCCGAAGGACATCTCGCTGCCGATCTGGTGCTCGCGCGCGCAGATGCCGGCCGACGCGGTCACGACCGGGGACATCGAGACCTTCCAGGACTGGTCGTCCTTCGCCTACGGCTACGAGCTGACCGGCGACCCGATCTTCCTCGACAAGGCGCTGGAACAGTTCCCGGGCACGACCGACCTGTACCAGCGCCTGCGCAACGACGGCACCAACAACCTCGAGAACCGCTCGCCGCTGCTGGCGCTGCTGCAGCGCCGCGCGGGCATCCTGTAGGCGCCCCTCAGGCGCCGGGCACGAGCGGAGCCAGCACCGCGTGCAACGCGTCCGCCAGGCGCGCGTTGGCCTCCTCGGTCAGGTGCACGTAGCTCGAGAACCCGTCCGGATGGGCGTCGATCAGGGCCACGTTGTCGACCACCGGGAACGCGTGGCGCGCGGCGAAGGCGTCGACCTCCTCGAGGATGGCGCGGTGCACGAGCAGCACCGACTCCCAGCCCGTGATGGCGTGCGAACGCGCCAGGCGCGCGCGCACCTCGGCCACCTCGCCCTCGTAGGTCAGGGCCGGGCGCGGGCCCTCGACCAGCCCCCGATCGCGGCGCCAGAACCACAGCGTGATCGGCTGGCGCACCACGACCAGGCGCGCGCCGACCGTGGCCGCCAGGCGCGCGATCTCCTCCAGGTTGGCGCGCGTCATCGCGCGGTGCAGCTCGACCTGGCGCGCGAGCGCGGCCTCGTCCATCTGCGGCAGGTAGGCCGACCACTGGTGGAAGACCACGTCGCCCAGGCCCTTGTTGAGCAGCTTGCGCAGGCACGCGAAGGCGGCCGAGTACTCGTCCAGCTTGCGCGTGGCGGCCTGCCAGCGGTTCTCGGCCAGCGGAAAGATGGCGTCGTTGTAGGCGCAGTACAGCGTGAGCGCGTCCGGCGACCACTCGAGCGCCTCGCTCGCGAGCATCGCCACCAGGTGATTGGTGTTGAAGTGCGGGATGCCGCCGTTGATCACCTCGACGCGCCGGCCCGCGGGCTCGGCCTCGAAGCGCTGCTGCAGCAGCGCCGGATAGGTGCCCTGGTCGCGGTCGGTGTAGCCGAAGGTGGACGAGCCGCCCATGCACACGATGCGGAACGTGCCGGGCGGCTTCTCGGCCGCGAAGTCCGGGCCGCGGAAGCCGTGGGCGTTGATGCGTCCCGGCTCGGGCAGGCCGTGCTGGATCGTCTGGTTGGCCGGGAACTTGAAGTAGCCGTCGAGCTTCTCCGAGTGCCCGTCGCCCGAGTCGCTGGTCCACGACACGAAGCCGTAGAAGAGGTAGTACGGATTGCGCCCGTAGTAGAGCCACGCGCCGACGCGCGCGAACAGCTCGAACAGCACCAGCGTGGCGACGAGCGAGAGCAGCGCGACCAGCAGGCGCTTCTTCCACGTGCGCGGCGCGCGCGGCTGGCTGGATCCAGGACTCACCCGCAGATTCTGCGCGCCCGGAGGCGCAGCCACAAGACCGCGACTCAGCGCGGCGCGAGCACGATGCGGCGGCGTTCGCCCGGCGCCAGCAGCACCTCCTCGCGCGCCACCACGCGCCCGTCCTCGACGAGTTCCGCACTCACCGGTCCGGCGGGAAGGAGCACGCTCTGGGAGGCACCGGGGTACAACTCGTAGGCATGGTTGAAGACCCACTCCATTGGCAACGCCCCGCCGCCCACGAGCAACCGTAGCGAGCGCCGGCCCTCGCTCGCGGCATGAACCAGTGTGCAGTGCGCACCGGTTCGGAGGTCCAGCACGATCTCTTCGGGAGATCCACGTGCAGGAACGACGAAGCGCGGCACGAATCCCACGAGGCCGCCGACGGTCGTGACCCAGAGAGCATAGGCCCCTGGAACGAGCTCGAGAGTGAAGGGCGAAGACCCCGCGTTCCAGGAGGTGCTGAACGCTCGCTCGAGATCGACCAGCGACACGTCGACCCTTCCCTCCACGGACTTCACCCGCACAATGACCTCGACAGGGGTTACGACATGGAGCTCGATGTCCGAGTCACCCGCACGCGCGGGCACGACCTCGGTTCCAGTTTCCCCGTCGCCCGCCCCGACGAGGTACGCACCGGGCAACATGGGGCCCAGGCGGAAGGCGAGGTCCTTGATATTCCCTACGGCGACCAGCGTGCCCTCATGCGACAGGGCCACTGCGGAAGTGAGATCATTCAGACCCGTTTGCGCTCCCACGATTCGTCCGGAGAGGAACAGCCCGCGGGTCAACTTCAGTTCGCGCTCGATCCGCTCCTGATCGACCACGAGGGCTTCATCGAGCTCGAGGAAGCCCTGCGCAGCGGGACGGTTGCCGAGGCGGTACGTGTCATAGGAGACGTCGATGAACTCGAACGCCCCCGAGCTGTCGCTCTTCGTCTCGAGGACCCGTTGGCTGTCACCGTGGTGCGTGCCGTTGCTCTCAGGAGCCAGAAAGAGCGGCAGATCGGGAACCGCAGCGTCGAACTCGTCGCGCACGCGTCCCGAAACGCGCGCGCTCCCTCCCAGGACCACATCGATGCGCCGCACCTCTCCGGGCGCGAGGGCCAGGCGTCCCTCGCGCCATCTGGAACCGGCGGACTGGCGCACGGTCCAGCCCAGCACGACCTCCGCACTGAGGCCGGCGAGGCGCGCGATGCCCGACGCATCCGTATGTGCGTACCAGTGCTGACGGTCGGGCATCAGCACGGCACCGCTGCGGAATGCGGGCGCTGTCGCGTATCGCACGAGCTCGACCGCGACCTTGTCGAGCCCTTTGCCGAGCGTGTCGGTCACATGCACCTCCAGCGTTGCTGCGGAGAGGAGCTCCACCACTTCGGCCCGCTCGGGAGTCCCATGCTCCTGATCGAGCACGAACGTCACCGCCCCATAGCCCTCGGCCTCGAGCTGGCCTCCTGCGAGCCGCCGCTGCGAGGAGAACGAGAGCTTGAATCGGCCGGCGGCGTCGCTCGGCGAGGCATCTATCCCCGACGAAGAGAGCTCAGTCGCGGGCTCGCCGCGTGCACGTGCGATGAAAGCGCGAGCCCCCGGAATGGGCGCACCGCTCAGCGCGTCCCGCACCACGCCGTGGAAGGCGATCATCGGAGGATCTTCGGCCGACGCCTCCGCGCTCGTCACCGCGCTCGGTGCGCTCGCCTCGATCTGCAGTGCCTCCTCGCGCTGGCTCTCCGCGGCGCGGGAGGCCGGCATGAGAGGAGTTGCCAGCTCCGTGTGTTCCGCCGGAGCCGGAGCGGCTTCCGCTGACGTGCTCCGATTCGCATCTCCCCGTCCCGGCGCGCGCGTCGAGAGCAGCCAGAGGGCCGCCGCTCCCAGGACGAGTCCGACGAAGGCCAGCTTGCGCACGTTTCCTCCGCCCGGATCCTACCTCCTAGGCGGCCTAGCGCGGCGGGCGGACGCGCTCCCCTACCCGAACTGGATCCCCTGCGCGAGCGGCAGGGCGTCGCTCCAGTTCACGGTGGTCGTCTGGCGGCGCATGTACTGCTTCCAGGAGTCGCTGCCCGACTCGCGGCCCCAGCCGGTCTCCTTCTCGCCGCCGAAGGCGCCGCCGATCTCGGCCCCGGAGGTGCCGATGTTGACGTTGGCGATGCCGCAGTCGGAGCCCAGCGTCGACAGGAAGCGCTCGGCGTGGCGCACGTCGCGCGTGAAGATGGCCGAGGACAGGCCCTGGGGCACGGCGTTGTGTTTCTGGATCGCGTCCTCGAGGTTCTTGACGCGGATCACGTACAGGATCGGCGCGAAGGTCTCGGTCTGCACGATCTTGTAGTGGTTCTCGGCGCGCGCGATGGCCGGCTTCACGAAGTTGCCGCCGGCCTCGCCACCCGCGAGCTTCAGGCGCTCGCCGCCGCACAGCACCTTGCCGCCCTCCTGCTTCAGTTGCTCGAGGGCCGCCATCATCTCCTCGACGGCCGAGGGCGAGACCAGCGGGCCGCACAGCGTCTTCTCGTCCGAGGGGTTGCCGATGCGCACCTGCTCGTAGGCGCGCAGCAGGCGCTGCTCGACCTCGTCGGCCACCTTCTCGTGCACCAGGAGCCGGCGCGTGGTGGTGCAGCGCTGGCCGGCCGTGCCGACCGAGCCGAACAGGAGCGCGGGGATGGCGAGGTCGAGGTCGGCGTCGTCGAGCAGCACGATGCCGTTGTTGCCGCCGAGCTCGAGGATCGAGCGCCCGAAGCGCTCGCCGACCGTGGTGGCGACGCGCTTGCCCACGCCGGTCGAGCCGGTGAAGGAGATCATCGGCAGGCGCTTGTCGCCCAGCATGCGGTTCCCGACCTCGCGCCCCGAGCCGATCACGAGCGTCGCCAGCGCGCCGAAGCCCTCGGCCTCCAGCACCGGCCGCACCACGTTGGTCAGGCCGATCGCGCACAGCGGCGTCTCGCTGGAGGGCTTCCACACCACCGGGTCGCCGCACACGTAGGCCAGCATCGCGTTCCAGGCCCACACCGCCATCGGGAAGTTGAAGGCCGTGATCACGCCGACCGCGCCGAGCGGGTGCCATTGCTCGCGCATGGCGTGCCCGGGCCGCTCGGAGTGCATCGAGAGCCCGTACAGCATGCGCGACTGGCCCACCGCGAAGTCGGCGATGTCGATCGCCTCCTGCACCTCGCCCCAGCCCTCCTGCAGGATCTTGCCCATCTCCAGCGTGACCAGGCGCCCGAGCGCGTCCTTCTTGTCGCGCATGGCGTTGCCGAGCTTGCGCACGATCTCGCCGCGCTTCGGCGCGGGCACCTCGCGCCAGCGCAGGAAGGCCGCGTGCGCGGCGGCGAGGCAGGCCTCGTACTCCTCGGCCCCGGCCTGGCGCACGCGACCGATCAGCTTGCCGGTGGCGGGATCGCGGCTCTCGAGCCACTCGCCCTTGCAGGCGAGCCACTCGCCGTCGTACGCGCCGGAGTTGTCCTGCTGCAGGCCGAGTTCGCGGAGGAAGTCCATCGGAGGAAGGGGCGGTCGGGGGTGGGTCGGGGACGGGATCGGGGCCGAACGGGGGCGAACAAGATACCCCAGACCGGCGGCGCCCGGCCGCGCTACAGGCGGAAGAGCAGGTAGGCGACCCAGCCCGCGAAGCGCCGCGGCCAGGCGCGCGCGCTCCAGCTCTCCAGGCGCACCTCGCGCGCGCCCTCCAGATCGCGCAGGAACTGCTGCTCCAGCGCGCTGGCCGCGCCGCGGTCCAGGGCGGTCACCGAGACCTCCAGGTTGCGCCGATCGGACCAGTAGTCGAGGTTGAAGGACCCGACCGAGGCGTACACGCCATCGACCGTGACGGTCTTGGCGTGCAGCACGCGGCTCTCGAGCTCGAAGATGCGCACGCCCGCGCGCAGCAGGCGTCCGTGCAGGTGCTGGCTGGCGAGGCGCACCAGCGGCACGTCCGAGCGTCCGGCCGTGAGCACGCGCACGTCCACCCCGCGCCGCGCGGCGTGCGCCAGCGCGCGCTTGAGCCGGCCGGGCGGCACGAAGTAGGGCGAGCTCAGGTAGCAGCGCTCGAGCGCGCGCCCGAGCGTCACGCGCAGCGCCTTCTGGATCGCGCGCCGGTGGCGGCGCACGTGCGACTCGAGGATCTGCACCAGGCTGCCCTCGGGCGCGGCCGCGGACGGGCGCTCGCGGCGCTCGAGCATGCCGTCGCCGCTCGCGTCGCGCTCGACCAGCTCGGCCAGGTCGCGCGCACAGGGCCCCTCCAGCGCCACCTGGGTGTCGCGGAACAGCCCGCTGCCGTGGCGCGGGCCGGCGTACTCCTCCGCCACGTTCATGCCACCGCAGAAGGCGAGCTGTCGATCGACCACCAGGATCTTGCGGTGGTTGCGCACCAGGCGCGAGAAGGGCGCGCGCCAGCGCACCAGCGGGTTGAAGGAGAAGGGATTGAAGGCGTGCACCGTGGCCCCGGCCCGGCGCAGGGCCTCCAGGCGCTGCTCGGACACGCGGTGCGAGCCGAACGAGTCGAGCACGACCAGCACCTGGCAACCGCGCCGGGCGGCGCGCTCGAGCTCGGACAGGGTGCGCTCGCCCACCCGGTCGGGCTCGAGGATGTAGGTCGAGAAGTGCACCGAGCTCTGGGCCGCGGCGATCGCCGCCCAGCAGGCCTCGAAGACCTCGTCGCCGTCGGTCAGCACGCGCACCGAATTGCCCTGCGAGACCGCGCCCAGCGGGCGCAGGAGGCGCAGCGTCTTGCGCCAGGCCCCGACGAAGCGCGCGCCGCTCGCGCCCGCCAGGTGCGGCGCGAAGACCCGCCGCAGGGTGGCCTCGATCGCCTCCCGGCTGCGCGAGGCGTCGGCGCGAGCCTGGTGCTCGGCGGCGCTGGCCGAGGCCGCAGCCGGTCTTGTTCGCCGTCCGGACATGGGGGAGAATCCGCGAGAATGCGGGTGCTGGAGCTCCAAGTAAACGGCGACCGGGTCGAGGTGGCCGCCCCGGCCCACTGGACCCTGCTCGAGGTGCTGCGCTACCGGCTCGGTTTGACGGGCTCGAAGCAGGGCTGCGACAAGGGTGATTGCGGGGCCTGCACGGTCCTGGTCGAGGGCCAACCCATTCTCGCCTGCCTGACCCTGGCGGCGAGCTCCGAGGGTCGCCGCATCACCACCATCGAGGGCCTGATGCCCGCGCACCTGGCGGCCGGCGGCAGCGGACCCGACCCGGTGCAGGCCGCCTTCGACCGCTGCGGCGCGCTGCAGTGCGGCTTCTGCCAGCCCGGGATGATGCTCTCGGCGCGCGCGCTGCTGAACACGAATCCGCGCCCGACGCGGCCCGAGATCCGCGCCGCGCTGGCCGGCAACCTGTGCCGCTGCACCGGCTACACACAGATCGTCCAGGCGGTCGAGCTGTGCGTGGCCGAGGCCAGCGGGGTCGAGCCCGCGGCGCCGGCCTGGGCCCCGGGCACGAATCCCTGGAAGCGCGCCGAGGACGACGGTCGCACCGCGCCGCCGGCGCGCGAGGGCGACGGGTGAGCGCGCGCGACATCCACGGCAGCGGCCCGCCCTGGCCGGAAGGGTTCCGGCTGATCGGGCGCGCGCAGCGCAAGATCGACGGCCTGGCCAAGGCCACCGGCGCGGCGCTCTACAGCGACGACCTCGTGCTGCCCAACATGCTGCACGCCAAGATCCTGCGCAGCCCGCACGCGCACGCGCGCATCCGCGCCATCGACGCGCGCGCGGCGCTGGCCCTGCCGGGCGTGCACGCGGTGATCACCGGCCAGGACATGCCGATCGCCTACGGCGTGATCCCGTGGACGCCGGACGAGCACGCGCTCGCGCTCGAGAAGGTGCGCTTCATCGGCGACGAGGTCGCGGCCGTGGCCGCCCTGGACGAGGACACGGCCAACCGCGCGCTCAAGGCGCTGCGGGTCGAATACGAGCCGCTGCGCGCCTTCCTCGAGCCCGAGGAGGCCCTGGCCACGCCCGAGCCGCAGATCCACGAGCAGACCGGCGAGCACAAGGCCAAGGAACACCGCGGCAACGTCTCCAAGCACGTGCACCTCGAATTCGGCGACGTGGACGCCGCCCTGGCGGGCGCCGACGTGGTGGTCGAGGACGACTACGAGTTCCACGGCACGACCCACACCCCGATCGAGCCGCACTGCGCCCTGGCCCAGTACGGCGCCGACGGCGTGCTGACGGTGTGGTCCTCGACGCAGATCACGCACTACGTGCAGAAGGCCCTGGCCAAGGTGCTCGAACTCCCCGAGGCGCGCGTGCGCGTCGTGCAGCCGTGCCTGGGCGGCGCCTTCGGGGGCAAGAGCGACCCCTTCGCGCTCGAGTTCGTGGTCGCCAAGCTGGCCATGCTCACCGGGCGCCCGGTGAAGTGCCTGTGGACGCGCGAGGAGGTGTTCTACGCGCACCGCGGGCGCCACCCGATGAAGATGCGCTACCGCACCGGCGCGCGCCGCGACGGCAAGCTGGCCGCGGTGGACGCGAAGATCCTGATCGACGGCGGCGCGTACTCGTCCTTCGGCCTGGTCACGACCTACTACTCGGGCCAGCTGCTGACCGGACCCTACCACTTCCCCGCCTACCGCTTCGACTCGACGCGCGTCTTCACCAACAAGCCGCCCTGCGGGCCCAAGCGCGGACACGGTTCGGTGCAGCCACGCTTCGCCTTCGAGGTGCAGCTCGACCAGCTGGCGGAGAAGCTCGAGCTCGACCCGCTCGAGCTGCGGCGCCGGAACTTCCAGGGCGAGCACGTGCACACCGTCAACGGCCAGCGCGTGACCTCCAACGGCTTCCTGCAGTGCCTCGACGCGGTCGAGCGCGCCTCGGACTGGAAGGCGCGCCACGGCCGGCTGCCGCGCGGGCGCGGGCTGGGCGTGGCCGGCTCGATGTACATCACGGGCACGAACTACCCCGTGTACCCCAATCCGATGCCGCAGGCGGGCGTGCAGCTCAAGCTGGATCGCTCGGGCCTGGTGACGGTCTTCACCGGCGGCAACGACATCGGCCAGGGCTCGAACTCGATCGCGCGCACGATCGTGGCCGAGGAACTGGGCCTCGACCCGGCCGACGTGCGCGTGGTCGCGGCCGACACCGACCTGTGCCCGGTGGACCTCGGCGCCTACTCCTCGCGCGTGACCTTCATGGTCGGCAACGCGCTGATCGACGCCTGTCGCAAGCTCAAGCACCGGCTCG
This sequence comes from uncultured Planctomycetaceae bacterium, assembly GCA_964631945.1. GTDB lineage: Bacteria > Planctomycetota > UBA1135 > UBA1135 > JABFRZ01. The sequence goes on from CAZWAY010000032.1 coordinate 21,138, forward strand.
TCACGGCCGTGGCCGAGCACTGGAAGGTCGACGAGGCGCGCGTGGCCTTCGGCCTCGGCGCGGCCCACGACCGCGGCGACGGGGCGCGCGCGCTCTCGATGCGCGAGGTCTTCCAGCTGGCCGAGGCGCGCTTCGACACGCTGGGCGAGACCGGCTCCTACAACACCCCCAAGCTCGGCGGCGACTATCGCGGCGGCACGATCGGGGCCTCGCCGGCCTACTCCTTCACGGCCCACGTGGTCGAGGTCAGCGTGGACGAGGAGACCGGGCGCATCACGGTCGAGAACTGCTGGATCGCGCACGACTGCGGGCGCGCGCTCAACCCGATGCTGGTGGCGGGCCAGATCGAGGGCTCGGCCTACATGGGCATCGCCGAGGCGCTGATGGAGGACCACCGCGTCAACCGCTTCGGCCTGCACGCCGGCCCGTCGCTGCTCGACTACCGCATCCCGACCGCGCTCGACACGCCCGAGCTGCACGCCCTGATCGTCGAGAGCCTCGATCCGGAGGGCCCTTACGGCGCCAAGGAGGCCGGCGAGGGCCCGCTGCACCCCTCGATCCCGGCCATCTCGAACGCGGTCTTCGACGCGCTCGGGATCCGCCTGCGCCAGCTGCCCTTCACGCCCGCCAGGGTGCTGGCCGCGCTGCGGGTCCAGGCCACGGCCGCGCGCGGCGGCGCGGCCCGGCCCGCGCGCGTGACCAGCGACCGGGAGCGCCCGTGCTGAGGCTGCCGCCCTTCGAGCTGGCCGAGCCGCGCACGCTGGCCGAGGCCTGCGCGCTGCTGGCCGAGCACGGCGAGCGGGCCCGGCTCATCGCCGGCGGCACCGACCTCGTGCCCAACATGAAGCACGAGCTGTTCACGCCCGAGCTCGTGATCTCGCTGGCTCGGCTGCCCGAGCTGCACGGCATCCGCGTCGAATCCGACGGCACGCTGGTGCTGGGCGCGATGACCTCGCTGGACGAACTCGCGCACGACGAGCGCGTGCGCGCGCGCGCGCCGGCCCTGGCCCAGGCCGCCGGCCTGGTCGCCGGTCCGCAGCTGCGACGCATGGGCACGCTGGGCGGCAACGTCATGCTCGACACGCGTTGCCAGTGGTACAACCAGACCTACTTCTGGCGCTCGGCCCTGGGCTTCTGCCTGAAGAAGGACGGCAGCGCGTGCCACGTGGTGGCGGGTGGCGCGAACTGCGTGGCCGCGGCCAGCAACGACACGGCTCCGGCGCTGATGAGCCTGGACGCGGAGCTCGTGTTCCAGGACGCCTCGCGCGCGCGACGACTCGCGATCGACGCGCTGTACACCTCCGACGGCATCCAGAACAAGCGCGTGGGACACGAGATCCTGGTGGAGGTGCGCGTGCCGCGCGTGCCGGCCGGTCACCACGGGGCCTACGGCAAGCTGCGCGAGCGCGGCTCGATCGACTTCCCGCTGCTCGGCCTGGCGGCGCGCCTGGACCTCTCGGAGGCCGGCGAGGTGCACGCCGCCGCGCTGTGCGCCGTGGCCCTGCAGGCGCGTCCGCTGCGCCTGGAGCGCGCGATCCAGCCGCTGCTCGGGACGCGGCCCGGCACGGAGACCTTCCGGAACGCGCTCGAGGCCGCCGGCGAGCTCGCGCGCAAGCAGTGCCATCCCCTGGACAACGTCCCGGGCGACCCCGACTACCGCCGCGAGATGGTGCCCGTCTACGTGCGCCGCACCCTGGCGGCCGCGCTGGAGGGGACCGGTCCGGTGCACCACCTCTGACCGGGACCCCCGCAGGGCTTTCCGGTCCGCGGGGCGAGGCGAGGCGCGGACGAGGATTAGCCAGAGGGCCTTCGGCCCGCGGGGGAGATCCGACCGATAGGCGCATGCGTTCCCATGGGATCCTCCGTCCCCAGAGAGGGCTCCGCCCCGGGCTCGCCCCCGCCTTCGGCCGCGCCGGAGACGCTCGCCCGCCTCGTGCTGCGCTGTCGCGAGCTCTCGGCCTTCCTCGATGCGGCCGTGCCGAGCCTGCCGGCGCGCGAAGAGACGCCGTTCCTGTACGGCCAGCTGGACGAGGTGCTGCAACGCTTGCAGGCGAGCCTGCGGCCGCTGCAAGTCGGCGAGCACGCCACGGACAAGGGCGCGAGCTTCCTGCGCCGCCTGGCCGGCAAGAAGACGCGCGAACCGCGCAAGAGCGAGCCGCGCTACGACCTGCAGGGCAACGCCTGGACGATCCCGGTGACCGAGCTGGTGGGCTTCCTCTCGCACTCCGGCAAGTCGGGCTTGCTGTGGGTGACCTCGCCGGCCGAGACGTTCGTGCTCGAGTTCGCGCGCGGGAACCTGGTGCACGCCACCAGCAACGCACCGCCGGTCGCCTACCGCCTGGGCGAGATCCTCCTGTCCGAGGGCCTGCTCAGCGCGGCCGAGCTGGCCGAGGTGATCGACTACGCCAAGGCCGCCGACGACCTGCTCGGGAGCTACCTCGTGCGCACGGGGCGCATGCAGCACGCCGACCTCCAGCGCGCGCTCGCGATCCAGGTGCAGCAGCTCTTCCACCGCTTGATGGACGCCGAGAACGCGCTGTACCGCTTCCAGGAGGGCGCGCAGCTCCTGCGCAGCCAGAGCCTGGAGGTCAACATCACGCAGCTCCTGCTGGAGAGCGCGCGCATCAAGGACGAGGAGCGCCAGCGGGCCGACAACCGCGCCGCGACCGGCGCACGCCCGAGCCTGGGCTCGGCCCTGGAATTCCTGAGCGAAGCACCCGCGGCGCTGCCCAGCGCGGCGGTCGCCGGCGAGCCCGCCCCAGCGGGTCCGGCCGCGACCAGCGCGACTCCGTCGGAAGCCGCGCGCGAGGAACCCGCGGCCGCGCTACCGCGGGCCGAGGCGGCGCTCGGCGCTTCCGAGGCGAGGGAACCCGCGACCTCGGATCACGCCCCCGAGAAGAAGGCCGACTGAGGGTCCGGCCCGGCCGCGCGGGCGCGCCTACTTCACCGGCAGCGGACTGCCCCAGCCCGGCCGCCCAAGACGGGTCTCGGGCACGCTCGGCGCGGCCGAAGCCGGCACCGCGCGCACGCTGAGCTCGCGTTCTTCGCGCGTGAAGCCGCGGCCCCAGCCCGGCTGGGTGGCCAGCGGGGCCTGGCGCGCGCGCGGACCCGAGCAGGCACCCAGCGCCAGCAGCGCGCCGCACAGCGCCAAGGGAATGGTTTTCCGGATCACGGGCAGCTCGGCTCCTCGCGCCGCATCCCAGCCTAACCGCTGCGGCCGAAACGTGGGGGCACGTGCGCCCACGCGACTCACAATCCCCACGCTGCGCCGAGCGTGAACCACAGGCCCGAATCGTCGAAGCCGTCCTGATCGAGTGCCGCCGCCAGGGTGTCGTCGGGCACCGTGACCCCGGAGCCGCGCAGGAAGAACGAGGTGTTCTCGTCGAACTGGTAAGTGAGCGTGCCCGACAGGAGCAGGTCGGAGAGGCCCGCGCGCTTCTTGCCGAAGTAGAACTGCGCCTGGTCGTTGCTCATGTAGCCGAGCAGCAGCGCCATGGCCGCGCTCCAGCGCTCGTCCAGCATCACGCCGCGCGAGACCTGGTACTGCAGGTAGTAGTCGTCGTTCAGGTCGACGTCGTAGTAGGCCGTCAGGGAGTGCGCCAGGCCCAGGGCGTCGACGGCCAGACTCAGGTAGGCCTCCTTGGTCGAGGCCCGGATCTGCGGATAGGTGTAGGCGATGCCGCCGAACGAGAGATCCAGGGCGCCGAAGCGCTGGGCGTAGTTCGCCACCAGGTCGAGCTCGGTCGTCTGCCCACCGTTGCCGTCCGGGAAGATCCCGTCGCCCGTGCGGTTGGTGAGCTGGGCGCTGTACCAGGTCACCAGGCTGAAGGTGGCGCCGTTGGCGAGCGGCGTGTTCACCGTCAGGTCGGCCTGCGTGACCGGCTGCAGCACGAGCGGGGTGCCCCGGAACCAGTGCGCCGTGGCCACGGTCTGCGAGGTGCTGACGGTCGAGCGCTCGCTCCCGCGCAGGTTGGCGCAGCCGCTGGCCGCGAGCCCGCACAGCCCGAGGGACAGCGCGACGATCCCGCGCGATCGGACGTGGGGGCGGATCTTCATCGCGGGCCGGAGCTCCGACCCGGAAGGGCTTTCGGGTGCGCCCCGGAAAAAGTTGAGGCCCCCCTCCCGGAGCGCGCCGCACCCACCTGGCCTGGTAGTCTGGCGCGGCGTGGCCCCGCCCGGACTCCCGCCCACCCTCGTGCTGGTGGCGAGCGCGCTGGAGCGCGAACGGCTCTCGGCCCTGGGGGGCATCCCGGTCGGGCTCGCGCGCACCGAGAACTGCGGCTTCGGGCCGGTGACGGCCGCGGCGCGCGCGGCGGAGCTCCTGGCGCGCCTCGCGCCCGCGCGCGTGCTCCTGGTCGGCATCGCGGGCAGCTTCGAGGCGCAGGCCGCGCCCCTCGGCAGCGCCACCGCCTTCGGGCTCGTGCGCCTCGACGGCCTGGGGGTCGGGAGCGGCGAGGGCTTCCTCCCACCCTCACGCCTCGGGCTGCCGCAGTGGCCCGGCCCGCCGCCGATCGAGGAGCGCCTCGCGCTGGCGGGCGCGGCCGAGCCGGAGTTGCTGACGGTGTGCTCGGCCAGCGCCTCGCCAGCGGAGCGCGCCGCGCGCGCCAGGCGCTACCCGCGCGCCCTGGGCGAGGACATGGAGGGCTTCGGCGTGGCGCTCGCCTGCCACCTTGCGGGGGTGCCACTCGCGATCGTGCGTGGCTTCTCGAATGCGGTCGGGGAGCGCGACAAGGACGCGTGGCGCATCGACGAGGCGCTCGCGGCGGCGCGCACGCTCGCGCTCGAGTGGCTCGCCCGGCCGGACTGGGGAGGTCGGGCGTGAGTCGAGCCTTGCGCGTGGGCCTCTCGACCTGCCCGAACGACACCTTCCTGTTCCACGCGCTGCTCACCGGCGCGGTGGCGGCGCCGGGGCTCGAGCTCGAGTTCGTGCTGGCCGACGTCGAGGAGCTGAACGAACGCATGCTGCGCGGCGAGCTCGAGCTCGCCAAGACGAGCGCCCACGCCATGCTGGCGCTGGCCGAGCGCGTGTGGGTGCTCCCGAGCGGCGCGGCCCTGGGCTTCGGGGTCGGGCCGCTGTTGCTGGCGGCGCCTGGACGGCCGACGGCCCTGCCGCTGGCACCCGCCGCGCGCGTGCTCGCCCCGGGGCGCTGGACCACGGCCGCGCTCCTGCTCGAGCTCCTCCACCCCGGTCCGCTGCGCGTGGAGCAGACGGTCTTCTCGGCCATCCTGCCGCAGCTCGCCGCGGGTCGCGCGGACTACGGCGCCTGCATCCACGAAGCGCGCTTCACCTGGCGCGAGCACGGCGTGGGCTGGGTGGCCGACCTCGGTCAGCTGTACGAAGAGCGCACCGGCGCGCCGCTACCGCTCGGCGGACTGTGCGTCTCACGCGCGCTGGGCCGGGCCACCGCGCTCCAACTCGCCGACGCCGTACGCCGCTCGCTCGAGTGGGGCCTGGCGCACCGCGCGGAGTGCCTGCCGACCCTGCGCGCCTACGCCCAGGAGCAGTCCGATGCGGTCCTGTGGGCGCACGTCGAGCTGTACGTGAACGAATGGACCCTGGATCTCGGCGCGGTAGGCAGGGCGGCCCTGACGACCCTGGCGCGTCTGGCGCGCGAACAGGGCCGCCTGGCCGAATCGGTCGAACTCGCCATCCTCTGACCCGCTAGACGCGGCCCGGATGGCGGTGGACCGCAGCCCGGGTCGGGCTGCGGTCCGTGATCTCGGGTCTTCGGGCGTGCTACTGAGCCCCGCCCGCGTCGCGCATCTCCAGCATCTCCTTGCGGATCTCCTGGGCGATCGCCTTGACCTCCTGCATCGACTTGCGGACCCGTGAGGTGGCCGCCTTGTTGCCCTTGACAGCCTTGTCCACGTCGTCGCGAGCGGCCTCGACGGCCTGGCGGAGCTTCTCGTAGTTCTGAGTCATTGGGTGAGTCCTGAAGAACAGGGGCCTCCGGGGGTCCGGAGGACTCCGAAGGGGCCCCTGGAAACCACATTCCGAGCCTTGGATCAAGGCTCAGGCTGCTTCCTGGCCCCAGGGAGGCGGGTCGGCGCGCCCCCCAGGGCCCGGACCCAATCACCCAAGTCTCGCCTCGAAAGTGACTTAGGGCTCCAAATCTCGGGCGTCCAGGCCCCCCAGGGCGAGCACGACCCGCCACTCGGCCGCTCGCACGGGCTGGACCGACAACCGGCTGCCCCGCTGCAGGAGCAGCATGCCCTCCAGGCGCGGCTCGGCGCGCAGCTCGGCCAGCGCCACGAAGCGCGCGAGCGGGCGCTCGGCGCGCACGTCCAACGCGAACCAGCGCGGCGACGCGCGCGTGCTCTTGGGGTCGTGGCCGGGGTCGCGCGCATCGAACTGGGTCGGGTCGGGGTAGCCCGCGCTCGCCACGCGCGCGACCCCGGCCACGCCGCTCGGCACGGCGCTGGAGTGGTAGAAGAGCACCCCGTCTCCGCGCGCCATCTCGTCGCGCAGCAGGTTGCGCGCCTGGAAGTTGCGCACCCCGCTCCAGGCCGTGGTGCGCTTCGGCGCGCGCAGGAGATCGTCGAACGAGAAGGTCTCCGGCTCGGACTTCAGCAGCCAGTAGCGTGCGGCGCGGCTCGAGCGCGGGTTCATGCGCGCAGTGAGCGCTCGGAGACCGGCGCCCCGAGCACCTCCGAGAGCACGATCGCGCGCCGCAGGTCGCCACGCGCGAGCCGGAAGGCGGCCCGCGACCGGGGCTCCAGGGATTCCACGCGGGTGGCGGCCATGACCGCGAGCGGGGCCGGCTCGCCCTCCGTCTCGAGCGAGAGCTCGGGCGCCTCGGACGGCTCGCTGACCTCGCCCAGGACCGAGAGCGGGCGCGGCTCGTCCTCGCTCTCGAGCGAGAGCTCCTGGGCCAGGGCCGGCCGCGCGCTCGGGCTCGGCGGCGAGCTCGGCGCCGGACTCGGCGCGGCCGCGGGCGGCGCGCTCACCTCGCCGCGCGCCAGCCGGCGCCAGAGGTCCTCGCCCTGGGTCTGGACCTCGCGGCGCTCGGCGCGCAATTCGCGCCGCCGCGCGCGCTCCTCTTGCGCGGGTGCGCCGCCCGCCCGCGCCTGTCCGGCGCGCTCGCGCAGGGCCTTCACGGCCCGCGCCAGCAACGGAAAGCCGAAGAAGAGCGCGAAGGCGATCCACTTGACCCACTCGTCGGGCTCGCCGCGCTGCGGCAGCAGCGCCGGCCAGAGCGCGCACGGACTCACTTGCCCGACTCCGGCTCCTCGCCCTTCTCGCCGCGCGCGATGGAGTCACGCATGCGCGTGTCGGACTGCACGTTCTGCATGCGGTAGAGGTCCATGACCCCCAGCCGCCCGGAGCGCAGCGCGTCGGCCATGGCCAGCGGCACCTGCGCGTCGGCCTCGACCACCTTGGCGCGGTTCTCCATGACCTTGGCCTTGAACTCCTGCTCGGCCGCCACGGCCATGGCCCGGCGCTTCTCGGCGTTGGCCTGGGCCACGCGCTTGTCGGCCTCGGCCTGGTCGGCTTGCAGGCGCGCGCCGATGTTGTTGCCGATGTCGACGTCGGCGATGTCGATCGAGACGATCTCGAAGGCCGTGCCCGCGTCGAGTCCGCGCGCCAGCACCGTCTTCGAGATCGAGTCGGGGTTCTCCAGCACGTCCTGGTGCGAGTTCTTGGAGCCGATGGTCGAGACGATGCCCTCGCCCACGCGCGCGACGATGGTCTCCTCGCCCGCGCCGCCCACCAGACGCGACAGGTTCGTGCGCACGGTGATGCGCGCCTTGGCCAGCACCTGGATGCCGTTCTTGGCCACGGCCGCGACCTCGGACTTGCCCGAGGCCGGATTGGGGCAGTCGATCACCTTGGGCGTGACGCTGGTGCGCACGGCGTCGAGCACGTCGCGCCCGGCCAGGTCGATCCCGGCCGCGGTGCGGAAATCGAGCCCGAGGCCGGCGCGGTCGGCGGCGATCAGGGCCCGCACCACGCGCTCCAGGTTGCCGCCCGCCAGGAAGTGCGCCTCGAGGTCGCGCTTGTCGATGTCGGTCACGCGCGCCTGCACCAGGTTCACGCGTGCATTGACGATCGTGGCCGGGTTCACGCGCCGCAGCGACATGGCCACCATGTCGAGCAGGCCCACGCCGGCCTTGGTCAGCACCGAGCGCACGTACAGGTTCGCGTAGCGCAGGAACACGAACAGGAAGATCAGGAAGGCGATCGCGGCCACGACCAGCAGCACCAGCTGCCCGATCGAGCCGACGTTCTCTTGCAACAGGGTGGCGATCATCTCTCCGTCATCCTCTCGTCAGTTGGAGTGGGGCGGACCGAGCGTCCGCCCCGGAATGGTTCGGTCTAGCTCGGGCCTTCGCTCCGCGCCACGACCACGCGGTTGCCCTGCACCTCGATCACGCGCACGCGCACGCCGGCCTCGATCCACTCGCCGCGCGTGACCACGTCCACGCGCCGGCCGTCGAGCCGTGCCATGCCGGCCGGCCGGCAGTCGGCCTCGACCGTGCCTTCGCGCCCGAGCAGCGTCAGGTCGCGCGGATCGAGCGTCGGCCGGCTCTCGAACGAGAGCCCGCCCGCCACCATGCGCTTCCCGAAGGGGCTGCGTGGAAAGAGCTTGAAGCCCAGCACGATGGTCGCCGGCACGAGCACGGCCGTGGCCAGCAGGAAGCGCACGCCGAGCGCGTTGCTCTCCTGGAAGGCCATCGCGATCGACCCCACCAGCGCGGCCGTGGCCAGCACCGACAGGACGCCGAAGCTCGGGAAGAAGACCTCGGCCACGATCAGGCCGAGGCCCAGCGCGAGCAGCAGCACCGCCGCGGTCATGCGCGCTCTTCCTGGGCCCCGAGCGCCACCACCAGCCGACCCGAGGGCTGCACCTCGACCACGCGCACGCGGCTCTCGGCCGCGATCTCCGCGCCCTCGGCGCGCGCCTCGAAGTCGAGGGCCGGATCGGCGTCCAGCACGACCTTGCCGACCGGGCGCAGGGCGGTGATGGCGCGGCCAGCGGCGCCGACGCGGGCCAGGACGGCGCGCGCCCCGCCGACCTCCGGCATCGCCCCGGAACGCGCGCTCGCGCCGCCCGCCAGCACCATGCGCGACAGCACCGGGGTGTGCGGCAGCAGCCGGGAGAGGCCCCAGATCACGAGCAGCGCCAGGGAGCCGGCGCCGACCACGCGGAAGGACTCCTCGATCAGGATCGCGCGGTCCAGGCCGTACTCGAGCCCGATGCGCGCGCCCGCGAAGGACCAGATCAGTCCGAACAGGATCGCCAGGGCCCCCAGGACCCCCGGCCAGACGGCGCCCGGCATCAGGAAGACCTCGAGCGCGACCAGGCCCGCGCCGCCCGTGATCAGCAGCACGTGGGGGATGTCCGCCAGGCCCACCAGGTAGCGCCCGAACACCACCACCCCGAAGGCGAGCAGCGCCAGGATCCCGTGCAGTCCGAGGCCCGGCGTCTTGAGCTCCAGGTAGAGCAGCACGAAGCCCGCGATCAGGAACAGCGGCGAGAGCGTGTGCAGCCAGGCCGCCAGGTCCTCGGAGCGCGCGCGCCGCACCTCGGTCGGCACGACGCCCGCGAGGCCGAGCTTGGCGGCGAGTTGGACGACCGACTCCGCCAGGCCGTCCGCCACGCCCAGCGCCACGGCCTCGCTGCCGGTGGCGTTGAAGAGCTCGCCGCGCGCGACCACCGTGGCGACGATCTCGTAGCGCTCGCCGCGCTGGTTCAGGTCGTCGATCTCCTTGCGCGACGCCAGCCGCTGTCCGCCCTCCACGGCCACCTCGAGCACCTCGACCTCGGGATCGACCATGGCCTCGGCCAGGAGGCCCGAGCGCCCGCGCTTCTCGGCCACGCCGCGGAACTCGGCGCGCAGGGCCGAGGAGAGCTTCTCGCGCACGTTCTCGTCCTCGGACACCGGCAGGAGCCCGCCCGGGCCGATCTGGACCGGCAGGGCCGAGCCGATGGTCGCGTGCGAACGCATGTAGACGCGCTCCGAGGCCAGCACGAGCAGGGCCCCGGCCGACAGCGCGCGGTCGTGCACCCACGCCACCGTGCCCACGCCCGAGGCCGATGCGTCCAGCAGCGCGTTGGCGATCTGCCACATGAGCTCGATCTCGCCGCCGGGCGTGTCGAGTTCGAGCACCAGCCGATCGCCGCGCGCGCGCGCGCCGTCGATCGCGCGCTTGACCAGGGCCTGGGTGCCGACGTCCAGCGCGCCCTCGATGCGCACCAGCGTCAGGCCCTCGCCCGCCGGCGCGACGCCGGCGGCGGGGGCCAGCGCGGGCGCCGGCAGCAGCAGCGCCGCGGTCAGGGCCAGGAAGGAGCGCATGTCAGCCGCAGAGCATAGCGCCTGGCGGCGACCGAAGTCGCCGACCGCGCGTGCGCGCTCACAGGTCCAGCGCGTCGGCCAGGGTCGTCCACCAGTTGTCCCGCAGCCACAGCATGTCGTAGCGCGGCGTGGCCCCGCGCAGCACCTGCACGTGCGCGCTCGGATGGTGCAGGAAACCGCGCTCCTGGAACCACAGCGACCAGGGCGACCATTCCGGGAACGAGGCCGCCAGGGCCTGCGCACCGCTCGCGCGCGCGCCCTCGAGCGCGTCCGCCAGCAGGGCCTCGGCCGCCTCCTCGTCCCCCGGCAGGACCAGCCAGTCGAGCAAGAGCGCCAGGCGCGGGCCGAGCTCGTTTCCCGGGCGCTGCACGGCGTAGCCGCGCAGTTCTGCGCCGCTCCGGAAGCCCGAGATGCGGTAGCGCTGGCGCGGGTGCTCGACGAAACGCCAGTTCAGGAAGAGCGCGTCGCGCACGGCGCTGGCGTTCCAGTGCGTCGCGCAGCTGGCGTACAGCTGGTCGGCCTCGGGGCCGAAGCGCGCGAGCTCGACCAGGCCCGCGCCCGGCGCGCGCGCGTGCGCCCCGGGCGCTGCGAGCAGCAGCGACTGCACGCGCAGGCGCTCGTGCCCGAGCTCGGTGCGCCCGAGCTCGCGCTCGCGCTCGGCCGGCCAGCCGTAGTGCACCAGATCGCCCTCGGGCTCCAGGTGGGTCTCGTGCAGCGCGCGTGCGCAGGCCAACCAGGCCTCGAGTTCGGGGCCGACCGGCCCGGCCGGCGTCAGGCCTGCCTCCAGGAACTGCGCGAAGGTGCGCACCTCGCCCAGGAAGCGCGTGCGCACCGGCAGGGCTGCACGCGCCGCCACGACGCGTCCGGCGCGGCGCGCCAGGAACAGACGCGTGCCGGCCGGGTTGCGGCGGAAGGCCCAGTCCCACTCGGCCTCCGTACGCGCGCGGAAGAGCGGCTCGCGCGCGCCCGGCGCGGGCGCGAAGGCCGCCAGCTCGGCGGGCTCGTCCGCGCTCCAGGCGCTGACCACCAGCTCGGGCGTGGGCCCGGGGGAAGGCTGCCAGGACGCGCTCATGCGAGGTCCGTGTCGCCCAGCGTGTAGTACCAGTGCTGCTGCATCCAGCCGAGGTCGTGCACGCGCGAGAAGCTCCAGGCCACCAGGAAGTAGCGCGTGGCGCGCACCGCCAGCCCCAGGCGCTGGAGGGCCAGCCATTCGGGCGCGCTCTCGGGGAACAGCGCCGTCAGGCGCGCGCAGCCCTCCGCGCGCGCGGCCGCGAGCGCCCAGGCGACCAGCGCCGCGCGCACCTCCGCGTCCCCCGCCGGGGCCAGCCAGTCGACCAGCAGGCCGTCCTCGCAGCCGTCGAAGCTGCCCTTGCGGAACACGGCCAGGCCCGCGAGCGCGCCCGCGCGGCGCACCACCGCCCAGCGGTAGCGGTGGTACGGGTTCTGGTCGTAGCGCCAGCTCAGGTGCGCGCGGTCGCGCACCGCCAGGCCGCGGCGCTCGCGCGCCAGGCGCGCGAAGAGCGCGTCGGTCTCGTCCGGGAAGGCGGACAGCTCCTCGGCCTCGAGCGCGGCCGGCGGCGGCACGACGCGCTCCAGCGCGGCCGAAAGCTTGTGCTGCTGGCGGATCAGCTCGTACTTCAGGGCCTTCTTGCCGATGCGGAAGGCGGCCGGCACCGGCAGGCCCCACATGAGCGTGTCCTTCTCCGGGCCAGCGCCACCGAAGGCCGCGTCGAAGGCGCGCCCGACCTGCACGAACAGCGGCTCGCGCGTGAGCCGGCGGAAATCGGGATCGGACATCGAATCGACCGACTGGCTGAAGAAGGTCGGCTGGCCGTCCAGCAGGACCCGCTGCGGGATGCCGGCGTACTGCGCCAGCACGCGCCCGTCCGCCCCGACCGCCAGCTGGACACGCAGGCCGGCGGGGTTGCGCTCGTACAGCCAGCGCCACTCCGCCAGCGTGCGCGCCCGGAAGCCCGGGTCGACGCGCGCGAAGATGCGGTTGAAGGCCTCGAGGATCGCGTGCTCGTCGCCCGGACGGTAGGCGCGGATCTCGTAGGCCGGTGCGCTGCTCATGCGATCGGGGCGAGGAGGTGGCGGGAGTGCATGGGAATCGAACCCACCGGCCCCGCTGTTCACGAGGCCCTACCGGCTTTGAAGACCGGGCGGCACACCAGCACCGATCCACTCCCAACGATCTCGTGGAGGCGCGGCATTGGAAGCGCTGGAGCCTCCGGGCTCAAGCGGCTGGGCGCCGAGTCCCGGAATCTAGGGCGGATTCGCCAGGAACAATCGCCCGGGGGCCCCCGAGCCGAGCCCGTAGGGCAGCCCGCCCGCGAAGCGCCGCAGGCGGCGCGCGCCCGTGTCCGGGTCGCTGCCCTCGAAGCCGAGCGAGAAGGGCACGCCGGAGGGGTCGAGCTCCTCCGGCAGGCGGATGCGCACCGCCCGCCGGCCCACGCGCACACGCGCGCCCACGCGCACCTGCGCGGCGAGCTCATTCAGCCCGCCCGCGTCCTCCACCGCCGCCAGCAGTTCGTGCCCACGCCGGCGCACCGTCATGCTGGCCTCCGCCTCGCCGGGACGCTCGCGCAGCAGCCGCACGCGTTGCACGCCCGAGCCGAGGCGCAGCGTGCGCACGCGCTCGAGCGGCGCGTCGAGCACGAGGGCGTGGCTGGCACGCGCGCGGCGCCAGGCGAGGTTGAGCACGACCGTGGGATCCTCGAGCGGCGACCAGGAGCCACCGCCCAGCGCGACCGCCACGCCGCGCTCGGCCCCGCCGTCGAGCGCGAAGGTGAGCGGCAGGCCGCTGACCTGGAAGGCACCGCCGCGCGGGACCAGCGCCAGCCCCGCCTTGACCGGCCAGGAGAACGGGTTGCGCACGCGCAGCTCGAACTCCCAGCGCCCCGACCATTCGCCCTGGGAGGCGCTCGCGTCCGCTCCCGCGCGCGCGCGATCGACCTCCAGCGTCGGCACCGACAGCGGGTACGGGCCGCGGTCGTCGGGCGCCAGGCGCACCAGCGCGCGCACGGCCAGCGCGCGACGCGGTTCGTTGGTGTTGAAGGCGAACAGCGGCGCGCGGCAAGCCGCCAGCAGGTCCGCGGGCTCGTCCACCGACCACGACCAGCGCTCGCAGTTCCATTCGGCCCGCCCGGCGCCGGTGTTCCAGCCGCGCGGCGCGGTGCCGTAGGCGCGGATGCGCTCGTCGCGCACGAAGCGCCGGTCGTCCTCGCTGGCCTCCTCGGCCAGCAGCATGGTGGAGAGCTCGGCATCGCGCGCCTCGAGGCACACGCTGCGGTGGAACGAGGCGATGTGGAACGGCACCGGCCGCGCGAGGCGCGCCAGCGCGCGCGCCACCGCGGCCACCAGGCTCGGATCCTTGAGCTCGATCATGTGGTGCGGGGCGCGCGCGCCGCCGTCGAGCTCCAGCGCTTCCTCGAGCATCGGCAGCGGCTCGCCCGCGAAGCGCTTCGCGAACCAGGAGCCCGCGTCGGCGTGCACCAGCTCGGCGGGCGGCAGGCTGGCCACCGGGCCGGACAGGTTGGTGGTGCGGTCGAGGGTCTCGTCGTGGATCAGCACGGGCTCGCCGCTCTGGCAGGCGTGCACGTCGTACTCGACGCCGTCCAGTCCGAGCTCGAGCGCGCGGCGCAGGCTCACGAGCGTGTTCTCGGGCGTCTCGCGCGGCGCCCCGCGGTGACCGAGGATCCAGGGCGGCCCGGGGATGCCCTCGCCGTGCTGGCCGAGTTCGCGTGCGCTGTCGTCCATGGGCGCCGAAGGGGACGGGATCAACGCAGCGAGATGCGCTTCCCCCGGTAGGGCCCGAAGCGTCCGATGCGCACGACCGGGAGCCCGCGCGCGGCGAGCTCGCGCTCCAGCGTGCCGGCGCGCACCTCGGGCAGGACGATCAGCAGCCCGCCCGAGGTCTCGGCGTCGAACACGAGGTTCACGCGCGCCTCGTCCAGCCCGGCGGCGATCTCGACCTCGGGCCCGAGCGTGGCCCGGCCGCGCTTGGCGGCGCCCGAGAGGATGCCCTTGCGCGCCAGCTCGAGCGCGCCCGGGAAGAGCGGCAGGTCGGCCAGCACGAGCTCGAGCGCGAGGTCGCTGGCGCGCGCGACGTTCAGGGCGTGCCCGACCAGACCGAAGCCCGTGATGTCGGTGCAGGCGTGGGCCCCGGCCGCGTTCATGGCCTCGCAGGCGCGGTCGTTGAGCGTGGCCATCTGACGCGCGGCCGGCTCGAGCTCGTTCCAGGCGATCTTCTTCTGCTTGGCGGCGGTGGTCATCGAGCCCATGCCGAGGGGCTTGGTGAGGTAGACCACGTCGCCGGCCCGCGCGCCCGCGTTGGTGGCCACGCGCGCGGGATCGACCAGGCCCGTGACCGAGTAGCCGAACAGCACGTCCGCCTCGACCGTGTGACCGCCGCACAGGATCGCGCCGGACTCGTGCACCTTCTCGTAGCCCGCGCGCAGGATCTCGGCGCGCCACTCGACCGGGAAGTCCTTCGGGAACGAGGCCAGGGACAGGGCCGTGAACGGCTTCCCGCCCATGGCATACACGTCCGAGAGCGCGTTGGCCGCCGCGATCGCGCCGTAGTAGCGCGGGTCGTCCACCACGGGTGGGAAGAAGTCGACGGTCTGCACCAGCGCGAGCCCGACGCCCGCCGGCAGGCCCTCGCGCGCTCCGAGCACGACCACGCCGGCGTCGTCGAGCGTCTGGGGCCCGACGAGCAAGCGCTCGTCCGCGCGGTCGGTGACGTCGCGCAGCACCTGCGCGAGCATGCCCTGCGGCATCTTGGCCGCTCAGCCGGCGCAGTCGGCGTAGTCGGTGAGGCGCTTGGTCTCGGAAGGGGACATCCCGCCCAGGGTAGCGAAGCGGCCTTCCTTTCTCGAAGGGCCGGCAGCGCACGGCGGCGCAGCGTGGCGGAGTAAGAGGCCTGTTCCCGGAGGCGCGGCGGCGAGCGTGGCTCAAGAAGCGCCCGCGTGGGGTCCGACCTGCGTTGCCGAGGTGGGTTCCTGATGCTCGCGCGTCCCGCATTCGTGGATCGTTTCCTTTCCCGGCTCCCCGATCCGTCGTCGCTGCGCTTCCGCGTGGTCGGCTGGACCGCCCTCGTGGCCGGCACCTTCGGGTTGCTGCTGGTCCTGGCCGCGGTCCAGCTCGATTCGCGGCGCTGCGCCGAGGTCGCGCGCGAGCACGCCCAGACGCTGGCGCACACGGCCGGGGCCTGGCTCGACGGCGACGCCCACGCGGGGCTCGGTCCGGACCCCGACAAGGCCCTCTCCGACGCGGGCGCCGTGCTCGCGCGGGTTCTCGAGCAGAGCGACTACCCCGGCATCGTGCGCACGCTGCGCCCGCGCGCCGAGGCCAAGGCCGCGCTCGCCGCCCAGCCCGGGACGGCGCGCGCGAGCGCGCTCGAGGTCGTGCTGCAGGGCGCCGGCCAGCCGCGCCTGAAGGAGCTCGACTATCGGCCCGAGATGGAGCCCGCGCTGTTCGCACAGACCAGCACGAGCGTGGTCCACGCCGGACGGGTCGCGGCCTATGCGCCCGTTCCGGACTCGTGGGGCGCGACGCCTGCGATCGTGTGGGTCGAGGCCCCCGCCGGCGCGCCGCTGTGGCGCCGTGCGCTGTTCCTGGTGGGCGCCAGCCTGTTCGCGGGCCTCCTGGTGAGCTTCGCCGTGTGGCGCGCGTTGCGCTCCGCCGAGCGGCTCGAGCAGCACGTCGGCGCGCTCGACGCCTTCGCGCGCGCGCTGGCGAACGGGCGCATGCCGGAGGAGCTCGCTCTCGCGCGCCGCGCGCCGCGCGAGTTCGGCGCGCTGGCCGAGGCGCTCGAGGCGCTGCGCGGCCGCATCGCGGCCCAGGCCTCGGGCCACCCGCTGCCGGCCACGCCCACGCCCACCAGCGCGGCCCAGGTCGAGCGCCAGACGCTGCTCGGCGAGGCGGCCGAATTCGATCTGGCGCTGCTGATGCAGCAGCTGGTCGAGCCCGCGCGCAAGCAGGCCCAGGCACGGCGCGTGGAGCTGCAGCTCGTGTTCCCCGACGGCGTGCCCTCGCAGGTCGTCGGCCACCCGGTGGTGCTCTTCCGCGCGCTCGAAGCGCTGCTGCGGCGCGCGCTGCGCGTCACCAGCCAGGGCCGCATCACGCTGCGCGTCAGCCGCGTGGGCGAGGGCCCCGAGGGCGGCAAGCTGCGCTTCGAGGTGGCCGACACCAGCCCCGGCATCGCCTTCAAGGAGCAGCAGGAGCTGGGCGCGGCCCTGGCGGCGGCGGCCCAGGCCGAGCCCGAGACCCTGCAGGATCCGCTGCACCTCGCCAGCGCCCTGGCCGCGGCCCTGGGTAGCGCGCTGGCCTTCGAGAGCCAGCCCGGCCAGGGCAGCCGCTTCGGCTTCACGACCGCCCTGCGCCCGAGCGCGCCGCGCGCCGCCACGGCCTTCCAGCCCAACCCGATCTCCGCCTTCCAGCCGAGCCCGACGACCGCCTTCCAGCCGAGCCCGGTCTCGGCCTTCGTGCCGCGCAAGAAGATCGGGCAGCGCTAGTCGGGGCGGCGCCGCGCGGCGTCGGACCACGCTCTCGAGCCACTCTGCTACCCTCGCGCCCCGATGGGCGGCCTGCACGCGCTCGACTGGGCGATCCTGCTCGGCTTCTTCGCGCTGACGCTGTGGATCGGCGTGCGCTACGCCGGCCGCGCCAGCCGCAGCCTCGACGAGTACTTCCTCTCGGGCCGCTCGCTGCCGTGGTGGCTCGCGGGCACTTCGATGGTCGCCACGAGCTTCTCGTGCGACACGCCGCTCCTGATCTCGGGCTGGGTGCGCGACTACGGCGTGTGGAAGAACTGGGCCTGGTGGTGCTACGCGGTCTCGGGTTGCCTGCAGGTGTTCCTGTTCGCGCGCTGGTGGCGGCGGGCGCGCGTGATGACCAAGGCCGAGCTGGTCGAGCTGCGCTACGGCGGGCGCGAGGGGCGCATCCTGCGCGGCACGCTGGGCGCCCTGCACGCGCTGCTCACGAACACGCTGATCCTGGCCTGGGTCCTCCTGGCCGCGGCCAAGATCTCGCAGCAGCTGCTGGGCGTCGACAAGCTCTGGGCCCTGGCGCTCGCGAGCTTGCTGTCCCTGCTCTACTCGGTCACCGCGGGCCTGTGGGGCGTGGTCGTGACCGACCTCCTGCAGTTCGCGCTGGCCATGGTGGGGGCAGCCGTCCTGGGCGGGATCGCCTGGCACGAGATCGGCGGCCTGGCGGGCGTGCAGGCGGCCAGCGCGAGCGGAGTCCTCGGGCACGAGACCCTGGCGCTGTTCCCGCCCCACGGCCCGGGCGGCCTGCTGGACGCCTCGTTCTGGACCGTCTCGCTCGCGGCGGCCGGCGTGTACCTGGGCATCTCCTGGTGGGCGGTCGAGAGCGTGGACGGCGCCGGCGCGGCCGTGCAGCGCATCGCGGCCGCGCGCAACGAACGCGAGGGCCTGCTGGCCGTGCTGTGGTTCAACGTGGCGCACTATGCCCTGCGTCCGTGGCTGTGGATCGCGGTCGGTCTGGCCTCGCTGCTGGTCCTGCCGACGATCGAGCTGCGCGCCAGCGAGGCCGGCCGCGTGCGCGCGCTGGACGAGCACACGCTGGTGCTGGCGCACGCCGATGGGCGCGAGACCCGGCTGGCCCTCGACGCCCCCCCGGCCACGGCCGACTGGCGCCCGGCCCCGCGCGCGGGCCTCGAGGGCCGCACGGTCGCGGCCGGAGAGGTGCTGGCGCGCACCGACTCGGAGAGCGCCTACGTCGTGATGCTGCGGCGCTACCTGCCGGTCGGACTGCTGGGGCTCGTGGTGGCCTCGCTGGTGGGCGCCTTCATGTCGACCATCGACACGCACGTGAACCTGGCGGCCTCGTTCTTCGTGAACGACGTCTATCGCCGCTTCCTGCGGCCCGAGGCCTCGCTCCGGCACCTCCTGCTGGTGGCGCGTCTCGCCAGCGCGGGCGCGCTCGCGATCGGAGCCCTGATCGCCGCGCAGAGCGAGTCGATCCGCGATCTGTTCGCGCTGTTCCTGGCGCTGCTGGGGGGGGTCGGGCCGGTGTACCTCCTGCGCTGGGTGTGGTGGCGCGTGCGCGCCTCGACCGAGCTGGTCGCGATGGGCGCGTCGGTGGCCGCCACGCTCGCGCTCACCCACGGACCGGCCGCGGCGGCGAGCCGGGCTGGCGCCTGGGCGCTCGGGCCGCTCGCGCCCGAGGGCGTGCTGTCACCCGAGGGCCGCGTGCTGCTGGTGATGCTGTTCTCGCTCGCGTGCACGCTGATCGCCCTGCTCGTGACGCGTGCCCCCGAGCCGCGCGCGCTGGTCGAGTTCTACCGGCGCGTGCGCCCGCTCGGGGCGTGGGGCCCCGTGCGCGCGCTGTGTCCGGAGGTCGAACCCGCCCGCGACCTCGGAGCCTGCCTGCTGGGCTCGGCCGGCGGACTCGCGCTGGTCTACGGACTGCTGCTGGCGCCCGGCTACTGGTTGCTGGCGCGACCGCTGGCGCTGCTCGCGGCGCTGGCTTGCGCGTCGCTCGGCGCGCTGGCCGTTGCACGAGCCCTGCGGCGGCTGCCGCCGCTGTGACGCGCGCCTATTCCCAGCGGAAGATGCGCAGCGCGAGTGCGAACGCGAGCACGCCCCAGGCGACCAGCAGGCCGAGCGGCGCCGCAAGCTCGAGCACGCCGGCCCCGTCCAGACAGACCCCGCGCAACGCATCGTTCAAGGCCGTCAGCGGCAGCAGGCGCAGCAGCGGCTGGACCGCGGCCGGAAAGCGTTCGGTGCTGAAGAACACGCCCGAGCCGAGCCACATCGGCATCATCACCAGGTTCATCAGGCCCGAGACGGCCTCGATCGTGCGCGCGCGCGAGGCCGTCAGGATCCCGAGCCCGGCGAAGGCCGCGGCCCCGAGCACGCACACGAGCGCGAAGGCCGGCACCGAGCCGCGCAGCGGCACGCCCAGGACCCAGCGCCCGAAGAGCCCGAGCACGACCAGCTCCATCACCAGGAAGACCCCGCGCGCCAGCAGGAACGACAGGAAGAACGACGAGCGTCGCATGGGCGTCACCAGCAAGCGCTTCAGGAACTTGCGCCGGCGCACGTCGGCGATGGCGAAGCCGATGCCCCACATGCCGGTGCCCATCAGGTTCATGCCCAGCAGGCCGGGGAACAGGAAGTCGACGTAGCGCGAACCGGTCTCGGCCACGGGCTCGAGCGCCACCGCGGCCCCCGCGCTGCCGCTCTCGGCCAGCTCCAGCGCGCGCAGCACGCGCACGCGCGCGTTCTCGCCTTCCGCACGGGCGGGGTCGAAGGCCAGGCGTGGTGGGCCCCCGGCGCGCGGCTCGAGCACCACGTCCAGCGCCGCGCGCACCAGCTTGCGCTGCGCGTCCTCGAAGCTCGCGAAGCGCAGCAGCTCGACGTGCTCGTCGCGCCCGAGCAGCAGCTCCAGCCCCTCCGCGCCCGGTCCGGCCACGACCCCGACGCGCGCCGGCGCGACGCCCTTCGAGCGGAAGGCGAAGCCCAGCACGCCCGACAGCACCAGCGGGAACACGAACACCCAGAAGATCGCCTCGGGTTCGCGCAGGAAGATCAGGACGCGCACGCGCGTCAGCTCGAACAGCTCGCGGCGCCTACTCATCGCGCAGGTGCTTCCCGGTCAGGGTCACGAACACGTCCTCGAGCGTCGGGCGGTGCGTGCGCAGGTCGTCGAGTGCCAGCCCTCGCCGCGCGGCCAGCGCGAACAACCCGGCCAGCGCGTCCTGCGTGCGCGTCACCGACAGGACCGCGAAGCTCTTCTCGTAGCGCACGGCCGTGACGCCGGTCAGCGCCAGGAGTTCGACCTCGGCCAGCACGCGCGGGTCACCGCCGGCCGGCGCGCACTCGATCACGCTCTCGGCCCCCAGCGAGCGGATGATCGCCGGCGGGGAACCGCGCGCGATGACCTTGCCGTGGTCGATGATGGCCAGTTCGTCGGCCAGACGCTCGGCTTCCTCCATGTAGTGCGTGGTCAGGAGCACCGCGCCACCCTCGGCCTTGAAGGCCTCGACCCGCTCCCACACGCGCCGGCGTCCCTGCGGATCGAGTCCGGTCGTGGGTTCGTCCAGGAACAGCACGCGCGGTCGGTGCAGGAGCGCGCAGGCGAGCGCGAGGCGCTGCTTCTGGCCGCCCGAGAGCGTGCCCACGCGGCTCTGCCTCTTCTCCTCGAGCCCGACCCAGGCGATGACCTCGTCCGGCGCGCGCGCGCCCGCGTAGAGGCTCTGGAACAGGCGCAGGGTCTCGAAGACCGTCAGCTTCTCCTGGAAGTCCGTGGACTGCAGCTGCACGCCGATGCCCGCGCGGATCGCGGCCGCGGAGTGCTGCCACTCGAGCCCCAGCACGCGGATCGCGCCGGCATCGGGGCGCTTCAGGCCCTCGAGCAGCTCGATCGTGGTGGTCTTGCCGGCGCCGTTCGGGCCCAGCAGCCCCAGGCAGGTGCCCGCGCGCACCTCGAGGTCGAGCCCGTCCACGGCGCACACCCCGTCGAAGCGCTTGACCAGCCCGTGCGCGCTCACGAGCACGGGCCCGAGCGTCGCGGTGCCGGCGTCCATCGGCGCGCGAGCATAGTGTCGGCCGGGCGCGAATCCGCGCGCGTGACCCGCTATCTTGGACGGGTCCGTGCCGCGCTCCCTCCCGCGTCCCTTCGCCCTCGCGCTCGTCCCCCTGCTCGCCGGCCTGCTCGCGCAGGCCGCGGGCCCGCTGCCGCTGGTGCGGCTCGCGGACGGCGAGCATCCGGGCGAGCTCGATTTCGTGGTGCGCGAGCGCGGCGCCGGCCCGATCCCGGCGCGCCTGACCTTCGTGCCCGTGGCGGGCGCCGCGGGCGACCCCGGCGGCCGAGCGCGGCTGTTCCCCTGCACCGACGCCGCGCCGCTTGAGTTCGCGGCGCGCGACGACGTGCTCTACTCGAAGAACGGCGCGGGCCGCATCAGCGTCCCGCCCGGGCGCTACACCGTGTTCGCCTCGCGCGGCCTGGAGTGGAGTCTCGCGGCGCGCGAGCTCGAGCTGGCCCCGGGCCAGGTCCGCCAGCTCGAGTTCGAGCTGGTGCACGAGCTCGACACGCGCGGCTGGCTCGGCGGCGACTTCCGCCTGCACACGCGCACCTTCTCCGGACACGGCGACGCCAACCTCGAGGAGCGCCTGCTGGCGTGCCTGGGCGAGGGCCTCGAATTCGCCGTGGCGAGCGATCACGACCACCACACCGACTACGCCCCGACCCTGCGCGCGCTCGGGCTCGAGGGACGGCTGGCGTGCTTCACCGGCAACGAGGTGCGCATCGGGGCCTTCGCGCAGCTGGGTCTCGACCCGCTGACGGGCACCAGCTCGGACCCGGCCTACGCCCGCGACTTCGACGCGCTCGAGATCCTGAACGGCAACCAGGCGCTGGGCTACGACGATCCGCGCGCCGATGCGTGCGCCGCGTCCGGCCCGGCGCACGCGGCCCTGTGGGACTGGTTCCACCTGCTCGACCTGGGTGAGCGCTACGCCGCGCTCGGGAACTCCGCTTCGCACGACCTGCGCGCGGTCGTGGCCGGCTACCCGCGCAACTTCGTGCGCGTCGAGAGCGACGACCCGGCCGCGCTCGGCGCCGCGGCCCTGGTCGAGGCCGTGCGCGCCAAGCGCGTCTTCACCACCACCGGTCCGTTCCTCGAGTTCTCGGTGGCGGGCACCGAGATGGGCGGACTGGCGCGCGCCAGCGCGGGTCACGCGCGCCTGAGCCTGCGGGTACGGGCCGCGTCCTGGGTCGACTGCGACCGCGTGAAGGTGTGGGTGAACGGCGCGCTGGCGGCCACGCTGTCCGTCCCCGACACGCGCGCGCCGCTGCGACTCGAGCAGGAGCTCGAGCTGTGCCTGCAGCGCGTGTGCGAACGCCATGCGCGCACGGGCCCGCCGGCCGGGCCCTTCGACGCCTGGGTCGTGCTGGCGGTCGAGGGCGACGACCCGCTCGTGCCGGTGCTCGAGTCCCCCGCCCGACCCCTGGCCATCTCCAATCCGATCTGGATCGACGGCGACGGCGATGGGACGTGGACCAGCCCGCGCGAGCGCATCGGCGCCGAGCTGCGGGCACAGGCCACGCCCGCCATCGCGCGCGCCTGGTTCGCGCGGCTCACGCCCGCGGAGCAGACCCACGCGCTCGCGCTGGTTCCGCGCGGGCCCTTCGCGGCCGTACTGCTCGAGGACGGGCTGGTCTCGAGCGCGCGCGCCGTGCGCCGCTCGGCCGCGCACGCTTGTGAGCGCGTGGCCGTGGGCGGCGCGCTCGAGGGCGTGAAGCGCGCCTGGGACGCGAACACGGACGACCCCTTCCTGGGTGCGCTCCTGCTGCGCGTGCTGGCGCTCGCGCGCCCCGGACAGGTCGGCGCCAGCCTGGCGGCCTACGCGGAGCGCTTCGGCCAGGACTGCCTGCGACGCCATGCGGCCGAGCTCGGCGGGCTGCTCGCGGGCACCGACGTCGGGCACTGGCAGGGCCTCGGGCCGCTTGCACCCACGGGTCCCTGGCGCGCGCGCGCGGGCCCACCCGCAGCGCAGTCCCTGGTCGCCGAGGGTGAGCCCACCCTCGCGTGGCACGAGCTCGTCGCGCGCCCCGCCGACGGCTACGTGGACCTGAAGGCCCTGCACGCCGAGCCCACCGAGAACACGCTCGTCTACGCGCAGACCTTCCTGCACAGCCCCACGGCGCGCACGGTGCGCTGCGCCTTCGGCTGCGACGACGGCGGCCGCGTGTGGCTCGGAGAGCGCCTGGTCCACGAGGACCACGCCCAGAAGACGGCGAACCCGCTCGAGCAGCTGCTCACGCTCGAGCTCGAGCCGGGCTGGAACCGCCTCGTGCTGGAGGTCGAGAACACGAGCGGCGAATTCGGCTTCTACTTCCGCCTGCTCGAACCCGGACTCGAGAGCGCCGCGCAGCCGCGCTAGCCGACCGTCGTCGACGGGGACGGCGTCGCGCGCTCAATCCTTCTTGGGTCGCTCGCGCAGCCGCGGCCGCTCGAGTTCGGGCCCCTCGTCCGGCTTCTCCGCGGGCGGTTCCGACTCGCGCCGGGCCGGGTCCACCGACCCGTCGGCGAGCGTCTGCACGGCCCGCAAGGCCAGCCGCGCCGCCGCTTCCATGTGCGCATAGTCGAGCGTGTCGGGCTCGTCCTCGGGCCAGCCGCTCTCGGGCTGCTCGGCGTAGCTCGACAGGGTCTGCGCGAGCAATCCGCCCTCCACCAGGTGGTGGGCATGGAAGCGCTGGAAGTGCAGCTTTTCCCGGCGCGGATCGGGCTCGATGGGGATCCCGAGCTCCTTCCAGGCCGGGCCGAGATTGCTGCGCCCGTAGCCGGTCAGCCAGGGCTTGCCGGGACCGCCCACGAGTTCGTCGGGGTGCCCGAGGCGCTCGAAGCTCAGCGCGACCACGGTCTTCGCCAGCGGCGCGACCGGCGCGGCGAGGTAGCTCTTCGAACCCGTGCCGTCCACCTCCTCGCTGGCCAGGAAGGCGAACACCAGCGTGCGGGCCGGCGCGGGCCCGGCCGCGAAGGCCTGGGCCAGCTCCAGCACGAAGGCACAGCCGGAGGCGTTGTCGTCGGCGCCGTTGAAGAGCTGGTCCGTTTCGGCGGCGCGGCGCGGCGGGAGCTTGCCGTCGTGGTCGTAGTTGGCGCACAGCAGCACCACCTCGTCCGCGAGTTCGGGGCGCGCGCTGGTGCCCTTGCCGCGCACCCGGGCGATGACGTTGTGGTCCTCGATCGGCTCGACCACCTGCTCGACCAGGAGCTGCACGTATGCGTACTTCTTGCGCTCGAAGCCGGTGCGCAGGGGCCCGCGCAACTCGACCTGCTCGCACCCGTCCGGCTCGCGTGTGCGCACCAGACGCGGCGCGAACGCGAGCTGGGGCTTGCCCGCCTCGAGCCCATCGGGGCCGAGCAGGACCGTGAGCTCGAGGCCCCAGTCGGCCAGCGTCGTGATCCCCTTCGCGCTCAGGATGCGATGCTTCTCGTCGTTGCTGGCACTGAAATAGATCGCCTCGGCCGGGTTGCCCTCCAGCGGCATGCGCGCGTGGTTGTAGTCGTAGAAGAAGCGCAGCGGCAGCTTCTCGGTCGAGCGCAGCGGGCCGCGCGGGCTCACGCGGAAGTCCACGCCGTACTTCGCCTCGACCACCGCCCCGGATTCCTCGAAGAACAGGAGCCGCGGCGGGGACGGGTAGACGTGGCGTTCCAGGCCGGTGCTCTGGAAGTACGTGCCGCCCTCCCCGGCCGGCTCGACTCCGGACGCCGCCAGGACCTGCGCCAGGTAGTGGGCCGCGCGCTGGGCCCCGCTCGAGAGCGACGCGCGGCCCCCCAGCTCGTCCGAGGCCAGGAAGCGCACGTGGTGCTCGAGCTCGGCGCGTGTGATGGCCGGATCGACGGCGGGCAGGGCTTCCTGGCGGGGTTCTTGCGGCGTGAAGGAAAGGGCGAGAACGAGAGCGGAGGCGAACAACGGGACGCTGGGCATGCGATTCTTTGGGCGGGGAGCAGCGGATCCTGCCAGGCGACGCGGTCGGCCGTCCAGTGCGATCGGTCCGGGACTACGCGCGCGGACCCTGCCGGTTGGAAGCCCACGCTAACCCCCGCCGGGACCGGCGAGTATCGTCTCGCACGCATGTCGAGTCCTGCGCCCGCAACGGCCGGGTTGGTCCTCGCCCTGGCCGCGTTCCTGGCGGGCTGCGGCGAGGATCGGCCCCGCTCGGTCGCGCCCGGAAGGGCGCTGGTGCTGATCACCTGCGACACGCTGCGCGCGGACCGACTGGGGTTCGAGGGCTGCCCGGACGCGACCAGCCCCCACCTGGACGCCCTGGCTCGGGAGTCGCTCGTGTACGAGCACGCCTGGTCGACGGTGCCCGTCACCGGCCCGGCCTTGTCGGCCCTGATGACCGGACGATTGCCGGAGGAGCTCGGCCTGGAGGGCAATCGCACGCTGCTCGCGGGCGCCGCGACCACCCTGGCCGAACGCCTGCGCGAAGCCGGCGTCGACACCGGCGCGGTCGTTTCCAACTGGGTGCTGCGGCGCCGGGACGGCCTGAGCGAAGCCGGCCTGTGGCAAGGCTTCGCGCACTTCGACGATCGCATGGAAGTGCCCGAGCGCAGCCGACCGCACCTGCGCGAGCGCCTGGCGCCGGACACGACCGACGCCGCGCTCGACTGGCTCGACCAGCGTCCTCCCGAGCAGGCCTTCTTCCTGTGGGTGCACTATCAGGACCCGCACGGGCCCTACACACCGCCCGAGGACTGCCTGGTCGCGGCGCGCGAGACCGACGAGGCGCCGCTCGAGGTCGGCAACGACGAGAGCGGGCGGGGCGCCCTGCCGGCCTACCAAGCGATCGACGGCGAGCGCAGACCCGCGGTGTACCGCGCGCGCTACGAGGCCGAGATCCGCTTCTTCGACCGCGAGGTCGGCCGCCTGCTGGACGGACTACGCGAGCGCGGCGTGCTCGAACGCGCGCTGGTGGTCTTCACGGCCGACCACGGCGAGTCGCTCGGCGAGCACGGCTACTACTTCTCGCACGGCCAGAACCTGCACCGCGAGCTGCTGCAGGTGCCGCTCCTCCTGCGCCCGCCGGGCGGTGCGCCGACCCCCGGCCGCGTGGCCGCGCCGGTCTCGCACCTCGACCTGTACCCGACGCTGCTGGGCTCGTTCGGGCTGGATGCGGGCCGGACGCGCGGGATCGATCTCTTGCGCACGCTCCCGCCCGAAGAGCGCGTCCTGCCCCACTACCTGCGCGGGGCCTGGGGCGCCACCGACGCGGGCTACCGGCTGCTGGTCGAGAAGGGCCGGCACCAGCTCTTCGACCTCGCGCTCGATCCGCACGAGGAACACGACCTGTTCGCGAGCCAGCCCGAGCGCGCGCGCGCCCTGGCCGCGGCCCACCTGGCCTTCGCGCGCGCGCTGCCGTCGCTGGCCCTGCAGCCCGAGCGGCCCGGGCTGGACGACGCGGAGCGCCAGGGGCTCGAAGCGCTCGGCTATGCCGGCGGAAGAGACGAGCCGGAGGCCGACGGCGAGCCTCCGCAAGACGACCACTAGACTAGCGCGCCCGGCTGGTCGACCACCGCGCCACGCCGTCGAAGCAGGCGCGCAGGCGCGCCACGCGCGGCTCCTCGACCGGCTCCCCGGCGCGCCCGTCGCGCTCGAGCGCCGAACCCACGATGGCGCCGTCGGCCAGGCCGAGCAGCGCTGCGGCGTTGCGCGCGTCCAGCCCGGAACCCACCAGGAGCGGCACGCCGCCGACGCGCGCGCGCACGCGCCCGAGTTCCTCCGCGCTGGGCGGCGCACCCGTGCGGCTGCCGGTCACGATCAGCGCGTCGGCACCGCCGCGCTCGGCCGCATCGGCGGCGGCCTCCTCCAGCGTCTCCCGGCCGAGCGGAGTGGCGTGCTTGACGTGCACGTCGGCCAGCAACACCACGCCCGGACACAGGCGCGCGCGCTCGCGCAGGGTCTCGGCCGCGCGTCCCTGCAACAGGCCCTGGTCGGCCACCATCGCGCCGGTGTGCACGTTGACGCGCAGGAAGTCGGCGCCTGCCGCGGCGCACAGCGCGAGCGCCGCGCGCGCGTCGTTGCGCAGCACGTTCACCCCCAGCGGGCGCTGCCCGACCACGGGCCGCACCTCGCGCAGCGCGAGCGCCAGCGCGGCCACCGTCTCGGCCGGCACCGCCGCGGGGAAGAAGGGCGCGTCGCCGTAGTTCTCGAGGATCAGTCCGTCGACTCCGCCCTGGACCAGCGCGCGCGCGTCGGCCACGGCGCGGGCCAGCAGCGCCTCCATCGACCCCCCGTAGCGCGGCGCGCCCGGGGTCGGCAGGAGGTGCACGACCCCGAGGAAGAGCGGGTGCGGACCGGCGCGGAACCCGAGCGCGCTCATCCTCGCTTCTTCTTCTCCTTGAGCGCGTAGTTGGCCTTCACGAAGGCGCGCCAGGCCTCCTCGAACTGGAAGGGCGACAGCCCGAGCGTCTCGGACAGCGCCTCCCGGACGGGCTTGCGCGCCTTGAGCGCGCGCGCCAGCGGGCCGAATCGGGCCGGCTGCGCGCGCAGCACGAAGTCGACGTAGGACCAGGCGTAGAGCTGGTCCTCCGGCGTCAGCTCGGTCGTGTTCTTGCCCGCCACGCCCAGGAAGCCCGGGGTCTGGTCGCGCTCGACCGCGGCGCGCACGCGCGGCTCCCACGAGCCGCGGCCGAGCTCGAGGATCGTGTCCGTCTCGACGTAGCAGTAGTGCCGCACGCCGCCGAAGAGCGTCATCTCGTAGGCGTGCGCCAGCCCTTCGTCGATCCAGCCGGCGCGGATGTTGCCCGGCCAGATGCCGTCCCACACGTTCGAGAGCAGGCAGTGCGCGACCTGGTGCACCATCGCCTGGTGCAGCTCGAACTCCTCGTGCAGCCACTCCTTGTCGTAGAAGATCGACACGGCCGGAGCCGCGCCCATCAGCTTGGACTCGGTCGACGAGCTCTGGCGCGTGAAGGCCTGCGCGGCCTTCTCCTGGTCCTCGCGTCGCGACCACAGTGAGACGTGGGTGGGGCCGAGGAAATCGGAGTCGGCGGCGCCCACGTCGGCCGCGAAGCGCGCGAACAGCTGTTCCAGGCGCTCGAGGTAGAGGTGCATGGCGCCGTGCAGGCTGGCGCCGCCCTCGACGTCGAGCTTCGGGATGTCGAAGGTCAGCAGGAAGTGCGCGCTCTTCGCGTGGGCCAGCGGCCGGCCGAGCACCGCGTCGAGCGCGCCGAGTCCGCGGCGCCAGGCCTGGTTGGCCTCGACCAGGGCTGCGTGCTCCGGACCCGGCTCGCGCGCGCACTTGGGGCAGGCGATGGTGTGCGTGCCGCCGCAGGTCGCGCAGGCGGCCGCGATCGAGCAGTAGACGGCCGCGCTCCCGGTGCAGGCGTGACGCGCCTCCTCCGGACAGGCGACCAGCGCGCTGTCCTTGCAGCGCTTGCACTCCTGCCACGGCTCGGCCGGCAGCGGAACCGGCGCGCAGAAGACCGCCGACAGGCACAGCACCGAGCGCAGGAGCAACGCCGCCACGCCCCTATCCTGCCGCGAGCAGCCCGCGGCGCGCGAATTCGCGCGCGAGTTCCGCGGACGAGGTGAAGCGCAGGGCCGGGATGCCGAGCGCGCGCGCGGCGGCGCAGTTCGCCTCGCGGTCGTCGACGAACAGGCATTCCTCGGGCGCCACCGCCAGCCGCGCGAGCGGACCGGCGAAGGCCTCGCGATCGGGCTTGCGCACGCCCGTGTCGCACGAGACGAAGCTCCACTCCAGGAAGCGCGAGAGCGCCAGGCGCTGCTCGATCGCGTGGTACCAGCAGGGGTAGTTCGAGAGCGCGTGGATGGCATGGCCGCGGCCGGCGAGCGTGCCCAGCAGCGCCTCCATGCCCGGCAGCCAGCGGTAGGCCTCGTGCACGCTGCGCTGGAAGGCACCGTGGTCGAAGGCGCGCCCGTCGCGGAAGAAGCCCGTCAGGAACTCGGACTCGCTCAGCTGTCCGAGCTCGAACTCGATCCAGGCGGTCGGATGCTTGCAGGCGATCAGCTGCTCCAGGCTCATCCCGAAGAAGGCCGGCATATCGCGGTGGAAGGGCTCGTGCACGAGCGTGTCCATCACGTCGAACAGGAAGATCGGCCGGCGTTGGTTCGTCGCCATCGGCGCGGATGGGTCGAGCTCGACCCGAGAGCGATGTGGAGCCAGAGACGGGATTTGAACCCGTAACCCCCGCTTTACGAAAGCGGTGCTCTACCGTTGAGCTACTCTGGCGTCCGCTCCGCCGCCGGGTTGGACGGCGGAGATCTCTCGCGGCTGTGCTAGCGCGCCCGCAAGAGGCGCATCAGCTCGACGCGCACGTCCTTGCTGAGGTTCAGCCGGCCGAGGGCGCCCGCGGTGGCCGCGCGCACGGCGAACGAGCCCTCCTTCTGGGCCACCTCGCGCAGCAGCTGGACCACGCCGGTGTCGACCGTCCCGCTGCGCGAGAAGGTCCCGGCCAGGGCCTTGGCCGCGCGCACGCGCACGTCCTCGCTGCGCTCCGCGTTCGTGAGCACGGCGGTGATGCGCTCGACCTGCGCGGGCCCGCCCGCGAACTGGAGCACGCCCAGGGCCGGAGCGACCACCTCGTCCGGACGGTTCGCCAGCGTGGCGGCCAGGGTCTCGACGGCCGGTCCGACGT
The DNA here is from genome assembly GCA_964631945.1 of uncultured Planctomycetaceae bacterium. GTDB lineage: Bacteria > Planctomycetota > UBA1135 > UBA1135 > JABFRZ01. Next base: position 50,575 of record CAZWAY010000032.1, read on the forward strand.
CGGTCTTGCCGCCGGCAGCGAGCTGGAAGAGCGCCTCGGCCGCCCGTCCGGCGAGCATCAGGGCCTCCTGACGGTCGCGGTTCATGGGCTCGCTCGCGGCCGCTTCGGTGGCCGCACTGAGGTCGGCGCCCGGAGTCAGGACGCCGTTGACCTTGCCGCCGAAGGCGCCCGCGTCCATGTCGGGCGAGGAAGACTGGACGAAGATCTGCGTGCGCGCGAAGCGCGGCTCGCTGCGGATCTCGTTCACGGCCTGGCGCGCGGTCATGTCGCCGCACTTCTCGTTCACGACCACCAGGTCGACCCCGGGCAACGAACGCAGCGACACGACGCCGCGCCCGCCCGTGGGCCACCAGCTGGTGTGGTAGCCGAACTCGTCGAGCTGCGCGGCCAAGGCGCGCCCGGCGGCCTCGTCACCGCCGATCACGGCCCCGATGCGCAGGACCTCGCGCCCGGCGGCAGTGGCCAGGGCGGCCACCGTGTCCGCACCGGCCCCGTCGCGGTTGCGATAGGCGATGCGCGCCAGCGCCACGGCCGCCTCGCCCTGCACCGCGCCGCTGTGGGAGGCCTTCAGGGCGGCCTGCAGGTTGGGGGACACGCTCTTGCCGGTGTCGGCCAGGAGCCGGCACAGGCCCGAGGCCGCGATCATGTCGTTCCGGCCGATGGCCCAGCCGAGGGCCAGGTCGAGGGACTCGGGACCCGCGAGCTGGGCCGCGAGTTCGTCGGCCTTCAGGCGCTCGGGCCACTCACCCGCCTCCTGCCCCGCGGCCAGCCACTCGTCGAGGCGCCCGATCTCGGTCACCGCGCAACGAGCGATCCCGGCCAGCGCCGGGCCCGCGTCGCCGAGCAGCGCGAGCGAGCGGTAGTAGTCCTTCTTGGCCATTTCGGGCGCGTACAGGAAGCGCGGGACCTCGGTCGCGACCAGACCGTTGCCCTCCCAGCGCCAGATCACGTCCGAGTACTGGTGCGGCGCGAGTACGGCATCGTCCTCGCGGTAGTAGGCCTCGCCCTGCGCCAGGAAGAGCTGGCCCGCGTCTCCGCCGCCACCCAGACGGGTGAGGGCCTGGGTCGCAGCGCTGCGCACTCCGCCGTCGGCGTCCTGGGCCGCCGCGCGGGCGAGCGCGGCCTTGGCGCGCGCATCACCGATGTAGCCCAGGGTCAGCGCGACGTTGCGGCGCAGGAAGGCGTCGGGTGCGTCCAGCGTCTCGATCAGGGGCGGCACGACGTCCGAACCCATGCGCGTCAGGGCCTGCATCACGTTGACGCGCCGGTCCTGGTCGCTGCCCTCGGCCAGCGAGTAGAGCAGGATCGGCACGGCGTACTCGCCGTAGCTCGAGGCGAGTTCGTTGATCACCTTGGTGCGCGCCACGGCGTCCTCGGTGTTGAGCTTCTTCAGGAGCTCCCGGATCGCGTCCGGGTTGTTCTCGCGCTGCCGCCGGCCGAGCTTGGCCTTCTGCACCAGTTCGCGCGCGACCAGTTCGAGCTCGCCGCCCTGCGTGAGCAACTTCAGCCACACCTTGTTCTCGGTGTTGGTCCAGAGCTCGTAGGCGGCCTCGTTGGAGAGGTCCGCGCCCAGCACCTTCTGGAGCAGGCCCAGGGCCTCCTCGTTGGCGCCGCGCGTGAGCGCCTCGACGGCGGCCTGGAAGTCGTCGGACTGGGCCCGAACGGGAGCGGAGAAGGACGCGGCGAGCGCCAGCAGGCAGAGGGGCCGACGGATCATGGCGGTGCGTGGGCAGGACCGGCGAGAGTCCCGCGCGGTTGGAGTGCAGGGGAGAGGCGGGATCGAGACGAGGATGAACGAAAAGACCCCAACCCCGGTCGCAGAAACGGGGTTGCGGGATGATAGCGAGGGTCCCCCCGGGATCAAGGAACCCCGGGACGAGGAACGCAGCGATAGAGCCTATCCGCGCTCGGCTCCCTGGCTACCGGGCAGCGCCGGCGTTTCGCCGCCCGTGGACGCCAGCGGGGGCAGACTGAGCTTGCCCAGCACCCCCCCGCGGCGGGCGCCGGTCACGCTCGGCTCCGTGGACGGACGCCCAAGCACGAAACGCACGGCCAGGTGCGCGAAGAAAGTCGCCTCGCGGGCCTCGGGCGGGATGCCGTGCGCGGCGCTGGACTCCAGCGCGAGCCCGGTTCGGCCCCGGAGCTCGCCCAGCAGGCTGGGGTTGAAGGCGCCTCCGCCGCACACGACCAGCACCCCCGGACGTCCCTCCAGGAAGCGTGCCAGCGCCTGCGCCACGCTCTCGGCCACCAGCGCGGTCCCGGTCGCGAGCGCGTCCTCGGCCGTGAGCCCCAGCTGGCGCGCGCGACTCGCCGCGCCGCGGACGTAGGCCCCGCCGAAGGTGTCGCGGCCCGTGCTCTTCGGTGGGCGACGGTCGAAGAACGGGTGCGCGAGCCACTCGGCCAGGAGGCCTACGCTCACGCGCCCGCGCGCGGCCGCCGCGCCGTCGCGATCGCAGTCCGCGCCGAGGAAGACGCGCGCCAGGCCGTCCAGCAGCGCATTCGCCGGCCCCGTGTCGAAGGCCAGCGGCGGCCCGTCCGAAGTCAGGTAGGTGACGTTGGCCATGCCGCCCAGGTTCAGGATCACGGCCGGCCGCGGCAGCGCGGGAAACAGCTCGGGGTCGAGCACGCCCGAGAGCGGCGCGCCCTCGCCGCCGGCCGCCAGGTCGGCCATGCGGAAGTCGCTGACCGTGGGTGCGCCGGCAGCGTGGGCCACGAAGTCGCCGTCGCCGAGCTGCAGCGTGGCCGCGCCGCGGGGCTCGTTGCCGTCGTGGTGCCAGACGGTCTGGCCGTGGCTGCCGACCAGATCGAGGCCCAGGCCGGCGCGCTCGGCCAGCGCACGCGCGGCCAGACCGAAGGCGCGCCCGAGGTCGCGGTCCAGCAGCGCGAGTGCGCGCGCATCGAGCGGCTCCCCGTCCAGGACCGCCCGCAACTCGCGCGCGAGTTCGCGCGGGAACGGCAGCGTCTCGAAGGCCAGCGGCACGGGCGTACCGGCCGACCCGAACCGCAACAGGGCCACGTCGATGCCGTCGGCCGAGGTGCCCGAAAGCACCCCGGCCACGCACGCCTCGTCCCTGGCGAGCCGGGACCACAGTCGCGACAGGGGATGCTCGCGCTCCGACATGGGGCGCTATCGTAGGCAGCGCGAGAAGCGGAAAGGATGCGAGCGTGAGCGAATCGGAGCGTGGCAAGACGGCGACGACCGTGCTGGTCGTGGACGATGACCCCGACATCTGCGTGGCCCTGGAGATGCTCCTGCGCTACGAGGGTTTCGAGGTCTGGACCGCTCCGAACGGCAAGCAGGCCCTGGCGCGCCTGGAGAAGGAACAGGCCGCCGGGCGACGCTGCGAGCTCGTCCTCACGGACGTGAAGATGCCCGACATGGACGGCCTGGCGCTGCTCGAGCGCGTGCGTGCCTGGCCGGAGCCGCCGGCGGTGGTGATGATCTCGGGCCACGGCGACGTGGCCACGGCCGTCGACGCGGTGCGGCGCGGCGCGCTCGACTTCCTGGAGAAGCCGCTCGACCAGAACCGCGTGCTGGTGGCGCTGCAGAACGCCCTGCGCCAGACCAAGCTCGCCAGGGAGAACCGCGGCCTGCGGCGCGCGCTCTCGGAACGCTGGGAACTGATCGGCGAGAGCGAGCCGATGCGCCGCCTGCGGGCCGAGATCGCGCGCATCGCCGCCTCGGACGCGCCCGCCCTGATCCTGGGCGAGAACGGCACCGGCAAGGAGGTGGTGGCGCGCAACCTGCACTTCGCCTCGGCCGTGAGCGCGGGCCCGTTCGTGCCGGTGAACTGCGCCGCGATCCCCTCCGAGCTGATCGAGTCCGAGCTGTTCGGGCACGAGAAGGGCAGCTTCACGGGCGCCCACGAGCGTCGCATCGGCCACTTCGAGGCGGCCGACGGCGGCACACTCTTCCTGGACGAGATCGGCGACATGCCGCTGGCCGCGCAGGCCAAGGTGCTGCGCGCGCTGGAGACGCGCGAGATCACGCGCGTGGGTGGCTCGAAGCCGCTCCTGGTCGAGATCCGCGTGGTGGCCGCGACCAATGCCGATCTGGCCCAGGCGGTGGCGGACAAGAGCTTCCGCATGGACCTCTTCTACCGCCTCAACGTCGTGCCGGTGCGCATCCCTTCGCTGCGCGAACGCGGCGAGGACGTGCCGCTCCTGGCGCGCCACTTCCTGGCCCAGATCGCGGGGCGCACCGGGCGCCGGCCGCGCGAGCTCGAGCCCGACGCGCTGGCCTGCCTGTGCGGATTGCCTTACCCGGGCAACGTGCGCCAGCTGCGCAACCTGCTCGAGGCCGCGAGCGTGCTGGCCGAGGACGCGATCACGCGCGCGGACCTCGAACGCATCCTCGAGAACGGACCGGGCCTCAGTTCACCCCCCACCGGTCCGACCCAGCGCTTCGACGACCCCTTCGCGGCCGAGACCTTCGAGGACTTCAAGGAGCGCAGCGAGGCGCGCTTCTTCCGCCAGAAGCTGGCCGAGAACGAGGGCAACGTCAAGCGCACCGCCGAACGCCTCGGCATGCAGCGCAGCCACCTCTACAAGAAGCTCGAGCGCTTCGACCTGAAGTGACGGTGCGGGAGTGCGCTCGAAACGAGCGCGGCCGGCACTCCGCGCGTGCGGGCTGCCGGCCGCGAGGCTCGCGGGTCCGCGGCTAGAGGACCTTCTTCTTCTTGGGAGCGGGCTGCTCCTTGCTGGCAGTGGCAGCCGCGGCGGCCGGCTTGGTGCCCTTGACCGGCGCATCCGAGGTCTTCTTGGCCACGGCCGGGCTGGCCGTGGCGGTCGGGAGCTTGCCGCCCTCCGGGATCTTGAGCTTCATGCCGACCTGCAGCGCCTCGGGCGTGCGCAGCTTGTCGTGGTTGGCCTCGAGCAGCTCCTTCCAGCGCGTGGCCGTGCCGAACACGGCCAGCGAGATGTCGGACAGCGTGTCGCCGGGCTTGACCTCGTACTCGGCGAGCTTGGCAGCCGGGACCACCGGCGTGGACGTGGGGCGCGACGTCCGCGGCGCGCTCTCGGCCGCGAGCGTGGGCGCGACGGGCGCGCTCGTACCGGTGCCCGCCCGCAGGCCGGCGTCGACCGCGAGCAGGTCGTACAGCGGCACGAGGATGTCCGTGCCCGGGGTGAGCTCGGCCGGATCGTCGTTGGCCCGCATGAGGTTCCGCGTGTAGCGCCCGTCCTGGTAGAAGCGCTGCGCGAGCAGCGACCAGGTATCGCCCTCGACGACCGTGTACACCATGTAGTCGTCGGCGAACGACGGCCGCAGGCCGACGGCCGAGCCGAGGATGCGCTGCGAGCGGTCGAACTCCGGCTCGAGCGTGAGCGTCGGCGCGGCGGACGAGTTTGCGGGCTGGAGATCGGCCGAGGTCCAGGCCGCCTGGTCCTGGCCGGCGAACTCGTCGCCCGCGTTCAGCAGCAGGCTCGTCTCCGTCTTGCCGTCCAGGGTCTCGCCGACCGGCGCCGGAGTCACTCCGAGCGGGTCCACCGGGGTGACGCCTTCCTGTTGCAGGACCTGACGAGCCCCGCTCAGGGGATCGGCGGCCTCGACCTCGTCGCCTCCGCGGTTGAAGGAGATGGCCAGGACGACCGCGGCCACGAACAGCACCGCCAGCACCACCAGCTTTTCGAAGTTACCCATCGGACGAGACACCACTAGGACGACCCAAGGTCTTGCTTGGAATGGACTTGGAACGGGAGGGGCGGCCTGCTCCGGCACGGCGCGAGCCCCGAAACCGCATGATCCAGAGCGCGCCGGACGTTTTCAAAGGGAAAGGCGGCAAATCCACGAAGGGCAGCGTGTGCGCCTCGCCCTCATACACGATGCTGGGGGTCGAGGGGAGGCGAACCGGGCCCCCCGGAGCGCGATTGTCGCCCGCCCGCCGCGCCGCTATTCTCGGACGGTCCAGGGCGCGGTTCCTCCGCTTCGGAGCCGGCATGCGTGCGCTGGACGCACCCGCCATGATCCAAGTCCAGCGCGTTCTCCCGTACCTGGCCGGCGCCCTGCTGTGCGCCTGCGCGAGTTCCGGTTCGGCTTCCGGCTCGAACTCGATGCTCGTCACGCTGCGCGACTTCAAGAGCGGCAAGCGCTTCGAACTCGCCAGCGAGTCCCACACCCAGCGCGTGAGCTACTACTCCGGCGCGCGCACGGAAGCCACGCGCAAGGTGCAGAGCGACGAGATCATGGCCGCCCTCGCGCAGGAGCTCGCTCGCCAGGGACTCGAGCAGCACGCGCAAGCCGGACGCGCGCCCACGCTCGGCACGGGCGACCGGGTCAGCTGGGCGCTGGAACTCGAGCAGGGTTCGAGCACGCGCCACTGGCTGGTCGGCAAGGGCTCGGCTCCGGGCGAGTGGCAGGAGTTCCAGCGCTGCCGCGACACGTTCCTGCAGCTCTACAACATCACGGTCTCGTTCCAGACCGTGCAGAACGGGAGCGGCAAGGGCTACTTCGACGAGCGCGCGCCGGCGACGGACACGAAGCGCCCATGAGCGGCGCGCGCACGAGCTCCCGGCTCCGCGCGCTGGCGATCGTGCCCGCGCGCCTCGGTTCGACACGCCTGCCGCGCAAGATGCTGCTGCGCGCCAGCGGACGCTACCTGTTCGAGCACACCGTGCTCGGGGTGGGCCGCGCGCGCGCGCTCGAACGCGTCGTGCTGGCCACGGACTCGCCCGAGATCCAGGCCGCGGCGCGCGAGGTCGGGATCGAGGCCCTGCTGACGTCCAGCGCCCATGCCAGCGGCACCGACCGCGTGCACGAAGCCTTCGAGCAGCTCCTGGCCCGCGGCGAGGGTCCCTTCGAGGTGGTGCTGAACGTGCAGGGCGACGAACCCGAGGTGCGCGGCGAGAGCCTCGATCCGCTGGTCGCGGCCTTCGACGACGCGGACGTGCGCCTGGCCACGCTGTGCACGCCGCTCGCGGATGCGCGCGCCGCGCTGGATCCCTCGATCGTCAAGGTCGTGCTCGACCGCGCCGGCGACGCGCTCTACTTCTCGCGCGCGCCGATCCCCGCTCCGGCCCCGAGCGCACGCGAGAGCTCGCCGGCGCCGTTCCGGCGGCACCTGGGCGTGTACGCCTTCCGGCCCGACGCGCTGCGCGAGTTCTGCGCCCTGCCACGCGGCGCGCTCGAGGTGCGCGAGAGCCTGGAACAGCTGCGCTGGCTCGAGGCGGGCCGGCGCATCCGCGTGCTCGAGACGGCCGAGGGGTCGGTCGGGATCGACACGCCCGAACACTACGCGGAGTTCCTGGCGCGCGAGGGCTCGCGCTCCTCCGCCGCCGCTGGCACAGTTGCACGGAGCAAGGCATGACCAAGCACATCTTCATCACCGGCGGAGTGGTCAGCAGCCTGGGCAAGGGCCTGACCTCGGCCTCGATCGGCCTGATCCTCGAGCGCCGCGGTCTGTCGGTGTCGATGCAGAAGCTCGACCCGTACATCAACGTCGATCCGGGCACGATGAGCCCGTTCCAGCACGGCGAGGTGTACGTGCTCGACGACGGCACCGAGACCGACCTGGACCTCGGTCACTACGAGCGCTTCACGCACGCCAAGCTGACCAAGAACTCCAACTTCACCACCGGCAAGATCTACCAGGCGGTGATCTCGAAGGAACGCCGCGGCGACTACCTGGGCCGCACGGTCCAGGTCATCCCGCACATCACCGACGCGATCCGCGAGGCCATCCACGCCGGCGCGCGCGATGCCCAGGAACGCGAGGTCGACGTGGCCATCACCGAGATCGGCGGCACGGTGGGCGACATCGAGAGCCTGCCGTTCCTGGAGGCCATCCGGCAGTTCGCCCTGGAGAAGCCGCGCGGCGACTGCATGTTCGTGCACCTGACGCTGCTGCCCTACCTGAAGGCCTCGGGCGAGCTCAAGAGCAAGCCGACCCAGCAGTCGGTCGGCAAGCTGCGCGAGATCGGGGTGCAGCCCGACGTGCTGATCTGTCGCACCGAGAAGCCCATGTCCGAGGACATGGCCAAGAAGATCTCGCTGTTCTGCAACGTGCGGCGCGAGGCCGTGATCGAGGAACGCGACGTCGAGTTCTCGATCTACCAGGTGCCGGTCATGCTGGTCGAGGCCGGGCTCGACCGCATCATCGCCGAGCACCTCTCGCTGCCGCGCGACGCGCGCACCGACCTCTCGGACTGGGAGGCGATGGTGGCCGAGGTCAAGAGCGCCAGGCGTCGGGTCGAGATCGCCATCGTGGGCAAGTACATCGAGCTGCACGATGCCTACAAGTCGATCTACGAATCGCTCGCGCACGCGGCCATCGCCAACCACGCCAAGATCGTGCTGCGCAAGGTGCGCGCCGAAGAGGTGGTCGACAAGGGCACGGGGGTGCTGGCGGGCGTCGACGGGGTGCTGATCCCCGGCGGTTTCGGCGAGCGCGGCCTGGAGGGCAAGATCGCCGCCATCCGCTGGGCGCGCGAGCAGCGCATCCCGTTCTTCGGCATCTGCCTGGGCCTGCAGTGCGCGGTGATCGAGTTCGCGCGCAACGTGCTGGGCCTGTCCGACGCGCACACGCTCGAGTACACGCTCGACACGCCGCACCCGGTGATCCACCTCCTGCCCACCCAGCACGACGTGTCCGACAAGGGCGGCACGATGCGGCTCGGGGCCTACGAGTGCCGCCTCCAGGCCGGTTCCCTGGCGCACAAGCTGTACGGCTCGGACACGATCCTCGAGCGCCACCGCCACCGCTACGAGGTCAACAACGCCTACCGCGAGCGCTTCCGCGCGGCCGGCTTCGTGCCGACCGGCATCAACCCGGAGCTCGACGTGGTCGAGCTCATGGAGCTCGCCGAGCACCCCTTCTTCGTGGGCGTGCAGTACCACCCCGAGTTCAAGAGCTCGCCGCTCGCGCCGCACCCGATCTTCCGCGGCTTCGTGGCCGCGGCCCTGGGCGCGCGCACGCGGGCCGGCAAGCCCGACCTGGTGCCAAAGGAAGAGCGGGTGCCGCTGGAGACCGAAGCATGAGCCCGGCCGACCCGAGCCCGACCCAGGCGCCGCCGCGCACGGCCGCCGACGTGCCGCTCCCGGGCGGGAGCTTCACGCTCCTGGTGCAACGCCTCGCCTACCAGGCCCTGATCACCCTGGGGGTGGTCGAGAACCCGCTGACCAAGCGCCGCGATCGAAACCTGCCCCACGCCCAGACCGTGATCGACGACCTGATGATGCTGCGCGAGAAGACGCGCGGGAACCTGGCGGCCGACGAGGAGCAGCACCTGACGCTGGTGATCGGCGACCTGCAGCGACACTTCGTGCAGTTGCGCCAGGGCGAGGGCTGACCTGCCGTCGGGGCCGCGCTGGGCGCGCCAGCGCCGCCCGAGCTCGCACCGCGGAGAAGCGCCTACTCCGCGTAGCCCAGCGCGCGCAGGGCGTTCTTCACTTCCTCGCTCGCCAGCGTCTCGACCGAGGTGCCGTCGAGCAGCGCCTGCAGGCCCCGGAAGGCCGCGCGCAGCTCGGCGGCCTCGGGCCCGTCGAGCGCGCGGCCCGGGTCGTCGTCGCGGAGCACGAGTTCCGCGTCCCCGCTGAGGAGCCGGCCGGCGCGCGCCAGGTAGAAGTGCGCCCCCGCGAGCGGGAGCTCGCGCCCGTCGAGCAACTGTTCGGGACGCGCGCCCGCGAAGCTGCGACGCATGCCGAGCGCGGCGCTCGCGCTCGGAGCGGAGCGCGTCAGATCGCGGCCATGACCGAAGGGGTTCTCGAGCCCGGCCAGCGCGAGCAGCGTTACGGCCACGTCCACCGAGCCGGCCGTGTCCTCGCGCTGGCCCGCGCGCACGCGCGGCGACACGAGCACGAGCGGCACGCGCACCTGCTCGGGCACGAGCCGCTTGCCGTGTCCGACGCAGCCCTGCTCCCCCAGGCTCTCGCCGTGGTCGGCGGTGAGGATCACGTGGGTCAGGAAGCCCTCGTCCGACGCGAGTCGCGTCAACAAGCGCGCGAGGGCGTGGTCGAGGGCGCCGAGGTCGCGCGCGTAGAGCTCGCGCGCGCGCCCCACGAGTTCGCCCACGTCCGCGCGCTGCTCGCGGCCGGCCTGCAAGAGCGCCGCGACCGGCATCGCGTTCGCCTCCCCCGCCGCGTCGCCGTAGGGATCGTGGGCATCGAAGTAGTGCACCCACAGGAACTGCTTCGCGCCCGCGAGCTGGCCCAGCAGCGCCAGGGCCTCGTCGGTCACGTCTTCCCCCAGCGTGAAGAAGCGTCCATCCGCGACCGTCTCGCCCTCCCAGCGCTCGGCGTAGGGCACGCGCAACTCCTCGGCGTAGAGCCGGAAGCCCTGCGCGAAGCCGAAGCGCCGCGTCAGCGGGAACGAGGCCACCACGGCGCCCGTGTCGAAGCCCTGCGCGGCCAGGAGCTCGGCCACGCTCACCGCCGCCTCGGGCAGGACCTCGCCGTTCCGGGTCACGCCGTGCTGCCACGGATGCAACCCGGTCAAGAGACTCGCGTGCGTGGGCTGCGTGGTCGAGGTGGCCGCGAAGGCCTGCGAGAAGACCAGTCCGCGCGCGGCGAAGGCCGCGGTCTCCGGCATGGACGCGAGCGCATCGGCACGCACGGTGTCGAGCGTGATCAGCACGATGCGCTCGCGCGGGACGCGTGCGCAGGCGGCGCACAACCAAAGGGCCCCGAACCACAGCCCCCACCTGCCATGCGCGCGAGGCATCCACGCAGGATACTGGCGCGTGAAGGGGGCTGCACGCGCCCGACCGCCTGCGCGCCCGCAGCGCCGTCCCGCACGATGCCCACCAGCCTCTCGCGCCCCTCCGTGGAAGCGCCCTCCCGGAATTCTTGCCCCCAGAATCCGCCGGCATGCGCCGGCCGCAGGCGAGGACACTAGGCTGTCGCCCGTGAAAGTCCCTGCACCGACTGCCCTGCGCAGCGCCTTCCTCCTGCTGCTGGCCTCGGGGGCGCTCTCTCTGGGCGCACAGAAACCGGACCCGATCCGCTTCCGGGCCGGAGCGCACACCTACGAATGGGTGCGCGGCTGGGGCACCTTGCCGGGCGGCAAGCTCCTCGGCAACACGCACGGCTGCATCGTGGTGGATCGCCAGGACCGCATCTACCTGTGCACGGACACGGAGGACGCGGTGGTCGTGTTCGACCGCGACGGGAGGGTCCTCGCGACCTGGGGCAAGGAGCTCGCGGGCGGGCTGCACGGCCTGGCGCTGGTGGACGAGGGCGACGAGCAGCGCCTGTTGCTCGCGCACCTCGGACGCCACCAGGTGCTCGGCGCCACGCTCGACGGCGAGATCCTGTGGACCCTCGACTACCCCAAGGAGTCGGGTCTCTACGAGCAGCCCGAGCAGTACCTGCCGACCAGCGTGGCGCCGCTGCCCGACGGCGGCTTCCTGGTGGCCGATGGCTACGGCCGGTCGTGGATCCACCGCTACGACGCGGCGCGCCGGTACGTGAAGAGCTTCGGCGGCCCGGGCACCGAGCTCGGCCAGCTGAGCACTCCGCACGGGCTGTGGCTCGAGACGCGCGGCAGCGAACCGGTGTTGCTGGTGGCCGACCGCGAGAACCAGCGCCTGCAGGTCTTCGACCTCGACGGCAAGCCCCTGCGGGAGGTCAAGGACCTCGCGCACGACCTCCTGCGCCGCCCGTGCCACATGCACCCGTTCGGGGACGAGCTGGTCGTGGCCGACCTGGCCGGACGCGTGACCCTGCTCGATTCGACGCTGGGGCTCGTGGCCCAGCTGGGCGACAACCCCGACCCCGGGAAGCGCGCGCGCAACGACGTTCCGCCGGCCGAGTGGAAGGACGGCGAGTTCATCTCGCCGCACTGCGCGAACTGGGACTCGGCCGGCAACCTGTACGTCACCGACTGGGTCTCGTCGGGGCGCATCACGAAGCTCGCGCGGATGCGATGAGTCTTCGCTCACCGCGGAGCTCACCCATGTTCGCGAAGGCCTCTCATCGTTCCTTGCGCTTGTCGAGTTGCTCGAGTCGCTGGTAGATCCTGTCGGCGAGCCGGCCTGCTTGCCCTGCACTCAAGTCGGGACCATCCAGCCAGAGCGGGATCTCCCAGTCGGCAACGCTGCCGTTCTGGAGACCATGCGCCTTCATCGCGGAGCGAGAGGGATCGTTCACATCGATGACGTACTTCACGCCCATCACGAACTTCCCACCGTCCAGGGACAAACCTGCCGTCCTCATCGCGGGGTAGTCCGGATCCAGGTTCGTCATCAGGCTCAGATGCAACGGCGCCTGACTCGAGGGATCTCGCCAGGCGCGGATCGAGCAGCGAGCGTCCCCACGCACGGAACCGTCGAGGTAATTGCTGCCCTCGCGGGGTTCGAGCTCGATGTCGATTCCCGCGACGGTTCCATACCCTCGCGATCGCCCGATGGTGAGATAGGCGTCGATCCCATCGGGGACATCCAAGAAGGGAACGAGGATTTGCCCGCTGTCGGTGATCTCCGGAAGTGCGCCCTCCGCGAGCTCGAGCTCCAGGATCCGCTCGGCAGCCTCCACGATGGCAGTGGGGTCGAGACGCTCGTAGGTCCCGGCCTCGATCGCGGAGCGGAGAGTCGAGAGAGCGGAGTGGAGGCGATCCTCGCCGGGTTGAGGGTCACTGGGCGAGGTCGAAGACGCAGGCTCGGGCGACGCTTCGAGCGGGGCGATTCCGGCCGGCGCCAGTGGTGAGCGGCCAGCCGCGTCTGCGCTCTCCGCCATGAGCGACCCCGTGCGACGGGCTGGCACTGGAGCGACGGGGGCTGCACCAGGCCCGGAGCTCCCCCGAAGGTCCGAACACCGCCGAACGAGCACGACGCAGAGCAACAGCCCGCCGAACGCCCCCAAAGCCACTGCGCGAAAGTGCTTCATCCCCTCGCGGGACAACCTAGCGCCGAGTTCCCGCCCCTACCAGCCGAGCGTGCCGGCCTCGTGCTTCTCGTTCAGCTCGAGCGCCAGGCGCACGGCCTCCTCGCGCGTCGGGAAGAGCTCCACGCGCCGCGAGTTGAGCGCGTTCGAGGACTTGTGGGCCTTGTCCTTGCCGGCGCGGAAGGCGTACTCCTGCTTGGCCTGGGTGTCGTGCACGGCGAAGGAGAAGCCGAGGTCGCTGACGACGAAGCGGCGCGTCTTCGGGGCGGGAGCCATGGAGGCCGAGAACTAACGGTAGGCCGGGATGTCCGTCAAGGCCTGGCCGATGGCCAGGGTGTGGATGTCGTGCGTGCCCTCGTAGGTGTACACCGACTCCAGATTGCACATGTGACGACCCGTGTGGTACTCGAGCGTGATCCCGTTGGCGCCCAGCATGTCGCGCAGCACGCGCGCGGCGTTGAGCGCCATGGCCACGTTGTTGCGCTTGGCCATGGACACGTGCCAGTGCTTCATGCGGCCCTGGTCCTTCATGCGCCCCACGCGCAGCGCCAGGAGCTGGGCCATGCTGATGTCGGTGGCGATGTCGGCCAGCTTCTTCTGCGGGATCTGGAAGCCCGCCAGGGGCTTGTCGAAGACGATGCGCTCCTTCGAGTAGCGCAGGGCCTCGTCGAAGCAGGCCATGGCCGCGCCCACCCCGCCCCAGGCGATGCCGTAGCGCGCCTGGGTCAGGCACCCGAGCGGCCCGGACAGGCCCTTCGCGTTCGGCAGCAGCGCCTCGGCTCCCACGCGCACGTCCTCCAGCACGAGCTCGCTCGTGATCGAGGCGCGCAGGCTCCACTTGTGCTTCTGCTCGGGGGCCGAGAAGCCCTTCGCGTCGCTGGGCACGATGAACCCGCGAATGACGTCGTCGAGCTTGGCCCACACGATCGCGATGTCCGAGGTCGTGCCGTTCGTGATCCACATCTTGCGGCCGTTCAGCACGTAGCCGCCGCCGTCCTTCTTGGCGACGGTCGTCATCCCGCCCGGGTTCGAGCCGGCGTCCGGCTCGGTCAGGCCGAAGCAGCCGATCAACTCGCCGGCCGCCAGCTTGGGCAGGTACTTCTTCTTCTGCTCCTCGGTGCCGTAGGCGTGGATCGGGTACATCACCAGCGAGCCCTGCACCGACACGAACGAGCGCAGGCCCGAATCGCCGCGCTCCAGTTCCTGGCAGATCAGGCCGTAGGCCACCGAGTTCAGGCCGGCGCAGCCGTACTGCTCGGGCAAGGTCGGGCCGAAGACGCCCAGCTCGGCCAGCTCGGGCGTGAGCTCGCTCGGGAAGGTGCCCGCTTCCCAATGCTGCATCACGAGCGGCATCCAGCGCTCGGAGACCCAGCTCCGCACCGTGTCGCGCACCATGCGCTCGTCTTCCGAGAACTGGTCGTCGAGCTCCAGGAAGTCGAGCGGGCGGTAGGGATCCATCGGGTCGGGGTCGGCTGGGGAACGGGGAGCGGGTCGATTCTCCACGCTCCACGGGGCAGAAAGGAAAGCGGCGCGGGATTCTAGCCCAGGCGAGGCGGGCGCGCGCGCCCCGCCTGGCCCCTGCACCACGGGTGTGCTCCACTGGAACGGTCGCGGGCACGGGGTTCGCTCGTACGCGGCCCCATGCTGCTCGCCCGCACTCCTGGAGCCCATCTGGCCGGCGTCGCCTCGGCCTTCCCGCCCAACGTCGTCGACCAGGAGACGACCATCCGCGGACTGGCCCAGCTGTTCCCGGCCGAGAGCCCGGCCTTCCTGCGGGGGCTGATCACGCGCTCGGGCGTCGAGACCCGCCACATCACGCCGAGCGTGCCCGAGGTCCTGGCGCCGAGCGACTTCACCGAGCGCAACCGGCGCTACGCGCACGAGGCCCTGGCGCTGACGCTGCGCGCGTCGCGCGACCTGCTCGAGCGCACGCGCACGGATCCGGAGCGCATCGACGCGCTGATCGACGTGTCCTGCACGGGCCTGATGATCCCGGCGCTCGACGTGGCCCTGGCCCAGGAGCTCGGCCTGCGCCCCGACGTGCGCCGCATCCCGATCACCGAGGCCGGTTGCGCGGCCGGCGCGCTGGCGCTCGGCCTGGGCGGCACGCTGTGCGCGGGCGGCGCGACGGTGCTGGTGGCGGCGGTCGAGCTGTGCGCGCTGACGCTGTGTCCGGGCGACGTCTCGCGCACCAACCTGGTCTCGGCCGCGCTCTTCGGCGACGGCGCGGCGGCGGCCCTGCTCGTCCCGGGCGGGCCCGGTCCGCGCCTGACGGCGGTCGGCTCGTACCTGATCCCCGGCTCGCGCGCGGCGATGGGCTTCGACGTCGGCGCCCACGGGCTGCGCATCGTGCTGCAGAAGGAGCTGCCCGACCTCGTGCAGGCCGAGCTGCGCGGCGTGATCGAGCGCTTCCTGGGGGCGCACGGCCGGACGCGCGCGGACGTCGGACTGTTCCTGCTGCATCCGGGCGGGCGGCGCATCCTCGAGGCCTATCGCGACGTGCTCGAGCTGGGCCCGCAGGAGCTCGCCTTCTCGCGCGAGTCCCTGCGACGCTACGGCAACCTCTCGTCGGTCTCGATCCTGACCGTGCTCGAGCTGGCGCTCGCGGCCGACTTCCCGCTCGCGCCCGGCAAGGATGCGCTGCTCCTGGGCGTCGGACCCGGGTTGTCGCTCGAGCTCGCCCTGCTGACGCGCGACGCATGAGCCTGCGCTCGCTCGCCCTGCACGAACTCGTGGTGGCCCTGGCCGCGCTGCAGCGGCTGCTCGAGCTGCGCCACTCGCGGCGCAACCTCGCCCGGCTCTCGCCGGCCGCGCGCCCCGCCGATTCGAGCGGCAACTGGAGCGCGCTGGTCGCGCTGCAGGTCCTGTGGCTGCTCGGCTGCGCGCTCGAACCGGCGCTGCGCGGAGAACCGGCCTCGGCGCCCTTCTTCTGGGGCGGCCTGGCCCTGTTCCTCGCGGGCGAGACCCTGCGCACCTGGTGCATCCTCGCGCTGGGGAGCTGGTGGAACGCGCGCGCGCGCGTCGATCCGGAGCTCGCCATCGTGAGCCGCGGCCCCTACCGCTGGATCCGCCACCCGAACTACCTGGGCGTGCTGCTCGAGTTCGTGGGCCTCGCGCTGGCAGGGGGCGCCTGGTGGACGCTCGCGGCGCTGTCCGTGCCGCACGCGCTGGTCTTCCGGCGTCGCATCCGCGGCGAGGACGCGCTCCTGTTCGCGCTGCCCGGCTACGCCGAGGTCATGGGCGAGAAGGGCGCGCTCGTTCCGCGCCGCGCGCACCGCTGAGCCCGATGAGCCCCATGAGCCCGATGAGCTTCGATCTGGCGGTGGTCGGCGGCGGTCCGGCCGGGGCGGCGGCGGCCCTGGAGGGCGCTCGCGCCGGGCTCTCGGTCGCGCTGTTCGAGCCCCAGACACGCCCCGACAAGCCCTGCGGCGAGGGCATCCTGCCGGCGGGGGTCAGCGCCTTGCGCGCGCTCGGCTTCGCGCCGCTCTTGGCGCGCGGGCAGGTGCTCGAGCGCATCCGCTACGTGCTCGCCTCGGGCCGCGAGCTCGAGATCCCCTTCCCGACCCCGGGCTGCGCGCTCGAGCGCCCGCTGCTGGCGGAGGCGCTGGCGAGCGCGCTGGCGGCCGAGCCGCTGGTCACGCGCTGCGCGCAACGCGTGCAGACTTCGCGCGCACCGGGCGGCTTCCTGCTGGAGAGCGGGGCCGAGAGCTGGCACGCGCGCACGCTGGTCGCGGCCGATGGCCTGCAGGGCCACGCCGCCGCGTGGTTGCGCGGTGCGCGCCCGCCCACCCGGCGCTACGGCCTGCGCGCGCGCGCCGCGGCGCGCCGGCCGCTGGAGCGCGTCGAGGTGCACCTGGGCCGCACCAGCGAGCTCTACCTGACTCCGCTCGCGCACGGCCGCATCAACGTGGCCGAGGCGCGCGCCGAGCTCGCGCGCGGCGCGCGCGCCAGCGCCGCCTGGCTGGAAGCCGCCCTGGCCGAGCACCCGCG
>CAZWAY010000033.1:0-12757 GCA_964631945.1 uncultured Planctomycetaceae bacterium
TTCTCGATCGCCTGGTCCAGGTCCTCGGGCTTCTGCGGCAACAGCGCGAGCGCCTCGTGGGCCTTGGACTTCAGGTTGAGGAAGCGCGCCTCGACCTCGGGGTCGTGCTCCTCGGCCGGCTCCTCGATGCGCTCGACGCGCGCCATGAGGTAGGGCTCGACCTGCAGGTACTCCTTGATGCGGAAGCGCGCCTCGCCCTGGGCGATGACGTGGTGCGAATTGTCGGGCGCGGTGATGTAGCGCACGATGTTCGCGACCGTGCCGACCGTGTAGAGCCCGTCCGGACCGGGCGTCAGCTCCTCCTCGTTGCGCTGCAAGAGGATCCCGATCGGGCGCTCGGCCTGGACCGCGGCCTGCACCGCGCGCACCGAGCGGTCGCGCCCGACCACGATCGGCAGCACCACGCGCGGGAAGAGCAGCATGCCGCGCGCGGCCAGCAGGATCAGCGCATCCTCCGGCGCCGCGGGCGCGGCCGGCTGCGCCGCCGGACCCTCCGCGACGCTCACCGCGGCCGGCACCAGCGGCTCGGGCTCGCCCTCGGGCTCGTCCTCCGGCTTGTCTGCGTCGGTGGCCATCACGGGAGCTTGGTCAGGCCCACGAACAGGCAGCCGTTGAGGAGTTCCTTGTGCGCAAGCTCGTACTGGCCGTGGGGCAGCGCCACGAGGCGCTCGAAGCGTCCGTGCGGGATCTCCAGGCGGTGCACCACGGCCGAGCGGAAGGCCGGCGGCAGGGCGCGCTCGCCGCACACGCGCACCTCGCCCTCGCACAGCTCGACCAGCACGCTCTCGGGCGCGACCCCCGGCAGCACCACCAGCACCCAGACCTCGCTCTCGGTCTCGAACACGTCCGCCGGCGGCTCCCAGCTCGGATGGCGCGTGCCGGGCCGCTGGGGCGCGAAGAAGCTGCGCTGGATGCGGTCGGCTTGCTCGAGCATCGAGCGCGCGCGCTCCCACATCCACGTCTCGGCCGGGTCTTTCTCGGTCACGGCGCGGATGATAGCAGAAGGAGAAGCGGGGCGTCTGGAGCGCCGCCGCGCTCGGGAGTAGGCTGGCTGCGTGCTGAATTTCACGCCTCCGGGGAGGATGCTGGACGCGCACCGCAGGCCCTACTTCCTGTGGGACTGCGAGCTCACCATCGAGGACTTCCGCGCCAACCTCGAGCATCCGGAGCGGGACGTGCGCGCCTACTGGATGGGGAAGTTGATGCGTCAGGCCAAACCCGACGACGTCTTTCAGTTCCTCACCCGCGCGCGGATCGAGCAGCACTGGGACGCGCTCGAACGCCATCTGGGCTGGAGTCGGGAGTTCTGGACCTGGATCCTCGCGGCGTGGAAGGACCACGAGCGTGCCGCCGGGTAGCCTGAGCCCGCTCCAGGTCCGCATCCTGCGCGTGCTGGCCGGGATGTCGCCGCCCTGGACCTTGACCGGTGGCGGAGCCCTGGGTGGATTCCATCTGGGCCACCGCGGAACCCGTGATCTGGATCTGTTCTGGCGCAACCGCGCGCGGCTCGAGGACCTTCCCGATCAGGTGAAGGAGCGGTTGCAGCAGGATGGACTCGAATTCAGCGTCCTGCGCAGCGCGCCCTCCTTCCAGCGTCTGGAGGTACGCGAGGAGCCCGAGAACTGCCTCGTCGATCTCGTCAGCGAGCCCGGCTCTCCCTTGCTGGCTCCCGAACGCGTCCGCGTGGAGGGCAGCGAGATCGCGATCGACTCCCGCCACGAGATCCTCGTGAACAAGCTCTGCGCCCTGCTCGGACGGGCCGAGATCCGTGACCTGGTCGACCTGCGCGAGCTGCTCGAGCACGGCGAGGACCTGGAGCGGGGCCTGAAGGACGCGCCCTCGCGGGATGGCGGCTTCTCGGCCATGATGCTCGCCTGGGTGCTCAAGGGCCTGCCCGTGGCGGCGCTGGCGCGAAGCGCGCACATGGGAGAAGAGCGGATCGAGCCGCTCGTGACCTTCCGCGACGCCCTGATCCGACGTCTGACCGAGGAGTCGCCGCCCTGGTCCGGTTGACGCGCAAGAGAGCGCGGAGTCTCGGGCCGGATCGTCGACAAGAGGCTCCGACTCCGTACTCCTTCCCAATGCCGAGCGCCGGCGCCCTTCCTCCGCGGCCGGCTTCGCACGGCCGCTCCGGGGGCGCCTCGCCCCGGGCACTCCTCACCGCAATTGGGGCGTGAAGTGGTAAAGGATCAAGGCGTGATGCTCCTGGCGGGGCGACAGCCCAGGATGATGTCGGCGAACTCGGGCGAGTCGTTGTTGCGGTTCGCCGAGCGCGCGAGGGAGGCGGCGAGGACGAAGCTGCCGCCGCGGTTGACGCGGTACGAGGAGCCTCCAGGATCGGAAACCGGGTCCTTGGCCGTTGCTCGCTTGTAGAAGTCACCGTCGTAACCGTCCAAGCACCACTCCCACACGTTCCCGTGCACGCTGTGGAGCCCGAAGGCGTTCGGCAGGAACGCGTTCACCGGCGCATGGACTGCATGACCGTCGTCCAGTTCCGGCCAGTCCTTGAGGCCCTGCCAGTCTGCGCCGGCGCGCTTCGCCGTCTGGTCGGCCAGGTTTGCTGCTCCCAGGAGCGAATCGCGCTCGCTCCCCGTCCACCACACGCTCGTGCTGCCAGCGCGGGCAGCGTACTCCCACTGCGCCTCGCTCGGCAGCGAGAGACTCAGGCGTTCGCACACCTCCATGCAGGTGGTCCAGCTCACCTGCTCCACCGGATGCAGCAGCGACGGCGCCAGGCCACCGGGCGGCTGGTAGCTGCTCGGGTTCCGCCCCGTGAACCGCAGCCACTGGCCCTGCGTCATCTCGTACTTCGACAGGAAGAACGGCGACAGGGGCACGGCATGCACCGGGCCTTCGTCGCTTCGGGCCTGCGGGTCGTAGTTCGGTCCGTTCGGATCGTCCTCTTGAGCGCCCATCGTGAACGTCCCGCCCGGCAAGAGCACGAACACGAGACCCGTTGCCTCCTCCAGCACCAGCTTCCCGTCCGGGCCGCGCACCGCCGGCTCACCCGTCGCGAGGTGCGCGAACTCCCACAATCCCGACTCCGGATCCGCTCCGATCGGCACCAGCCCGACTTGCGGCGTGAGCATCAGAGCCGGGTAGGCAGCCTTGATCTCCGGCAGGGCATGCGACCAGCCCAGGGCCCACTCGCCGTCTGCACGGAATCCAGCCGCGAGCGAGCGTGCGAAGTCCAGGCGCTTCGGAAGACTCCAGCCGTGCTCCGCGCTCGTCCCATTCTCGGCCAGGAGCCCGCGCTCCAGCTCCTCCAGCCCCGAAATCAGCTTCGAGAGCTGGTTGTTCCACCAGCGCGCCTCGCGCTCCTCCTCGGGGAACGTCCAGTCGCGGCGCTCGTCGAGCCGCGCGCCCAGGCGCTTGCGCTCGTCCTCGAGCGCCGCCAGCCTCTCTTCCGCGATGCGGATGGCCTCGTCGCTCGTCGCCGCCACGGCGGCCTCGCCGGCCTTCGTGAGCTCACCCTCCAGCTCCACCCAGCGAGCGTAGTCAGGATGGCTCTCGCGTTCCGCGCGCCGCTCCTCCGCCGACTGCGGCAGTGCCTGCGCGCGCAGCTCGGCGCGCTTCGTGCGGTGCAAGGGAAGGTCCGCCACCCGCTTGCGAGCTTCCTCGATCCAGGCCTCGTAGGCCGCGATGTTCTCCGGTAACGCCGGCCATAGCTTGTCTGCCTGCGAGAGCAGGTCCTCGAGGTCCTGCAGGGCCGAGAGCCGCAGCACCTCGTCCGCCTTCTTCGTCGCCGCCTCCGCCTCGTGGTCGGCGCGCTTCTCGTTCGCCTGCGCAAGCTCGGCCGCGGCCCGCTCTCGGTTGGCCGACTGCTCCGCAGCCACGCGCCGCTCCTCCGATTCGATCGACTTGGTGGCGAGCGCCCGGTTCGTGCGCACGTTTGCCACGAGCAGCAGCGCGATCACCGTGAACGTCACCGCCACGATCGCCGCGGCCGAGCTCTTGCCCGGGTTGCGCTTGGTCCACTTGACGGCGCGATCGAGACGCGTCGGCGGCGTCGCGTGGATCGGTTCGTTGCCGAGATACCGCCGCAGGTCCGCGGCGAACTCCTTCATCGTCTGGTAGCGCTTGTCGCGCTCCTTCTCCAGCGCGTGGTTCGCGATCACGGCAAGGTCGCGCGGCACCTTCGAGCGGAGCGTGCGCGGGTCGGGCGGGTCCTTGGTGACGATCTGCTCGGCGACCTGCTGCGAGGTGTCGCCCTCGAACGGGCGACGCAGCGCGAGCAGCTCGTACAGCACGACCCCGAGCGAGAAGACGTCCGTGCGGTGGTCGAGCCCCATGCGCTTCGCCATCGCCTGCTCGGGGCTCATGTACAGGTACGTGCCCGCGAAGTCGCCCGTCACCGAGAGCGCCGCCTCGTCCGTCAGGCGCGCTAGACCGAAGTCCGTGACCTTGGGCTTGTCGTCCGCCGTGATCAGCACGTTCTGCGGCTTCACGTCGCGGTGGATCACGCCCGCCTCGTGCGCCGCCTGCAGGGCTTCGGCGATCTCGGCCACGAAGCGCGCCACGTGCCGGTCGTAGCCCGGCGGCAGCTCACCCGCGCGCGTCGCCTCGTCCAGGAAGTCCTTCAGCGTCCACGCGCCGGCCACGAACTCCAGCGCGATCCACGCCAGGCCGTCCGACTCGCCATGCCCGAAGACCGAGACGATCCCGGGGTGGCTGAGCCGCCCGCCCGCGCGCGCCTCGCGCGCGAACAGCTCCAGCTGGTGCGCCGTCACGCGCTCCGGCCGCACGAACTTCACCGCCACGCGCCGCTTCAGCGCGACCTGCTCCGCCTCCCACACCTGCCCCATCCCGCCCTGCCCGATCAGCGCGACCAGCCGGAACTCACCGACGACCTTGCCGCTCGAGAGGCCCGGCGCCGGCTGCGGACGCTGCTCCTCGCCCTTCCTCCGAAAGAACGACAGCGAGCCCGGCCCCTCCTCCTCCGCGAGCGCCATGCAGTTGCCAGAGCCTAAACGCCCCGCCTCCCCTCTGCCACCCACCCTCTTCTCCGCGAGTCTCCGCGCTCTCCGCGCCTCCGCGGTAGCTCCGGTTCTTTCTCGGAGAGTCACCGCGGAGGCGCGCAGAACGCGCAGTCTCAGGACCGCATCACTCCCACTGCGCCAGGAACAGGTTCGTCTCGCCCGGCTTCCTCTGCCCGCGGTTGCTCGCGAACACCAGCCAGCGTCCATCCGGGCTGAACATCGGGAAGCTGTCGAAGCCCGGGGAGGTCGTGATGCGCTCGAGGCCCTGCCCATCCACGCCGATCGCGAACAGGTCGAACTCGCGCCTGGGCGTGCCCGGATCGTGGTGGTTCGAGGCGAAGATCACGCGTCGGTCGTCGGGGAAGAAGAAGGGCGCGAAGCTGGCTCCGCCCAGCGGTCCGAGCGTGCGCCGGTTCGAGCCGTCGGCGTCGGCGATCTGCAGCTCCATCAGCGAGGGCTTCACGCGCCACTCGGCCAGCAGCGCGCGCGCCTCGGCCAGCTCCGCGGCCTCCTTGCCGGGCGTGAAGGCCTGCGCGCGGAAGACGAGGCGCTTGCCGTCGTGGCTGAAGAACGCGCCGCCGTCGTAGCCGGGCGTGTCGGTGACCTGGCGCAGGTCGCCGCCCGCGAGGTCCGAGGTCCACAGCTCGAGATCGCCCGAGCGCGAGGAGGTGAACACGATCCGATCGCCGCGCGGCGAGACGGTGGCCTCGGCGTCGTAGCCGTAGGTCTCCGTGAGCTTGCGCGCGAGCCCGCTGGCGCGGTCCTGGACCCACACGTCGAACTCGGGGAACACGCGCCAGAAGTAGCCCAGGCGCTGGAACTCGGCCGGGTCGATGGGCGGCGGGCAGGCGTCGAGCACGCCCTGGGTCGAGGCGTACAGCACGCTGCGATCGTCCGGCAGGAAGTAGGCGCAGGTGGTCGTGCCGCGTCCGCTCGAAATCTGCCGCGGCGGGCCCTCGGGGCCGAGCTCGAAGATGCGGTCGCACTCGATCCCGAGCTCGGCCGAGCGGCGCTGGAACACCAGCCGGTCGCCGGCGAAGCTCCAGTAGGCCTCGGCGTTCTCGCCATCGCTGGTGAGCATCCACAGGTGCCGGAAGTGGCGCTCGCCCGGCGCGATCAGGTGATCGACGCTCTCGCCGCCGAACAGCGGGCAGGGCGGCGCGGCCTCGGGGTGGGGCTCGGACGCGGGACGCGCCGAACCGCAGGCGGCGAGGAGCGGGAGCAGGAACGAGAGGCCTCGGAGAGGTCGCTTCATCGTGCGGAAGATCCCCGCCGCGACGCGCGAATGCAAGCCGAGGCTCCCGCGCCCTCGCGGGCTCAGTGCGCGTGCCCGTCCGGCTTCCAGCGCCCGGGCGGCGGCACCGGGTCGAGGCCGCCCTCCGTGAAGGGCTGGCAGCGCAAGATGCGCCAGGCGCCGAGCAGCACGCCCTTGACGAGGCCGTGCGCGAGCACGGCCTGGGCCCCGTACTCGCTGCAGGAGGGCACGAAGCGGCAGGAGGGTGGCGTGAGCGGCGAGAGCACGCGCTGGTAGACGCGGATCGGGAACACGAACAGGCGCCGCAGGAAGCGCTTCATGTCTCGCTCCCCTCGACGCGCGGCGGCTTGTCGCGCGCGCGCGAGACCTGCCGGAGCAGCTCGGCGCGCAGCTCGAGCAGGCGGGGAGCGCGCGCTCCGGGGTGCGCGACCAGGATCACGTCGAGCCCGGCCGGGAGCGCGGCGAGCTCGAGCCGGAAGGCCTCGCGCAGCAGGCGTCGCGCCCGGTTGCGGTCCACGGCGCGCTTCGCGAAGCGCTTCCCGACCGAGAGGCCGAGGCGCGTGCGCGCCGTGCCGTTCTCGAGCACCACGGCCGTGAAGTTCGCGCCCTTGGCGCGCCGGCCGCGCTTGTAGACGCGCTGGAAGTCCCCGCCCAGCAGGCGGTGCCGCGCGAGCCGCAGGCGCAGGCGTCGCGGCGCGGGCGCGCCGGCGGAGGGCACGGGTGCGGCCGGGCTCATCGCGGCGGGCTCACTGCAGCTGGCCGGTCCCGCGCGCCAGGACGTGCTCGCGCCCGGCCGCGAACGGACCGAAGCGCTCGCGCGTGCCGTCCACCCAGCGCACCGTCACCGCGTCCACGCCGGTGCGCGCGCCCAGGCCGAGGTGCACGCGCGGGTCGTGGCTCGAGAGGTAGCCGAAGGCCGCGACCACGTCGCGACGCACACGCTGGCCGCCGGACTCGATCTCCAGCACCGCGTTCAGCGCCTGCGCGCCGTTCTTCTCGAGCACGCGCAGGCGGATCCAGTTGCCGCGCGGGCCGACCTGGTTCACGAGCAGGTGCGCCGGACCGTTGTTGTTCAGCACCAGGAGGTCCAGGTCCCCGTCGCCGTCGATGTCGCCCTGGGCCACGCCGCGGCTGATCTCGACCAGGGCCGGATCCGTGCCGCCGCGCGGCAGCACCTCGAGCAGGCGCCCGTCGGGTTGCCCGGCCAGGAGCAGGTTCGGCTCGGAGTAGGGCGTGTCGAAGGACTGCTCGCGCGGGTGCGTGACGCGCCCGTTGCACTCGTACAGGTCCAGGTTGCCGTCCTGGTCGAAGTCGCCGAGGCCGATCCCGAAGCGCGTGAAGGGCTTGCTCACGCCCGCCAGCGCCAGCAGCGGCGTGCGGTCGGCGAAGAAGCCGCCCTCGTTGCGGTAGTACGAGTCGCTCTCGCCCAAGAGGTTGCACACCAGGATGTCGAGGTCGAGGTCCCCGTCCAGGTCGGCCGTGACCACGCCCATGCCGGCCTTGGGCACGCCCTGCGCGTCGACCGCCGTGCCCGCGCGCATGGCCACGTTCTCGAAGCGCCCGTCGCCGAGGTTCTTCCACTGGTGGTTCGGCTGGCCGTCGTTGGCCACGAACACGTCCAGCCAGCCGTCGCCCTCCAGATCGCCGGTGGCGACTCCCAGGCCGTTGCCGGCGCCCGAGGCCACGCCGCTCGGCTCCGAGACGTCCTCGAAGCGCCCGTTCCCGAGGTTGTGGTAGAGCAGGGAGCGCGCGGAGGAACGGTAGCTCTTCGGACTGCAGTAGTCGCGCCGCCCGAGCGGGTCCATGCAGGGCAGCTCGCTGCCCTTCGACCATTCGATGTAGCGCGTCACGAACAGGTCGAGCGCGCCGTCGCGGTCGTAGTCGAAGAAGGCCGCGCTCGTGCTCCAGCCCTCGGCCAGGAACCCGCCCGCCTCGCTGTGGTCCGAGAAGCGCCCCGGGCCGTCGTTGCGCAGCCAGGTGTTGCGCCCGAAGTTGGTCACGAACAGGTCGGTGTCGCCGTCGCCGTCGGCGTCGCCGCAGGCCACGCCCATGCCGTAGCGCGGATCCTCGCTGCCGCTCCCGGCCGTGACGTCCTGGAAGTGGCCCGTGCCGTCGTTCGCGTACAGGCGATTGGCGCGCAGACTCGCGGGCGCGCTCTCCTCCAGGCTGCCGCTCTGCACCAGGTAGGCGTCCAGGTCGCCGTCCGACTCCATGTCGAACAGCGCGCCGCCGCCGCCCACGATCTCGGGGAACCAGAACTCCTGTGCGTGCCCGTTGGCGTGCGCGAAGTCGAGCCCGCGCGCGCGCGCTTCCTCCAGGAACCAGGCCTGGCCGCCGGCGGCGCGCGGCGTCGAGCTGGAGGACCCGCGCGCCGGCTCGTCGCCGTCGCCGCAGCCGACCAGCGCCGTCGGCCCGAGCAGGGCCACCAGTCCGAGCAGCCAGGGGGACGAGCCGGTCTTCATCGCGCCGCCCCGTCCTCGGCCAGGAGCTGGCGCAGGCCCGCCAGGCGCGGGTGCGCGGGGTTGATTCCCTCGGCCTTGGCCAGCGCGGCGCGCGCGGCCGCGCGCTGGCCGCCCTGCTCCTGGGCCTCGGCCAGCGCGATCCAGGCCCCGATCGCGGTCGGATGGCGCTGGCAGGCACGCTCGAGCGTGGCGATCGCGCGCGCCGGCGCCGACTGCAGCAGCTGCACGCGGCCCAGGTTCAGGAAGATGCGCAGCTCGACCTCGTCGGCCGCCAGGGCGGCTTCGAACTCGCGCTCGGCCTCGCCCAGGCGTCCGAGGCGCGTGTACAGGTCGCCCAGGTTCGAGTGCGTCGGCCCGTAGCCGGGGTTGAGCGTGCGCGCGCGCTCGAGGTGCGCCAGGGCGGGCACGGGCGCGTTGGTGTTCATGTAGGCGATGCCCATCAAGAGCTCGAGTTTGTAGTCGTCCGGGTGGTGGCGCGCGCCCTCCTGCAGGACCTCCAGCGCGCGCGGGAGCTGGCCGTTCTCGAGCAGGGCCTTGGCCATCATCTGCACGATCGCGAGCTTCTCCGGGTCGCGCGCGTAGACGGGCTCCAGGATCTGCAGGGCCTCCTCGCGTCGGCCGTTGGCGAGCGCGTCGTTGGCCTTGCGCACGGCCGGGGAGATGCCCGTGGCGCGCTTGCGCATCTCGTCCGTGAGCGGATCGGCCATCGAGACGTGGGTGGAGCTGGCCTCGCTCGCGAGCTCTTGCTCGGCGCGGGCCGCGTCGCCCAGGGCCTGATAGGCGCGCGCCAGCAGACCGTGCGCGAAGCGTTCGTCGGGGTGGCGTTCGAGCGCGGGAACGAGGGTCGCGATCGCGCCCTTCGGATCGTCGGCCAGGAGCTGCACCCGCGCCAGTCCCAGGCGCGCCGGGACGTTGGTGGCGTCGAGCGCGACCGCGCGCTCGAACTGCGCGCGCGCCTCGTCCACGCGCCCGGCGTCGAGCAGCACGGAACCATTGCGCCACAGGGCCGGCACGTAGTTCCCGTCGAGCGCCAGCGAGGCGCTGAAGGCCTGGGAGGCCTCGTCCGAGCGTCCCAGCGCGGCCAGCGTGCGCCCGCGGTGGAAGTGCACCTCGGCCGCCGGCAGCGGCAGCTTCAGGCAGGCGTCGTAGGCGGCGAGCGCGAGCAGGTCGAGCTCGTGGACTTCGTACACCAGGGCCAGCTCGAGCGCCGCGCGGTCGTCGCCCTGGTCGTAGGCCGCCAGGGCCTCCTGCACGCGTTCGAGCACCAGCCGATCGACCCCGGCCTCGTGCTCGATGCGCGGCAGCTCGGGCCGGCCGGCGGAGGGCGAGCAAGCCGCGGCCAGCAACGGCAGCAGGGCCCACGCGGCGCGCGCGCTTCCGAGGCGTTTCGAAAATCCGGCCAAGCGACCATCATAGCGCTCCGGATCCCGCGCTGGCCGCGGGGTCCGCCGACTCTCGCCGTGCATCCCCCTTGCGGTCGGCGGGGCGCGGCTGCGATCGTGAGTCCATGGCCGACGAGCCGCGGGCGAACTACATCGCGGGCGCCTTCGGGCCCGCGGCACGCGGCGCGCGCTTCAGCAGCCACCCGGGCGGGGAGCGCGAGGCCTGGCCGCAGTCGGCGCACGAGGACGTGCTCGCGGCGGCGCGCGCGGCCGAGTCGGCCCTGGCGGGCTGGGGCGCCCGCTCGCCGGGGGCGCGCGCCGAGGTCCTGTGCGCGCTGGCGCGCGAGCTCGAGCGCGACCCGTTCCTGGCCCAGCGCCTGGCCGAGCGCTTCGGGATCGGAGCGGACGAGCTGGGCGAGCACTGGGCGGGCCTCGCGGCGGAGCTCGGCGCCGCCCTCGCGCGCCCCGCGGAGCTCGCGCCGGGCGTGGCCTGGTGCGCGCCCGAATGGCGCGAGCTCGTGCGTGCGCCGCTCTTCGACCTGGCGCGCGAGCTGGTGGGCGGCCGCACGGCGGTGTTCGTCTCCGACGCGCGCCTGCCCGAGGTGGGCGCGGCCTTCGCGCGCGCGGCGCGGGCGGTGGCCCTGCCCGCCGGCGTGCTCGCGGTCCTGCACGGACCCACGCGCGAGCTCGTGACGCTGGCCTTCGAACGGCCGGAGTCGGCCTGCGGGCGCACGCTGGTGGCGAGCGGCCTGGTGACGCGCATGGTCGAGCTGCGGCGCCTGTGCGAGCAGCGCGGGCTGCCCGATCCGCGCCTGCGCGCGCTGCGCTGCGGCGTGTTCGAGGTCGATCCCGCGCGCGACCTCGCGGCCAGCGCGCGCGAGGTCGTGCAGCGCGCCGCCGGCCGCGGCCCGACGCTCTCGGGGCAGCTGCCCGGGGCCCTGGGGCGCGTGTTCTGTCCGGCGCGCGCGTTCTCGCGCTTCAGCGAGCACCTGCTGGCGGCGCTCGAGGCCAGCCCGGCCTGGCGCGCGCCCGCGGCCCAGATCGACGAGGCGGCCGTGCAGCGCCTGCGCGCGGCCTGCGAGCTCGGCCTGGACGAGGGCGCGACCTGCATCGCCGGCGGCGAGATCGATGCGGCGCGCCTCGCGGTCCCGCCCACGCTCTTCACCAACGTCGAGCCCTACATGGCCAGCGCGCGGCGTCAGGACCCGCTCCCGCTGCTGTGCCTCCTGCGCGCTCCGTAGGGCGACCGACGCCTGTGCGGGCGCCGGCGCGGCACACGGCGTATGCGCACTGGCTCGCGCGGCGTGAAGCTCGCGCGTCCCTCGGGTACCATCAGGGTGTTCTCCCCGCGATCGGAACCCCCATGATCCACGCCGACAAGGTCCACGAAACCCTGGCGCGCTTCCAGCTGGCGGACGGCCTCCCGCTGGTGTTCGACCTCGAGCGCTCGCACGGCTCGTGGCTGGTGGACGCGCGCACCGGCAAGGAATACCTGGACGCCTTCACCTGCTTCGCGTCCTGGCCGGTCGGCTACAACCACCCGAAGCTGGCCGATCCGGCCTTCCGCGCCGAGCTGTTGCGCGTGGCCAGCTCCAATCCGGCCAACTCGGACCTCTACACGCGCGAGATGGCGGCCTTCGTCGAGGCCTTCGGCGCGCGCGTGACGCCGGCGGGCTTCCCGCACCACTTCTGGATCTCGGGCGGTTCGCTGGCGGTCGAGAACGCGCTCAAGGTCGCCTTCGACTGGAAGGCGCGCAAGCTCGGGCGCACGCGCCTGGACGAGGACGTGAACGACCTGGTCGTGCTGCACTTCAAGCAGGCCTTCCACGGGCGCTCGGGCTACACGATGAGCCTGACCAACACGCTGCCCGACAAGATCGGGCTGTTCCCGAAGTTCCGCTGGCCGCGCGTGCACAACCCGGCCATCGAGTTCGACCTGGAGGGCGGGATCGCCAACGACGTCGAAGCCGAGGAGCACAAGAGCTACGCCGAGATCGAGGCCGCTTTCCGCGAGCACGGCAAGAAGGTCGCGGCGATCCTGATCGAGCCCATGCAGGGCGAGGGCGGCGACAACCATTTTCGCACCGAGTTCCTGCGGCGCCTGCGGCGCTACGCGGACGAGCACGAGGCGCTGCTGGTGTTCGACGAGGTGCAGACGGGCTTCTTCGGCTCCGGCAAGCCCTGGTACTGGCAGCACCACGACGTGGCCCCCGACGTGCTGGCCTTCGGCAAGAAGAGCCAGGTGTGCGGCCTGTACGCCGGAACGCGCGTGGACGAGGTCAAGGACAACGTCTTCCGCCTGCCGAGCCGCATCAACTCGACCTGGGGTGGCAGCCTGACCGACATGGTGCGCGCGCGCCGCCTGATCGAGATCATCCTGGGCGAGAACCTGGTCGACAACGCGCGCCTGCAGGGCCAGCGCCTGGTGGACGGCCTGCGCGCCCTGGCGCGCGCCGAGGGCGGCTTCGACAACGTGCGCGGCGTGGGCACGCTGTGCGCCTTCACGCTGCCGAGCACGGCCGTGCGCGACGCGCTGCTGAAGCGCCTGTTCGAGGCCCAGCTGATGGCGCTCAAGTCGGGCCCCAGGGCCATCCGCTTCCGGATCCCGCTCTCGATCACGGCGGGCGAGGTGGACGAGCTGGTGCGGCGCGTGGCCGTGGCCCTGCCGAGCCAGGTGCG
>CAZWAY010000033.1:12857-61832 GCA_964631945.1 uncultured Planctomycetaceae bacterium
ACGGTGGCGACCACGCCGGCCGCGGCCAGCGCGCTCTGGAACCGTGCGGCCGCCTGCGCGTCCGGGCGCCGGTAGCCGGCCTCGTCGATCGGGTTGTAGGGGATCAGGTTGACCGTCGCGCGCCGTCCGGCGAGGCGCGCGGCCAGGCGCGCGGCGTGGCCGGGGGAGTCGTTGGTGCCCCCCAGGAGCACGTACTCGTAGGTGACCTCGCGGCCCGTGCGCTCGAACCAGCGGTCGCCGGCGGCCAGCACCTCGTCCACCGGCACGCCGCGCATCGCCGGCACGAGCTCCCAGCGCTGCTCGTCGTCGGGCGAGTGCAGCGAGATCGCCAGCTGGAAGGCCGGCTCCCCGTCCGCGGCGCGCTCGAGGCGCTCGGGGAAGCCCACGGTCGAGACCGTGATCTTGCGCGCGCCCAGGCCGAGCTCGCCGCGCACGAAGGCCAGGGCGCGCGTGAGGTTCTCGTAGTTGAGCAGCGGCTCGCCGATGCCCATCACCACGCTGCGCGCCAGCGGACCGAGGGCGCGTCCGAACAGGTACTGCTCGACGATCTCGCTCCACTCCAGGTTGCGCACCAGCCCGTCCTTGCCCGAGGCGCAGAACGGGCAGCGCACCGGACAGCCGACCTGGGTCGAGACGCACAGCGTGGCGCCGATCCCGGGCTTGCGCGAGGGGATCCACACGGTCTCGACCGTCTTGCCGTCGGGATAGGCCAGCAGCAGCTTGATCGTGCCGTCCTTGGCGGTGCGCCGCGCGCTCTCGCGCGCCGCGACCAGCGGCAGCTCGGCCGCCAGGCGCGCGCGCAGCGCGGCCGGCAGCCCGGTCATGGCCGCGTAGTCGAGCACGCCGCGCTCGCAGGCCTCGCGCCGCGCGATGCGCGCGTGGAACGGCCGACCGCCGAGGGCCGCCAGCGCGGCCTCGGCCTCGGCGGGGGACAAGGCGAACAGGGTGCGCGCCGGTCCGCTCGCGCTCACGGCTTCTGCGCCAGCAGGTGGCGCCGTAGCTCGGTCGCCACCTCGCTGGCGATGCGGCGCGCGTCGGCCAGCGAGGGCGCGTTGGCGCCGCCCACCGCGCGGTGCCCGCCGCCGCCGTAGCCCTCCATCACGCTGCCGAGGTGCGGTCCGTCCGGCGGCAGGTTCCAGGGGTTCTGGCCGGCCGTGACGTGGAAGCCGCTGCGGGTCGGGATCACGCCCACCGAGTAGAGCGCGTCGGCGTGGTGGAAGAAGGCCGCGAAGCGCTCGCGCCGGATCTTGTTGGAGGAGGCGTCGTACAGCACCACGTGCTGGTCGGTGGACAGGACCAGCGGCGGGAACTGGCGCAGCGCGAGGTCGCGGTTGCGGGCCGCGCGCTGCCAGGAACGCTCGACGTCCGGTCGGCGCGCGAGCTCCGCCAGCGTGCCGTCGACCATGTCGCGCACCAGGCTGTCGGACCAGTCGGGTTCGGGCGCGGCCGCCAGGGCGCGCGAGATGCGCAGCGCGGGGTCGTCGCCGAACAGGGCCTGCTCGACGTCCGTGAAGCGCGCGGCGTCGACCACGTCCGACCAGTGCGCCATCTCGCGGAAGCGCTCGGAGGTCGGCAGCTCCCAGTGCTGCTCGGCGTGGCGCAGGATGATGGGCGGGCAGGAGGGCGAGTCCTCCTCCCACTTCCAGCGCGCGCTGGGCTGGTACTGCGCACGCAGCGCCGGCGACAGGAAGGTCGTGGGGTGGTGGTCGAACCAGTACTCGGCGCGCGGGTGGAAGTGGAAGTCCACGATCGCGAAGCGCCGGCCGGCCTGGAAGTTGTCCCAGTCGGCGCGCTGGTCGTAGTTCAGCCCGGCCCAGCGCACCTCCTCGCCGCGCGCGCGCAGGCAGTGCGCCAGGATCCCGGCCGAGACCATGCCGTCGAAGTCGCGGTGGTAGTGGATCGTGAGCGCGTCGGGCATCCGGCCTCGGAGGCTACGTTAGCCCGCGCGCGCCCCGCTCGGAAGGATGGCGAGCTTTCCGCCTCGTGCGCGCGAGCGTCCGGCGGCACGATCTCGCACCGGGGCGCCCGCTGGCGCACCCGTCGAGCGCCAGGAAATCAGGCGATCTCGCGCTGCTCGCCGCCGGCCGTGCTGGGGCCCGGCTCGATCTCGGCCGGGCGCGCCGTCGGCTTCAGCCCGAGGGCCAGCGAGCGCTTGCCGCGCACCACGTCGGCGTCCACCACGTAGCGGTGCGTGTCGCGCCGGTCGGGCAACTCGTACAGCAAGTCGAGCAGCATGCTCTCGAGGATCGAGCGCAGGGCCCGCACGCCGGTCTCGCGCTGGATGGCGATGTCGGAGATGGCCTCGAGCCCATCGGGCGTGACGACCAGCTCGGCGCCCTCCATCGCGAACAGCACCTGGAACTGGCGCAGGATCGCGTTCTTGGGCTGGGTCAGGATGCGCACCAGATCCTCGCGCCGCAGGTGGCTGAGCGTGACCGTCACCGGCAGGCGCCCGACGAACTCGGGGATCATCCCGAACTCGATCAGGTCGCGCGGCGAGAGCTTGCGCAGGACCTCGTCCTTGGAGAGCCCCTCCAGGCCGCGCGCGGCCTGCAGCTTGGCCTCGGGCGAGCCCTCGGCTCGGTGGAAACCGAGCACGTTGCGCCCGACGCGGCGCGAGATGATGTGGTCGATGTCGCTGAAGGTGCCGCCGCAGATGAACAGGATGTTGGTCGTGTCGATCTGGATGTAGGCCTGCTCGGGGTGCTTGCGCCCGCCCTGGGGCGGGACGTTGGCGACCGTGCCCTCGAGGATCTTGAGCAGGGCCTGCTGCACGCCCTCGCCCGAGACGTCGCGCGTGATCGAGACGTTCGAGGTGGTGCGGTTGATCTTGTCGATCTCGTCGATGTAGACGATGCCCTGCTGGGCGCGGTCCTTGTCGAAGTCACAGCTCTGCAGCAGCTTCAGCAGGATGTTCTCGACGTCCTCGCCGACGTAGCCGGCCTCGGTCAGGGTGGTGGCGTCGGCGATCGCGAAGGGCACGTCGAGCATGCGCGCCAGCGTGCGCGCCAGGAGCGTCTTGCCCGAGCCCGTCGGGCCCACCAGCAGCACGTTCGACTTCTCGATCTCGACGCCCTCACTCGGGGTCTGTCCCTGCCGTAGACGCTTGTAGTGGTTGTAGACCGCGACCGACAGCACCTTCTTGGCTTGCTCCTGTCCGATCACGAACTCGTCCAGGTAGCGCACGATCTCGATCGGCGTGGGCAGCTTGGCGCGCGGATCGGCCGAGAAGCCGGGCCGCGCGCCAGCGGCGCGCCGTCGTTCGGCCGGACGCTGGGCGCCTTCGCCGCCACGGCGCTGCTCCTCCTGCAGGATGGAGTTGCAGATCTCGATGCACTCGTTGCAGATGTACACGCCCGGCGGGCCGGCGATGAGTGAATCGACGTGGTGCCGCATCTTCTCGCAGAAGGTGCAGCGTTCGACGTGACGGCCGCGGCCGGAGGACCTGGTCATGTGGGGACTCGGGAAGCGCAGGGGGGGGAGGAAGAGGACCCGCGTCCTATTCTATTCCCTTCTCGGTGGATGGGGCCGGCTTCTCGGGCCTTGTGTCCACGATGTGGTCGATGAGGCCGAACTCCTTCGACTCCTCGGGCGAGAGGAAGTTGTCGCGGTCGGTCGCCTTGGCGATGTCCTTGGAGTTCTTGCCCGTGTGGTAGGCAAGGATTTCCTCGAGGCGCCGCTTCGACTTCAGGATCTCTTCCACCTGGATCTCCATGTCGCGCGCCGTGCCCTGCACGCCGCCCCACGGCTGGTGGATCATCACGCGCGAGTTCGGCAGCGCGTAGCGCTTGCCCTTCTCGCCGCCGGCCAGCAGCACCGCCGCCATCGAGGCCGCCTGGCCGAGGCAGTAGGTCGCGATCTCGGGCTGAACGAATTGCATCGTGTCGTAGATCGCCAGACCGGCCGTGACCGAGCCGCCCGGGCTGTTGATGTAGACCGCGATGTCCTGGGAACGATTGGCTTTGTCCAGGAACAGGAGCTGGGCCATGATCGCGTTCGCGACCTGGTCGTCGATCGGCGTCCCGATGAACACGATCCGCTCCTCGAGCAAGCGGGAATAAATGTCCATCGAACGCTCGCCGCGGCCGGTGCGTTCGATCACGTAGGGGACGAAGTAGTTGTTGAGGCTGTTCATTCCGGATGGGCTCGCTCGTTGCAGCTTTTGGGTCGCGAGGGCCGCCCGCTCGTCGCGGGGCGGAGCGGGCTGTCTCTATACGATCGAGCCGGTCGGATCAACTCCCGGGGGTGCGCGGCGCGGGGAGCGCGATGCGGCCTCGGCGGGGGCTGGAGCCAGATGGATCCTACCCCTGTCCGGAGGTGCGCGCGGGAGTGGCGCGCGTCCCCGTGCGATGCGCGCGGCCACGACGCGCTCCGTCGCGCGCGCGGGGCTCGCTGGCCCCACGAGGGGCGGGGCGCCGAAAGGCCGCTCGGACTGCTACGAGCTAGGCCGGCGGCCGGATGGCGGCCGACGCGCGCAGGTAGCGACGCACCTTGCGCTCGAGCAGCTCGAGCCCGAGCTGGCGCAGGAGGCCCTGCTCGCCGTAGTACTTGGCGACCTCGGCCGGCGGCGTGCCGTTGCGCTCGGCGATGGCCGCGATCTCGGCCGTGACGTCCTCGCGCGTGACCTCGAGCTCCTTCTTCCGCGCGATCTCCTCGATCAGGTAGACCGCGCGCAAGGACTTCACCGCGCTGGCGCGCGCGCGTTCGCGCTCGCCCTCGGCCCGCGCCTGGGCCTCCTCGGGCGTGGAGCCCTGCTTCTGCAGCTCCTCCAGCAGCTCGGCCTCGTGGGCCGCGACCTGGTCGTCGACCAGCTGCTGCGGCAGCTCGAGGGGGTGCTCCGCGATCAGGCGCTCGAGCAGCTCGCTCTCGATGCGCTGCTCCTCGGATTCGAGCTTGGCCTTCTGCATGCGCTCGCGCAGGTTGCTGCGCAGGCCGGCCTCGTCGCCGACCTCGAAGGCGGCGAAGAGTTCCTGGTCCGTGGGCTGCACGATGCGCAGCACTTCCTTCAGGGTGAAGCGCACCGAGCCGAGCTCGCCGCGCGCCTCCGGCAGCGGGAAGTTGGGCGGGAACTCCATCGCGACCGTGCGCTGCTCGCCCGCGCGCGCGCCCACCAGGGCCTGCTCGAAGGCCTGGGCGTCGATGCCGGGCGGCGCGTTGCGCGGCGCCAGGCGGATGCCCTCGCGCGTGAGGCAGCTCTCGTCGCTGCCGGCGCGCAGGAAGTCCAGCGTGGCCAGGGCCATGCCCTCGACCGCCAGCGGCTCGTCGCCGGCCGGCTCGGCGCGCGCGTTGGCGCGCCGGATCTCGACCAGCGCGCGCTCGATCTCCTCGTCCTCGACCGCCGTCGGCCGGCCCTCGACCTCCAGCCCGTCCAGCTGGCCGAGCTCGAACTCGGGCCGCAGCAGGATCTCGAAGGCGATGCTCCAGTCCGCGCCCTTCTTGGGCAGCGTGTCCTCCGCCAGCGGGATGCGCGGATAGGCGGCCGGGCGCAGCTCGTGCTCGGACACGGCCTTCTGGTAGGCGTGCTGCAGGAAGTGTTCGGCCACGCTCTTCTCGACCTCGGCTCCGTAGTGCCGCTCGAGCAGCGCGCGCGGCGTCTTGCCGGGGCGGAAACCCTTGAGCGCCACGCGCCGCGCGAGCTGCGCGAACTCGTGACCGCGCGCGCGCTCGAGCTCGTCGGCCGCGATGGTCACCTGGACCGCGGCCTTGCCGGGCTGCTTCTCGACCGCCACGGACAGGCCCGGGTGGTGGTGCTCGTCGTGGGAGTGACCCTTCTGGGCGGGCGGGTGGCTGGAGGCGCTCGACATGGCTCGGGAACGGTGGTGGCGGCGGCAAAAGCGCCACAGGCTAGCCCCGACGCGTGCGACCCGTCCAGTCCGGGCCCGGCTCCGTGCTGGTAGAGTCTCGTCCGATGAACCTGCGGCTGCGCTCGATCGCGACCCGTGAGGAGGCCGAAGGCACCTTCGCGCTGCTCGAGCAGGCCGTGCGCGAGATCGACGGGGACGCCACGCCCGGGCGGGCGGCCGCGCTGGCCCGGCGCACCCTCGAGCGCCTCGGGCCGCGCGAGGCCCTGCTGGTCGTGGCCGAGCCGCGCGAGGTCGCGCGCCCGCTGGCGCTGGCCGCCAGCGCGCCCTGGGAGGATCCGCTGACCGGCGCGCTCAGCGCCGTGATCGTGCTGCTCTACACCGACCCCTCGATCCGCCAGCGCGGGGTGGCCCGCGCCCTGGTCCAGGAGCTGCGCCGTTCCCTGGCCGCGCGCGGCGTGAGCGAGCTGTGGGCGCGCGCCGCGCACAACGACGACGCCCTGATCTCGATGGGCGAGCGCT
The DNA here is from genome assembly GCA_964631945.1 of uncultured Planctomycetaceae bacterium. GTDB lineage: Bacteria > Planctomycetota > UBA1135 > UBA1135 > JABFRZ01. Next base: position 19,181 of record CAZWAY010000033.1, read on the forward strand.
GGGGCTTCGTGCGCGCCTGGGAGCTGATGAGCGCCGAGTAGGCCTCCGCCCTCTCTCGCTCGCAGCCGGGCGGCTAGTGGTCGCCGCCGTACCCCAGGGCCTTCAATTCCTCGAGGGCCGCCGGGTCGAGGGGCTGGGCGGGCGCGAGGAAGGTGGCCGCGGCCTGGGCGCCGCGGCCCAGCTCGCGGGTGACCTCGAGCGTGGCGCGCAGGCGCGCGACGCGCTCGGGCTCCTCGGCCGAGAGGTCGTGGGTCTCGAGCGGGTCCTCGCTCAGGTGGTAGAGCTCGAAGAACGGCCCCGCCAGGCTGCTGGCCAGGAACTCGCGCGCCGCCGGCCGGCGCGCCAGCACGCGCGCGATCTCGGGGTCGGTGAAGTAGCCCTGGGCGAGTTCGGGGCACAGGGCGTCGAAGCGCGCGCGGTCGAGGCGCGGACTCGAGAGCTGCGTGTGCAGGCGCGCGAGCAGCGGTTGCGTGGCGATGAGCTTCCAGCCGCCGCTCTCGAGCGAGGCCTGCTCCATCATGCCCAGCTCGGCGTAGCCGACGTCGCGCGCCGCGCCCTGCGCGCGCATCAGCGGCAGCAGCGAGCTGCCGTGCAGGCCGCGCTGCGCGTCGCCCAGCACGAAGTCGAGCAGCGTCGGGTAGAGGTCGACGAGACTCACCACCGGCTCGATCGTGCGGCCCTTCTGCTCGCCGCCGGGCAGGCGCACGACCAGCGGCACGTGCAGCGCGTCGTTGTAGAGCAGCGCGTGGTTGAAGAAGAGCTCGTGGCCGGTGGTGGACTCGCCGTGGTCGGCGGCGAACACGATCAGGATCTCGTCGTAGAGCCCGCGCTGCTTCAGGCCGGCGAAGAGCTGCGCCATGGCCGCGTCGACCTCGAGCACCTTCTCGTCGTAGGCCGCGACCAGGGGCGCGACCGCGAGCTCGCCCTGGGCGAGGCCGGCGACGTGCTGCGGGATGCAGCCGTAGGCGAAGGCCTGCTCGCGCCCGACCGGCACCTTCCAGAGCGGGTCGAGCAGGCCGTCCGCGCCGAAGCGGCCCCGCCACGGCGCGGTCGGGGCATAGGGCGCGTGCGGGTCGAAGGCCTGCACGAACAGGAAGAACGGCTCCTCGCGCGGCTGGCCATCGAGCCAGGCCAGCACGCGCGGCACGATCGAACGCAGCCCGCCCTCCGGGTTCTCGAGCGGGATCTGGGCCGCGGCCGTGTCGTACAGATCGAAGCCGCTGGTGAAGCCGAAGCCCTGCATCAGCCAGGGGTTGTCGACGAAGGCCGCCGTGCGGTACCCGGCGGCGCGGAAGAACTCGGCCAGCGTCCAGCGACTGGGCGCGATGCGCTGCAGCTCGGTGGGATCGGGCGTGAGCTCGATCTCCGCGGCGCTCACCAGCTGGTGGGCGCTCGGCAGGAGCCCGGTGAACTGCGACATGTAGCTCGGGATCGTCCAGGGCGCGTTCGCGCGGCAGTTCTGGAACAGGATCGCGTCGCGCGCGAAGGCGCTCAGCTCGGGCGTGGTGGGGCGTGCGTACCCGTACAGCGACATGTGCTGGGCCGAGAGCGTGTCGATCGAGACGAACAGGACCGAGCGCCGCCGCACGGGCGCGCTCTCGGCGTAGGTCAAGCGCACGAGCTCGCACGCGGACTCGCGCTGGGCGCTACGCCAGGTGAGTTCGAGCTCCAGCGGTTCAGGGGAGCGCGGCAGGGCGCAGGTGCCGCCGAGCTCGCCGTCGACGGCCCGGAAGACGCGCGTGCTCAGGGCCTCCGCACGCGCCGTCCCGCTCCAGACGTCGACGCCGCGCACGACGAGCTCGAGCTCGCCCTCGCCGGCGACCGTGGCGGCGAGCTCGAGCTCGCCGGGCGCCAGGGTCTCGAGCCGGTAGGTGCGGCCGCCCTGCGGGCGCAGGCGCGGGTCCGGGCTCGCCTTCAGGCGCAGCTCGCGCGCGGCGTAGCGCACGCTGGCCAGGCCGAAGAGCACCGCCCCCGGCTCGGCCTGCTCGAGGGCGGCGCCCGTGAAGGAGAGCACGTTGGCGCCCGGACGCCAGAGGCTGGCCGGGGCCTTCAGGGCGTGGCGCGCCACCTTCGAGGCGAGCTCGAGGTCGCCCAGCTCTTGCCCGTTGAGGCGCACGCCCAGGCGCGCGCCGCCGGTCCGCCCCGGTGCGGGGACGAGCTCGAGCTCGAGCTCCGTATCGACGGGCTCGGGCAGCCGCAACCGCAGCTGGGCCTCGCGCGCCACCGACCAGGCCACCGTCTCGCCGTCGGCGGTGTCCGTGAGGCGCCAGCCGTCGGCCACGCTCCACAGCTCGTGCGGGGCCTGCGCCAGGAGGTCGCGGCCGGGAGCGCGGGCAGCCTGGTGGCGCGCGCAGGCCGCGCACAGACCCAGCAACGCGAGCGCCCACGCTCGCCGCGCGCAGGAACGGACGCGCGGCGGGCGGACTCGGAGGGAATCGGGCACGGGGGACGCGCTCCGCTCGGCCGGGCGTGCGCTGCGCGATCCTAGCGCGGGAGCCTGGCGGAGCGAAGCGGGCCGCGCTACGCCCGGCCTCCGAAGGCGAGCGCGAACAGCCTGCGCACCGAGGCGTCGCTCTCGATCTCGGCCAGCTCGCGCGGCGCGAACCAGCGCAGCGCCTTCGATTCGGCGCTGAGCTTGGGTGCGGCCCCCGGCGGTGCGCGCACCAGGAAGCGCGCGTCCAGGTGCCAGTGCTCGGGCTCGTCCGCGCGCGCGGGGATGCGGTGGCAGTCGAGGTCGAGGATCTGCGCATCGATCGCAAGGCCCTGGATGCCGCTCTCCTCGCGCGCCTCGCGCAGGGCCGCGCCGGCCAGGTTCGCGTCGCCGTCGCAGTGGCCGCCGAGCTGCAGCCAGCGCCCGAGCTTCCTGTGCAGCGTCAGCAGCGCGCGTTCGCCGGCCGCATCCACCACCAGCGCGGAGGCCGTCAGGTGTCCCTCCAGGCACGAGCGCGAGAGCGCGTCGGCGTGCGCGTCGATCCAGCCCAGCACGAACTCCCGGGCGCGGGCCTGGTCCGCGTCGCGCGGCGCGTAGGCCGCGATGCGCGCGCGCGCGTGCGCCAGGTCGCCCAGCGCGGCGAGCTCCGGCGCGCCCTCGGCGAGCCAGCGGCGCCCGGCCCCGCGCGCGCTCACTTGCGCAGCAGCTTGCGGTAGCGCCCGGCGCGCGACTCCGGCCCGAAGCCCATGCGCTCGCGCCAGCCCTTGCGCCACTCGGCGTAGTCCTCGTACGTGCCGTGGTGGAAGTTGATCAGTCCGTCGCCCTCGAAGGCCAGGATGTGCGACACGACGCGGTTCAGGAAGTAGCGGTCGTGGCTGACCACGATGGCCGAGCCGACGTACTCCTGCAGGGCATCCTCGAGCACCCGCAGCGTGTCGAGGTCGAGGTCGTTGGTGGGCTCGTCCAGGAGGATCACGTTGGCCGGGCTGCGCAGCATGCGCGCCAGCAGCACGCGGTTGCGCATCCCGCCCGAGCACTCGCCCAGGAGCTTCTGCTGGTCCTCGCCCTTGAACTGGAAGCGCGCCACGTAGGCGCGCCCGTCGAGCGTGATGTTGCCGAAGGGGATCACCTGGTTGCCCTCGGTGATGTTGTCGTAGACCGACTTCGTGTCGTCGAGGATCAGGCGCGACTGGTCCAGGTAGGTCAGCTTGACCGTCGGGCCGATCGAGACCTTGCCCTGGTCGGGCTGCTCCTGCCCGAGGATCAGGCGCAGCATGGTGGTCTTGCCCATCCCGTTGGGGCCGACCACACCCAGGATCCCGCCCGGCGGCAGGTCGAAGGAGAGGTCCTTGAGCAGCGTGCGTCCGCCGTAGCCCTTCGTGACCTTCTCGAACACGATCACCTTGTCGCCCAGGCGCGGCCCGGGCGGGATGGCGAGCTCGACCGCGTCGAGCTGGTCCTGGGCCCGGCGCGTGATCAGCTCCTGGTAGCGCGCCACGCGCGCCTTCGACTGCGTGGTGCGCGCCTTGGGCGTGCGCGCCAGCCACTCGCGTTCCTTGGCGATGACCTTGTCGGTCTTGGAGTCGGTCTGGCGCTTGATGTTCAGGGCCAGGGACTTCTGCGCCAGGTAGGCCGAGTAGTTGCCCTTGTAGGGTTGCGCGCGCCCGCGCTCGACCTCCAGCATCCACTCCACGACGTTGTCGAGGAAGTAGCGGTCGTGGGTGATCAGGATCACCGTGCCGTGGTAGTTCTTGAGGTGCTCCTCGAGCCACTCGACCGTCTCGGTGTCGAGGTGGTTGGTGGGCTCGTCGAGCAGCAGCATGTCGGGGTGCGACATGAGCAGCTTGGCCAGCGCCACGCGCCGGCGCTCGCCGCCCGAGAGCTTGCGCACGTCGGCCTCCATGGGCGGCAGGCACAGCGCGGTCGCGGCCTGCTCCAGGTGGCCGTCGAGTTCCCAGATCTCCTTGTGGTTCATCACCTCGAGGAGGTGCTCGTACTCCTCGCCCACGTCACCGGCCTCGGCCAACTCGTTGTAGCGCCGCTCGATGGCTCGCAGCGGCGCCACGGCCTCGTCGAGGTTGCCGGCCACGGTCTTGTCCTCGGTCAGGGGCGGCTCCTGCGCGAGGTAGCCGATCGAGAGCTCGCCGACGGCCTTGGCGGTGCCCTCGAACTGCTTGTCGAGGCCGGCCATGATGCGCAGCAGCGTCGACTTGCCGGCGCCGTTGGGCCCGATCACGCCGATCTTGGCGCCCTCGAGGAAGGAGAGCGTGATGTCGTTGAGGACCAGGCGCTGCCCGAAGTACTTCTTCAGTTCGTGCAGCTGGAAGATGATCTTGTCGGCCATTGGAGGGGAAACAGGGTAGCGCTGGGCTGCACCGAGGCAAGCCGGGCGTACGCCGAGCCTTCCGCGGTCGGTCTGCTCAGCGCGGCGTCGAGCTCACGACCACGCCCTCGATCACCACGCCCGTGCAGTGGGTCGTGTACTCGAAGGGGTCGCCGTCGTAGAGCGCGAGATCGCCGTCCTTGCCGACCTCGAGCGAGCCCACGCGCGCCTCGATGCCGAGCAGGCGCGCGGCGTCGATCGTGATCAGCGCCAGGGCGTCCTCGAACGGGAGGCCGTAGGCGCAGGCCTCGGCGGCCTCGAACAGCACGATGCGCGCGCGCGGCACGTAGGACTCGTAACCGCCCTGCAGCGCCACGCGCAGGCCGGCCTTCTTCAGCGCGCCGGGGGTCTCGAGCGAGAGGTTCTCGGTCTCGCCCACGGCGCGGAACATGGTCGGGTGCACCAGCACGGGCACGTTCGCGGCGCGGATCTGCTCCAGCACGAGCGGGGCCTCGGCCGCGCCGTCGAGCACCAGGCGGAAGCCGAACTCCTTTGCGAGCCGCAGGGCCGTGGCGATGTCCTGGGCGCGCTGGGCGGTGACGAGCAGCGGCACCTCGCCCGACAGGACCTTGGCCAGGATCTCGCGCCGCAGGTCGCGCTCGGCGGGCTTGCCCTCCTGGGCGGCGCGCGCCTGCTTCTCGATCCAGGCCTGGGTCTTGACCAGCTCCTCGCGCAGCAGCGCGGCGGCCTTGGCGCGCGTGCCGGGCTGGGCCTTCTCGTCCTCGTGCACCGCGCCCGCGCCGAGCGTGGCCGCGACCATCGCCAGCGGCTGGATCACGGCCTGCTCGGGGGTCTCGCCGCGCAGCTTGGCGATCAGGGTCTGGCCCGAGATCACCGCGCCCGGGGCGTGCCCGCTGTGCACGGTGGTGACGCCGAAGCCGCGCACCCACTCGATCAGCGGCTCGCGCGGGTTGTAGGCGTCGAGCGCGCGCAGCTCGGGCTGCAGCGCCGCCGACTTCTCGAGCTCGTCGCGGTCGTGGGCGTAGTTGAGCGAGCCAGCCAGGCCCAGCGAGGTGTGCGCGTCGATCAGGCCGGGCGTCACCACCGCGGCCTCGAGCGTGGTCAGCCCGGCCGGGATCTTGACCTCGCTGGCCTTGCCGACGGCCGTGATCTTGCCGCCGCGCACCAGCACGATGCCGTCCTCGAGCGCCTTGCCGGCCTGGGTGTGCACGATGCGCCCGCGCACGGCCAGATCCTGGGCCGGGAGCACGCCCGCCAGCAGCCCGAGACAGCACAGCGACACGAGCGCGCGTTTCACCGGTCCTCCTCCTCGCCCTCGCAGCACACGGGCGCGCGCGGACTGCCGGCTCCGAAGCCGCCCACGGCCATGAGATGGTCCTTCGGATCGGAGCGGTCGAAGACCTTGACGCCCTCGACCCAGGTCTCGAGCACGCGCGTGTAGACCGAGAAGGGCTCGCCGTCGAGCACCACGAAGTCGGCGTCCTTGCCGACCTCCAGGCTGCCGATGCGCTGGCCGAGGTCGAGCATGCGCGCCGGCGCCAGGGTCAGGGCCGCGAGCGCCGCGTCCGGCGCCAGCCCCGCGCGCACGGCCAGCGCGGCCGAGCGCAGGAACAGGCGCGAGTCGGTGATCCAGTCGTCGGTGTGGAAGGCGATGGCGGCGCCCGCCTCGACCAGCACGCGCGCGCTGTCCCAGCGCATGTCGCGCGCCTCGAGCTTGCCGCCCGGGCTGTCGATCACGATCAAGGAACTCGGCACGCCGGCCGCGGCGATCTCGGGCGCCACCTTCCAGGCGTCGCTGACGTGATGGAGCACCACGCGCAGCCCGAACTCCTCCTTCAGGCGCAGCACCGTGAGCCCGTCGTCGTGGCGGTGCGTGTGGTGGTGCACCACGCGCTTGCCTTGCAGGGCCTCGACCAGGGCCTCCAGGCCGAGGTCGCGCTCGGGCCGCTTGTCCACGTCCGGGTCGGCGCGCTTGCGCGCGTACTCCTGGGCCGCCACGAAGCGCTCGCGCACCAGCGCGGCCGACTTGGCGCGCGTGCCGGGGAAGGGCGGATCGCGGCGCGAGTTCGTGCCGTTCGCCATCTTGATGCCGCCGGCGATCGTGCCGTCGTCGTTGCGGATGGCCAGTTCCTCCAGGGTGTGGCCCTTGCGCAGCTTGATGTAGACCGTCTGGCCCGAGAGCAGGTGACCCGAGCCGGGCATGACGTTCACGCTGGTGATCCCGCCCGCGCGCGCGCGCGCCAGCGACGGATCGAGCACGTCGAGCGAGTCGAGCACGCGCACCTCGGGCTGGATCGGCGCCGAGCGGTCGCCGCCCTCGACCGCGCCGATGTGGCTGTGGGTGTCCACCAGTCCGGGCACGATCACCTTGCCGCTCAGGTCGCGGATCAGCGCGCCGGCCGGGACGGGGGTCGTGTCCAGCGCGCCGATGTGCGCGATCACCCCGCCGTGCACCACCAGGATCCCGCTCGCGATGACCGGGCCGGAGACCGGCTCGATGCGCGCTCCGACCAGGGCGATGGGGGCGTCGCGGTCCTCGCCCTTCGTCTGCGCGGCGAGCGGGGCGGCGAGGAGGCAGGCGGCGAGCAGCATCGGGCGCGGATTCTAGGGCGGCGCGACCGGCGCGCGGCCCAAAAAAGTCAGCCCGGGCCGAGCCGGCGCGCTTGCCGGGCTCGGCCGGCCGCGCTCGAATCAGCGCCCTTGGCCGAGCGCCGCACCCTCGATCGCCTGCTCTCGCGCCTCGGGCTGTGCTCGCGCACCGTGGCGGTCGAGTGGGTGCGCGCCGGGCGCGTGCGCGTCGACGGGCGCGTGCTGCGCAACCCGGAGACCTGGATCGACCCCGAGCTGCAGCGGGTCGAGCTCGACGGCCGGCCGGTGCGCGCGGCCCAGCCGCTCTACCTCTTGCTGAACAAGCCCAAGGGCTACCTGACGAGCTTCGGTGACCCGCGCGGACGCCACACGGTCTACGACCTCGTGGCCGGGGCGCCGGCCTGGGTCTTCCCGGTGGGGCGCCTGGACCGCGACACGAGCGGCTTGCTCCTGCTCACCAACGACACCGCGCTGGCCGAGGGCGTGACCAATCCCGAGGTGGGGCTGGTCAAGCGCTATCGCGTGACCACCAAGACGCACGTGAGCGAGGCCGAGCTCGCGCGCCTGGCGCAGGGCCTGGTGCTCGACGACGGTCCGACGCGCCCGGCCCGCGCCACCCTGATCGGGCACCGCGGTCCGACCAGCGTGGTCGAGCTCGAGCTGCACGAGGGCAAGAACCGCCAGGTGCGGCGCATGTTCCTGGCGCTCGGACGGGCGGTGAAGGAGCTGCGGCGCGTCGCCATCGGACCGCTCGAGCTGGGCGCGCTGGCCAGCGGGACCTGGCGCGCGCTCACGCCCGGCGAGCTCGCGGCCCTGCGCGCCGAGCTGGGGCGCGGCCGGGGCTAGACCGACGAGTCAGCGCTCGCGCGTCAGCAGCCACAGCCGCAGCTCCTCGGCCGCCGTCTGGCGCTCGGCCGCGGGTGCGGCGAGCCAGTCGACGGCGTGCTCGCGGCCGGTCAGGTGGCGCAGGGCCTCGGCCGCGGCGAAGCGCACGAAGGGGTCCTCGTCCAGGAGCGCCGGCAGGAGCTTCGGCGCCAGGTCCGGCTGCGCGCACATGCCCAGCGCCAGGCAGGCGTGCGCGCGCAGCTCGCGCGCTCCGCCCTGCAGCGCGGCCAGCACCAGCTCCACCGCCAGCGGGTCGCGCGAGCGCCCCAGCGCCAGCAGGACCTCCTCGGCCAGCGGCACCAGCGGCTGGAACAGCGCCCGGCCGGGGTCCTCGAGTTCGACCTCGCCGCCGAGCAGCAGCGCCTGGAGCGCGGGCACGAGCTGCGCCACGGCCTCGGGCGGCGTGCGCGCCGCGCGCAGCGGCTCGAGCGCCTGCAGCAGGGCGTCGCTGCGCGCGGCGCGCGCGGCGGGGTCGAGCAGCGCGTTCAGGCGATGCTCGATGACGTAGTCCACCAGGGCGCCGGCACGCTCGCCGAGCTCCTTCGCGCGCCCGCCCGCGCGCGCGAACTCGGCCAGCTCCCTCAGGCGCGCGCGCAGCTCGGCCACGCGTCCGGCGCGCTCGCTGGGTGGATGCTGCACCAGCGCCTGCAGCGGCAAGAGGTCGCGCGCGCCCAGCTTGCCGGCCTCGGACAGGAAGCGCACCGCGCGCTGGACCAGGAACGCGAGCGCGGCGTCCGGGCGCGGGTCGCCCAGCCCGGGGCGGGCGAGCTGACGCCTGCAGAACTCGGGTGCGCGCGGGTGCACGTCGGTGATCAGGACCTCGAGCGCCTGCACGCACAGCTCGAGCGGCGTCTCCGCGGCCTCGAGCAGCGTCACGGCCAGCGCGCCGCGCTGGTCGTAGGAGAGGAGCGCCAGCGCGCGCGCGCGCAGGGCCGTCTCGACCTCGGGGCGCCGCGCCAGCGAGGCCAAGAGCTCGAGCCCGCCCGGTCCGGCGCGCACCAGGCCCTCCAGGTAGAGGAAACGCACCGCGGCCGGAATGCTGCCGAGCGGATCCGTGCCGCCCCGCCCGAGCTCGGACAGGCGCGCATCGAGCGGCGCCGGACGCGCCAGCGCCACCAGCTCGGCGCGCGTCTTCTCGTCGGGTGCGGCGGCCTGCGTGCGCGCGAGCAGCGCGAGCTGGCTCAGGATCGTGGCGCGCAGCTCGGGCGGATCGGGCAGGTCGGGCTTGAGCGTGAGCTCGCTGCGCCGGCCGAGCTCGCGCGCCTCGCCGCTCACGCGCGCGCAGAAGCTGGCCAGCTCCGGCTGTGGTTGCAGCCAGGCGATGCGCGCCAGCGCCGACAGGACCGAGATCAGGAGGTCCGAGTCCTTGGCGCGGCGCGCGTCCTCGCCCAGCCGCAGGAGCAGCGGAGCGGCCGCGCGCGCGCCGAGCCGGCCGAGCGCGCCGATCAGGGCCGCGCGCTGCACGGGCTCGCTGGTGCGCTCGAGGCGCGCGAGCAGGGGCGCGACGTCCAGTGCTCCGCGGTAGCGCCCCAGCGCCGCGAGCGCGCGCACCAGCGCGACCGGATCCTCGGCCCGCGCCGCGAAGGCCGCCAGGAACTGCACGGCACTCCTCGTCTCGTAGCGTCCGAGCGCGGCCACCGCGTTGCGCGACAGCTCGAGCGCGGGGTGCTCGGCGTAGCGACACAGGAGCGGCTCGGCCTCCTCGGCGAAGAGGAACAAGCGCCGTCCGAAGTCGTCGCTGGGATCGAGCGGCCGATCGCGCAGGCATTCCTCCAGCACGAAGCGCGCGAAGGCGCTCTCGCGCGGCGTGGCTCCGGGTGGTGGCGTCGGCAGGACCCCCGCATCGGGCCGGATCAGCGCGCGCAGGTCGCGGCAGGCCACGGCCAGGTCGCGCTCCTGGGCCGCCGCGCCGAGCACCGGCAGCACCGGCTCGCCGAGCTCCACCAGGTGCGCCAGCGTCTCCGAGCGCGAGAGCGAGTCGGGGTGCAGCAAGAGCCGCAGGAGCGGCGCCAGCGAGAGCCAGTACAGCGGGTCGCCGAACTCCGGCGCCGGCGGTCGCAGCGCGCCGTGCCCGGTGGTGGGCTGCGGCAGCGGTTTCTTGGTCCACTCGAGGTGGGCCGTGAGGTCCCAGGTCAGGATGCGCACCTGGCCGAAGGCGTTCGAGATGCGCACGTCCGCCGCGGAGCTGGTCGACCTGGCGCTCGAGGCCGTGCGCTGCGGTTCTTCGCCGCTGGCCTCCCCGGGCTTCTGCGCGGGATTCTCCGCAGGGCCCGTGCGCGGGAAGAGCGGGCGGCGCGGCGGGGTGTAGGCCGGGAAGGCCGCCGTCCATTCGAGCGGCGAGCCGGGCGGTACGGCCACGTCCAGGTCGCGCGCGACCGGCGCGCGCCAGAGGGCCACGAGCACGAGCGCGAGCCAGGGCGCGCGTTCGAGGCGCGTCATGGCGCGCGCCGCGGCGGCCGGCGGACGTGGGCAGATCGGGCTCGCATTACCACCTTGCGCGTGGGTCGGGCATCATGCACCGGCCCGCTCACCAAAGCGCATGCCCTTCGCGCGATCCTTCTCCACCGTGGTCTCCAGCGTCGTCTCCACCGTAGCGCTCCTCTTCGCCGGCCTCGCCGCCTGCGCTCCGGACGGTCTCGAGCTCCGACCCCCGGCCGCGAGCGAAAGCGCACCGCTCGAGGTGCGCACCGTGCGCGTCCGGCGCGAGGGCTGGGAGCGCGGCGTGCCCGCCCTGGGCGAGCTCGCGCCCTACGAACGCGTGGTGCTCGCGACCAAGGTGCCGGGGCGACTGCAGGAGCTGTGCGCCGAGCGCGGCGACGCGGTGCGACGCGGCCAGGTGCTGGCGCTCTTGGAGGCGCGCGAGTACGAGCTGCGCGTGCGCGCGGCCGAGGCCGCGGTGGCATCGGCCCGCGCGCTGCTCGGACTCGCGCCCGAGGGTGCGCGCGCGGACGATGAGGTCGCAGACGATACGGCCGGGGTCGATTCGGCCGCAGACGATACGGTCGAGGTCGAAACCACCGCCGCGGTGCGCCTGGCGCGGGCCGCACTCGAGCGCGCAGGCCTGGAGCGCGAGCGCGCCTCGGCCCTGGCGCGCGAGGGCGTGGACAGCCAGGCCCTGGCCGACACGGCCGAGGCCGAGTTCCGCGCGGCCGAGAGCCGCCTGCAGGAGGCCCTCGAGCTGGTCGCCGCGCGCCGCGCGGCCCTGGCCCAGCGCCGCGCCGAGCTCGAGATCGCGCGCGCGCAGCTGTCCGAGACGCGCCTCGAGGCGCCCTTCGAGGGCCAGGTCGTGGCGCGCCTCACGGCCACGGGTGCGTACCTGGCGATCGGCGCGCCGGTGCTCGAGCTCGTGCGCCTCGATCCGCTGCGGCTGGTGCTGCAGGTAGGCGAGCGCGAGGCGGCCGCGGTGCGCGTGGGGCAGAGCGTGCGCGCGCGCGTGGTCGGTGCGCGCGGCGAGCTCGAGCAGGAGCTCACGGGTACGATCGCGCGCCTGGCTCCGGCGCTCACGCGCGACAGCCGCTCGCTGGTGGTCGAGGTCGACCTGCCCGCGGCCGGGCCGGGCCTGCGCCCGGGCGCCTTCGCCGAGGCCACCATCGTGATCGCGCCGGACGAGCCGGCCCTGACGCTGCCGGTCGAGGCCCTGGTGTCCTTCGCCGGACTGGACAAGGCCTACGTGGTGCGCGACGGGCGCAGCGAGGAGCGCCGGCTCGTGCTCGGCCGGCGCGAGGCGGCACGGGTCGAGGTCCTGGCGGGCTTGGCGGAGGGCGAGGAAGTGGTGCTCGCGCCGGGCAAGCTCGGCGGCGGCGTGGCCGTGCGCGTCACGAGCCCGAGATAGCCCGCGCGTGCGCGCCTTCGTCGAGCTCTGCATCCGGCGCCCGATCTTCGCCAGCATGCTGGTGGCGACGCCGGTCGTGATCGGGGTGGCGAGCTACCTGCGGCTCCCGATCGACCGTTTCCCGGCCGTCGACCTGCCGACCGTCAGCGTGCGCACGAGCGTGCCGGGCGCGGCGGCCGAGGAGGTCGAGACGCTGGTGAGCCAGCGCATCGAGGAGGCCGTCAACACGGTCGAGGGCATCGACCAGCTGCGCTCGATCTCCTCCAGCGGGACCAGCATCGTGGTCGTCACCTTCCGGCTCGAGCGCGACATCGAGGCCGCGGCCCAGGACGTGCGCGAGCGCGTGGCATCCGTGCTGCGCGACCTGCCGCCCGAAGCCGAGCCGCCCATCGTCGGCAAGTTCGACAACGACCAGACCCCGGTGGCGTCCTTCGCGTTCTCGGGCGAGCGTGATCCGCGCGAGCTGTACGAGCTGGCCGACAAGCTGGTCAAGCCGGCCCTCGAACGCTCGAGCGGCGTGGGCCAGATCACGCTGGTGGGCGGCGCGCCGCGCGCGATCAACGTGTGGATCGACGCCGACCGGCTGCGCGCCTACGACCTCCCGATCACCGCCGTGCGCGACGCGCTCGTGCGCCAGAACGCCGAGACGCCCGGCGGCAACGTCACCGGCGACGAGAGCGAGCGCGTGCTGCGCACGCTGGGCCGGCTGGAGGATCCGGCGCGCTTCGCCGACCTGGTGGTGGCCGGCGCGGGCGGCGCGGCCGTGCGCGTGCGCGACCTGGGGCGGGTCGAGGACGGCAGCAAGGAGCGCCGCTCGCTCGCGCGTCTGGACGGCCAGCCGTGCGTCTCGGTCGAGGTGCGCCGCCAATCCGGTGCCAACACGATCGAGGTGATCGAGGGCGTGAAGCAGAAGCTCGCGGCGCTGCGCGCCGAGCTGCCGAGCGACCTGCGCGTCGAGGTCATCCGCGACCAGTCGCGCTACATCCACGCGGCCCTGGGCGAGATCCGCCTGCACCTCGTGCTGGGCTCGATCCTGGCCAGCCTGGTGGTGTGGCTGTTCATGCGCAGCTGGCGCTCGACCTGGATCGCGGCCGTGGCCATCCCGTGCTCGCTGGTGGCCTGCTTCGGGGTCATGGAGGCGCTGGGCTTCACGCTCAACAGCGTGACCATGCTGGCGCTGGTGCTGATGGTCGGCATCGTGATCGACGACGCGATCGTGGTGCTTGAGAACGTCTTCCGCTTCCTGGAGGAGAAGGGCCTGGCGCCCTTCGAGGCCGCGCGCGAGGGCACGGCCGAGATCGCCCTGGCCGTCACGGCCACGACGCTCTCGCTGGCGGTCATCTTCGTGCCGGTCTCGTTCCTCTCCAGCATCTCCGGGCGCTTCCTGTACCAGTTCGGCCTGACCGCGGCCGCGGCCGTGCTGGTGAGCCTGCTGGTCTCGTTCACGCTCACGCCCACCATGAGCGCGCGCCTCCTGCGCGTCGGCGCGAACGCGCGGCCCTCGCGCGCGGGCCTGTACGGGCGGCTCGAGCGCGCCTACGCCGGGTTGCTGGCGCGCGCGCTGCGCTGGCGCTGGATCGTGCTGCTGGGCGCGCTCGCGATCGTCTTCGCGAGCGTCCCGATCTACCGCGGCGTGCGCCAGGAGTACACGCCCTCGGACGTCGACGAGGCCGAGTTCGACGTGAACGTGACGGCGCCCGAGGGCACCAGCATCACCGCCATGGACGAGGTCATGCGCGCGGTCGAGGCCGAGCTGGCCGGCGTACCGGGGGTGCGCACGGTGCTGGCCACGGCGGGCGGCAGCTTCCTGGGGCAGGTCAACCAGGGCAGTGCCTACGTGCGCATCGCGCCCCACGCCGAGCGCGTGTTCTCGATCCCGCGCTTGCTGCGCGAGCTGGTGCGGTTGCGGCCGGGGCGCGCCTTCGCGGGCAACTATTCGCAGCGCGACGTGATGACGGCGGTGCGCAAGCGCCTGGCGCGCTTCCCCGACCTGCGCTGCTCGGTGCGCAACGTGCAGTCCTTCAACATCGGCGGCGGCAACTGGGAGATCGACTTCTCGATCCTCGGGCCCGACCTCGAGGCCCTGGCGCGCTACGGCGAGGAGCTGCGCGAGCGCAGCCGCGAGCTGGGCGGCATCCTGGACGCCGACACGACCCTCAAGCTCGACCGCCCGGAGCTGCGGGTGGTGATCGAGCGCGAGCGCGCCGCCGACCGCGGCGTGGCCGTGGCCGACGTGGCCTCGGCCCTGCGCCTGATGGTGGGCGGTGAGGAGCGCGTGACGCGCTACCGCGACCGCGCGCTGGGCGAGGACTACGACGTGGCCCTGCGCCTGGAGGTCGGCGACCGTTCCGCCGCCGAGCGCGTCGAGCAGCTGTTCGTGGGCACGCGCACGGGCGCGTCGGTGCGCCTGTCCGACCTGGTGCGGCTCGAGCCCGGGCGCAGTCCCTCGCGCATCGACCGCCTCGACCGCACGCGCCAGGTCTCGCTGCGCACCTCGGTCGCGCCCGGCTACGGCCAGGCCGACCGGCTGGAGGCCCTGCGCGGGGCCGTGCGCGCGATGGACCTGCCCGAGGCCTACTCGACGCGCGTCTCCGGACGCGGGCGCGAGCTCGAGCGCACGATCGAGGAGTTCCTGTGGGCCTTCCTGGTGAGCTTCGTGCTGATGTACGTGATCCTGGCGGCGCAGTTCGAGAGCCTGGTGCACCCGCTGACGATCCTGCTCTCGCTGCCGCTTTCGGTACCCTTCGCGCTGCTCTCGCTGTCGGCCACCGGCAACACCCTCAATCTGTACTCGGCCCTCGGCATCCTGGTGCTGTTCGGGGTCGTCAAGAAGAACGCCATCCTGCAGATCGACCACACCAACCAGCTGCGCGCGCGCGGGCTGGCGCGCACGGCCGCGATCCTGCAGGCCAACCGCGACCGCCTGCGCCCGATCCTGATGACCACGCTGACGCTGATCGTGGGCATGCTGCCCCTGCTGTTCGGCACCGGGCCGGGCGCGGAGGAGCGGCGTTCGGTGGCGGTCGTGGTGGTGGGCGGGCAGGGACTGGCGCTGCTCTTGACGCTGCTGGTGACGCCGGTGGTGTACGACCTGTTCGACGACCTGGGCGCTCTCGTGCGCACGCCGTTCGGGCGCCGGGCGCGCTAGTCCGCATGCGTGGCCCCTGGAGAGCGCGCTTCGGTTGGCTCGCGCTGGGCGCGTGCGCGGGGCTGATCCTGTGGGTGCGGGTCGGCGATCCGTTCGGCGACCGCGGGCTCGGCAACGTCGTGACCGGGCTGCTGCTGGCCGCGGCCGCGCTGGGGGGGCTGGTCGCGCTCGCGCGCCGGCGTCAGCTCGCGCTGCGCGTGCGGCTCGCGCTGCTGGGCAGCGTGGCCCTGGGCGGGCTCGCGTTCTTCGCGCTGGTGCGCGTGCAGGGCGTGAGCGGCGAGATGATCCCGGACCTGCGCTGGCGCTGGCGCACGCCGGCCCGGCCGGCATTCGTCGCGTCCCCCGCGCCGCAGGCGCTCGGTCCGGCGCGCAGCAGCGACTTCCCGGGCTTCCTCGGGCCGCGCCGCGACAACGCCGTGCCGGCGGCCGGACTCGCGCGCGACTGGGACGCGCATCCGCCGCGGCGCCTGTGGGGCGGGCCCATCGGCGCGGGTTGGTCGGCCTTCGCGCTGGCGGGCGGAGTCGCCTTCACGCTGGAGCAGGACGAACTCGGCCAGCGCGCCAGCGCGCGCTCGGCCGCCACGGGCGAGCTGCTGTGGAGCACCGTGTTCGACGAGCCCTTCGCGCACGCGCTCGGCGGCGACGGGCCGCGCGCGACCCCGGCGGTCGAGCTCGGACCCGAGCCCGGCACGGGTCGCGTGTACGCGCTCTCGGCCTGGGGCACGCTCGCGTGCCTCGACGCGGCCAGCGGCGCCCTCGCCTGGAGCCACGACCTGGTGGCCGAGCACGGCTCGACGCGCGAACAGGAGCGCGCGCGCGTCCAGTACGGCCGCGCGGGGTCACCCCTGATCGTCGGCGAGCTCGTGATCGTGCCCGCGGGCGGCGCGGGCGCGGAGCAGGCCGGCCTGGTGGCCTTCGAGACGCACAGCGGGCTCGAGCGCTGGCAGAGCCCGCCGCGACAGGTCAGCCACAGCTCGCCGGTGCTCGCCACGCTGGCCGGCAGCGCGCAGATCCTGATCGTGAACGAGGCCTCGCTGTCGGGGCACGCGCCCGCGGACGGGCGGCTCCTGTGGGAGTTCCCCTGGCCCGGGAGCACGAGCGGCGACGCCAACGTCTCGCAGGCCGTGCCCGTGCCGCCGGAGCGCGTCTTCGTGAGCAAGGGCTACGGCGGCGGAGCCCTGCTGCTGGCGCTCGCAGCGCGCCCGCGCGAGCCCGGCCGCGACGACGCGCAGCACGCGGGTCTCGTGGCGCGCGAGCTGTGGCGCGACGCGCGCCTCTTGCGCACCAAGCTGACCAACGTCGTGCTGCACGACGGCTTCGTCTACGGGCTCGACGACGGCATGCTCGAGTGCGTCGAGCTCGAGAGCGGCGCCAAGCGCTGGAAGGAGGGCCGTTACGGGCACGGCCAGATCCTGCTGGCGGGGGAGCTCCTGCTGGTGGCCTCCGAGGAGGGCGAGGTGTTCGCGCTCGAGCCCGACCCCGCGCGCGCGAACGCGGTGCTGGGGAGCTTCCAGGGCCTGACGGGCAAGAGCTGGGCACACCTGGCGCTGGCGGACGGGGTGCTGTTCCTGCGCAACGCCGAGGAGTGCGCGGCCTGGGAACTCGCGCGTGCACGCTGAGCGCGCGCGGGCAGCCGGGGCCCGCGACGAACTGCGCGCGTGCGCGCCGCGAACGCAAAGAAAACCTCCCGGGGCCGGCTGGGTGCATGCCTTCGGTGGTCATGGCCTTATCATCCGCGTCGCCCGCGCGTCGTCGCGCCCCCCCCGACCGCGTCCCCCGCATCCCATGCTGATCCTCACGCTCTCGCTCGCCCTGTGGGGCGCCCCTGCCGACCTGTCCCGTGCGCGCGACGATTGGCCGCAGTGGGGCGGGCCGGCGCGCAGCGGGGTCTCGGGCGAGACGAAGTGGAACTCGAAGGGCGCGGCCGAGCCGCTGTGGAAGGTGCAGCTCGGCCTCGGCTATTCGTCGGTGGCGGTCGTGGCCAAGCGCGTCTACACGCTCGGCTACGACAAGGAGCTGGGCCTCGACGTGGTCTATTGCCTCGACGCGGCCACGGGCGCGGAGCTGTGGACGCACGCCTATCCGGCCGAGATCCGGGACCTCTACCACGGCGGCGGCACGCTCACCACGCCCACCGTCGACGGCGAGCGCGTGTACGTGTCCGAGCGCGAGGGCGGGCTGCGCTGCCTCTCGGCCGCGACGGGCGAGGTCCTGTGGGAGCGGCAGGTCGCCGAGGAGTACGGACTCGACACGCCGCAGTGGGGCTTCGCGGCCTCGCCGCTCGTGCTGGGCGAGGCCGTGATCCTGAACTACGGCAAGGTCTGCGCCTTCGCGCGCGCGTCGGGCGCGCAGCTGTGGCAGAGCCCCAAGGCCTACGGCGACGCCTATTCGACCCCGATCGAGCTCGACTTCGGCGGACGCCCGGCGCTGGCCGTGTTCGCGGGCAAGGGGCTGGCGCTGCTGTCGTCCGCCGATGGCGCCGAGCTCGCCTTCACGCCCTGGGAGACGAAGTACAAGGTCAACGCCATGACCCCGGTCGTGCTCGGCACGCGCGTCTTCATCTCCTCGGGCTACGAGCGCGGTTGCGCGCTGATCGAGCTCGCGGGCAAGGAGCCCAAGGTGGCCTGGGAGAGCAAGGTGATGCGCAACCAGATGAGCGGTTGCGTGCCCTGGCAGGGACACCTGTACGGCTTCGACGACAAGGTCCTGAAGTGCATCGACCTGGCGGGCGAGGAGCGCTGGCGCGAGCGCGGGCTCGGCCAGGGCGCGCTCGCGCTGGCCGACGGGCGCCTGCTGGTCATGTCCGAGGACGGCGAGCTGATCGTGGCCGAGGCCACCAGCCAGGCCTACCACGAGCTGTCGCGCCGCAAGGTCTTCGACGGCGGCACGTGCTGGACCGTGCCGGTGCTCGCGGACGGCGTGGTGTACGTCCGCAACCATGCCGGCGAGCTGGCCGCGCTCGACCATCGCCTGCCCTGACGCGGCTCGCGCGCCCGCCGATTCCTGCCTTCGTCCACCGAGCCCACGAACCCCTGCCCGGAACCCTCCTCGATGACGTCCCCCGCCGTTTCGCTGTTCGCCGCGCTGGCGGTCCTCCCGGGCGAGGGTCGGCTCCCGCCCCAGCCCGCGCCCACGGACGAGACCCTCGTCACGGCCCGCAAGCAGGCCGAATCCCTGGAGCGGGTGCCGCTCAGCGTCAGCGTGCTCGATGCGCGTGAGCTCGAGGACTTCCGCGTGCTCGAGGTCAGCGACCTCGTCAGCCGCCTACCGAACACGGTCTTCTCGGAGTTCTCGGCGCGGCGCCTGTCGTTCCCGTTCGTGCGCGGCATCGGCAGCGGCCTCGGCGATCCGGCCGTGATCACCTACGTCGACGACGTGCCGCAGTTCGGCTTCGGCGGCACGAACCTGCCGCTGTTCGCGCTCGAGCGCGTCGAGGTGCTGCGCGGACCGCAGGGCACGCTCTACGGCCGCAACGCCCTGGGCGGCCTGATCCACCTGCGCGGGCGGCGGCCCGCCAGCGAGCGCCGGATCGACGTGGGCACGAGCTTCGGCAGCGACGACCTGCGCGAGTACTCGGGCTCCTTCTCGGGACCGCTCGGCGCCGGTCTCACCGGCGACGCGGCGATCCTGGCCTCCGAGCGCGACGGCTTCACCACCAACGACTTCACCGGCCACGACCTGGACGAGCGCGACGGTTTCTTCGGGCGCGGGCGCGTGCTGTGGAGCCCGAGCGCCGGCTCCGAGTTCGACTTCACGCTGTTCGGCGAGCGCGCGCGCGACGGCGGCTTCGTGCTGTCCGAGCTCGACGCGCTGCGCGCCAATCCGCACCACGTCGACCAGGACTTCGAGGGCCTGACCAACCGCGACGTGCTGAGTCCGTCGCTGGTGTACCGCGCCTCCGGCGACGAGCTCGACTTCACCTCGGTCTCGAGCTGGCAGACCTGGGACGTGCTCGAGACCTCGGACTTCGACTTCTCGCCCATCGACGGCGTGCGCCGCCGCAGCGAGGAGGAGCAGCGCTACCTGTACCAGGAGCTGCGCCTCGGCAGCGCGCCCGGCGACGGGCGCCGCGCGGAGTTCGCCTGGCTGGTGGGGGCCTCGGGCTTCCGGTCCGACGCCGAACGCCAGGCCGCCAACCACTTCCGCCCGGGCGGCGCGGGCATCTTCTTCCCGCCCGGCAGCGAGGGCATCGACCTCAACGACGGCCAGTTCGACGACTCCGGCCTGGCGCTCTTCGGCGAGCTGAGGCTGCCGCTCGGCGAGGCGCTCGAGCTCGGCGCGGGCCTGCGCTACGACCGCGAGGACAAGCGGGTCGAGCGCACCCACACCTTCGACCCGGGCTCCGGTCCGTTCGTGCTGGGCCAGAGCGAGGACCATCGCACCTTCGACGAGCTCGTGCCCATGGCCAGCCTGGCCTGGCACGTGGACGAGGAAACGCTGCTGTACGCGCGCGCGGCCGAGGGCTGGAAGGCCGGTGGCTTCAACCTGAGCGCGCCGTCCGGTGCGGAGGACTTCGACTCCGAGACGGCCTGGAGCTACGAGCTCGGCTGGCGGCGCTCGTTCGACGAGCAGCGCACGCACCTGGGCGTGACCGCGTTCTTCATCGACTGGCAGGACATGCAGCTCTCGCAGTTCGACGCCGGGGCGGGCGGCTACGTCAGCAACGCCGGCGCGGCCGAGAGCCAGGGGCTCGAGCTCGAGGCGCGGCGCGAGTTCGCCCCGGGGCTGGAGGGCTTCGCCACGCTGGGCGTGCTCGACACCGAGATCCAGGAGTTCACCGACAGCTTCGGCACCGACACCGCGGGCAACGAGCTGCCCTTCGCGCCCGACCACACCTGGTCGCTCGGCCTGCGCACGGGCGGCGAGCTGCCGAGCGGCGCGCAGTGGAGCCTGAGCGGCGACTATGCGCGCGCGGGTGACTTCTTCTACGACGCCGGCAACCGCGCGGGCGACGCCTTCGGACTAGCGAACCTCCGCCTGGGCCTCGATTCGGCCACCTACGGCGTGGCGCTGTGGGTGCGCAACGCCTTCGACGAGGAGTACGAGACCGTCGCCTTCCAACCCTCGCCGGTCGACCCCGACACCTTCGTGGGTGAGAGCGGTGCCCCACGCGTGCTAGGCTTCACGCTTTCCTTCCACCTGTAGCGAGCCCCGAGATGAACGCACGGATCCCCGTCCTCTTGCTGGTGGCCCTGACGGCCTGCAAGGCGCGCGAGTCGGGCGGGCCGAGCGCCGCCCGAGCCGCCCACGCCCCGGCCGCCGTGCCCTCCGCACCCACGCCGATGCCCAGGCTGGCCTGGCGCGGCCCGATGCAGGACGACTGGCTCTCCTGGCGCGGCCCGCACCAGAACGGCACCTCGGACGAGGCCGATCCGCCGGCGCAGATCGATCCCGCCAGGCCGCTGTGGTCGGTGCCGATCTCGGGCCGCGGCACGCCCGTGATCGCCGACGGGCTGGTGTACGCGCTGGGCTACCAGGGCGAGGACGCGACCTGCGTCGAAATGATCGTGTGCCTGGACGAGCGCACCGGCGAGACCGTGTGGCAGGAGCTGTTCCCCGACTTCCTCTCGGACGTGGTCTACAGCCGCTATTCGATCGGCTCGCCCACGATCGATCCCGAGACGGGCAACGTCTACTGCCAGACCACGCCCGGACGCGTGCTGGCCTTCACGCGCACCGGCAAGAAGCTGTGGGAGCACTCGCTGATGGAGGAGTTCGGGAAGCTGACCTTCCCGAACGGCCGCACGGGCGCGCCGCTGGTGGTGGGCGACAAGCTGATCGTGCACCTGATCAGCTCGGCCTGGGGCCCGCTCGGGCCGGCGCGCGACCGCTTCTACGCCTTCGACAAGGAGAGCGGTGAGTGCATCTGGGGCGGCTCGACCCCGGGCGAGGCGCCGCAGGACAACTCGTTCTCGTTCCCGATCGTGTTCGAGCGCGCGGGCCGCACGCTGCTCGCGGCCGAGACCGGCTGCGGGTTCCTGGCGGTGCTGGACGTGGCCACCGGCGACCCGGTGTGGCGCGTGCGCATCGGCAGCGGCGCGAACTCGAGCCCGGTGCTGTACCGCAGCGAGGCGGGCAAGGACCTGCTCATCGGCGTGCACGGCAACGAGAACCTGGACGATTCCTCGATCGGGCGGCTGGTGGCGTTCGAGCTGGGCGCGCTGCCGGCCAGCGGCGAGAAGTGGGTCGAGCCCGCCGACGCCGAGCGCTGGCGCGTGCACCTCGAGGCCTTCTCGAGCTCGCCGGTCGTGGC
Organism: uncultured Planctomycetaceae bacterium; assembly: GCA_964631945.1. GTDB lineage: Bacteria > Planctomycetota > UBA1135 > UBA1135 > JABFRZ01. Next base: position 40,663 of record CAZWAY010000033.1, read on the forward strand.
CGGGAAGCGGCTCTACCAGACCGACGAGGACGGCGACCTCGCCTGCGTGAACGTCGAGACGGGCGCGCTCCTGTGGAAGCACAAGCTCGCGCCCGACCAGGTACACGCCTCGCCGCTCTTCGCCGCGGGCAAGCTGTACGTGCCCATGAACAACGGCAGCTTCTACGTCGTGCGTCCGAGCGACACGGGCGCCACGCTCCTCGACCAGGACCAGCTGGTGGGCAACTGCCTGGGCGCGCCCGCGCTCGCCAACGGGCGCCTGTACGTGCACACGACCGAGCGGCTCTACTGCTTCGGCTCGCAGACGCAGCGGCCGGACGTGCCGGTGCCGGCCGCGGCCGTGGCGGGCGCGCCCGGCGCGCCGGTGCGGCTGCAGGTCGTGCCGGCCGACGTCGAGGTCGAGGCCGGACACACGCTGGCGCTGCGCGCGCGCACGCTGGACGCCAGCGGACGCGTGGTGGCGGACCCGGCGCCGGGCGTGGTCTTCAGCACCGATCTCCCCATCAAGGAGCAGAGCCCCGGACGATGGGGCATCGCGCGCGACGCCCGCCCCGGCGCGAACGTGCTCAAGGCCGAGCTGGCCGGGCTGAAGGCCGAGGCGCGCGTGCGCATCGTGCCCTCGCTGCCCTACCGCGAGGACTTCGAGCAGACCAAGCTCGACCAACCCAAGCCCGACGCGCCGAGCGAGCAGCGTTTCGGCTTCCCGCCCTCCTTCTGGCTCTCGAGCCGCACGAAGTGGGACGTACGCGAGAAGGACGGCTCCAAGGTCGTGGCGCGTACGGTCGACAACCCGCTCTTCCAGCGCGCGATCACGCTGTTCGGCGACGCCGACGACTCGGACTACACGGTCCAGGCCGACGTGCTGGTGGAGGGCAACCGGCGCGGCATGGCCAGCGTCGGCATCATCGACCAGCGCTACCTGGTGCAGCTGCGCGGCAACTACCAGGACCTCGAGATCAGCTCGAACTTCGAGAGCCTCAAGGTGAACACGCCCTTCGCCTTCGAGGCCGACACCTGGTACACGCTGAAGGCGCGCGTCGACCTCTTGCCCGAAGGCTCGGCCATCGTGCGCGCCAAGTGCTGGAAGCGCGGCGAGCCCGAGCCCGAGTCCTGGACGATCGAGGTGCCCCACGCGCACGCGCACCGCAACGGGGCCGCCGGGCTGTACGGATTCACGCTCCAGAACCGCTTCAAGGCCTACGTCGACAATCTGCAGGTGACGCCCAATGAGTGACCGTTCCTTCGTCCCCGCGCTCGCGCTCCTGTGCGCGCTGGCGCTGCCCGCGAGCGCCCAGGACTGGCCCATGTGGGGCCGCGACGAGACGCGCAACATGAGCTCGCCCGTCACCGGCCTGCCCTCCGAGTTCTCGCCCGGGAAGTTCAAGGGCACGAGCGAGGAGATCGACCCGGCCACCGCCAAGAACGTCAAGTGGATCGCCAAGCTCGGCTCGCAGAGCTACGGCAACCCCACCGTGGCCGGCGGGCGCGTGTTCCTCGGCACGAACAACGACGTGCCGCGCGATCCCAGGTACACCGGCGACCGCTGTGCCGTGTACTGCCTCGACGAGAAGAGCGGCGAGCTCCTGTGGCAGATCAACGTGCCCAAGCTGGGCACCGGCAAGGTCTCGGACTGGGAGTACCTCGGCATCTGCTCCTCGCCCGCGGTCGAGGGCGACCGGGTCTACTTCCTCACCAACCGCTGCGAGGTGATGTGCGCCGACGTGAAGGGCCTGAGCGACGGCAACCAGGGCTTCCAGGACGAGGCCCAGTACTACGCCGGGCCGGGCAAGCCGCCGGTCGAGCTGGCCCCGACCGACGGCGACATCCTGTGGGTCTTCAACATGATCGACGAGTGCGGGGTCTTCCCGCACAACATCACCGCCAGCTCGGCGCTGATCGCCGGCGAGCGCATCTGGGCCCTGACCGCGAACGGCGTGGACTACGGGCACGTCGAGACGCCCGCGCCCAACGCGCCCAGCATGATCGTGCTCGACAAGAACACGGGCGCGCTGCTGGGCGAGGAAGCCTCGGGCACGGGCCACCGCATCTTCCACTCGAACTGGAGCTCGCCGGCCTACTACCGCAGGGGCGCCAAGGAGCTCGGCATCTTCCCCGGTCCGGACGGCGTGCTGTACGCGTTCCAGCCCGACCCGGTCATGGCCGACGACGGCCTGGCGGTGCTGAAGGAGGCCTGGCGCGTCGACTGCAATCCGCCGCAGTATCGGGTCAAGGACGGCAAGCCGCTCAAGTACGCCACGCGCTACGGACCGAGCGAGATCCTCGGCACGCCGATGGTCTACGACGGCTTGATCTATGCCGTCATCGGCCAGGACCCCGAGCACGGCGAGGGCATCGGCAACGCGGTGTGCGTGGATGGCGACGGCAAGGTCGTGTGGAGCTACGACAAGATCAACCGCTCGCTGTCCTCGGGTGCCGCGGGCGACGGCCTCTACTTCATCCCGGACTACTCGGGCTTCGTGTACTGCTTCGACGCCAAGAGCGGTGCGCTGCAGTGGCGTCACGACACCAAGGGCCACATCTGGGGCTCGCCGCTGCTCGCGGACGGCAAGCTCTACGTCGGCAACGAGGACGGCTACCTGACGATCCTGCCGGCGCGCAGGGAGCCGCCCAAGAAGGAAGACCTGCGCGAGATCGACATGGGCGCGCCCGTGCTCTCCACGCCGGTCGCCGCCAACGGGGTGCTGTACGTGCTGACGCACACGCACCTGTTCGCGATCGCCAAGCCATGAGCTCCGCGCGCGCGCGCTGGCGCTGGATGTGGGTGGTGGTGGCGCTGTTCACCCTCCTGCACTGGGACTTCTGGCTGTGGGACGACCGCTCGCTGTGGTTCGGCTTCCTGCCGGCCGGGCTCGGGTACCACGCGTTCTACTCGCTGGGCGCCGGGCTGCTGTGGTTCGTGTTCATCCGCGTGGCCTGGCCGGCGCACATCGAGGAGTGGGCCAACGCCGGGCCGAGCGAGGAGCGCGAGCGGTGATCCTCCAGGCTCCGGCCCAGGCCGCGGTCGCCGCGCCCGTCTCGCTCCTGCCGCTGTACGTGATCGGCGCCTACATGGCGGTGCTGATCGGGCTCGGGCTGGCGAGCATGCGCTCGTTCCGCGGGACCTCGAAGGACTACTTCACCGCCAGCAACTCGGTCGGGCCGCTCCTGCTGCTCTTGTCGGTCTTCGGCACGACCATGACGGCCTTCGCGATGGTCGGCTCGACCGCCAAGGCCTACGAGCTCGGCATCGGCACCTACACGCTGATGGCCTCCTCGTCGGGCATCGTGCACTCGCTGGTGTTCTTCCTGGTGGGCATCCGGCTGTGGGCCATCGGCAAGCGCCACGGGCACGTCACGCAGATCCAGTTCTTCCGCGATCGCTTCGAGTCGAACGCGCTGGGGGCGCTGCTCTTCCCGATCCTCGTGCTGCTGGTGATCCCCTACGTGCTGACGGGCTTCATCGGCGCCGGCTCGTTCGTGCAGAGCGGCACGCGTGGGATGTTCCCGAACGCCTTCCCGGCCACGAACGGGGCCATCCCGCCCGCGCTCACGATCGCGGTGGTGATGTTCGTGGTGCTCTTCTACATCTTCCAGGGCGGCGTGCGCGGCGCGATCTGGGCCAACGCCTTCCAGACGGTCATGTTCCTGATCGCCGGCGTGGCGGCCATGTACATGATCGCGCGCTCGCTGGGCGGCATGTCCGCGGCCTCGCAGGCGGTGCTGGCCAAGTCGCCGCAGCACCTCGCGCGCCAGGGCCAGATCGGGCACGGGCAGTTCCTCTCGTACATGCTCGTGCCGCTGTCGGTGGGCATGTTCCCGCACCTGTTCCAGAACTGGCTGACCGCCAAGAGCGCCAAGACCTTCCGCACCGTCCTGATCTTCCACCCGATCTTCATCCTGATCGTGTGGATGCCGTGCGTGCTGATCGGCCTGTGGGCCGTCGGCCAGGGCCTGAAGGTGCCCACGCCCAACGCGGTGCTCAACACGATGATGACGCGCTACGTCGGGGTCCCGTTCGTGCTCGGCCTGGTGCAGGCCGGCACGATCGCCGCGATCATGTCGATGGACTCGCAGATCATGGCGCTCGGCACGATGTTCACCGAGGACGTGGTCGTGCACCTGCGCGGCAAGGGCAGGGTCTCCGACCGCGAGCAGGTCGTGTGGAGCCGCGCCTTCATCCTGGCGATCATGGGGCTCTCGTACTGGCTGGCGATGTATCCGCCGCCCAACATCTTCGACCTCGGCGTGTGGTGCTTCAGCGGCTTCGCCGGGCTGTTCCCGCTGGTGGTGGCGGCGATCTACTGGAAGCGCGTCACGACCGCGGGCGCCTTCGCCTCGGTGCTGACGATGCTGGGCGTGTGGGGCGTGCTGATCTACCGCGGCCTGATCCAGCCCGCGCTGGCGGGCCAGAAGAGCATCGAGGAGCCGCTCGTGCTCGGGCTGATGCCGGTGTTCTGGGTCGTGCTGGCGGCGGGCGTGGCGCTGGTGGTGGTGTCGCTGGCCACGCGTCCGCCCTCGCGGGCCACGCTCGCGAAGTACTTCGCATGAGCGCCAGCCCCGTGGATCCGCGCGCGGCCGCGGCCCGCGCCGCGCTCGACGCGCACGTGCGCGAGATCGTGCGCTGGCACTTCTCGGCCGAGACCGGCACGCCGGTGTGGCTCGAGTTCGCGCGGACCTGCGGCTTCGACCCGCTGCGCGAGGTGCAGGGCTTCGACGAGCTGGTGGCGCGCTTCCCGAACTTCGACGGCGAGCGCCTGCGCACCGACCCGCACGAGCTGTGGATCCCGCGCGCCTTCCAGGGCCGTCCCTTCACGATCTTCGAGACCGGCGGCACGACCGGCATGCCCAAGCAGCGCATCGGCTGGGACGACTACAAGCGCGACTACGAGCACTTCTCGCCCACGCTCGACGAGAAGAGCTTCCCGCGCGGCGGCTACTGGCTGATGGTCGGCCCGACCGGACCGCGCCGCCTGCGCCTCGCGATCGAGCACCTGGCGAACTTCCGCGGCTCGAGCTGCTACTTCGTGGACCTCGATCCGCGCTGGGTGAAGAAGCTGATCGCGAGCGGCGACCAGGCCGGCGCCAAGGCCTACATGCAGCACGTGGTCGAGCAGGCCGTGCTGCTGCTGAAGCACCGCAGGATCAGCGTGCTCTTCACCACGCCCAAGCTGCTCGAGGCCCTGGGCGAGGAACTCTCGCTGGCCGACGCGGGCGTCAAGGGCGTGCTGTGCGGCGGCACCGAGATGAACCCGCAGATGGTGCGCTTCCTGGTCGAGGAAGTGCTCGAGCGCCGGGTCGCCTTCGTGCCGGTCTACGGCAACACGCTGATGGGCCTGGCCGCCAGCGATCCCGACACGCTCGCGCGCGAGTTCTCGATCACCTACCACGCGCCCCAGCCCTTCGCCGCGACGCGCGTGACCGACCCGAAGGACGCGCGCAAGCTGGTCGAGTACGGCGCGCGCGGCCGGGTCGAGCTGACCACGCTCACCAAGGAGTTCTTCCTGCCGCGCTTCCTCGAGCGCGACGACGCCATCCGCCGCCCACCCTGCGCGCGCTACGCCTGGGACGGCGCCGGCGAGGTCAAGCCCTTCCAGGAAGCGGGCACACGCATCATCGAGGGCGTGTACTAGCCCGAGCGGGCCTGGCGAAGCATGAGCGACCTACCGCACCTGCCCGCCCTGCGCTGGGGCGAGGAGTACCCGAGCCTCACGACGGTCGAGCTGAAGGACCACCGCAGCGGCACGCCGCTCGCCCGGCTCTCGCAGGTCAACGCGGGCCTGGTGCGCCGCGACCTGAAGCGCGCGGAGGCGGCGGGGAGTGCGCTGCGGGCGCTCTCGACGCGCGAGATCCTGGCGCGCTGCCGGGCGGCGGCCGAGCTGTTCCTCGAGGCCGAGCTCCCGCTCGCGGCCGGCCTCACGCAGAGCGGTGCGCAGTACCGCGCGCAGCTCTCGGCCACCGGCGCGCTGCCGCTCACGCTGGCGCGCGCCAACCAGGAGAAGCTCGCGGGCGTGCTGCGCGAGCTCGAGACGGTCGTGGCGGGGCTCACGCGCGGCCTCGCGCCGGAGACCCTGGACCAAGCCGTGGGCGAGCAGGCCGGCATCCCGCTGTGGTTCGCGCCCGAGACGCGCGCGCTCGGGGCCGTGCTGCCCAGCAACTCGCCCGGCGTGAACGCGCTGTGGCTGCCGGCCCTGGCCTTCAAGGTGCCGCTCGCGCTCAAGCCCGGCAGCGCCGATCCGTGGACGCCGCTGCGCCTGGTGGCGGCGCTGGTCGCGGCCGGGCTGCCGCGCGAGGCCTTCGCGCTCTTCCCGACCGACCACGAGGGCGCGGCCGCGATCCTGGACGGCTGCGAGCGCGCGCTCCTGTTCGGCGACGCGCGCACGACCGCGCCGTGGGCCGGCAAGGCCGCGGTCGAGATCCACGGGCCGGGGCGCTCGAAGGTCTGGATCGGCGCGGACGAGATCGAGCACTGGGAGCGCCACCTCGAGGTGCTGGTGGACTCGATCGCGCTGAACGGCGGGCGCAGCTGCGTCAACGCCTCGTGCGTGGTCGTGCCGCGCCACGCCGACGCCATCGCCGAGGCCCTGGCCGCGCGCCTGGCCGCGCTGCGCCCGCGGCCGCTGGACGATCCCGAGGCACGCCTGGCGGCCTTCGCCGACGCCTCACTGGCCGAACGCATCGACGGCGCGCTCGCGGCCGCGCTGGAGGTGCCCGGCGCGCGCGAGGTCAGCGCGAGCCACCGCCAGGGCGAGCGACGCGTGACGCTGGCGGGCTCGACCTTCCTGCAGCCGACCGTGGTGCGCTGCGCGCGTCCCGAGCACCCGCTCGCCAACACCGAGTACCTGTTCCCCTTCGCGAGCGTGGTCGAGGTCCCGGACACCGAGGCGCTGGCGTGGATGGGCGACTCCCTGGTGGTCTCGGCCATCACGCGCGCGCCGGCCAACCTCGCGGGCCTGACGGGCTCGAAGCGCATCGGTCGGCTCAACCTCGGGCCGACGCCCACGCCCTCGGTGCGCTGGGACCAGCCGCACGAGGGCAACCTGTTCGATTTCCTGTTCGTGCGCCGCGCGGTGCAGCGCGCGCGCGGCTGGTGAGCGCGGCGATGGAGCTGGCCGGCTTCGAGTACGCCGCGCGCACGCGCCTGGTGTTCGGGGCCGGCGCGCTGGCGCGCCTGGGCGAGCTGGTGCGCGGTCTCGGGGCGCGGCGCGTGTGGCTGGTCACCGACAGCGGGCTGGTGGCGGCGGGCCACGCCGCGCGCGCCGAGGCCGTGCTCGAGGCGGCGGGTTGCGAGCGCGCGACCCATGCCGAGGTCGCCGAGGACCCCGATGCTCCGAGCGTCGCGCGCTGTGCAGCCGCGGCGCGCGCGGCCTTCGGCGGCGCCGGGCCCGAGCTGCTGGTGGGCCTCGGGGGCGGCAGCGCGATCGACGCGGCCAAGGGCGCGGCCATGCTGCTGGCCGCGGGCGGGCGCATGCAGGACTACTGGGGCTACGGCAAGACGCGCGCGCCGCTCCTGCCGCTGGTGGCCGTCCCGACCACGGCCGGGACCGGCAGCGAGGTGCAGTCCTACGCCCTGATCACCGACGAGCGGACGGGCCAGAAGATGGCCTGTGGCGCGGCCGACGCGGCCCCGCGCGTGGCCGTGCTCGATCCCGAGCTCACGCTCACGCTGCCGCGCGCCGTCACGGCCGCGAGCGGGCTCGACGCGCTCGGGCACGCGCTCGAGACGGCCGTGAGCACGCGCCGCACCGCGCTCTCGGCGCTGTTCTCGCGCGAGGCCTTCCGGCTGCTGGCGCCGAACTTCGCGCGCGTGCTGGAGGCGCCCGCGGACCTGGCGGCGCGCGCGGCAATGCTGCTCGGGGCGGCCTGGGCGGGGCTCGCGATCGAGCACTCCATGCTGGGGGCAGCGCACGCGCTGGCCAATCCGCTCAGCGCGCGCCTCGGCCTGACGCACGGTCTGGCGGTGGGACTCGCGCTGCCGACGGTCGTGCGCTTCAACGCCGCCGATGGGCCGGCGCGCGCGCGCTACGAGGATCTGTGGCGCGGCGCCTTCCCGCGGACGCGCGCCGGGGACGAGCTCACGGCGCTGCTCGGCTTCCTGGCGCGCAGTCTGGAGAGCAGCGGCGACGCGCGGCACGGTCTGACGCCCGAGCGCGTGCCCGCCTTGGCCGAAGAAGCGAGCCGTCAATGGACCGCGCAGTTCAATCCACGTCCGGTCGGGCGTGACGAGCTCGAGGGCCTGCTGCGCGCCGTGCTGGCGGGGGCGTAGGGGCGCGGCCCCGGGAAAAACCTGTGCATGCCGGCTGAGCCCGCGTGCGGCGCTGTCGCACGCGAGTGCGCTTTGCCCCACAATGGGCGCGATGCCCGGCTCGTCCCCGTTGTTCCTCGCCTGCCTCGCGCTCGCCGGCGCGGCTCCCGAGGACTGGCCGTCCTTCCGCGGCGATCCCGCCCAGACCGGAGTGGCCGCGGGCACGCTGCCGGCCGCGCCGGTCCTGCGCTGGAGCTTCCAGGCGCCCAAGGCCTTCGTCAGCTCGCCGGTCGTGAGCGGGGACAGCCTGGTGATCGGCGGCGACGACGGCCGCGTGCGCTGCCTCGCGCGCACGAGCGGCGTCGAGCGCTGGGCCTTCGAGACCGGCGACGTGATCGAGGCCCCGGCCCTGATCCACGGCGACAGCGTGTACGTCGGCTCCTCGAACGGCGCCTTCTACGCGCTGGCCCTGGCGGACGGCGCGCTGCGCTGGAAGGCCGATACGGGCGACAAGATCCTGGGCGGCGCCAACTGGGTCGAGGCCGGCGGCGAGACGCGCATCGTGGTCGGCAGCTACGACTCGAACCTGTACGGCTTCGCGGCCGCCGACGGCGCGCTGCGCTGGACGTACTCGACCGGCAACTACGTCAACGGCACCCCGGCCGTGGACGCGGGCCGCATCGTGTTCGGCGGCTGCGACTCGATCCTGCACGTGGTCTCGGCCGCCGACGGGACGGCCCTCGCCAAGCTGGAGCTCGGCTCCGACGCGCACGTGGCCGGTTCGGTGGCCCTGGCCGGCGGGCGCGCCTACTTCGGGCACTACGGCAACGCCTTCGTGTGCGCCGACCTGGCGCGCAACGAGCTGGCGTGGAGCTTCCCCGATCCCAAGCACCCGTTCTTCTCCTCGCCGGCCGTGACCGCGGAGCGCGTGCTCTTCGGCGGGCGCAACAAGCAGCTGCACTGCGTGGCGCGCGAGAACGGCGCGCTCCTGTGGACCTTCCCGACGCGCCGCAAGGTCGACGGCTCGCCCGTGGTCGTGGACGACGCGCTCGTGTTCGGCTCGGGCGACGGGCACCTGTACGTGCTGGCCTTGGCCGACGGCAAGGAGCGCTGGTCGGTCGAGCTCGGCAGCGAGCTCGGCGGCTCGCCGGCCGTGGCCGGCGGCTGGATCTTCGTGGCCGGCCTCGACGGCCGCGTGTCGGCCTTCGGGCCAGCCCTGACGGAAGGCGAGCAATGAGTGCCGAGACGCGCGAGGAAGCCACCAAGGCCGGGAACTACTTCGTCTCGAACTATCCGCCCTACTCGTTCTGGAGGCCCGAGCACGTGCCGGCGGTGGCGCGCATGCTGGCCGAGCCCGCGCCGGAGGGCGTGCCGCTCGGGATCTACGTGCACATCCCGTTCTGCCGCCAGCGCTGCGACTTCTGCTACTTCAAGGTCTACACCGACAAGAACAGCAAGGAGATCCGACGCTACCTGGAGGGCGTGCGCAGCGAGCTGGCGCTGTACGCCCCGGCCGCACGCTTCGCCGGGCGCAAGCCGCGCTTCGTGTACTTCGGCGGCGGCACGCCCTCGTACCTCTCGGCCGACCAGCTGGGCGAGCTGTTCGCGAGCGTGCGCGCGGCCTTCCCGTGGGACGAGGTCGAGGAAGTGGCCTTCGAGTGCGAGCCCGGCACGCTGTCCGAGGTCAAGCTGGCCGAGCTCGCGCGCCTGGGCGTCACGCGCCTCTCGCTCGGGGTCGAGAACTTCGACGCGCACATCCTGGAGATCAACAACCGCGCCCATCGCGCGGCCGAGATCCACAGGACCTACGAGTTCGCGCGCGCGGTCGGCTTCCAGCAGATCAACATCGACCTGATCGCCGGGATGGTGGGCGAGACCGAGGCCAACTGGAAGACGTGCGTGGAGGAGACCATCCGCCTCGCGCCCGAGAGCGTGACCATCTACCAGATGGAGGTGCCCTTCAACACGACGCTGTTCCAGCGCATGCAGGACGCGCACAGCGAGGCCGCGCCGGTGGCCGACTGGGACACCAAGCGGCGCTGGACGGCCGAGGCCTTCGCGCGTCTGGAGCAGGTCGGCTACCGCATCGGCAGCGCCTACACCGCCGCCAAGGGCGCGCGCACGCGCTTCCTGTACCGCGACGAGCTGTGGCGCGGGGCCGACCTCCTGGGCATCGGCGTCAGCTCCTTCTCGCACGTGGGCGGCGTGCACTTCCAGAACGAGCACGAGTTCGAGCGCTACCTGGAGCGCGTCGAGGCCGGCGAGCGTCCGGTGGGCCGCGCGCTCGAGCTCGGGGAGGAGGAGCGCATGATCCGCGAGTTCATCCTGCAGCTGAAGCTCGGGCGCGTGCAGACGGCCTACTTCGCCGAGAAGTTCGGGGTCGACCTGCTGCAGCGCTTCCACGGGCCGCTGGAGGCCCAGCGCGCGGCCGGCTGGCTGACACTCGCGCCCGACCGCATCGCCACCACGCGCGCCGGGCTCCTGCGCGTGGATTCCCTGCTCGAGGACTACTTCCTGGAGCCGCACCGCAACGCGCGCTACGCCTAGGACCGTCGCCGCGATGCGCCTCCTGCAGCTCACCGCCGGGACCGGAAGCTTCTTCTGCGGCACCTGTCTGCGCGACGCCGCGCTGGTGCAGGCCCTGCGCGCGCTCGGGCACGACGCCCAGCTCGCGCCGCTCTACCTGCCGCTGGTGCTGGAGGACGGTGTCGACACGCGCGCGGTGCACATGGGCGGCATCAATGCGTACCTGGCGCACGCCATGCGCCTGCGGCTGCCGCGCTTCGTGCAGGACTTGCTCGACTCGCCGCGCCTGCTGGCCTGGGCGGCGCGACGCGGCGAGATGACGCAGGCGCACGCGCTCGGCGCGATGACGGTCTCGATGCTGCACGGCGCGGCGGGCGAGCAGGAGCGCGAGATCGAGAAGCTCCTGGGCTGGCTCGCGACCCAGGAGAAACCCGAGGTCGTGCTGCTCTCGAATGCGCTGCTGCTCGGCCTCGCGCGTCCGCTGCGCGCCGCGCTGGGCGTCCCCGTCCTGTGCACCCTGCAGGGCGAGGCACCGTTCCTCGACGCCCTGCCCGAGCCGCACCGCACGGAGGCCTGGCGCCTGGTGGCCGAGCACGCGCGCGAGGTCACGCACTTCCTGGCCGTCAGCCGCTACACGGGCGAACTCATGAGCACCCGGCTCGGTCTGGAGCGCGCACGCGTGCACGTCGTGCCGAATGGGCTCGACCACGCTCCTTACGACCCGCCCGCGCACTTCGAGGGCCCGCCCACGCTGGGCTACGTGGCGCGGCTCACGCGCGACAAGGGCCTGGAGACGCTGGTCGAGGCCTTCGTGCGTCTGAAGCGACGCGCGGAGCACGGCGCGCTGCGCCTGGTGGCCGCGGGCGCGGTCCTGGCCAGCGACCGCGCGCCGCTGGCCGCGCTGCGCGCGCGCCTGGCCGCGGCCGGGCTGGAGGATGCGGCCGAGTTCCACGGCAACGTGTCGCTGGCGCAGAAGCTCGACGTCCTGCGGCGCTGCACGGTCTTCTCCGTGCCGGCGATCTACGGCGAGTCCTTCGGGCTGTACCTCTTGGAGGCCTGGGCCATGGGCCTGCCGGTGGTGCAGCCCGCGCACGGCGCGTTCCCGGAGCTGCTCGAGGCCACCCAGGGCGGGCTGCTGTGCAAGCCCGGCGATGCGGGCGCGCTGGCGGACGCGCTGCACGCGCTGCTGGTCGATGCGCCGCGCGCACGGCGCCTGGGCGAGAGCGGACGACGCGCCGTGCAGGAACGCTTCGGGGCCGAGCACATGGCGCGCGCGGTCGAGCGCGTCTGTAGGATGAGCGTGCCACTCGCCGCCGCCGGTGCCTGACGCATGCCCTCCAGCTTCCGCGATCGCCGCCGGGTCGAGTTCTACGAGACCGACATGGCCGGGATCGTGCACTTCTCCAACTTCTTCCGGTACATGGAGTCGACCGAGCACGCCTTTTTCCGCTCGCTCGGGCTCAGCCTGCACCGCGAGGAGGCCTCGGAGAAGGGCGCGCACATGAGCGGCTGGGCGCGCGTGCGCGCGCAGTGCGAGTACCGCGAGCCGCTGCGCTACATGGACGAGGTCGAGATCGAGCTCAGCGTGCGCTCCATGAACACGAGCTCGCTCGGCTACGACTTCGTCTTCCGGCGCCTGGGCGAGCGCCACGGCTCCAGCGCGCCGACCGAGGTCGCCTCCGGCTCGTTGCAGGTCGTGCACGTCCGCGCCAGCGCGGGCGGGCGCATGAAGGCGAGCCCGATGCCGGCCGAGGTGCGCGAACGCATCGAGATCGCTCCCCGCTGACCCCTTCCCATCCCATGCCCGCCCAATCCCAGACCCAAGGCAACCTCTGGCTCGTCTTCGCCCTCGCCACCGTGCTCGCGTGGGGCCTGTACGGCGTGCTCCTGCACCTCGGGCAGCTCGGCATGGCCGATCCGGCCAACGGGCGCATCAAGGCCTTCCTGTGCGTGGGCGTGGCCTACGTGCTGGTGGCGGTGCTGGCGCCGCTCGGCCTCTTGCTCTCGGCCCACGCCACGTGGGTGTATCCCAACAAGGGGCTCGTGTTCTCGACCCTGGCCGGCGTGGCCGGCGCGGTGGGGGCGCTGTGCGTGCTGCTGGCCTTCGGGGCCAAGGGCAATCCGGCCGTGGTCATGTCGATCGTCTTCGCCGGCGCGCCGGTGGTGAACGCGGTCGTGGCGCTGGCGGTGCACCCGCCCGAGGGTGGCTGGAGCAGTCTGCGCTGGCAGTTCGTGGCCGGGATCGTGCTGGCGGCGGTGGGCGGGCTGCTGGTGATGCGCTACCGGCCCGCGGCGGCTCCGAGTCCGACGAGCGCAGCCCCGGCGACGCCGCGCTAGGCCGGTGATGGTCCCGACGCCGGTGGCTCAGGACCCGAGCGCCCAGGCGCCGCTGTGCGAGCTCCGGCGCGTCACCAAGTCCTTCGCGCGTCTGCAGGACGAGGGCGCGGTCCTGCGTGAGCTCGAGCTGTGCGTGGCCGCGGGCGAGCGCCTCGCCATCGTCGGTCCCTCGGGCTCTGGCAAGAGCACCCTGCTCGCGATCCTGGGCGGACTCGAGCCGCCGAGCAGCGGCAGCGTGCTGTGGCAGGGGCGCGACCTGGCCACGCTGGGCGAGCGCGAGCGCGCCCAGCTGCGCAACCGCGAGCTCGGCTTCCTGTTCCAGGCGCACCACCTCCTGCCGCAGCTCTCGGCGCTCGAGAACACGCTGGTGCCGACGCTCGTGCGCGGCGCGGCCGAGCTGCGTCCCGCGCGCGAGGCGCGCGCGCGCGAGCTGCTCCAGACGGTGGGACTCGGCGCGCGCCTCGCCCATCGTCCGGCCGAGCTCTCGGGCGGCGAGCGCGCGCGCGTGGCGCTGGTGCGGGCGCTGGTCAACGGCCCGAAGCTGCTGCTGGCCGACGAGCCGACCGGCGCGCTCGACGCGCGCACCTCGGACGAGCTGGGCGAGCTCCTGCTCGCGCTCAACCGGAGCGAGGGCGTGGCGCTGGTGGTCGTGACCCACGCCGAGCGCCTGGCCGAGCGCATGGGGCGCGTGCTCGAGCTGCGCGAAGGCCGGCTGGCCCCGCGATGAGACCCGCGCGCCTGGTCCTGCGCTCGCTGGCCTTCCACGCGCGCGCCCACGCGACCACCCTGACCGGCGTGCTGGCGGCGGCGGCCGTGCTGACCGGCGCGCTGGCGCTGGGGGACTCGGTCCGGGCCAGCCTCGCGCGTGCGCTCGACCTGCGCCTCGGCGGCGTCCAGGCGGTGCTCGGGAACGGCGAGCGCTTCTTCGGGGTGGGGCTCGGGGCGCGGCTCGAGGCGCGCGCGCGCAAGCTCCAAGCCTCGGCCGCGATCCAGCTCCCGGCCACGGCCGCGCGCGCCGACGGCTCGCGACGGCTGGGCGACGTGCAGCTGCTGGGCGTCGAGCCGAGCTTCTTCGCTTTCGCCCCGCGGCCGGGCGCCGAGGCGCCGCCGCCGGGCGAGGCATGGGCCGGGGTCGAGCTGGCGCGCGCGCTGGCCGTCTCGGTCGGCGACGAGCTCGTGCTGCGCGTGCCGCGTCCGAGCGACACCTCGCGCGAGCTCGCGCTGGTCTCGGTCGAGGAGGCCATCCGCCCGCTGCGCGTGCGCGTGGCGCGCGTGCTGGCGGAGGAGGACTTCGGGGTCTTCTCGCTGGAGGCCGGCGCCGGTCCGCGCGCGAACCTGTTCGTCGAGCGCGCCTGGCTGGCGGAGCGTCTCGAGGTCGCAGGGCGGGCGAACCGGCTGTTCCTCGCCGGTGTCGACTCGCCCGTGCTCGCGCCGGCGCCCGCCGCGTCCTTCTACACCGTCGTGCCGGGCGACTCGGGCTCCTTCGAGTTCCAGGTGGACACTGCGGGGCTCGCCGACTCGTTCGGGGTGCAGCTGCCCGATCCCTTCCAGGAGGCCTGGGAGCTGGACGACGTCGGGCTCGCCTGGCGCGGGAACGGCGCGATCCGCGAGCTCGTCAGCGATCAAGTCTTCCTGGCCGAGCCGCTGGTCGAGGCCCTGGCAGGTCTCGACCCGCCGCCGCTCGGGCTGCTGGGGTACTTCGTGAACGCGATCACCAAGGGCGAGCGCTCCACGCCCTACTCGACCGTGGCCGCCCTCGGGGATCTGGATGCGCGTCCCGCGCCGGACCTCGGCGGCTGGCGCGCGCGGCTCGGCGACCTGGGGCCGGACGAGATCGTGCTGAACGAGTGGACCGCGCGCGATCTCGCGGCCGTGCACGGCGACGAGCTCACGCTCTCGTACTTCGTGCTCGGCCCCGGACGCCGGCTCGAGGAGCGCACGCACGCCTTCCGGCTGAAGACGTTCCTGCCGATGGAGGGGCTCGGCGCCGACCCCTCGCTCTCGCCGGAGTTCCCTGGCATCGGCGACGCCGAGAACTGCCGCGACTGGGAGCCAGGGATCCCGCTCGAGCTCGAGCGCCTGCGCGACCAGGACGAGGAGTACTGGGACCGCTGGCGCGGGGCGCCCAAGGCCTTCGTGTCGCTGGCGACGGCGCGTGCGCTGTGGGGGAACCGTTTCGGTGCGCTCACCGCGCTCCGCTTCGAGCCCGGGCGCGAGCTCCAGGTGCAGGAGCGCCTGCGCACGCTCGATCCGGGCGTGCTCGGGCTGCCGCTCCGCCGCGTGGCGCGCACGGCCAGCCCGACCTCGGACTTCGGCGGGCTGTTCCTCGGCCTGTCGTGCTTCCTGATCGCCTCGGCGCTGCTGCTCACGGCGCTGTTCTTCGCCTTCTCGGTCGAGCGCCGCGCGGCCGAGCTCGGCGTGCTGCGCGTGTGCGGTTTTCGCGCGGGCCAGGTGGCCGGGCTGCAGCTGGGCGAGGCCCTGCTCCTGTGCGCGCTCGGTGCGGCGCTCGGGGTCGCGCTCGGACTCGGCTACACGCGCGTGCTCCTGGCGGCGCTCGAGCGCACCTGGCAGGGGGCCGTGGGGCGCACGGAGCTCGTGTTCGAGGTGGCGCCGAGCACGCTCGCCCTGTCCTTCGCGCTCTCCGTGCTGCTGGCCCTGGGCGCCGTTGCGCTGGTGCTGCGGCGCGCGCTCGGCGCGCGGCCGCTGGCGCTCTTGGCGGGCGAGCTGGCGCGCGACCGACCCGGTCTCGGGCGTGCGCGCCTGCGCCGCGTGGCACTCGCGCTGAGCGCGTGCGTGGCACTCGCCTGTCTGGGCGGCGCCTTCGCAATGCCGGGCGCCTCGGCCGGCGGTCTGGCCTTTTGCGCGGGCTTCGCCGTGCTGCTGGCGGGGCTGCTCGCGCTGGGCGAGGGGCTCGCCCGGCCGGCGCGCCCGAGCTCGCTGGCCGCTCTGGGCTGGACCAACGCCGCGCGCCGGCCGGCGCGCAGCCTGACGACCGTGGCGCTGGTGGCGAGCGCGGTGTTCCTGCTGGTCGTGGCCGGCGCCAATCGTCAGGGACCGACGCCGCGCGATGCCGGACCCGACTCCGGGACGGGCGGCTTCGCCTTCCTCGCGCGCACGAGCCTGCCGGTGCTGCACGATCTGCGCACGGCGGAGGGGCGCTCGTTCTACGGCCTGCGGGCCGAGGACCTGGCCGGGGTCGAGCTCGTGCCGCTGCGCGTGCGCGCCGGCGACGAGGCGAGCTGCCTCAACCTCGACCAGCCGCGCAGCCCGCGCTTGCTGGGCGCTCCGGCGGCGCTGCTCGCGGGCCGCTTCCGCTTCGCGCAGACGACGCAGCCGAGTGCAGAGCCGTGGCAGCTGCTCGAGCAGGAGCTCGGCCCCGGGCTCGTGCCGGCGATCGTGGACGCGACCAGCCTGCAGTGGACGCTGCACAAGCGCCTCGGCGACGAGCTCGAGCTCGTGGACGGGCGCGGCCGGCCCTTCCGCGCGCGCGTGGTGGCGACCCTGGGCGACTCGATCCTGCAGGGCGACGTGCTGCTCTCCGAGGCGCGCTTCGAGACGCTGTTCCCCGACGAGGCCGGCCAGCGCGCCTTCTTGATCGACGCGCCGCCCGCGCGCGCCGAGGAGCTGGCGACGCGACTCGCGCGCGCGCTGGCGGACGAGGGCCTGACGCTGGTGCCGGCCCACGAACGCCTCGACCTGCTGCACGGCGTACAGAACACCTACCTGGCGATCTTCCAGGCCCTGGGCGGGCTCGGGCTCGTGCTCGGCAGCGCCGGGCTCCTGGCGCTGGTGCTGCGCAGCGCGGTCGAGCGGCGCGCCGAGCTCGCGTTGCTGCGCGCGCTGGGCTTCTCGAAGCACGAGCTGCGGCTCCTGTTCCTGGGCGAGCAGGGCGGCCTCGTGTGGGCCGGGCTCGGGCTCGGCGCGCTGGCGGGGCTGTTCGTGGTCCTGCCGCGGCTCGAGCCGGGCTCCTTCGAGGCGCTGCGCACGCTGGCGCTCTTGCTCGGCGCGGTCGGATTCACCGGAACGGCCTGGGTGTGGCTCGGGGCCGCGCCGGCGCTGCGCGGCTCGATGCTCGCGGCGCTGAATCGCGAGTGAGCCGCGCGTGGGCCACGCCCGCCCGCGCGCGTACAATTCCGCGCCCCATCGAGCTCGAACCCGACGATTCCATGACGCGCACTCCGCTCTTCGCAGCCGCTCTCGCTCTCGCGCTCTTCGTCCCCGCAATGGCCGCCCAGGGCGCGCGCGAGACGAACTGGCCCCAGTTCCGTGGTCCACGCGCGAGCGGAGTGGCCGACGGCTTCGCGACCGTGAAGGAGTGGGACCTCGCCAGCGGCAAGAACGTGCTGTGGCGCGCGGCGATCCCGGGTCTGGCGCACTCCTCTCCGGTGGTGTGGGGCGAGCGCATCTACCTCATGACAGCGGTGCGCAAGGAGGGTGAGGCCGAGCTGAAGGTCGGACAGTACGGCGACGTCGAACCCGTGGCCGACGAGGGCGAGCAGCTCTTCCAGGTGCTGTGCCTCGATCGCAAGGACGGCAAGATCCTGTGGACCCGGACCGCCTTCGAGGGCGAGCCGCGCTTCCCGCGCCACCCGAAGGGCAGCTTCGCCGCCTCGACCCCGGCCACCGACGGCGCGCACGTGCTGGCGTTCTTCGGTAGCGAGGGGCTCTTCTGCTACGACCCGGAGGGCGAGCTCCTGTGGAAGAAGGACTTCGGCGAGCTCGACGCGGGCTGGTACGTGATGCCCAGCGCCAGCTGGGGCTTCTCGGCCTCGCCCGTGCTCCACGACGGCGTCGTGTACCTGCAGGTCGACGTGCAGAAGGGGAGCTTCGTGGCCGCGCTGAAGGCCAGCGACGGCAGCGAGCTGTGGCGGACCCCGCGCAGCGACGTGCCGACCTTCGGCGCGCCCACGGTGGACGTGCGCGCGGGGCGCCGGCAGCTGGTGTGCAACGGCTACAAGCACATCGGCGGCTACGACCTCGCCAGCGGCAAGGAGCTGTGGAAGCTCGAGGGCGGCGGCGACATCCCCGTGCCGACCCCGGTGATCGGCGACGGGCTGGTCTACATCACCAACGCCCACGGGCGCATGGCGCCGATGCTGGCGATCGACGCGCTGGCCGAGGGCACGCTGGCGCTCGAGCCCAAGGACTCGAAGTACATGCGCTGGAGCGAGCTGCGCAAGGGCAACTACATGCAGACCCCGCTGGTCCTGGGCGAGTTCCTGTACGGCTGCAAGGACAACGGCGTGCTCACCTGCTTCGACGCGGCCGGCGGCGAGGTGGTGTACGAGCAGCGGCTCGGCGACGGCGTCTCGGGCTTCACCAGTTCGCCCGTGGCGGCCGACGGCAAGCTCTACTTCGCCAGCGAGGAGGGCGTGGTCTACGTCGTGGCCGAGGGCTTCGAGTTCCAGCTGCTCGCGAAGAGCGAGCTGGGCGAGGAGTGCATGGCCACGCCGGCCATCGCGCAGGGCGTGCTCTACTACCGCACGCGCGGGCACCTGACCGCGATCGGGGCGAAGTAGCGCCGGCCGCTGACCCCCTGTCCACCCGCGCCCTAGCGGCGCCGGATCAGGGCGGAAAGATCCTCCGAGGCCGGCGGGCGCGAGCTCGAGCGCTCGCGCTCGCACGCGACCAGCGCGAACAGTCCGAGCCCGGTGTAGCCGAGCCCCCCGACGATCCACAGCCCCGCGGCCGCCCGGAAGAACGACTCGTGCGGTTCGAGCACCAGCACCGCGCGCGCAAAGCTCATCCCGAGCAGACCGAGGACCCACAGGACGACGCAGGAGCGGAGCAGGTTGGCGTTCATGGGGAGTGCGCTCGGCCGCGGGTGTCGCCCGCGGCGGTGCGCACGCCAGAGCGCAACCCTCGTGCCACCTTCCCTTGACCGCGCGGCGAGCGAGTTCGGCCGGGTCTGTCTTCCGTGGAGGCCAGTTCGCGCGCCGGCGTTGACCACTGGCGCGGGGCCGCTATCCTCGCTCGTCCCTTTCTCCAGCGGGCGTTTCCGCTCGGGGCGGCATAGCCAAGTGGCCCAAGGCGACGGATTGCAAATCCGTTATTCCTCGGTTCAAATCCGAGTGCCGCCTCCATCCTCGTCGGTCCCAGGGAGGTGTGCGTGCTAGCGGTCCTGCTGCTCGGGTTGCTGCAATCCGAGGCGCCTGGAACGGGGCCCGGCGCGGAGGCGATCCCGCTCACGCTGCGGGTCAACCAGGCCATCGCGCTCGGGGTCGACTTCCTGCGGCACGCGCAGCAGCGCGACGGGTCCTTCCTCGGCTTCGAGGTCGAGCACCCGGGTGGGGCCACGGCCCTGGCCGCCTTCACGCTGGCGAAGTCCGGGGTGCGCAACAGCGATCCGTTGCTGACACGAGCGCTGGCGGCGCTCTCCGGGCAGGAGTTCAAGAGCGTCTACTCGGCCGCGGTGCACGTGCTCGCGTGCGAGTCCCTGCACGATCCTGCGCGCGTGAGCGAGGCTCGACCCAGCCTCGACTTCCTGCTCGCCAACCGCCAGCAGGGCGTGTGGGCCTACCCGTGGGGCCACCTGTGCGACAGCAACACGCAGTTCGCGCTGCTGGCGCTGCGCGCGGCGCGACGCATGGGGCTCGAGGTTCCCGAGGCGGTCTGGCTCGAGGCCCTCGAGGGGCTCGAGATCTTCCGCGACGAGAGCGGTGGCTTCACGTACGCGCCCGGCGACCGCAATCCGAACGCGGGCATCACCGCGGCCGCGCTCGCCAGCCTGGCGGTGTTGCAGGAGGTGGCCGTGGACTCCGGGCGCCTGCGCAGCGCGCTCGAGCGCAAGCACAAGCTGCGCGAGGACGCCGAGCGCTGGCTCGAGCGGCGCTTCGATCCCCAGCGCAACACCTTCACCGACGGGGCCTGGACGCCGGCCTGGCGCTACGCCTACCTGTGGGCCCTCGAGCGCTGGTGCGGGCTGACGCAGCGCGAGCGCGTGGCCGAGCGCGACTGGTACAGCGAGGGCGCGAGCTGGTTGCTCGAGGATCAGGCCCGTGACGGCTCCTTCGGGAACGCCCTGCAGATCACCGACACGTGCTTCGCGCTGCTCTTCCTGCGGCGCGCGACCGTGACCCCGGGCGACGAGCTGGCCGAGATCTACGCCGAGATCGAGCGAGTACGCGCCGGGCGCCCCGTGCGCCCGTGGAACTACGGCGCCGAGGCCCTGCGGCTGACGGACTGGTGGTTGGCGGGGCCGTTCCCGAAGGATGAGAGCGGTCCGTCGCTGCTCGAGCCCCCCTTCGATCCTGGCCAGGTCGAACCGCGCGAGCGCGGCAAGATCGCGCGCAAGGAGTGGGAACGCGTCACGCTCCTCTCCGAGCGCTGGACCGACCTCGAGGTGCTCACCGAGCGCCCCGGCAATCGCCAGCTGTGGCTGCTCTCGACCGGGCTGCTCGTACCGGACGGGGAGGGAGCGGCCCCGTGCGAGGCGCGCCTGTGGCTCGAGCTCGACGAGGGCTGGGACGTGTGGCTGGACGGCCAGCGCATCTCGCGCGAGCGCCGCCGGACGCCCAAGGTCTCCTCGGACGTGAGCCTGCTGCTCGCCCTCGCGCCCGGCGCACACCGCCTCACCGTCGTGCTCGAGGACCGGCGCGGACCGTCGGCCTTCGGCGCGCTGCTCGGGGCAGCCTCGGGCGGTGCTCCGCCCGCGGGACTGCGGGCGGGCGCCGAGCTCGGCAGCACGCGCAGGCGCTGACAAGAGGGCCGCCGTAGCGATGCGGCCGGAGCCCGACTCGCGTCGAGCCCCGGCCGCGGGGGTAGGAATCGAACCGGATGGAGCGCGCCGGCTACTCGCTGGCGCTCCGTTCGAGGAACACCCAGCGCGTGCCGCTGTCCTGCGAGCGCACCAGCAGTCGCGGGCCGCCCACGGGGTCGCGCAGGCGGCGCACCGCCGCGGCGGCGGAGTCGATGGGGTGGCTTCCCCCCCCCAGGCTCACCGCGCCGGGGGGCCGGCGGATCACCGCGGACAGCGGCACCAGCTCCACGCCCTTCAGCCGCTTCTCGGCGAACGCGGACGCCAGCCAGGGCGCGCTCTTCGGCGTGACGCGCAGCAGCACGATCG
>CAZWAY010000034.1:0-53395 GCA_964631945.1 uncultured Planctomycetaceae bacterium
CCATCCACCAAGCCTCAGGCAGCTCGAACTACCCACACAAGATCCTGAAGCGCGTCAAGTTCAGGGCGAGCTCCCGTACCTCGCTTTCGGATGCACGGTAGGCGTAGAGAGGCCGCCCGTCGGGCCGTGGTATTCCGGCCCGTCTCAGGATCCTCTCGAGCAGGTCTTCAGCGTTACATGTGACGGCGGTGTTCATCGAGAACGGGAGGGCGCATCGCTGGCCGATCAGTGCGCATCCGAACCTTCTCGGAAGGACCGGGAAGCTCGACATCGGCAAGCAGGTGACGATGCTTGAGGCGAGAGCGGCAGCGCATGAGGAGCGGCTCCCTCCCGGGACTCCGACTCGTCAGACACCCAGCACCCGAACACCGGAGCGTTTCTACGAAGGAGAGCAGGCCCAGTCGGCCGCGCGGGCAGGTGCCGCGCCGAAACGAGCGATCGATCAGGAGCTCGAGCGAGGTGGAGGCGCCGACGGGCGCGCTGCCGGCGGATGTTGCGGCGGCCACCCCGGCGTCCTCGGTGACGCCACCTTCGTCCTGAGAGATTCGACCCAGTCGAGCTCTATGCTCCGGTGTCCCGGGGCTTCGGAAGGGGGGGTACCGGAGCGTTTCTCCGTTCTCTCCCGAGAGCAGAGAGCGGTGCACCGGAACGGGCAGGTTCGCACCGACCTGCGGGGATGGTCGCCAGGGGTGGGGTTCGAACCGAGAGCAGCCTCGTCGCGAGAAACCGCCCCTGTGGCGCCGTGTGGGGCACCTGGACGCTCCTCGGCGACCCCCTACCCAAGCACTCCCCGCCCCCGGCTCACTGCCCAGGGGGAGGTTGGTACGCCCGACAGGATTCGAACCTGTGACCTTCTGCTCCGGAGGCAGACACTCTATCCAGCTGAGCTACGGGCGCGTCCGGGCCGAGCAGTCTGCGTTCTGCGGGACCAGCTGTCCAAGCCGGGGCGGGGCCTGGCCGGCTCCCGCAAGCCCGCCCGCGGCCCCGGAAAAAGTTCTTCCTCCTCGGCCGCCCATTTCCCGGGCGAGGCGACCTAGCATGGTGCCAGAGGTTCCCCATGGCGACGACAGGGATCGGCCCCGTCGACGCACTGGTGCAAGGCATGATGCAGCTCCCCCTCGCGTGCGCTCCTTCGCGGTCCATGTGGGTCGCCACCACAGGCTTCATCGGGAGCCTCCTGATCCTCGCGGCGCTGACGAAGGACCAGCCCGGTCTGTCCGCCGCAGGTCAGGTGAACGGCGGCGACCTCGACCGCGACGGCCTGAGTGACTTGCAAGAGCAGCTCCTAGGCACGCTGGCGAATCGCTCCGACTCGGACGGCGACGGCTTCAGCGACCTCGAGGAGTACGCGCGCGGCAGCGACCCACTGGACTCGCACGCGCTCCCGCAGGCTTCCGAGTTCAGCATGACCATGGGTGCCGTCCAGGACGGGAACACGGTCATGGTCCTCGCGACGGTGTTCGCCGAGCAGAGCAAGGTGGGTTCGCTCAGTCTCCAGTTCGGTGTCGTCTACCAGGGCCAGATCCTGCCCATCCAGCCGAGCAGCTTCGGTTCACCGCGCGGACTGCGGGTGCGCGCGAGCAATGCGCAGGACCGGCTGACGGTCGTGGAATTCCCGGTGCCGCTCGCGCTGGTCCGTCGCATCGGGCAGGTGAACGTGGTCGGTCTCCTGAGGGACACGTCCACGGTCCCCGCCGATCCGGTCGCCGGCATCCTGCCGCTGGTGAATTTCTCCGGGATCACGGCCGCCGTCGAGCAGACGCCGGCAACCCTGAGCTTCAACGGAGCGGGCCGTCCGGCGGGGATCGTCTACCGCCCCTTGGCGCCGAGCAATCAACTCCCCAGCACGTGGACCGGCGGTCAAGTGTGCTTCCAGCGCACGGCCGCCGTGGGCACCAGCGGCGTTTCCATCGTCTTCGAGATCGAGGCCGCCGGCTGCGATGCCATGGACACCTACTGCAGCTCGACCAATTGCATGGCAGGGGTCGGGCGCAGCATCCAGCTGCCTGATCCTGCGGCCCTGATTGGGGGCTGACCCACAGTCGACCCGCCGGCTGGGCGGCCGCCGGGCCTGCGGAAGAGGGGGGGCGACCCAGGCGGCCCCGTGCCCTTCGCAAGGTTCCAGGATGCTGGTTTCGTACGTTCGGGAAGAAGCGAGTCGCGGAACCGGCTTGCTCCGCCGTGCGTCGAATGTCGACCGGGAATGGCACTTGGAATGAACAGCGATCCCGATGCCGAGCTCGTCCTGGTCTGCCAGCGCCAGAGCGCCAGCTCACTCGAGGGGGACTATCGACGGCTCTACGACCGTTTCAAGGACCGCGTCTACAACGTCTGCTTCCGCATCGCGGGCAATCCCTCCGATGCGCTCGACGCCTCCCAGGAGACTTTCGGAATCGTCTTTCGCCGTATCCGCGAGTTCCGATTCGAGTCGCGCTTCTCCAGCTGGGTCTACCGCATCGCGGTCAACGCCAGCATCGACGTGCGCCGTCGAACGCGTAGTCGCAGGGTGACTTCCCTGGAAGCCATGCGCGACGGTCCGCCGGCGACGCGAGCGCGTTTCGAGATCGGCGACGACAGCGTCGAGATGCCGAGCGTCTCCGCCTCGCGCCGCGAATTCGAACAAGCGATCCAGCTCGCCATTTCGCGACTGTCTCCGAAACTGCGCACGATCGTCGTCCTGCGCTACATCGAGAACCTCTCCTACGAGGAAGTGTCCGAGACGCTGCGCATCTCCCTCGGTACGGTCAAGTCCCGCCTTGCGCGCGCGCACCAAGCGCTCGATCGCGAGCTCACGCCGGTGCTCGACCGGCACTATCTGGGGTAGCCGTGGACGACGCCTGCAAAGCCTTCCGACTCGAATGCACGAGCGCCGCGGACGCCGACGCTGCGCATGCGAGTGGTTGCCCAGCCTGCGCGCAGTGGCTGCGAGCGCTACGACGCTTGTCCCTGGGGCTCTCCGAGCTCACGCGCCTGTCGGTCCCGGACGAGCTCGAAGCGCGCGTGGCCCGGGAACTCGGCGGAGAGCGCACGCGACGGCTCGAGCGCGTGCTGGGCAGCCTCGCACGCCGCGGTGCACCGGCGGCGCTGGACGAGCGCCTGGTCGAGTGGCTCGAGCGGGACTGCGCTGGCGACGAGGAGCGTGGGAGTCGCAAGGCCCAGGCCGTGCGCGCGCTCGAGCTGCACTCGGCACCGAACGTGCTCGAACGGCTGGTGGACGAAGAACTGGCCGCGCCTCAGCGTCACCGCGTCGAGCGGCTCTCGGGCAGCCTACCCCGCCTGGGAGCCCCGCCAGAGCTCGCCGACCGGCTCGGGACGTCGGTGCGTCGTCAGACCCTGACGCGCCTGGTCCTGGGTCCCGTCGTGGCGCTCGCCGCTGCTGGCCTGGTCGTGTGGCTGGCGATCGGACACGACCCGGAGCCTCGCCCCCGACGCTTCGAGGTCATCCACGCTTCCTCCTTGGACGAGATGGCACCCCTTGCCCGCGCGCTCGCCGAGAGCCTGGCCGGAAGGGCGCAATGATGCGACTCGCGCGCGCCGCCGCCTGCGTCCTCGCCGTGCTCGCCGCGGGCTGCGAGCGCATCGAGGTGCCTGCGCAGCAACCGCAGGCCGACCCGCAGAGCTCCCGGCTTTCCCGGCCCGCGCTGCGGGTGTTCAGCGCGTCCGACCCGCGCTCGAGCGTGGCGCACTCGGGCACGCGCCGGATCGAGTTCACACCCGCACCAGAGGAGCGGCTCTCCTTCCGCGAATCCGTGGCCACGGACGGTGCGGGGCACTTCTCGATCCAGCCACTGGGGCCGGCCGGGAGCTCGGTCTCGGACTGGAACGTCTTCGAGCTGACACAACGCGCGCGTGAAGGCTTCCTCTTCCGCTATCGAGACTTCAGCGTGCGCGATGCCGAGCTCTTCCGCCGCAACTGGAGCCTGACTCCCCTCGGGGAGACGACCGTTGCCGGGCGGCGCTGCGAGCGCTACCGGGCGGAGCGCACGAGCGATCCGCGCGTCGCCTACGAGCTCTCGACCGACGCCGAGACCGGATTGGTCCTCGACAGCCGCGAGTTCGACGCCGACGGACGGCAGGTCGCCTCGATGGTCTACGAGACGTTCCAGCTCGCTCCGGACCTCGGTGCCATCGCCTGGCACGCCTCCGCGAACGACGAGCTCCCGTTCGAGCCGCAAGCGGGCCAGGGCACCCCGGTCCTCGAGCCGCGCCTCCTTCCCCCGGGCTTCGACGCGCTGGAGGTCAGCACCGTGCTCGACGGCCAGGACCGGCGCTGGATCAAGCGAACGTACAGCGACGGCATCGAGCCCCTGTTCTTCCTCCAGGGCCTGTCCACGTCCGTTCTGCCCAAGGCCCACACCATGAAGGCCGGCAGTCTCGACTCGACTCCGGACCCGTCGAGCGCGGTGGTCGTCCTGCACCTCGGCGTCGTGACCGTGATCCAGGGAGAGCTGGACGGGTTCGATCTGATCGTGGTCGGCAAGGCCTCCGAGGCCGAGCTGCTCGACCTGATCGAGTCGGCCCTACCCTGAGACCAGAGTCCTAGGCGCTCTCGCCCAGGAATCCGAGCCGATCCGAGAGTTCCTCGGCGATCACGGCGGGATCGCTGGCATGGCGCAGCAGGATGGCCCGCAGGCGCTCATAGCTCTCGAACGGCAGCTCGTCGAAGCTCAGGGCCAGCGCATGACCCTGCGAGCGCACGACGGTCCCGCGCGCATCCACCGAATCCCCATCGGCCCGCAGTTCGACCCGGCAGTGCGTTCCGACCGCGATCGGGACGGAGACCGAAGCGCGCAGGCCGACCAGGCTCAGGTTCTCGAGCCGCGCCGAGATCGCCAGACCCTCCTGGGCCGTCAACTCGGCTTCGATGGCGGTCGAGACGCGCGTGAGGCGTCGCCGCTCGCGGCGGGGAACCATGCTCCGGCTTCGGAAGGCCGGGTCCGGAGGCTGAAGGCAAATCCACGCGGAGCGCGCAGCGGCGGAACACCTTTCTCCCGCAAGCGCTGCGTGAAAGCTCGCCCTCCCCAAAGCTCGGGCCGGCCCAGGCCCGACAAGAGCCACGACACTCGCGCCCGGGAGGAGCGAAGCCGATGACCGCATTCCATGCCATGACGCCGCCGGACGAACACGAACTCGCGCTCGGCATCCTGGGGCGCGTCGCGACCGACCTGTCCATGGTCGTCGACCGCGAGTTCCAGATCGACGACGTGCGCGTCGAACGGCGCAGCCAGCGCCCCGAGGGCAAGGGCTGCGTGCACATCTCCTTCAAGTTGAGCCTCGATCTCGAGGGCCAGACCTGGCAGGGCTGCGTGCTCTTTCCGCTGCCCGACGCGGTCTCGCTGGCCGCCTACATGATGATGCTGCCGGACGAGGCCGTGGCCCGCGAGCGTGGACGCACGGAGCTCGATGGCCCGTTCAAGGAAGCGCTGCTCGAGGTCGGGAAGTTCCTGGCGGGGGCCTGCGACTCCGTGTTGCGCCAGGCCGTCTCGCCAGAGTGCTCGACCTGCTCGGACGGCTGTCAGGGCGTGCGTGCCGGGGTGCGCCCGGCGCTCGCCTACGGCGAGGGACAACCGCTCCTGGTGGCGCGCGCCCGCGCGCGCGTGCACGATTTCGAGCCCTTCGAGCTGATCCTGGTGCTGCCCGGGCTGGAGCTCCTCGCGGCCGCGGAAAGTCCTTCCGTCTGAGGCCACGGCGCTCCGCGCCGAAGACGGCCAGGCTTGCGGACGCTCCGCCCGCGGTCCGGGTAGGTTTCGTCCATGAGCGCCAAGCCCGAGGACCAGCCCTACTCCGATTCCCACCTCGACTCGCCCGAGTACCGCAAGCGGCTGCTGCGGAAGCTCAACACCCTGATCGCGGTGCTCGAGGTCGCTTGCGCCAAGGTGCGCCGCTCGCTCGAGGGGCCGGACCCGGACATCGAGCGTCTGACCCGCATCCAGAACAACCTCAAGGAGACCCTGCAGGTGTGTCTGCGCGCCAAGGGCGCGCTCGAACGCTGCGAACAGGGCAAGCCGGAGGAAGCACCTCCCGAGTCCGCGTCCATGGCTCCGGCCCAGCTGCCGGCACCCGCGGCGCGCTCGAACGAGGCCCCGGGCGAGCTCGCCTCCCTGGACGAGCAGCGCAAGTTCCAGCGCCTGGGGCCGATCGACCTGCGCGAGGTCCGCGCCTGCGATCTGGACCTCCTGTGCCAGAAGCTGATGGACCCGACGTAGTCCCTAGCGCTTCCAGTCGCGCAGGTAGCGGAAGTCGTGGCCGATGGAACGGCGTGACACCTTGGCGATCACGGGCGGAAGGCGCTTGAACTGGTTGGCGACGATGCGGGCGGCGAGTCCACGCACGAAGGCGCGCTCGAAGCCCTCGCGTACGAGCTCCTCCTCCGAATAGCGTCGATCGATCAGGCGATAGAACACGCGATCCGCCTCGGCGTAGGTGAAACCGAGCTCGCCTTCGTCGGTCTGACCCTCGAACAGGTCGGCCGAGGGAGACTTCTCGACCACTTCCTCGGGCAACTCGAGGAAGTGCGCCAGCTGGTAGACCTGGTGCTTGTACAGGTCGCCGAGGGGATTCAGTGCGTGAGCCCCGTCGCCCCACTGCGTCGAGTAGCCGAGCAAGATCTCGCTCTTGTTGCTGGTGCCGATCACGAGTCCGCGCCACTCGACCGAGAGGTCGTAGAGCACGGTCATGCGACAGCGCGCGAGCACGTTGCCGCGGCGGCGCGGATCCACGAGTTCATCGTTCCCGAGGTAGGCGTCGGCCATGGCGCTGATGTCCACGCGGCGCGTGACGAGCCCGAGCCGTTGCGCGACGAGTTCGGCATCCCGTGCGCTGCTCGGATTCGACAGGCGATAGGGGAGCAGCACCGCGAGCACGCTCTCGGGCCCGAAGGCGCGCGCGCACAGCGCCACGACCACGGCCGAGTCCACGCCGCCCGAGAGCCCCACGACCGTGCGGGCCAGGCCTGCCGAGCCGACCTCCTCGCGCAAGAAGGTCACCAGGAGTTCGGTGACCAGCGACGGCTGGATGTCGAGCTCACTCATGCTGCAGGGCGGTCTCGGCGCGCAGAGCCCGCAGCAACGGGACGTGTCGCGCCAGCTCCGCCGCGAGGATCCCGGGCTTCTCGTCGCGCCGCAGGGGCAGTTCGCTGCGCGCGCGCCGCAGGGTGCTCGAATCCAGCGTCGCGGCCAGCTCGCCCGGCTCCAGGGCCTCGAGCGCGGCGCGCACGTTGGCGTACGGGTCCAGGACGCGGCTCCCGCCTCCGAAGCCGATGCCATCCTCCCAACCCACGCGCGAGGCATAGGCCACCCACGTGCGGTACAGGAGGGCCGAGGCCTGCAGCAGGATGTTCCAGGTGCGCTGCGAGGCCAGACCGGGCCCCGGAGCCTCGACTCCGCGCGCCGGAGAGGCGCTGGCGACGAGCAGGGCGTCCGCGTCGTCGAGGAAGTAGGAGTAGGCGCTGGGCATGTGCCACATGTCCTCGCAGAGCAGCGGGCCGAAGCGCCCGTGGCGGCTCTCGATCAGGCGGAACTGCTCGCCCGCGGCGAAGTCACGGCCCTCGTCGAACAGCCCGTACGAGACCAGGTGGACCTTGCGATGCACCCCCAGGAAACGCCCGTCCTCCAGGAACCCGAGCGCGTTGTACGGTCGTCCTTCGCGCGAGCGCTCGACGAAGCCGAAAGCGATGGAGATGCGCTTGGAGCGCTCGAGCAGGGGGCGCAGCAGCGTGTCCTCGGTGGACAGCGCGAGTTCCTCGACCTGGTCCCGCAGGAAGTACCCCGTCAGGGAGAGCTCGGGAAAGAGGATCAGGTCGGCCGCGCCGATGGCGGCATCGATCCGCTGGAGGTGATCCTCCAGGTTCTTCTCGAGATCGCCGAGGGTCGGGTTGGTCTGGGCGACGACGAGCCTGCAGTCCATCCGCGGGATTGTACGCGCGCGACGACCGGACCGGCTTCCCGGGCGCTCTAGGAACCCCGCCGGCGCCGGACGGCCTCGCGCAGCAGGAACTCGATGTGCGCGTTGAGGCTGCGCAGGTCCTGGTTGGCCCAGGCGCGCAGCTCGGCCAGGAGATCGGGCGAGAGGCGCAGCAGGAACGCCCGGCGCGTGCGGGCGCTCTCACCGCTCTCGTCCGGCTCCTGGCCGCCGGCTGTCGTGCCCTGCCGGACCATGCTTGGATCCCGGCTAGCTGTACAGGCCGCCCGCGTTCACGATGGGCTGGACCGCGGACTGTCCGCACAGGACCACCAGCAGGTTGCCCACCAGGGTCGCCTTGCGCTCGTCGTCCAGCACGATCACGCGCTTCTGGCCGAGGTCGGCCAGGGCCTGCTCGACGATGCTGACGGCACCCTCCACGATCTTCTGGCGCGCGGCGATGATGGCCGTGGCTTGCTGGCGCTGCAGCATGGCCGAGGCGATCTCGGGCGCGTAGGCGAGGTGGCTGATGCGCGCCTCGAGCACCTCGACGCCGGCGCGATTCAGGCGCGCCTGCAGCTCGGTCTTCAGCTCCTCCACCACGGCCGAGGTGTCACCCCGCAGCGAGATCGGATTGTCCTCGGTCTGGCCGTCGTCGTAGGGGTGGGCCTTCGAGATCTCGCGGATGGCGGTTTCCACCTGCACGTCCACGTACTTCTCGAAGTCCTCGACGTCGAAGGTCGCCTGGGCCGTGTCGTGCACACGCCACACGATCACCGCGCCGATCTCGATCGGGTTGCCGAGCAGGTCGTTCACCTTGATCTTCTCGGAGGCCATGTTGTGGGCTCGCAGCGAGATCGAGCGCTTCGAGGTGAACGGGTTGGTCCAGTAGAAGCCCTCCTTGCGCACCGTGCCGCGGTAGCGCCCGAACAGGACCAGGACGCGCGAGTGATTCGGGGTCACGATGAAGAGCCCGAACAGGCACACCACGGCGCCCACCGTGAACAGCGCGGTCGGGACCAGGAGCCAGGGCTCGGGACCGTCGAGCGAGGCGCGGATGGCCACCGTCCAGGCCGCGATCACGGCCAGCGGCAATCCGATGAGGAAGGGCCACGCACTCGGGGCTCGGACGGGCGTCTCGCGGGACTGAGTCAGCTTCTCCATGGAGGGGATCCTCGGGGGGGGATGGGATATCTGAGTGATATCATAATGCTTTCGACGCTGCGCCTCGGCTATTCACGCCCGAATGCGGAGCAAGATCCTAAACGGCTGCGATTACAACGACTTACGAATCCGACTGTCGCCAGGCCTCGAGCACCAGGGCGTCCGCCCGGACCCCGCTCGCCTCGCCCTCGTAGCTGAGCACCAGGCGGTGGCGCAGGGCCGGGGCGCACAACAGCTCGAGGTCCTCCTCGCTCACCCATGGCCGACCGTTGACCAGCGCCCGCGCCTTGGCGAGCAGTACGAGGGCTTGCCCGCCGCGCGGGCTCGAGCCGTATCGAACGAGCGGTCGCAGCGTCTCGCTGGCGAGCTCGTGCCCCGGGTCCGTCGCCTGGACCAGGTGCACCACGCGCAGGAGGAGCTCGCTCGCGATCGGCACCTCACGCACCAGGGCGCGCATCTCCAGGATGTCGCGCGCGCCCATCACCGCGTGCCGCGGCGGCGCCTTCACGCGCGTCGTGGCCTCGAGGATCGCCAGCAGTTCGCGTTCGGCTGGCGGACGGAGCTCGAGCTTGCACAGGAAGCGATCGAGCTGAGCCTCGGGCAGGGGATAGGTGCCCTCCATCTCGATCGGGTTCTGCGTGGCCACCACGCAGAAGGGGGGCTCGAGCGCGCGCGTCTCGCCGAAGGCCGTCACCTGGCTCTCCTGCATGGCTTCGAGCAGGGCCGACTGCGTGCGCGGGGTCGCGCGGTTGATCTCGTCCGCCAGCACCAGGTTCGCGAAGATCGGGCCGGGTTCGAAGCGGAAGGCGTGCCCACCGCTGGCGGTCTCCTCGAGGATGCGCGTGCCCAGGATGTCCGCCGGCATCAGGTCGGGCGTGAACTGGATGCGCTGGAAGCGCAGGTCGAGGGCCGCTGCCAGCCCCTTCACCAGCGTGGTCTTGCCGAGGCCCGGGGCCCCCTCCAGCAGCGCGTGACCCTCCGCCAAGAGGGTCAGGAGCAGCAGCTCGACCACCTCGGCCTGGCCGAGGAAGGTGTGGGCGAGCTCCGCCCGAAGGCGCTGCGCGCGCTCGTGGAAGGAGCTCAGACGGGCTTCGAGCTCGGCGGCGGGGGTCGGGCTCATGCGCAGGCGCCCAAGATACGCTCCTGCAGCTGCGCGAGACTCGTCACGACTGGACAGGGCGCACCCGCGACCTCGTCGATGCGCGCGCCGTGATCGACCAGCACGGCCTGGATCCCCGCCCGCAGGGCCCCGCGGGCGTCCCGCTCCACGTCGTCCCCCGCGTGCAGGCACCGGTCGGCCGGGGCGCGCGCGCGCTCCAGGGCAGCCTGGAAGATCGCGCGCTCGGGCTTCTCCATGCGTGCCGCCGCCGACCCCAGCACGAAGTCGAAGCTCTGCGTCAGGTCGAACGCGTCCAGGAGGCGCGGCAGCCGTTCGCTCCAGTTCGAGATCAAGCCGATCCGCAGGTCGCGCGCGCGCAGGGCCGCCAGCAACTCGCGCGCGCCCGGGAAGAGGCGGAAGGTGCCGGGGTCCTCGAAGCGAGCGAACAGGCGCGCGGACAAGGCTTCGAAGCGCGCGGGCTCGAGTCCGAGTTCCTCCACGAAGACGCGCCGCTGGAAGGCCCGGAACCAGGCGTCGGAATAGCGGAAGGCGCCGGCGAGTTCGCGCGGCAGTCCGGCGTGGGCGCGGGCCATGCAGGCGGCCAGCTGCTCGGCATCGGCGTCCAGCCCCGCCCCACGCGCCTCGGCGGCGTAGAGCTCGGCGCGCGAGGTGCGCTCGCAAAGGAGCGTGTTTCCGAGGTCGAGGAAGACGGCCGCCAAGGGCATGGGCAGGTTTCTCGGAGGTCGGCTGGAGATCCAGGGAGCGCCGGTCCGATCCTCAAGCCCGGGAAGAGTAGCCTCCATGGGGATAGGGGGAACCAGCTTCCGGCTATCGCTCGGGACCGGCGCTCTGTGGGTCGGCCTCGCGGCGGGGTGTCGGACGAGCGATCAGGCCGACGACCTGCGCCCGCTGCTGCGAGTCGAAGAGACCGCCGGATCGAGCCCGGCCGTCGAACATCGCTTCGGCAACTGGCTCGCGGTCGAACCCGACCCCGCTGCCCGCTCCACGCTGGAGCAGGCCGGTCTGCTGGAACAGACCGGTGGGTGCGAGGAGGCGATCGGCGTCCTGACGGACGAACTCGACGGCGGGCGGCAGTGCGCCTCGGCGTTCGAGGCACGCGGAGCCCTCTATCTCGCCACCGGCTTCCCGCGCGCCGCAGCGGGTGACTTCCAGCGCGCCGTGGCCCTGGCGCCCGAGCGCGCGCGCGGCTGGTTCGCCCTCGGACACGCCTACGAGACCCTGGGGCTCTTCCGCCAGGCGCTCGAAGCCCTCGAGCACGCCCGCGGCCTGGGATACGACGACAGTGGGCTGTATCTCTCGCTGGCACGCGTCCAGCATGCGCTCGGCCAGACCGGCAGGGCCGCGCGCAGCTACCAGCTCGCGCTGGAACGGTCCAGCGAGCTGCCCAGGGAGGCCTTGGTGGAAGCCGCCGTGCTCGCCTACGAGGACCCGGCTCGGGCCGCGGCGGTCGAAGGCCTGCGAGATCGCCTGGAAACGTGCCGCGGTACGCCACTCTCGAACGACGCGTGGTTCCTGCGCGCGCTGTTGCGCGAGCTGCCGGGAGAGCCCACGCAGGAGATCGCCGCGGCCCTGCAGGCGCTGGAGATCGCACCGCTCGAGCTGGAGGCGCTCACAGGCACGCTCCTGACCGCGGTTCAGCTGCTGGATCCCGAGACGAACGCCGCGGCGCGCGTGGCGTGGCTCGCGGTTGAGCCCGATCCGGCCCGGCGCGCGACCCTCGAGCGTTGCCTCGCGAGCGAATGATCAGGCCCGCACGGCGCGGGCATGGAACTCGGCGGCCGAACCCTCGAAGCGGGTCCCTTCGAGCTCTCCGAGCAGCTCGATCGAAGTGAAGCCGGCGCTCCGCAGGTGCGCCTCGACCTCGAGCGCACTGTAGACCCGATAGGAGGCCGAGCGCTGCTCGAACGCGCCGTTCGTGCGCGCCAGATCGGCGAAGGTGTAGTCCGTCTCCAGGCGCCCGCTGTCGGCGTCGTAGTGCGCAGCGGACAGCATCAGCCGTTCGCCGAACCGTTGCCAGTCGCGCAAGGCACGTCGCGCCAGCACGAGCTCGGCCACCAGCGGATACTCCAGCAGGAAGCGTCCACCGGGACGCAGCGCGCGCGCGACGGCCGCGAGGAAGGCCTGGTTTCCCTGCTCGTCGAAGTAGCCGAAGCTGTTCCCGGCGCACAGGGCCGCGTCGAACTCCGCGCTCCAGGGCAGCGCGCGCATGTCGCCCGTCCGGAGCTCGAGCTCCAGCCCGCGCTCGGCCGCCGTCCGGCGACCCTCCCGCACGAGATCCTCGGACGCATCCAGGCCGCTGACGCGCGCGCCGCCCGCCGCCAGCTCGAGGGCCAGGCGTCCGTTCCCGCAGGGAACGTCGAGCACGCGTTCACCGGGCGCGAGCTGCAGCGCTCTGGCGATGTCGGCCGCCTGGCCGCGACTTTCGTCGCGCGTGTAGGCGCGGCGCCAGAGCTCCAGCGCCTGGCCTTCGAAGAAGCTCGACCACCACCCCGGATCGGCCACGACTACTCCAGTCCGGGCGGCCGATCCTTCAAGAACAAGTAGTAGAGCTGGCCTTCGATCTTGGTGCTCCCGGCCGCTTCCTCGGCCTCCGGGCCGATGCCCAGGTAGACGTCGGCGCGCCCGGCGGTGCGGATCGCGCCGCCCGTGTCCTGGTCGAACAGGAAGCGGTTCACGCTCGACTCTCCCGGCGGCCCCGCGGCGAACACCAGCGCGCCGCGCGGGAAGAGCGCCTTGTCCGTGGCGAGCGAGCGCCCAGCCGTGACCTCCACGTCGAGGCTGCCGTGGGGATTGCCGTCGATGGGCGTGAAGAACACGAAGGATTGGTTGCGGCCCAGGTAGTCGCGCACTTCCTCGGGCGAGGCCGAAGCCGCCCAGGCGCGGATCGTGCGCAAGCTGGCTTCGCCGCGCGGGATCACTCCGTCCGCCTCGAGCTCCTTGCCGAGCGAGGTGTACGGGCGCCCGTTCTTGCCCGCGTAGCCGACGCGGAACATCGAACCGTCCGGCAGCTCGACGAACGCCGAGCCGTTGACGTGCGCGATGAAGGCGTCCACCGGATCGGCCAGCCACACGAGCTCCTGTCCCGCGAGCATGCCGCTGGCCTCGATCGCGGCGCGCGAGGGGTACTGCGGCAGGCGGCCGCGCGGCGTCTCCCAGCCGAGCACGCCGCCGTCGCGGCCCTTCACCAGATCCTTCGGCAGGGCGTAGAGCGGATGGCTGAACTCGCCTTCGGGCCGCAGGCTCCCGCGCAGGATCGGCGTGCAGTAGGCCGTGAACAGCACGCCGCCGCCCTTCCCGTTCCACCCGGCCGACTTGTAGACCTGGAACTCCCTCTCGATCGACTTCTGGAAGTCCTCGGGGCCGTAGCTCGTGGTCAGGAGCTCGTGGAAGCGCTCGAGGGAGGCCAGCGCCCGCTCGTGCTCGATGCCGGCCATCGGGAAGAACTGCCTGGCGTGTTCACGGCGCGTCCAGGCCAGCGAGTTCTCGAGCGCGGGCAGCAGCTCCTTGCGCGCCGCCCATTCGCGCGAGAAGTCGGGGATCTTCTCGTTCGGGCCGAGCGGCAGGAGCGCCGAGGCGCCATCGGCCAGGGGCGTCCCGTAGTCCGGCGTGGTCTTGCAGGCGGTCCCGACGAGGCTGAGGAGCAGGGTGAGGAGGAGCGCGGGCTTCATCGGCGCGAGCATACTGGCGCCGCAGTCCGGCTCCAGACCCGCCTCCGCGACTCGCCTCGGGCCTAGTCGTCCTCTTCCCAGAGGACCTCGAGCTGGTGCGGGCGCGGCTCGCCCTCGTGGGCGTTCTCGACCAGCCGCACCGAGGCCTCGCCCGCCTCGCCGTCGACCCGGAACGAGCAGCTCCAGGCGTGGGGACCCTCGTCGCGCTGCGCGGTCACGGTTCCGCCCTTGCGCTGGATGCGCGCCAGGACCGCTTCCCTGGCCTTGCGGAAGGCCGCGTGCCCGTCGGAGCCCGCGCTGGCGTAGCGCACGGTCCACTCGGCTTCGGTGTGCCACGGGCTGGCCTCGAGGTCGAGGTCGTACTCCGGGTCGGCGAGACACCCCTCCACCGCCTGGCTGAGCTCCTGGAAGCCGCTCTCGTCGCCGTCGTCCCCCCAGAAGTCCTCGTCGAGGTCGCCGCTGACGCGGACGTAGATGCAGCCGGGGGTACCGAGGAGCAACAGTCCAGCCAGGAGCCAGGAAGCCGGGGTCTTCATCGTGATCTGGGTTGCGACGTGGGTCGTGGCCGCATCCGCCGCGCGCGGGTGCGGCCGGGGCAAGCGCGGACGGCTACGCCGCATCCCGCCGCGGCGTTTCCGGCCGATCAGGGTGCCAGCTCGGCCAGACGCTGCTCACGCTCGCGGGCGAAGCGGTCGATGCCCTGCCACAGCGCTTCGGGATCGATGTGGGCCTCCTTCTTGAGCTCCTCGACACTGCCGCCGGTGCGCCAGCGGTCGTCCCAGTCGGAGCTCATGGCGTAGCGCTCGGCCACCTTGTGGGGCAGCCAGTCGTGCATCAGGCGGCGCGCCCCGTTGGTGATGACGGTCGAGTCGAGCCAGTCGGCGCGCGGCAGCACGGCGTCCCGGTAGGCCTGGGGCTGGAGCTGGAAGAGCTCCCACGAGACCGCCTGGACGAGCTTCACGTTCGGACCCTCGCCCGCGAGCAGGCGCGGCAGGAGGGCGTAGACCGACTCGGTCGTGCTCGTGCCCTGCACGACGAGCGTGCCCTGCTTCGGGCGCTTCGGATCGTGCGGCTTGATCACGTACGCCCCGCGTGCGGCGTCCATGTATGGCGCGACGCCCAGCTTGGCGCGGTCTGGCACGCTGACCGCCGGGCGCGTCAGGTGCAGCGCCACGATCGGCACGTCGCTCGCGAGCGCGGCCGCCAGTGCGGGCGCGACCTCGTTGTGCTCCCAGGGGTGCAGGTTGATCACGTGCCCGGCCGGGAAGAGCTGCGTCACGCCTGGCGCGAAGATGCCGAAGTGCGTGCGGCTGTCCTCGGCCGTCTCGGGACCCGAGTGACCGACCACCCAGATCACCTTGCCGACCGCGAGCGGGCAGTCCTGGGCGAGCTGGCTGAAGAGCCGCATCAGACCGTACTTCAGGTACGAGAACGAGCCATAGGTCGAGCACGCGCCCCAGTACCCGAGGAACTCCCGTTCGGGCTCGGGCGCCATGTTCGTGACGGCCAGACCCACCACCAGGCCCGAGTTGGTGAACTCGGTGATCTGTTGCGGCAACAGCGCGCCCTCGGGCCGTCGCTTGCGCTCGTACCAGTCGAAGCCCTCGAAGTCGCCGAAGGCCTTGGCGAAGCCCGAGATGTTGGTCGAATCGGCGAGGTCGGCCGAGCACGCCAGCACCAGCGGACGCCCCATGTGCTTGGCCGCCTCGGCGTTCAGCCACGCGCCGAAGGTCGCGAAGCCCTGGCGGTTGGGGGCCTTCGTGCCGGGCGCGACGAACAACGCGGCCGGCAGCTTGTCGGGCGCGAGCCAGCTGCGATCCTGGGCGAGGTTCACCCGCGAGGTCAGGCGGAAGCCCTTCGGCTTCGTCGGCACCGATTCGCCGAGCTCGACCAGCGTATCCGAGAGCTGATCCACCAGCTCGCGGTCCTCGCGCAGGACCGAGAAGACCGTCTCGAACCAGGCGCGCGTCTGCAGGCGGCCCTTCTCCTCGCCCGGATCGGTGACGTCGCCGAAGCCCGCGAACTCGACCCCGTACTTCGCCTGGAAGTCCGCGCGGCAACGCCAGAAGAGCTCCGAGTTGCGCTTGTGGGGCGTGCCGTGCGAGTGGTAGTCGAACTTGTGGTAGCCGCGGCCCTTGCGCGTCTGGAACCACACCATCCCGGGGCGACCGGCGGGCTGCTCGTCGTGGACCACGGCCAGGAGTGCGCGCGAGATCTCGTCGTAATCCTCACCCTTCTTGGTGCCCGACACGCGCCAGCCGTAGGGCTCGTACCAGGTGCGCGGCTCGCCGTGCACGACGCTCGAGTTCGCGTTCGGGTCGATGCCGTGGTCGTTCCAGTCGAACAGCACGATCAGGTTGTCGAGCCCCAGGCCCCAGGCGCTGTTCTTGGACTCGTGGTGGGCCCCGGCGGTGTGGCCGCCCTCGCCCTCGACCGCGAAGACGCGCACCTCGCCGGCGCCGGCGTGCTTCAGCGCCATCGCCTCGCCCACGGCCGCGGGCATGCCGTGGCCCGAGGGCCCGGTGTTGAACTTGAAGAACAGCGTGTTGCCCTCCATCTCGGCATGCCCCGGCAGGTGGCCGTTGTGCCGCAGGTGCAACAGCTCCTCCCAGCACAGCGCGCGCTCGGCCGCGTTGGGCACGAGGAAGCGTGCGTCGCGCGTGCGCTCGTGGCGGATGCGCAGGGCCTCGTTGTAGACCGCCAGCAGCGCGTACACGGCCGGGCAGCAGTGCCCCGCCACCAGGATGAAGCGGTCGCCGAAGGCCTTCTCCGGGTGGCGGATGTCCCAGCGCATGCCCGCTCCGAGCGTGCTCGCGACCAGCATCGGCACCTTCGAGCGCGAGCCGCCCGGGTGGCCGCTCTGACGCAGGTTGAGCATCAGGTCGATGCACTGATCGACCAGGTCGCCGGTCTTCTGCCAGTGTGGAAAGCGAGTCGAGAGCGAGTCGAGGCGCGGCTTCGTGGCGGTCTGCATGGTCCTGTGGGGTAGGCGAGAGTCGGCATACCCTAGCGCACGAACCGAGTGCGCGGGTTCGATCAGGCGAGGAGCGGTGCCTCCGCGCTCGCCAGGCTCGCGGCGCCGCAGGCGATCAGGCGCAGCCAGCCCGAGGGGAGTGGGCCGCGTAGCGCGTCGAAGCGTCGGTGTTCGAGCGCCGCCAGGCTGGCCGCGTGCCAGCGCAGGAAGAAGGCCAGCTCGCGTCCGCGCCACGGCCCGAGCACACGCGTGAACTCCCAGCCCCGCGCGAAGAAGCCGCGAGTCCAGGCCACCTGGCCCGCCACCACGCGCGCGAGTCCGGCGCGCTCGCCACCGTCGCGCAGGGCATCCAGGGTCACCCCCCCGCGCGCCAGCTCGTCGATCGGGATGCGCAGTCGACCGCGCTCGAGCTCGCCCGCCAGGTCCGCCAGCCAGGCCGTGAGCTGGAGCGCGATCGCCAGCGCATCGACCAGGGCCTCGTTGCGCGGACTCGCCGCGGCCGAGAGGCGCAGGAGCAAGCGCCCCTCGGGTGCCGCCAGCGCGCGCGCGTGGGCCAGCAGGGCCTCGCGGGTCTCGAAGGTGGCCAGGCTCTCGTCACGCTTCCACTCGAGCAGCGGCCGGCGCAGGAGTTCCTCGGGCAGAGCGTGGCGGCGCACCACGAACGACAGCGCCAGCCCGGCCGGGGTCCGCGCGCGTTCCGCCAGACTCGCCTCCAGTTCGCTCTCCAGCTCGTCCAGAGCGCGCCGGCGTTCGAACCCGCGCGGCTGCGCGGCGATCTCGCGTCCGAGGCGGTGCCAGGCGAGCAGCCCGATCCAGTCCTCGTTGTTCTCGCGCGGCAAGAGGGCTTGCGCGAGGCGGAAGCCACGACCGCGCGTCGCAAGATAGCTCCGGCAGCGCTCGCTGGCTTCCGCGCGTGAGAGGCTCTGGGGCAGGAGCAACTCGTGCACGCGCGCCATCATAATCTCGCGCGCAGACCGTCGATCCTCGCCCGCGACGACGCGTGTGGGTCCCTTGCCGGCAGGCGTGGCGGTATGGTGGGGCGATGCCGCCGGTGACCGAGGAGCAGGTCCGGGATCAGGCCGAGGCCGAGGCCGAGGTCGAGGCACTCGCCGCGGAACTCGCCGCCCGCGGCGCGGCCGGTCGGCCCCTCGCGATCGTGCTCGGCTCGGGCCTGGGAATGCTGGTGGAGAGGCTGGCCGCACGCACGGTGATCCCGGGCATCGAGCTGGAGCACCTGCCGCGTTCGCGCGTGAAGGGGCATGCGGGCGAGATCGTGCTCGGCGAGCTCGGGCGCGTGCCCGTGATCGTGCAGAGCGGTCGCGTGCACCTGTACGAGGGCCGCAGTCCGTTCGAGGTGACGCGCGCCGTGCGCGCCTTCGCGCGCCTGGGCGTGCGCGCGATCGCGCTGACCAACGCCGCCGGCGGCCTCGTGCCGGAGTGGGCTCCCGGAAGGCTCTTGTGTCTCACGGACCATCTGAACCTGCAGGGCAGGAGCGCGCTGCTCACGGGCGAGGGCGGCCGCACCAGTCCCTACGACCCCGAACTCGGCGCGTGTCTCGAGCGGGTCGCGCACTCCCTGCACGTGCCCTTCGAGCGCGGCGTGTACGCCGGCCTGCTGGGGCCGTCCTACGAGACCCCGGCGGAGATCCGGGCCCTGCGCGCCCTGGGCGCCCACGCCGTGGGCATGAGCACGGTGGCGGAGGCCTGCGCGGCGCGCGCGGCCGGCATGCGCGTGGCGGCGCTCGCCTGCATCGCCAATCCGGCCGCCGGGCTGGGTCTGGAGCCACTGCAGCACGAGGACGTGCTGGCGGTCATGCGCCGTTCGGCCGAGAAGCTCGGCCTGCTGCTGGAACGCGTGGCTCCGGCCTGGGCCGCGCTGCTCGCGGCCTGATCAGGGGCCGTCTCAGGTGCCTTGCGCGGCCTCGCGCAGGATCACGAGCGAGGCAGAGGTGCCGAGACGCGTGGCGCCGGCGGCCAGGAGCTCACGAGCGGCCTTCGCCGTGCGGATCCCGCCGGCGGCCTTCACGCCCATGCCCGCGCTCACGCTCGCGCGCAAGAGCTCGACGTCTGCGCACGTGGCACCGCGCGGCCCGAAGCCCGTTCCCGTCTTCACGAAGTCGGCCCCGGCTGCCTCGGCCAGGCGGCAGGCCACGACGACCTCGTCCGGCGCGAGCAGACCCACCTCGAGGATCACCTTGACGAGCGCCCGCGCGCGACGCGCCTCCGCGACCACACCGGCGATGTCCTCCTCGACGAAGGCGTGCTCACCGCCTCGCAGCGCACCGAGCTGGAGCACCATGTCCAGCTCGTGCGCGCCGTCCTGCAGGGCCTGCCCGGCCTCGCGCACCTTGGTCAGCGGATGACTGGCTCCCAGGGGAAAGCCCAGCACGCTGCACACGCGTACGGCGGAACCCATGAGGCGCTCGCTGCAGCGGCGCACGTGGACGCCGTTCACGCACACGCTGGCGAGGGCGTGCTCGTCGGCCTCGGCGCACGTACGCTCGATCTCGGCCACCGTCGCGGTGGGAGCCAGGAGCGTGTGATCGAGCACCGACGCGAGCTCGCGCGCGCTCCAGCCCCGCGGATCCGGCCCCATGGGCCGCAGGATAGATCAGTTCGTGCGCGGGTTCCCGAGCCAGCCCTCCTGGCGGAGGAACTGGACCAGCGCGAACTCGTCCTGCACGCAGGAGTCACTGGGGATGAAGGCCACGCGCGAGCAGTCGATGCCCTCGATCGAGCAGACGGCATCGAGCACCCGCAACACGTCCAGTACGCGGTCCTCCAGGCGGCGCTCGGGCGGATACTCGAAGACGAGGTCCGTCCCGCCCATCTCGACCGTGGAGAAGTCCAGCTCGATCCCCTTCAGGCAGGGGCACGCGCGCAGGTGTACCTCGTCGCCCTGGCCCGCGAAGGCCGAGCGCGAGAGCAACGCCGTCAGGCGCGTCCCATCGTGGGCGCGCAGCCGCAGTTCGATCACCTCGATGCCCGGGCGGGAGAGATCTGGGCGCGGGAAGATCGCGAGCTGACGCGCTTCGCGCGAGAGCCGTTCGAGTCTCGGCCGCCAGAACTCCGGATCCATCAAGAGATGCCGCGAGGCGTCTCCGCTCAAACCCATGCGGGCGTCGAGCCGCCGCCCGAGGCTCCGAGAACGAGCTTTGCCCGAAAAGATCGTGTTCGGGCCCTGAACGGGGAAGCGCGGGCTGCGCCAGGCCCGCGGTGGGCCGCCCTGCGCCCACCTCGACGGCGCCACCTTCCCTGGCGGGCCCGGTACCCCCTTCCTATCATTCCAGCGCCCCGCCGCCTGCCTTCCCGCCTCCTCGGGGGGCGCGGTAACCCCCTTGCGACTCCGGAGAGCGATGCTGGCAGGCCTATTCCTGTCTCTCCCCGCGGCGAGCGAACCGCGCGCCCCGTCCGCCCATTCCTTCCCGGACGATTCCGTGGTCGTCGTGCGCGCGCAGCGCGTCATCGTCCGCCCGGGCGAGGAACTGTCCGGTGTCTCGATCCTGATCGAGCGCGGGGTGATCGTGGCCATCGGACCCGACCTCCAGCTGCCCGAGGGCGCGCGCGTGATCGAAGGCGCGGTGGCGTGCGCCGGGTTCGTCGATCCGTGGTCCAGCCTGGGCCTCGATCGGGACAGCGTGGCCGAGATGAGCTCGACCGCCGCAAGCCGAACGCTCGACGCCCTCGATCCGTGGAACCTGCCCGAGGAGCGCCAGGAGGCCCTTCGCGGGGGGGTGACCGCGGCGCGGTTGCAGATCGGGCGCAGCGCGCCCCTGGCCGGGATCGGCGCGCTGGTGCACGTCGACGAGGGTACGCGCGCCGCCGTGGTGCTGGCGGATGCGTGCTTGGCCGGCAGCATCGGGCTCGCGCGCGGAGGCCGTGCGCCGGACGTCTTCGATCGTGTGACCGAGGTCGATCGCCTGGTGGGCCTGCTCGACAAGGGCCGTCGCTATCGCGACTCACAACACAGCTACGAGAAGGACCTCGAAGCCTGGTCCAAGACCATCGCCGAGAAGCTCGTCGAGCTCGAGAAGGACTTCAAGAAGGCCAAGAAGGACCGCGAGAAGGCCCAGAGCGACGCCAAGGAGAAGGGCAAGGAGTTCAAGGAGGAGAAGTACAAGGAGGACAAGAAGCCGCGCAAGGGCCGCTTCGATCCGGACGACGAGGCCAGCGCGCGTGCGGTCGACGGCGAGGTGCCGCTGGTGATCGAGGTCCACCGTGGGAGCGAGATCCGGCGCCTGCTCGACAAGACCGAGTCCTTCCCGCGCCTGCGGCTGGTGATCGCCGGGGCGACCGAGGCCCTGCCTTTCGCCGAGGAGCTCGTCGAGCGCTCGATCCCGGTCATCCTGTGGCCGACACCGATGGGTTCGAATCGCCCGGACGAGTACCAGGCCCACGACCCGGCGCTGGCCGGCGAACTGGCGCGCGCCGGAGTGCGCGTGCTGATCGGCAGCGGCGGCACCGGCGAGGCGCGCGAACTGCGCTTCCTGGCGGCGCTGGCCGTCGGGCACGGCATGGAGCGCGCGGCCGCGCTGGCGGCCATCACCACGGTCCCGGCCCAGGTCTTCGACGCGGCCGACCGGCTGGGCGCGCTGGCGCTCGGGCGCTCCGGCGACGTCCTGGTCTTCGATGGTGATCCCCTCGACACCAGCGCCGCCCTGCGCTTCGTGGTCTCACGCGGTCAAGTGGTGGTGCAATGAGCCTCGTCCCTGCGCGCCTGATCGCCGGATTCCTGGCGCTTCTCCCGCTCAAGCCGCATCTCGCCGCGCCCGCGAACCACGCCGAGAACGAGTCCGAGTCGGTGCTCGCGGCGCCGGGCAAGGTGCTGCAGATCCACGCCCGCGAGCTGTGGACGAGCGCCGGCGAGCGTCTGACGGACGCACTGCTGGTCGTCGCCGACGGCCGCATCCGCACGCTGGGACGCGCGAGCGAGGCGGACACGGCCCAGCCCCTCGTCTACCACGACGGGGTCGTCACCGCCGGCTTGATCGCGTGCCGGACGCAGAGCGGAGCCGTCGGAGAGCTGCAGGACGACACGCGTACCGTGATGGCCACGGCGCACGCGTCGTATGCCATCGATCCCGCCAGTCGCGACTTCGAGCGCGCGCTCGCGGCCGGCATCACCGCGCTGGAGATCGTCCCGGGGCCCGACAACCTGGTGGGCGGATTCGCGTGCGTGCTCAAGACCGCCGGCGGACGCGTGCTGGCGCCGGAAGCCGCCCTGGCGATCTCGCTCACGAGCGCGACCCTCGGGCGTTCGACCACGCAGGGCGGATTCTTCTTCGGCGCGGCCGGAGACGCGCGCGGGAACGAAGGGTTCATCCGGCCGGACGGTGGCCCCGAGGCGACCTCGTTCGGGACGCGCGGCACGCGGGCCCCCACGAGCTACGCCGGCGCGCTCACCATGCTGACGCAGCTCCTGGCGCGCGGCGAAGGCGCCTTCGGGCGCGCCAAGCGCGGCGCCCTGCCGGTGGCGATCGAGGCCTGGGATCGGCACGAGGTCCTGCGCGCCGCCCAGTTCGCCGAGGAGCACGAACTCATCGGCTCGATCCGCGGCGCACCCCTGGCCGGCGATCCGGCCGTGGTCGCGGCGCTGAAGGCCAGCGGTCTCGGCGTGATCGTCGGACCCTACTCGGCCGCGCAGACGCGACCCTCGCTGGAGAGCGTGAAGCGCCTGGCGGAGGCGGGCGTGCGCGTGGCCTTCGCCCTCGACGCGCCCGCCCATTCCCCCGCGGACCTACGGCTCTCGGCCGCGCGCGCCCTGCGCAGCGGAGCCACGCGCGAGACCGTCTGGAAGGCGCTCACCTCCGACGCCGCACGGCTCACGGGCGTGGCCGACTCGGTCGGCATCCTGGCGCCGGGCCGCGACGCCGACTTCGTCCTGTGGAGCGGCGATCCGCTCGATCTCTCCAGCCACGTGGTGGCCGTCTACGTGGACGGGAAACTCGCCTGGTCCGCGCCCGCGGCCCATTGACACCCATGTCGATCCTCCTCGCTCTCGTGGCCGCGCTGCCGCCCGCGCGCCTTCCCGCTGCCGCCGCCGACGGCTGGACCATCCGCGCGGGCGTCGTGTATCCGGTTTCGGGTGCGCCGATCGAGAACGGCGCGGTGCGCGTGGACGGCAAGAAGATCGCCGCCGTGGGCAAGGGCGCAGGTGGGGGCGAGGTGCTGGAGTGCGCGGCCGTGACGCCGGGCCTGATCGATCTCTCGGTGCAGATCGACACCGGACAGCTCTCGGTCGAGCAGTCGACCGAGACCGCCGTGCGCTACTCGGTCGGCGAAGCCCTGGATTTCTTCGCGCCCGATTGGGCGCGCGAGCTTCGCAGCGGCGTGACCACGGCCCTGGCCGTGCCGGCCGACTACGACGTGATCGGCGGCTACGGAGTGGTGGTGAAGACCGGCGGTGCGCCCACGCTCGCGGCGCGCACGGTACGCGCCGCGGCCGTCCTGCGCGGCTCGATCGGCAGCCAGCCGAGCTCGGGCAACAACGCGCCGCGCTTCACCGAGCCGCAGAACTTCTACTACCGCCGTCCGACCACGCGCATGGCGGTCGAATGGGTCTTCCGCAAGGCCTTCTACGACGCGATCCAGGGCCAGGACGGTGAGGATCCGGAGCGCGCCGCCGATCACGCGGTCCTGCGGCGTGTGCTCGCGGGCGAGCTCGTGCTCTCCATCCAGGCCAAGGCCACCCAGGACGTGCGCACGGCCATCTACCTCAAGGAAGAGTTCCATATCCCGCGCGTGATCCTCGACTACGCGATCGAGGCCTGGCGTGAGCCGGAACTCTTGAAGCGCTCCGGCGTGGCGGTCGTGCTGCCGCCCT
The DNA here is from genome assembly GCA_964631945.1 of uncultured Planctomycetaceae bacterium. GTDB lineage: Bacteria > Planctomycetota > UBA1135 > UBA1135 > JABFRZ01. Next base: position 23,649 of record CAZWAY010000034.1, read on the forward strand.
TCCCGTCCGAGGGGCGGCACGAGGACGGCTTCGTGAACGACACCTACTTCATCCCGCTCGACGCGGCCGCCCGGCTCCACGAGCTGGGCGTGCCCTTCGCGCTCTCGGGTCATTCCGCGCGCGCCGTCGGGGCGCGCCTCGCGGATCAGGCCGGACAGGCGCAGCGCGGCGGGCTGCCGTTCGAGGCCGCGCTGGCGGCCGTGACGCTGGTGCCCGCGCGTCTGGTGGGCGTCGAGAAGCGCGTCGGCTCGATCGAGGTGGGCAAGGACGCCGACCTCGTGTTGTGGAGCGGCAAGCCCTTCGAGCCGACCTCGCGCGTGATCGGCGTCCTGCTCGAGGGCGAGCTGGTCCTCGATCCACGCACTCCCTGAACAGCGCCAAGTACCGTCCAGTCCGACCAGATGAACATGAACGCACCCTCCGTGCCCGCGCTCGTCCGCCCGCTGCTCTGCTCGGTTGCCCTGGTCGCGTTCGGTGCCGTCGCACCGGCGCGCCAGGCCGGCAAGCTCGTGATCGAGGCCGGCCGCATCGTCACGCAGGCCGGACCCGACATCGAGAACGGCCGCATCGTGATCGAGGGCGGCCGCATCACGGCCGTGGGCACGGCCGCCGAGGTCGAGAAGCCCTGGGACGCGACCGTGATCGGCGGGCCGAAGCTGGTGGCCTTCCCCGGCTTCGTCGAGGCCCATACCTCGCAGGGCATGGACCGGCAGAACGAGAACATCGACGTGGCGCCGTTCCTCGACATCCGCGACTCGATCGATCCGGTGGCCTACTTCTTCGAGGACTGCCTGCGCTACGGCGTGACGACCATCAACGTGCAGCAGGGCGGCAACTGCGTGGTCGGTGGGCGCGGCATGATCGTGCGCCCGGTCGGCATGACGGTCGAGGAAATGGCGGTGCGCACGCTGTACGGCATGAAGCTGTCGGCCCGTCCGAAGAGCGGCAAGACGCGCGCGACGCAGATGCAGGCCCTGCGCTTCGCCTTCGACGACCTGCGCTACTACCTGGAGGGCTTGGTCGCGAAGGAGAAGGACGAACAGGGCTACGCCAAGCGCGAGGCGCTCTTCCAGGGGCGTGAGCTCGAGGCCGAGAAGGCCGAGGGCCGGCCCATGACGAACACGGCCTGGAAGGTCGAAGGTCTCGAGTTGATCCCGCGCGGCGCCCTCGACGAGCGCTACGAACCCCTGCTCGGCCTGCTCGAGGGGCGCTACCCGGTCTTCTTCCACTGCGCCGAGCCGGTGGACGTCGCGCACGCGCTCGAGATCGCGCGCGAGAACGGGATCCTCGCCAAGACCACGCTCGTGATCGAGGACGGCTGCTGGAAGGCCGCCGACCTGATCGCCGAGGCCGGCGTTCCGGTGGTGCTCGAGGGGCCGCTGGTGGACGTGGAGCGCGATCCGATCACGGGCGAGGAGCGCGAGACCTTCGCGGCCGGCGTGCTGCACGAGAAGGGCATCCGCTTCGCGCTCTCCTCCGAGGATCCGAACACGCGCGCGCCCGCCTTCCAGGCTGCCCTGGCGATCGGACGCGGGCTCGAACGCGCCGTCGCGCTCGACGCCGTGACCCGGGTCCCGGCCGAGATCCTCGGTCTCGGCACGGAGGTCGGCTCGCTCGAGAAGGGCAAGCTCGGCAACGTTCTCCTGTTCTCGGGCGACCCGCTCTCGGTCACCTCCTGGGTCGAGCACGTCGTGATCGAGGGCAAACCGGTCTACGACCGCGCCAAGGACGTGCGCAACAAGCACCTGCTCGAGGGCGTGCAGCCGGCCGGCACCACGCCGGCCACGGCCGCGGGCGGCGAGGATCCCGAGCACGCCGACGAACACGGCGCGAAGCCCAAGAAGGAGTCGGGTCCTTCCGGCAAGGACTCGGGCGCGGACAAGAGCGAGAAAGAGGGCGGCGGCCGATGAACGCACGCACGCTCGCCCTCGCGCTGTGCCTGACGCCGCTGGCGGCTTCCGGACGCGACGAGCGCAGCCTTCCCGCGGGGCGCGGCTACCTGGCCGTGCGCGCCGGCACCGTGCACCTGGTCGAGGAAGGGCGCGTCCTGCGCGACGCGGTGGTGCTGATCAAGGCCGGGAAGATCCAGGCCGTCGGCAGCGAGCTGCAGCTCCCCGCCGATGCCGAGGTCGTGGACTACGGCCCGGACGCGGTCATCGTGCCCGGACTCGTGGCCGCGATGAGCTGGTACGCGATCGGCGCGCCGAGCGAGCGCACGGCCGACCCGTCGCTCTCGGCTTTGGACGGCTTCGACACCTACCGCGTGTTCGCCGACGCGCTCTCTGGTGGAGTCACGAGCGCCTACATCACCCCGGCCGACAACCGCCTGATCGCCGGCACGGGCGCGATGGTGAAGCTGGCGGGCGAGCGCGAGGACCGGCGCGTGCTGGCCGCCGAAGCCGCGCTGCACGGGACGATCGATGTCAATGCGCGCTCGACGCCCGGCTACTGGGAGCCGCCCATTCCGGTGATGGTGGACGTCGAGCTCGGCTACGCCCGCCCGCAGCTGCCGCGTACGACCATGGGCGCGATCGTGGCCTTGGGCGAGCTGCTGGACGCCGCCGCGCGTCCGACCGATCCAGCGCTGGTGCTCGAATACGGACGACGCACGCCCGTGGACCTCGCGCGCGCGCTGGCCGCCAAGGTCCCGCTGCGCATCGGCGCCGAGGAAGCCCCCGAGATCCGGGCGCTGCTCGCCTTCGTGGCCGAGCGCCACGTGCCGCTGATCCTCGATCGCGCCTCGGCCGCCGGCGAGCTGGCCGCCGAGATCGCCGCTGCTGGCGTGCCCGTGATCTACCGCTTGCCCTACTGGCCCAACACGCAGTCCTGGGATCGAGGCAAGGACGAGGACGACCGCTGGCTCGCATTCGATGTGCCGGCCAAGCTCGTGAAGGCCGGCGCGCGCGTGGCCATCACCGGCTCCTCGCCGCGTGATCTCCTGTTCACCGCGCAACTCGCCTCGCGCGGCGGCCTCGAGCGCGCCGCGGCCCTGCGCGCGATCACGCTCACCCCGGCCGAGATCCTGGGAGTGGCCGCGCGCGTGGGCAGCCTGCGCGAGGGCAAGGACGCCGACCTGTGCGTGCTCAACGGCGCGCCGCTCGACGCCGGGACCAGCGTGCTCGCCACCTGGGTCGAGGGTGCGCTCGTGTGGCAGGCCCACGCGGGCAAGCGCCACGACGGCGAGGATCCGGCGCTCTCGCGCGCCACCGTGATCGAGGTCGACGAGCTGCACGTCGGCGACGGAGTCGTGCTGCGTCCCGGCCAGCTGCTGATGCAACAGGGCCGGATTCGCGAGGTGGGCGCACGCGTATCCCATCCGCGTGGCGCCACGGTCGTGCGCGGGCACAGCTGCATGCCCGGAATGATCGACGCCTTCGGCCACCTCGGCCTGGAGGGATCGCGCAAGGTGCCGAACACCGACTTCGAACTCGCCAGCCTGGTCGAGCCCGGCGACGAGGTGGATCGGCGCGTGGCCCTCGAAGGCATCACCACGGTCGTCTTGACGCCGCGCGGGGCGAGCGAGAGCGGCGCCCCCGTGATGGCCTACAAGCCGGCGGCGAGCACCCCGAAACTGCAGGTCGTGGGCGATCCGGTGGCCCTGCGGCTGCGCTGGGAGGATCCGAACCGCCTGCGCTCGGGCGAGAGCGTGCGCGCGCTGCTGGCCAAGGCCCGGGACTACCACGCGAAGTGGCGCGAGTACGAGGAGGCACTCGCGCGCTGGACGCCGCCGGCGGAGGTGCCCCAGCCGGCCGCCGAGAAGAAGAGCGAGGAAAAGGAGGGCGAGAAGGAGGCCGCCGCGAAGAACGGCGAGAAGAAGGACGAGAAGGCCTCGGCCGACAAGAAAGACGAAGCGGAGAAGAAGGACGCGGACAAGAAGGAGTCCGACAAGAAGGAGGACTCGAAGTCGAAGAAGAAGAAGAAGGGCGAGCCCGAGGAGCTCGAGCCCGATCCGGTCACCGGGCTGTGGCAGGGCGAGGTGGTGCACCCGGCCGAGGCCCCGCCGACGCCGCTGAAGCTGCGCGCCAAGCTGGCGAAGCCGGGCGAGAGTTCGGCGCTCGCGGGCAATCTGCGCTGCGACGCGCTCTCCAGCACGCTGGTCGCGATCGAGGGCTGGCTGGACCGCGAGAAGCGCACCCTCACGCTCTCCGGGCTCGGCAGCCAGGGCTGGATCGAGCTCACGGGTGAGCTGAAGGAGGGCAAGCTGGCCGCCAAGCTCGCCTTCGCCGGCAAGACCCTGGAGGTATCGCTCGAGCGCTCCAGCCAGGAATACGTCGTCGCCAAGCGCCCCGTTCACGTGCCCGAGAAGGAAGTCACGGCCAAGGAGCCCAAGGGCAAGCCCAAGGAGCCCAAGCGTGACGCCAAGCTCGAGCCGCTGCGGCGCGCGATGGATGGCCAGGCCGCGATCGTGGTCGAGGTCTCGCGCGCGCTCGACATCGTGGCCTGCGTGCGGGCCTTCGCCGAGGTCGGCATCCAGCCGATCCTGTACGGGGCCGGCGAGGCGCACCTCGTGCTCGACGAGATCGTCGGACAGGTCGCGGGCGTGCTGCTCGCGCCGACCGTGGTGGCCTCCGAGCCGAAGCGCGGCACCGACTACCGCACGCCCTATTCCGAGCTGCAGAACGCCGGCATCCGCGTGGCGTTCCTGTCCGAGGCCGAGGAGGGCGCGATCGACCTGCCCCTGCGCGCGGCCTTCGCCATCGCCAACGGCATGAGCCCCGAGGGTGCGCTGCGCGCGCTGACCGCGGACGCGGCCGGGATGATGGCGATCGACGGACGCGTCGGGAGACTCGAACGTGGGCTCGACGCCGACGTCCTGCTGCTCGACGGGCCGCCGCTCGATCCCGGCACGAGCGTGCTGCGCACCTGGGTCAACGGAGAAGAAGTGGAGCGACGCTGATGCTCTTGTCCTCGATCGTCCTGACCCTGGCCGAGCGCGGCACACCCGATCCCGGCGACCAGGGTGGGCCGGGCCTGGCCCTGTTCGCGGCCAAGGTGCTGGCCTGCCCCTACGAGGGTCCGCAGGTCGTCGACCATGCGGTCGTGCTGGTGAAGGACGGCAAGATCCAGGCGCTGGGCGAGCGCGGAAGCCTGGCCGTGCCGGCCGGCTACGAGACGCTCGACCTCGGCGACAGCTGGCTCGCGCCGGGCTTCATCGACCTGCACTGCCACGCCGCGGGTGCGAACCTGTTCGCCGGCGTGAACGACCTCAACGACGCCGTCTACCTCACGAACCCTGGCTTGCGCGCCTCGGCCGCGGTCGAGCCGTGGGTGTGGGAGATGCGCCAGGCCATCGCCGGCGGCGTCACGACCGTGCTCTACATCCCGGGCTCGGCCACCAACATCGGCGGCCAGGGCGTGCTCGTGAAGTCGGCCTTCAACTTCTACGAGGACAACCTGGTGCGCGACCCGGGCTCGATGAAGCTCGCGCAGTGGGGCAACCCGGAGTCCTGGGGCCCGGGCGTGGGCATGGCCTTCGAGAACTGGAACACGCGCACCGTGCTGAAGCGCGGCATCACCTACGCCAAGCGCTGGCAAGCCCACGAGCAGGGCAAGGGCCCCGCGCCGCGCCGCAACATCGAGTTCGACGTGTTCCGCGACCTGCTCGCCAACCAGATCGCGATCTCGGTGCACACCCAGGTCTACCAGGTGGTGCTGATGACCATCACGATGATCGCCGAGGAGCTGCACCTGCCGGTCTTCACGGACCACTCCGAGGTCGGCGGCTGGCTGGCGGCGCCCGAGGCGGTCAAGGCCGGCGTGCCCGCGATCATCGGGCCGCGCAACGTCGACCACGTCTACAACCGCGGCTTCATCAACTGGGCGCGCAACAAGCACGAGGGCGTGCGCGGACTGGCGGCCGGCTGGCAGGCGGGTGGGCAGAAGGACATCGGCTTCAACACCGACTCGCCCTTCGTGCCCGAGGAAGAGCTGCTGGTGCAGGCCACCATGGGCGTGCGCTACGGTCTGGACGATTCCGGCCTGGCGGCCTTGCGCGGCCTGACCATTGTCCCGGCGCGCACGGCCAAGATCGACGCGCGCGTGGGCTCGCTCGAGCCCGGCAAGGACGCCGACATCCTGGTGTGCGACGGCTATCCGGTCGATCCGCGCACGAGCGTGCGCATGGTCTACGTGAACGGACGCCGGGCCTACGACGCCGAGCGCGACGGGCGCCGCTGGTAGGAGTGCCCACCGTGCGTCCCGCAATCCTGCTGCTCGCGTTGCTCGCGGCCTGCCGCGCGGGCGGGTCGCGCGCGGGCATCGACGCTCCGGCCGACGCGCTGGCGCCGCTGGCGGCCGGCGAGACGGGGCTGGCCCTGGTGGTGGGCAAGCTGCTGACGGTGGATGGCGCCGATCGCGTGTTCGATCCGGGCCTGGTGCTCGTGCGTGGCGCGAAGATCGCCTACGCCGGCGAGCTCGTGGACGTACCGGCGGGCTACGAGCGCATCGATGCGTCCGCGCTCTGGGCCTGGCCCGGCCTGGTCGATCTGCACACCCACATCCACTGCACGGGCTGGGACGACCTGAACGACATGGTGCGGCCGCTCAACCCCGAGCTGCGCGCGCGCCCGGCCATCGATCCCAGCGAGCCGAAGCTGGCAAAGGCGCGCGCGGCGGGAGTCACCACGCTCTTCGGCATCCCCGGCAGCGGTTCGAGCAACAGCGGCTTCGGCACGCTCTACAAGCCCGAGCGCGACGCCGGCTACGAGGACATCGTGCTGCGCGACCCGGGCGGCATGAAGATCGCCCAGAACTTCAACCCGCAGCGCGGCGCCGGCGACGTGGGTTCCACCTGGTGTGGGCTGGCCTTCAACCTCGAGTACCTGAACGACCGCGTCGCCGCGCGCGCGCGCCGCGACGCGCGGCCGGGCGACTGGGAGCTCGAGAACCTGATGAAGGCCCACCGTGGCGAGCTGCCGGTGCTGATCCACTGCGCCAGCGCCGAGGGCGTGGGAGACGCCGTGCGCATGTGGAAGTTGCGCTATGGCATGGCCGCGGTCGTCTCGCACGGCTGCTGGGACGGCTGGCGCGCGGCACCCTTCGCGGCCGCGAGCGGGATGCCGGTCAACGTCGGCCCGCGCATCGAGAACCTGCTGGCGATGCGGCGCGAGGATCGCTTCGTCGGCATCGCCGCGGAGTACCTGGCGGCCGGCACGCCGCTGGTCTCGCTCAACACCGACTCGCCGGTCGTGCCCGAGGAAGAGCTGTTCCTGCAGGGCACGATGTCGGCGCGCCTCGGCGCCGAGCCCTACCAGATGGTGCGCGCCCTGACGGCCAATCCGGCGCTCTCGTTCCAGATCGGCACGCGCGTGGGCAGCCTCGAGCCCGGCAAGGACGCCGATCTGGTGCTGTCCAGCGGCGATCCGCTCGACCCGCGCTCGCGCATCGAATGGGTGCTGATCGACGGGCGTGTCCAGTACTCGCGTGCCGCGGAAGGGCCGGTTCTCTAGGTGACCCCATGACGACACTGCTTGCCGGACTGCTGCTCACCCTCGCACCGCTCGCGCCCCAGGGCGGCCTGATCGCGATCCGCGTCAAGCGCGCCGAGACCGTGGCCAACGGTCCGCTCGAGCACGCCCTGATCCTGGTGGAGGACGGCAAGATCGTCGAGATCGGCGAGGACCTGCCGGTCGAGCGTGGCATCCGCGTGCTCGATCGTCCCGACTGGATCGCGACGCCGGGTCTGATCAACGCGCACACGCGCGCCGGCGCCGAACGCTCTTCCGGACGCGGCTTCGAGCCGCAGGCGCGGCCGACGATCGAGATCGATCCACGCGCCGACGTCTGGGCGGAGATGCTCGAGCTCGGCGTGACGACGGTCGGCTTCTACCCGGACGGCAACGGCATCCCGGGTCAGGCCATCGCGCTCCGTCCGCACGGCAAGAGCGTGGAGGAGATGCTGGTGGCCGAGCCGGCCTACCTGAAGGTCACGTTGCAGGCCACTCCGGCCTCGAAGAAGGCCCTGCGCGAGGCCTTCAAGAAGGTCGACGAGTACCAGGAGAAGGTCGCCAAGGAGCGCGAGAAGTGGGACAAGGAACAGGAGAAGAAGAAGAAGCCGACCTCCACCAAGACGACCGCCAAGAAGGAAGAAGAGAAGAAGGACGAGCCCAAGCCGGACGAGAAGAAAGACGGCTCGTCCGTGGTCGCCCAGGACGAGAGCAAGAAGGAAGAGAAGAAGGACGAGGGCTCGGCCTTCGTGCCACCCGCGCCGGACGAGAAGGTCAAGCCGTTCCTCGACCTGCGCGAGAAGACGCTGACGGCGATGATGTCGATCCGCAAGGCGGCCGACTACTTGCACCTGCTCGACGTGATCGCGAAGGAGAAGGACGTGCAGTGGTTCCTGCAGTTCCCGCTGGGCGACGACGGTGACCTGTACGAGGTCGCCCAGAAGATCGGCGAGAAGAAGCTGCTGGTCGTGACCGAGCCCGAGATCACGCTGCAGACGAACAGCCTGCGTGAGCGCAACATCCCGGCCGAGCTCACGCGCGCCGGCGCCAAGGTGGCCTTCACCCCGCGCTTCGAGGGCACCCCGGGACTCGTGGAGTGGCTGCCCGACGTCGGGCGCCTGATCGGGCAGGGCCTGGCGCGCGAGGCCGCGCTGGCGGGAGTCACGCTGGAGCCGGCGCGCGCGCTCGGGCTGGAGGAACAGCTCGGCAGCCTCGAGAAGAACAAGACCGCCAACATCGTGTTCTGGAACGGCGATCCCTTCGAGCCCTCCTCGCGCGTGCAGGCGGTCATGCTCGACGGTCGCTTCGTGGTGGGAGACGTGAAGTGATGAAGCATTCCTCTCGGGCCTCCGCGCTGCTCTCCGCCATGCTCGCGCTCGGCGCCTTGTTCGGTCTCTCACGCCCGTTCTGCGCCCAGGGAGGGGACGAGGGTGGCGGCGAACCGCCGGCCGAAGAAGGCGCCGAAGCGAAGGGCAAGGACGCCGAGAAGGACGCCAAGTACTTCGCCATCGTCGGCGGCGACGTGTACACGGGTACCGGCGCCGTGCTGCGCGGCGCGACGGTGCTCGCGCGCAACGGCAAGATCCAGTCGATCGGCTACGACCTCTTCGTACCGGAGGGGGCCGAGACGCTCGACGCGCGGGGCCTGCGCGTCTATCCCGGCCTGATCGCGCTCGGCGCCACGGGCCGCGTCACCGCCGGCTCGACGTTGGCCGAAGACCCGAGTGGCGCGCGCGAACCCGACCGAGCACCGCTCGAGCCCGAAGAGATCCTGTGGGACGGGCTCTTGCCGGTCACGCGCGCGGTGCTCGAGCGCAGCCTGCACGTGGGCGCTCCCGACGAGCACCCCGACGCACACCCCGAGGACGGCGTCGAGCTCCAGGCCGAGGACGAGGGCGGCGGCGACGAGGCCAAGAGCGAGATCGAGGACACCTTCGACCCGTTCAACTCCTTCCTGGTGCTGGCGCTGGCCACGGGCATCACGACCGTCCAGCAGTCGAGCGCGGCCGTCAAGCTCAAGCGCTACGAGATCGACGGCGTGCTGCTCGCCGATCGTCACCTCGCCAACATCCCCTGGTCGCTCGCCAATCCGACCGGGATCCAGGGCACGCGCCAGAAGTTCGCCAAGGCGGCCCAGTACCTGCGCGAGATGGCGGCCTGGCGCCAGCGCAACGACAAGGCCGAGAAGGAGCCCTCGCGCAAGGGCATCGACACCACCGCGCACCGCGTGCTCTCCGGCGAAGCCCTGGCGCTGTTCCGCGCCAGCCGGCGCGAGGAGCTGCTCGGCATCGCGCGCTTCGCCCAGGAGTTCGGCTTCCGGCCCGTGATCGAGGGCTGCGAGGAGGGCTGGACCGTGGCCGACGAGCTCGGTCGCGCCGGTGCCTACGCCATCCTGACGCCGCGCAAGCGCCTGCCCAAGGAAGAGCAATTCGTGCGCGCGGGCGGCGCCTCGATCGCGAACGCCGCCCTGCTCCACAAGAGCGGCGTGCAGGTGGCCGTGCGCCCGGACAGCACGACGATCGACTTCGTCGGCACCGCCGGGCGCGACCTGCTGGCTCTGCCGGTCGAGGCCGGGTTCGCGGTGCGCGGCGGGCTCTCCGAGCAGGCCGCGCTCGCGGCCATGACCATCGTTCCGGCGCGCGCCCTCGGCATCGAGCACCGCGTGGGCAGCCTCGAGCCCGGCAAGGATTGTGACGCCATCGTCACCGACGGCGACATCCTCCACTACCAGACCTTCGTCCAGTACACGGTCGTGGACGGCAAGCTGGTCTACGACAAGGAGCAGGAGATCTACTTCGCGCACATCCGCCCGCGCCCGAAGAAGGTCGCGGCCGAGCCCGTCGTGCCCGCCGCCGAAGCGGACGAGAAGGCGGCCGAACCTGCGCCCGCGAAGGACCAGGACGAGAAGGCCGAGGGCGACGAGAAGGACGACGAGAAGGGCGACGAGGAACAGCCGCCGGCCGACGAGAAGGAAGGCGAGCAGCCCGCCGACGGCGAGTGAGCCGGTCCAGGCGCGACCGAGCCACGCCTCCCTAGGGTTCAGTACCCGAGCTGCTTCAGGCTCTCCTGGACCTCGGCGCTCGGCGGCTCGATCATCTCGCGCTCCTCCTCGCCCAGGAAGAACGCGCGCAGGCTGCCCAGCATCCGGTTGCGGGTCTGGGCGTCGCCCTCCGACAGATTCTCGAGCTCGTGCGGGTCCTGCTCCAGGTCGTAGAGCTGCACGGCCTTGGTGAGGCGATCGTAGTGCAGCGTCATGTGCGGCGTGCGCACCAGGCGACCGACGTCGGCCTCGGAGTTGTTGTGGTCGGCCTCGGAGAAGAGCGTGCGTTCGGGTATGACGCCGCCGCTGCGCCAGCTGGCGGAGAGGTCGAGTCCGTCGAGCCCCTTGGGGATCTCGACCCCGGCCAGCGCCAGCAGGGTCGGGGCCACGTCCACGTGGTGCACGGGCGTCGCCACACGCACGCCCGCGGGCACGCCCGGACCGTGCAGGATCCACGGCACGCGGATCACCTCCTGGTAGTACGTGCGTCCGTGCAGCAGCGAGCCGTGCTCCATGAACTCCTCGCCGTGGTCGGAGGTGATCGCCACGATCGTGTTCTCGGCCAGTCCGCGCTCGTCCAGCCAGACCAGGAACTCGCCCAGGAGGTCGTCGAGCTCGCGGATCTCGGCGTCGTACAGGTCGAACAGGAAGCGCACCCCGTCGGCGTCGATGGGCGTGCCCGCGGCGCGGATCAGGCCGAGCTGCCCGGTCGAGCCGTCGATCTCGCCCGAGTAGGGACGCACGAACATCTCGCGGTAGCGCTCACCCGGCGTGAAGTCCGTGTGCACGTCGTAGAAGTGCAGGAACAGGAAGAACGGGCGCTTGTCCTGCTCGAGCCAGTCGCGCGCCTTGGCCAGGATCTCCGGCCCGCGGTTCGGGATCGAGCCGTCATCGAGCTGCTCGTGCACGTACTCGAAGTCCAGGAACCCGCGGTCCAGGCCGTAGCGCTCCGACAGGTTGTGCGAGTTCACCACGGCCTTGGTCGAGTACCCCTTGCCGCGCAGCACGCTCGCGATCGTCGGCACCCCACGCCGCAGGCGGTTGACGTGGTCCTTGACGCCGTGCCGGCTGGGATAGCGCCCGGTCAGGATCGAGGCGTGCGAAGGCAGCGTCCAGGGCGAAGCCGCGGTCACGTCCTCGTACAGCACCCCGGTCCGCGCGAGCTCGTCCAGCGTGGGCGAGGTCGGCCGATCGTGCCCGTAGCAGCCCAGCCGATCCGGCCGCAGGGTGTCGATCGAGATCAGGAGCACGTTCGGCGGGCCAGCGGGCTTTCGCGAGCAGGCGCCGAGCAGGGCTGTGAGCAACGGGAGCGAGACGAGGAAAGCGGCGCGGCGCGACATGAGGGCGGGGATTCTACCCTTACGTCTCGGCGTCTCGGCCGTGAGCGGCGATCGCCGCCGTGCGACGAAACGCATGGCTCTCAGGGACGCGGATCGAAGCGCAAGCCATCGATTGCGCCCGAGCTGCCGAGCTCGACCTCGATGACCACGACTCGATCCGGACGGAACCCCGGGCTCTCCACGGCCGTCGCGGTCGAGCCGAAACCCGGCTGAGGTGCGAGCGTCGTGAGGTTCAGCGTGGCGACCCCCGAGGTCCCGTCGGCCACGCGGTCGCCGGTCCACTCCGCCGGCACGTCGAAGGAGCGAACGCCGCCGCCCTCGTCCTCCAGGCGCAGACGCACGAACGAGCGCGCGCCGGCGTCGACGTCGACCAGGTCGATCGAACTCGGCGCAACCGGTCTTTCGAACTCGAAGCGCAGGCGCCCGCCGTCCGCGTCGTCGTTGGGCGTGTCGAAGCGCCCGGCGAAGGTCTGCGTGGCGTGCAGGGAGTCCTGCAGCATGAGCACGTTGCCGCGACCGACGAGGAGATCGGGATCCTGAGACGGGTCGTTCGGACCACCGCGGCTCGAGTCGAACAAGGCCGCGCCCAGGTTGGCCCCGCCGCTCGTCAGGTGCACGCCCGTGCCGAGCCCGACGGCTCCGCTCAACGCCTGGCCGTCGACGGTGGTCAGTGCGTGTTGCCCGCGCTCGAAGTCGAGCGTGGCGAGGCCGTCCAGCGCGAGCAGCCACACGGCTCCGTGCTCGTTGCGGTAGTCGTCGTCGCCCGTCGCCCCGACCGCGATGTCGACCACGCCGTCCGCGGTCGCATCCCCGAGCAGTGCCAGGGACGAGCCGAAGCCGTCGTTGCCATCCAGATCGCCCTGGAAGCCCGCGCTGCCCCCGGTGATCGCGAGCTGGCGCGCGACCTGGCCCGAGCCGTCGAGCGACAGACACCACACCGTGCCCGGAACGATGGCTCCTCCCGCCGGCATGCCCACGAGGAGGTCGAGCACCCCGTCGCCGTCCAGGTCACCCGGCGCGGCCAGACTCTGGCCGAAGCGCTCGCCGCCCAGTGGCGTGAAGAGGAACCCACCGCTCGTCGCGCTGATCTTCTGCTGGGCGCGCACACTTCCGTCGCGCCCCAGGAAGACCACCCACACGGCTCCGGCAAGGAAGGCGCCATCGAGGGTGCTGGGAGCACCGACGGCGAGATCGCCCACGCCGTCATGGTCGAGATCGCCGAGCGCGGCGAGTGCTTGTCCGAAGAACGTGCGGTCTTGCAGGCCACTCGTCGCGGGCAACGTGATCTTCTGCTGAGCGCGGCACGACCCGTCGCGTCGCAGGTGGAGGATCCAGACCGATCCGCGGTTGAACCCGCCCTCGTCGTCGTTCGGCGCTCCGACGAAGAGATCACACACGCCGTTGCCATCCAGGTCACCGGCCGTCGCCAGGCTGGCTCCGAAGGAGTCTTCCGCTCGCAGGATTCCATGGAAGCCACCGCGGATGGCGCTGATCTTCACGTGCTTCTTGACCGTCCCGTCGGGACGCAGGAGCAACACCCAGATGGCGCCAAGCCCGCTTCCGAAGTCGATCGGCCCGCCATCGTCGTCTCCGGGTGCTCCCACGATCAGGTCGGGCGTACCGTCGGCGTCGATGTCGCCCGGTGCAGCGAGCGACGAGCCGAAGCGGTCGAACGTGTGCAGGACGCCCGCGAAGCCCGACTCGCCCGCCGCGATCTTGCGGTGGCTCTTGACGGTGCCGTCCGCGGCCAGGAAGGCGATCCACACCGCGCCCGAGCGCAACCCACGGTGGTCGTCGTTCGGCACGCCGAAGGCCACGTCGCCGCGTCCGTCGCCGTCGACGTCGCCGATGGTCGTCACCGCCGAGCCCATGCCCCCGTTCGGGTCGAGCGTGCCGGCCATCTTGCCATCGGCGTGGCCCTCGCGTCGGAGGCCGCCCGGCGCTCGTCCCGGCACCACGTCGAACAGGAACGTCGTGCCGTGGATGAACAGCGTGTCGTAGTCCTGGAGCGGCAAGCCGAGGGCGAGGCGCAGGGCTCCGCCGGGCGCCCGGTCCGCGAGCAGGGCCACGCTCCTGGAGGACGGGAAGGATGGGACGCTGGTGAAGGCCTGCGTCGAGGAGGTCTCCCGCGCCGCAACGGAGCCGTCGGGATCCAGGTGCAGGAACTCGATCGAGTTGGAACCGAAGGGCGCCGCGATCAGATCCCCGCGTCCATCGGCGTCGTGGTCGCCCGCGCCCACGAGGGCCGCGCTCGCGTTCAGGATGGAGCGCGTGGCCCGCACGCTGCCGTCGGCGGCCAGGAACAGGATGCTGACGGAGCGCGAGGCGCAGCGGGCCAGCTCCCGCCGCCCGTCTCCGTCGAGGTCGTCGACGAAGGCCAACGACGTGGTGGCCGAGGCGACGGGCAGGAGCGTCTCGACGCTGCCGGCGAGCGAGCCGTCGCGCCTCAGGAACAGGAGCCAGATCCGGCCAAGGTTCGACGATTCTCCGATGACGAGATCGGGCACCCCGTCGCCGTTCCAGTCGCCGGGCGAGGCCAGCGCCGATCCGAAGGCGAGGAACGGTGCACCTGCGACGAGGCCCGGCGTGGAGCGGTCGATCTTCACGGCGCGCTTCACGCGTCCGTTCGGACGCAAGAAGAGCAGCCACGCGGCGCCGATGTCCAGGGTGAGGCCATCGCGCGTGGTCGACGCACCAACGGCGAGATCCACGACACCGTCGCCGTCGAGGTCTCCGAGCGTTGCGAGCGCCGTCCCGAAGCCTGCGCTCGGCCGCAGCGGTCCGGGAAAGGCTCCCCGGGTCGCGCTGATCTTCCGGCGCGCCTGCACCTCGCCGCCGGAGCCGCGCAGGAGCAGGTACACGGCTCCACCCCCTCCGATTCCGCCGTCGCTGTCGCCCGGGGCGCCCAACGCGAGGTCGTCGAAACCGTTGCCGTCGAGGTCGCCGAGCGCGGCGACGGCGGCCCCGAAGGAGTCGTTGGGGTCGAGGGTGTCCTCGAAGCCTCTCGTGTCGTTGCTCAGCTTGCCGTGGAACAGAACGCCCGGGGTCTCCACCAGCGGGGTGACGGGCGCGCGCTGGGCCAGGGCGGCGGGGCCGAACAGGACGAGGGATGCCAGAGCGAGGTCCATGGCTGCTCGGGGAACGAAGGCGCAGTGCCCCATGGAACCTACCCTGTCCGGCGCGACTGGTGCCGAAATCGAGCCAGCTAGAAGGGGAAGCCCACCGAGAAGTGCAGCACGAGCTCGTCCTCGTCCCGGCCCGCGGTGGGGTTGAGGGCCAGGTCCAGGCGCACCGGCCCGATCGGCAGGAGGTAGCGCAGGCCCGTGCCGACGGCGGGGCGGAAACCGTCGAAGGCGAAGTAGTCCTGGACCTCGAAGGCCACGTTGCCCCAGTCGACGAACAGCGCGCCGGCCAGGTTGCCGCTCAGCATCCGGCGCCACTCGAGGTTGAGCGTGGTGGCGGCCTCGCCGCCGGTGGGCTGGCCGCTCGCGCCCGCGGGCAGCAGCTGGTCCTCGCGGAAGGAGCGCACGGTGTTCTCGCCGCCGTTGAAGAAGCGCTCGGGCAGCGGGATGTCCTGGGTCTTGCCGAAGGGCGTGATCACGCCCGTGCGCGCGGCGGCGGCCAGCACGCTCTCCTCGCCGAGCTGGAACAGGCGCGTGTACTCGGCCTGGCCGCGCAGGAACTCCGTGTCCGAGCCGAACGCGTCGTCGGCCCACTCGAAGCGCACGCGCCCCAGGCGTCCGTGCGTGGGCAGCAGCAGGTTGTCGCGATCGTCCACGAACAGCGCGGCCGAGAACGCGGCGACCTGCGTGTCCGCGTCGAGGTCCTGGGGCAAGCTCGGCAGGCGGTCGTCGGTGACGTTCGTCGGGCGGAACTCGTAGCCGACGCTCGAGCCCCACTCCTGGCTCCAGGCGCGCCGCAGGAAGAAGCTGAAGCCCCGGCGCACGAAGTCGAACGAGGGCTCCTCGCGCTTCTCGGCGAAGAACGTGGTCTCGGAGGTGAAGCTGGAGCCCAGGAAGTCGCGGTCGATCCAGGCGAGGCGTATGCCCTGGGAGCGCAGGCTCAGGGTGCCCTCGAGCGCCAGCACCTGGCCGCGGCCCTGGAAGTTGTTCTCCTCGATCCCGAGCAGCACGCGCGGGCCCTCGTAGGAGCCCCAGCCCGGCTCCAGACGGATCTGCACCGAGCGCGCCTCGACCACGCGCACCACCAGCGTGCGCTCGGGCCCGTCGCCCTCCAGGCCCAGCTCGACCGACTCGAACAGCCCGGTGGCGTAGAGCTCGCGGAAGGCCGTGCGCACGCGCTCGGAGTCGTAGGACGAGCCGAGCTCGATGCCCATCACGCCCAGGATGGCCGAGTCGCGCGTGCGCGCGTTGCCCTCCAGGCGGAAATGCGCGATGCGCACGCGATCCCCGGGCGCGACCTCGACCACGATCCGCGTCGCTCCGCTCTCCTCGTCCAGGGTGGGGCGCGCGCGCGCGCGCGCATCCGGGTAGCCACGGCGCAGGTATTCCTCGGTCAGGGCATGCTCCAGCTTGGGCAGGACCAGCGGCTGGTACACGGTGCCGCGCCGCTGGTTCGCGAGCTGGGCCTCGCGTGCGGCGAGCTCGGGTGCGCCGCCGCGGATCTCCACCTCGCTCACGTGGAAGGCCGGGCCCTCGTGCAGCACGACTCCTACGGCCACGCTCGCGCGTCCCGGATCGAAGCGGATCTCGGGCGCGTCGATGGCGATGCGCAGGTGGCCGTGCTCGCGGTAGAAGGTGCGCAGCGCGTCGAGGCTCGCGCCCAGCCGTTCCTCGTCGAAGATCCCGCCGCTGGCCATGGGCTCGAAGAAGTCGCGCACCAGCAGGACGGACATCTCCGTGGGTCCCTCCAGCACGAACTCGCGCACGTGCACGCGCGGACCCTCCTGGATGCGGAAGCGGGCGTGCGGCACCGCCGAACCGGGCTGCGCGGGGCCGTAGTCGTAGTCGACGCGCACGTCGGCGTGGCCGCGCGCGCGGTAGAAGAGCTCCAGGGCGAAGGCCGCGTCGTCCACGGCCGCCTTGTCGGGCACGCTGACCTCCAGCCGCGCGAGCTCGCGGCGCACGACGCCCTCGAGGCGCGCCTCGTCCACGCTGGCGGGGCCCTCGAACTCGAAGGCGAGGTCGAGCTCGAAGGGCAACGGGATGTCGGCCACCCCGCTGGCGCGGCACCCCAGCGCCGAGGCGAGCAGCAGCGCGCCCACGGCCAGCCGACGCAGGCGGGTCTTCATCGCGGGCGGAAGACGATCCCGAGCGCGTAGTTCACGCGATCGTACTCGTCGATCTCGGCCGAGAGGTAGGTCGCGCGCCCTGAACGACGCGTGAGCGGCCTCAGGTAGAACAGCACGCGTCCCGTGGGTTGACCGGTCTGCGAGGCCCTCGCGCCCACGTCGATCTCGAAGCGCTCCAGCAGGCTGTCCGCGTCCTGATCGTTGCCGAACCAGCGCACCAGGCTGTCGCGCGCCAGGAACACCGCCAGCGCCTCCATGGCCTGCGAGCTGCGGTCCTGCCAGCGCTCGGTCGGGAGCTGGCCCGTCAGGAGCAGGATCCACAGGTCGTCGCTCGGCAGCGGCGGGCTCGACGACAGCACGACCTCGAGCTCGTCGAGCGTGCCCGTCGCGCTCAGGCGCACGTCGTGGCGCTGCACGCGCACCCCGGCCGTGAACACGAGCTCGGCCTGCAGCCCGGCCTCGGGCCGGAAGGTCAGGAGCCCCGACTCGAGCCGGAGCTTGCCGGAGGGCAGTATCAGGCTCGCTTCCTCCAGGTAGACCGGGCCCTCGAACACGGGGAACGCGCCCGTTCCGCGCAGCCGCAGGTCGGGCCGCAGCGTGGCCTCGAGCAGGTTGGTGCGGTACTCGAAGGTGTGCGTGCCGCCGAGGTGCAGGTCGAACTCGGCCCCGGACAGGGGGCCGTCGGGGAACAGCGCGAAGCTCTGGGAACTCCGGGGCGCGCTGCGCTTGCCGACCCGCAGCAGCTCCTCGAGCGGACTGATCTCGCCGCGATAGCGGCCCTCGGCCAGCGCCAGCTCGCCGCGGATCTGCAGCTGGCTCGGCGAGCCCTTGAGCACGAGCGCGGCATCGGCGCGCACCAGCACGTGCGCGTCGCGGGCGAGCAGCAGGCTCTGGCCCTCGACCGCCAGGTCGACGCGCCGGTACGGGCCGAAGGGTTCGAGCGTGCCGGTGACGTGCACGGGCGCGCCACCGATCTCGCCCACCAGCGATTCGATGCGCACGGTCGTGCCCTCGAGGCGCAGGTCGGCCGCCAGGTTTCGCAGCGGGAAGGCCAGCGACGCCAGGCGCAGCTCGCCCCCGCGCATCGACAGCGAACCCGCGAAGGACGGCTGCAGGGCGTTGCCGGTGATCGCGACGCGGCCGGCCACCTGGCCCGAGACGCGCCGCACGTCCGCGGACAGCGCCGCGATCCAGGACAGGTCGGCCAGGTCGAGCTTGGTCGTGAGCTCGAGCGGCGCGTCGAGCAGGACCCAGCGGTCCTCCAGCCAGTGCGGCAGGTCGGGCGCGGCGCCGATCGTGCCCGCCAGCGTGATCGAGCCGCTGGGGGCCGAGAGCACGGCCTCGCGCACGCGCACGTCCTCGCCGAGCTCAAGCGTGGCCGTCAGGTCGCAGGCCGGCGCGCCGGTCTCCGTGCCCAGCACGACGTCCTCGGCCGCCAGCACGAGCGTGCCGGTCAGCGCGCGCCATTCGCCCGCCAGGTCGGCCTCGAGCCGGCAGGGACCGGCCCGAGGCGGTCCCGGCTCACCCGGAACGCGCTCGTCCGGGCCAGGCGTGAGCCCGAAGCGCTCCAGGCTGCGCAGCGGGTCGGCGCTGGTGAACTCCAGGCGCAGCTCGACCGGCCCCGCGCCCAGCTCCAGCGGGCGCGCCGGGTCGAACGGGACGCGCGCGCTCCCCGCCACGCGCGCGGTCTCGGCGGACGCGAAGGCGATCTCGACGCGCTCCAGCGCGAGCGCGCGGCCGTCGAACTCGCCGCGCAGGACCCCGTCGAGCTCCGGCCAGGTCGGCGCGAGCGTCCAGCCCTCGAGCGCGAGCTCGAACGCGAGGGCCTGCTGCGCGCCGCCGAGCTCGCCCTCGACCCGCCCGCTGGCGCGTCCGGCCGCGAGGCCCGCGGGCAGGAAGGGCGCCAGCAGCGGCCCGGCGTCGTAGCGCTCGAACGCCAGTGCCCCGCGCGTGGTGCCGTCGGCGTGCCGCAGCGTGATCGTGGCCCGCCCGGCCGCGTCGCCCTGCTGCGAGCGCAGCTCGAGCCCGTCCACCGCGAAGCGGCCCGGCCCGAAGGCGAGGCGCGCGCCGCGCTCGAGCTCGACGCGCGCGCCGCGCCAGACGAGCGCCAGGCGCTCCAGCTCGGCCGTGAAGTCCGCGCCCGCGCGCTGCACGCGCCCGACGGCCTCGAGCGCGCTCTCGCCGCTCGTCAGGCGCAGCTCGGCCACCTCGAGCGCGTCGCCGTCGACCCGCCCGCGCGCCTCCAGGTCGTCGAGGCGGAAGCGGCCGAGCTCCACCCCGGTGGCGCTGGCCTCGAACGTGCCGCGCGGTGCCGTGGGCGGTCCCGAGAGGCGCGCATGGACGGCGGCGCTCGCGCAGGCGACTCCCGCCAGCACGGTGGAGTGCGCGTCGAGGTCGAGCGCCACGTCCACGAGCTCGAGCGGCTGCAGGCGCAGCTCGCCGCGCAGCACGGCCTCGAAGGTCGGCCCGTGCGCCTCGCAGCGCGCGAAGCGTGCGCTCTTGCCGTCGACCTGGACGTCCACGTCCAGCGCGTCGAGCGCGAGCCCGGCGAGCAGCAGGGCCTCGCCCCGCCCGACGAAGCGCCCGGTCGGAGCGCGCAACGGACCCTGGACGTCGATCGCGCCGCGCCAGCGCCCGGCCAGCGGTTGCTCGAGCAGTCGCCCGAGCGGCGCGAGGTCGTCGAACTCGGCTTGCAGCCCGAGATCGAGCGCCAGCGCCCAGGGATCGCCGTCCGCGGGCAGCGCGAGTTCGCCGCGCTCGAGCGTCAGCTCGCCGCCCTCGAGCGCGACGTGCCCCGCCAGGCGCGCGCGGCCCGCCTCGGCCGTGAGCGTGAGCTCGGCGCGCGTCAGCGGCAGGGCCCCGTCGAACAGGCCCGCCAGCGCGCGCGGGTCGGGCAACTGCAGCGCGAGCTCGCCGCGCGCGGCCCGCACGAGCTCGAGCCAGGCGGCGGTGTCGAGCGGACCCGCGAGCAGCCCGCTCAGGTCCAGGGCCCCGTCGGTGAGCGTGACGTGGTTCGCGCCCGCGGCGAGCTCGAGGCGCTCGACGCGCGCCTGCCGCGCCCGCAGGCTGCCGCTCGCCCGCAGGCTGTCGAGTCGCACGGCCTCGCGGCCCGGGCGGCGCAGCACGAGCTCGCTGAGCTCGAGTTCGAGCTGGGGGAGGTCGGGCAGCTCCTTCGTCTCGCTGGAGTCCGCCTCGGCCTCCGCGAGTTCGAGCTCGATGCCGCGCCCCAGGACGCGCACGCGCGCCTCGGGCGCGCCGCGCAGCAGGCCCACGAGCGAGTATTCGAGCTCCACGCGCGCCTCGCGCACGCCCAGCAGCGGCCCACGGGTCCCGCGCCAGGTCACGCCCTCCAGCGTGAGGTCGCCGAACCCGCTGCCCGACACGCGCACGAGCGTGAGCTCGGCCCCGAGCTCTTCGCGCGCGTAGGTCGCGAGGGCGCGCGCCACCAGCGGCGTCAGCCACGCGGCGCGCAGGGCGTAGGCCAGCCCCGCCAGGGCCAGCGCGACGAGGCCGCCGCGCACGAACCAGCGCCGCCACCGACCGCGCCGGGACGGCCCTTTCCCGGACGGAGAGCCTGCGTTTCCCATGAACTCCGCGTGAGGATAGCGAGCGACCCCGCGCGCGGCGTTGTCGCCCTTTCCGCCCGTCGCTACCCTGGCCCGGCCCCGGCATGATCCTTCGCGACCTCCTGCGCGTGCTCGGTTCGTCGGATCGTCGCGACGGGCGCAACCTGACCCACGAGGAGGCCTACCACGCCTTCCTGACGATCCTCGACGGCGAGGAGAGCGAGATCCGCATCGGCGCGTTCCTGATCGCGCTGCGCTGGAAGGGCGTCACGGTCGACGAGGTCACCGGCTTCGCGCGCGCGGCCCGCGAGCGCGCCTCGATCCCGTGCCAGGGCATGGCCGGCCTGGTGTGCGTGTGTCCGCCGCACGACGGCTACGACCTGACGCCGCCGCTCGAGGTGGCCGCGGCCCTGGTGGCGGCCGGCGCGGGCGCCAAGGTGCTGCTGGTGGCCGACCGCGGCGTGCCGCCCAAGCGCGGCATCACCGGCGCGCACGTGCTCGAGCAGCTCGGCGCGCCGCTGCGCTGGGACCCGGCCGATGCCGAGCGCGACGTCGAGCGCGTCGGCGGCGGCGCGATCGCCGCGCCGGGCATGCTGCCGGCCCTGCTCGGCCTGCGGCGCGTGCGCGGCGACGTGGGCGTGCGCACGCCGCTCTCGACGGTCGAGAAGCTGATCGTGCCCGCCAGCGCCGCGCTGCTCCTGGGCTCGAACCCCGGGCCCGTGCTCGGCCTCGCGGCCGGCACCATGGCGGGCCTCGGACACACCTCGGGCATCGCCATCCAGGGCGTGGGTGGCGGCGTGATCCCGTCCCTGACGCGGCGCACGCGCGGGGTCGAGGTGACCGGCACGCACCAGGTGCCGCTCTCGGTCGAGCCGGCCGACTTCGGCCTCGAGGGTCCGGAGAACCCCGAGCTCCCCATGTACGGGCCGCCCGAGGAGGGCCAGGGCCCCGGCGACAACCCCGCGCTCGTGCGCGCCGCCGGCGAGATGACCACCGCCGTGCTGAAGGGCGAACCCGGCCCCGCGCGCAGCGCCACCCTGCTCGGGGCCGCGATCATCCTGAAGGCCGCGCGCCGCACGCCGACCCTGGCCGAGGGCGTGGACCTCGCCATGAAGAGCCTGGAGTCGGGCGCGGCTCGCGCGCTGTTGGCGCGGCTCAAGGTCTAGTCGAGAGAGGTTCCCATGAAGGCGATGCTCGCGAGCCTGGCCCTGATCGGGCTGGGCGCGTTCGGTCTCGTTCTCGCGGCACAACAGGCGCCGAAGCGCTCGCCCGGCGTCGCCTCGGTCACCTACGAGCTGGAGGTCGATGTCGCGCGCGCCCGCGCGGTCGGCTGGGTCGCCGCGGACGCGAGCGACGCCGAGGCCGTCGAGGGCGCCCTGCGTGTCGTCAAGCGACGCCTCGACGCGATGGAGCGCCAGGTGGAGCTGCACGGCGATCCCGAGCACGCGAAGCTCGAGCTGCGCATGCCCCAGCTCCAGTCGCGCGAGCGCGAGCTCTTCGCGGAGATGTTCGAGAGCCTCGGGCTGTGCGAGTTCCTGTTCGTGGCCGACGACGACAAGAACGTCGCCGGGCTCGACCTGCACCTCGACCAGGAGTTGCCGAAGCTCGAGCGATGGCGCAAGGCGAATCCGAGTGCGCCGCTGGGCGTCTTCAATGCTCTCGACCCGGTCGCGGGCCCGCACCGCCGGCTGCTCTGGCTAGAGTCGCGCTTCGTGGACACGCTCGGGCCCCCGATGCCGCTGCTCCTGCCGGATCGACCCGAGGACCACCTCGGCGCGGCCAGCATCGCGCGCGCGTATCCCGCCGGGGACTCGTACGGTTACCCAGCCGTGGGCATAGAGCTCACCGACGGCCGGGCCGACGACTTCGAGCGTTTCACGGGCACGCACACGTGGCAACGCATGGCCATCGTTCTCGAGGGCCAGGTCCGTTCGGCGCCCACTCTGTGCAGCGCGCTCTTGAAGACTGCGATCATCGAGGGCCGCTTCAAGGATGAGGACGTCAAGCACTTGGTCACCGAGCTCCGCAAGCGTCACGGCCCGCTGAGAGTGCTCGACATCCGCTGACCCCCTTCCTCTTCCTCCGCGTTCTCCGCGCCTCCGCGGTTCGCTTCCTCCGCCCTAACCCTTCACGACCGCGAACGGCTTCAATCGCGCGACCGGCCGCGCGAGGCCGGTGCGCACGACGACCTCGATCACGTCGGCGATGTCCTTGTAGGCCTCGCTCAGTTCCTCCTCGATTCCCGCGCGGCTCGCGGCCTGCAGCGAGATGCCCTGCCTGGCGAGCTCGCGCGCGATGTCGCGACCCTTGGCACGCTCGCGCGCCTTCGTGCGGCTCAGCACGCGGCCGGCGCCGTGGCAGCAGGAGCCGAAGGTGCGGCGCTCGGCCTCGGCCGTGCCGAGCAGGACGTAGGAGCTGCGCCCCATGTCGCCGGGCACGAGCACGGGCTGGCCGAGCTCGCGGTAGGCCGCGGGCACGTCCGCGTGGCCGGGCCCGAAGGCGCGCGTGGCGCCCTTGCGGTGCACGACGAGCTCGCGCTCGACGCCGTCGACGACGTGGCGTTCCTTCTTGGCGATGTTGTGGCACACGTCGTAGACGATCTCGGCCCGCACGCCCTCGTCGAAGGCGGCGCGCAGGACCCCGCGCACGCGATGGGTGATCACCTGGCGGTTGGCGAAGGCGAAGTTCATGGCCGCGCCCATGGCGCCGAAGTAGGCCTGGCCCTCGTCCGAGTCGAAGGGCGCCGAGCACAGCTGGCGATCCGGGAGCTCGATCCCGTAGCGCCTGGAGGCGGCCTGCATGCGTTCGAGCGAGTCGTCGCACACCTGGTGCCCGAAGCCGCGCGAGCCGGTGTGGATCAGCACCGCGAGCCCGCCGAGCTCGAGCCCGAGCGTGCGCGCCGCGTCCTCGTCGAACACCTCGTCGACGGTCTGCAGCTCGAGGAAGTGGTTGCCCGAGCCGAGCGTCCCGAGCTGCGGTGCGCCGCGGATGCGCGCGTCGGCCGAGACGTGCCGGGGCTCGGCCCAGGCCGCGCAGCCGCGCTCCTCGACGCGCGCCAGGTCCTCCGGCTCGCCGTACTTGCGCGCCACCGCCCAGGCCGCACCCTGCTTCGCCACCTGGTCGAGCTCGTGCGCCTTCAGCTTGATCTCACCCCCGCGCCCCGCGCCCGCCGGGATCGCGAGCGACAGCGCCTTCGCCAGCTCGCCGCGGTGTTCGCGCGCCTTCTTCGTGCGCACGCCGCTCACGGAGAGCAACCGCACCCCGCAGTTGATGTCGAACCCGACCCCGCCCGGCGAGATCACGCCGCCTTCCTTCGGATCGAAGGCCGCGACCCCGCCGATCGGGAAGCCGTAGCCCCAGTGGATGTCCGGCATCGCGATCGAGGCCCCGACGATCCCCGGCAGGCAGGCGACGTTCGCGACCTGCTCCAGGCACGGATCCTCGCGGATGGCCTCGAACAGCTTGGCCGAGGCGAAGACGCGGCCGGGGACACGCATCGCGCCGGAGCGGGGGAGTTCCCACTCGTCTTCGGCGATCTGGATGGCGGCCATCGGCGTGAGCGTACTCGCTGGGGTGCCCCGTGGAAGCCGACTCGGGCCGACTGGCTTCGAGCCCACTCCGGCCAACGCTCCGTCTTTCCGTCGTGCACTCCTGAGCGCTTCCTGACCGACAACCTCACGCGGCCCCGGCCTCGGGCCTCAGAGCACCAGATCGACGTTGGGCACGCGCATCCGTCGTCCAAGGCGCGCAACGCTCGTGCGTGCGTCGAGCGTTCACCCGGAAGGCCTCGAGCGGGCGGCAGCCGATGCAGCCGCCGGCCACAGGGCTCGAGCTGGACGCGAGCGACCCGACCTGGTAATAAATGTTTGTGTCGCAACCTTGAATACCAGCCGAGCCAACGAAGGAACTTTGAGCAAGGGGTCTCCGCCGTGAAGAGAGGTCCCAGCGGCAGGCTTCTCTCGGCACCACCGGTTGGGGGCGAGTCGGTCCGGGCCTTCGTGCCCAGGCCGCTGCCGCCCACCCCCCGTCTCGTCGTGGACTCCGGGCTGCGCGAGGAGATCGACCAGGCCCTGCTTGCGCTTGGCCGATTGGACAGCGTGTCGAGCCTGCTGCCCGACACCGCGCTCTTCCTCTACACCTTCGTCCGCAAGGAGGCCGTCCTCTCCTCGCAGATCGAGGGCACGCAGTCCTCGCTCTCGGACCTCCTGCTCTTCGAGATCGACGAGGCCCCGGGCGTTCCCTTCGACGACGTTCGCGAGGTGTCCAACTACGTTCGCGCTCTCGAGCACGGCGTGAGGCGCGTGCGCGGCGGCTTTCCGATTTCCGGCCGGCTGTTCCGCGAGGTGCACGGCGAGCTGCTCTCGCAGGGGCGCGGCAGCAAGAAGAAGCCTGGCGAGTTCCGCTCCTCGCAGAACTGGATCGGAGGCGCGCGACCCGGCGTGGCCACCTTCGTCCCTCCGCCACCGGACAGGGTGCAGGAATGCATGGCCGAGCTGGAGAGGTTCCTCCACGACCAACCCGAGCGAACACCGACGCTTCTCAAGGCCGCGCTCGCGCACGTCCAGTTCGAGACGATCCACCCCTTCCTCGATGGCAACGGTCGTCTGGGTCGCCTCCTCATCACCCTCCTGCTCGTGTCCGAGGGTGTGCTCCGAGAGCCGCTCCTCTACCTGAGCCTGTACTTCAAGGCGAAGCGCAAGACCTACTACGATCTGCTCCAGCGCGTCCGCACCGATGGCGACTGGGAGGCGTGGATCTCCTTCTTCGTGCGTGGCGTGAAGGAGACAGCCGACGGCGCCGTCACGACGGCCCGGAGCCTGGCCGAGATCTTCAAGGAGGATCGCGAGCGCATCCAGTCTCTCGGGCGCATCTCGGGCTCCGCGCTTCGCGTGCACTACGCGCTCCAGCAGCATCCGATCCAGACCATCACCACGGCGAAAGACCGGACAGGTCTGACAGTGCCGACGGTGACCGCGGCGATGAAGAGCCTGGTCGGAGCAGGGATCGTGCGGGAGCTCACCGGCAAGCAACGCGGGCGAGTCTTCGGATACGACCGCTACATCGAGGTGCTCGACGAGGGTACCACCACGCCGCCCACGTCATGACCTCTCCCCGCGCCGCGAGCTCAGGGCACCAGAACGACGTTCGGCACGCGCAGGTGCAAGAGTAGCCGAGGATGCCGCCGAGCTCGACCTCGACCGAGCGCGAGATCGCGCCCAGGTTGGCATCGCGATCGAGGCCCCGAACCCGGGCAGACAGGCGGCGTTCGCGACCTGCTCCAGACAGGGTCCTCGCGGATGGCCTCGAACAGCTTCGCCGTGGCGAAGATGCGCCCCGGCACCCGTATCGCCGGAGCGCGGGAGCTCCCACTCGTCTTCTGCGATCTGGATCGCGGCCATCGGCGAGAGCGTACTCGCCAGGCCCCCATTGAAGCCCGCTCCCGGCCTACTGGCTTCGAGCCCACTCCCGCCAGCGCTCCGTTTCCCCGCGGATCGCCACCTCGCCGAGCCAGCCTGCGAGCTCCGGGGCCTCGCGCCTCTGCTGGACGTGCAACTTCGCGAGGGCCTGGAGGCTCGCGATGTGACCGGGCCAGACTTGCAAGGCGGTGCGGTAGGTGGCGATCGCCTCGTCCGTCTGCCCGGCCTGCTCCAGCGTGAGCGCGAGGTTCATGCGCGGATCCGGATGCCCAGGCATCAGCTTTCGCGCCCACTCGAATTCCCCCGCCGCCTCGTAGAGCTTCCCCTGCTTCAGGTAGACGACGCCGAGGTTGTTGTGCGCGGGCCCGAAGAAGAGGTCCGCGCCCAGGGCCTGGCGCAGCAATGCCTCGGCCTGATCCGGGTCCTCCCCGATCAGGTCCGCGGCGCGCGAGGAGAGCTCCTGGGCGCGGACAGGGTCGCGCCTGGCCTCGTTCTCTGGTGCATAGGGCCCAGTGTCCGCCGCACGGCATCCCACCAGCGCCAGAGCGATCACCCAGGCCCTCACCGGATCACCCTCGGCTCGACGACCGGAAGCCCGTCATCCACGCCCGCCGCAGCCAACGCCGGCCGGCTCATGTAGCGCAACTCCTCGAACGAGGCGCTCCGGAGCACGCTGCACCGCAGGAACACGAAGAACCTGCTCCTCGTGCTGGTCTTCGACTGGCTCTTGAAGAGGTTCCCAAGCAGCGGAATCGAGCCGAGCCACGGCACCCGCGACTCGGCCTCCGTCTCCGCCTCGACCTCGAGGCCCCCGACGACCACTGTGTAGCCATCCGGCACGGTCGCCTGGCTCGCGAGCTTCGTCTCCTGGCGCGGCGGCGGCAGGGTCGGGTCGGAGGAGTCCCCGACGAAGGTCGAGAGCGAGACCTGGTACTCGATCAGGAGCTGGTCCCCGTCGGTGATCTGCGGCGTGACCTGGACGCTGGTGCCGGCATCCAGCGTGCCGCCGAAGCTGATGGTGGCGAGGTTGGTCGAGGTGTTCGAGGTCGCGTAGGGCTGCTGCAGCAGGGAGTCGAGGTGCGCGGTCTGGTTGTTGTTGACGAGGACTTTGGGGACGTTGAGGGTGCGCCCGCGGTTGACGGTCTCGAGCGCGCGCAGGAGCCCGGAGAAGCTCCCCGGATCCAGGATCACGCCCTCGCCGCCGAGGCCGCCGGCCTGCGGCAACACCACGTCCGCGGCATCGGGCACGCCCGTCCCGAAGAGCGACGCCAGACGCCAGAGCGTTCCGTCCTCCGTCCCGATCTTCTGCAGCTCGACCGCGAGGTCGCGCGTCTCGGAGTCCGAGAGCGTCACGATCAGCGTCTCGACCAGGACCTGGGGGTGCTGGACGTCGAGGTCGAGGATCAGCCGGCCGAGCTCGTCCAGGAGCCGCGGCGGCCCGATGGCGAGGATGCGGTTCGTGCCGGAGTCCTTCGAGAGGGAGAGGTCGCTCGCCTCAGGGACGGGCCGGCCGCCGACCAGCGAGGGAGGCGGGGGCAGGGCGTCCCGTGTGGGGGTCTCTGCCGCGTCCTCTCCATGGCTCACCTCCGGCAGGGGCGTCCCCTGGAGCAGGCTCTCCAGGAGCCCCAGGAACTCGTCCACGTCGCGGTGCCGGATGGAGTAGGCCCGGAGCGCAATGCGCACGTCGGCTTCGGAGGACTCGATGCGCGAGAGGAGCCGCTCCACCTCCTCGTGCTGCGCCGGCGTCCCCGTGATCACGAGCGTCCCGGTGAGCTCGTCTTCGACCAGGCGCCAGCCAGGGGCCCCTCCCTCAGGCCCACGCACGACGTCCTCGACGAGCTTCGCCGTCTCCTCGAGCGAGAAGCGCCGCGGGATGTAGTTCCGGGTCACGGCCGGCTGCACCTCGTCGAAGCGCTCGATCTGCTCCTTCCACCAGAGGAGCTCAGCCTCCGGAGCGACCACTAGGATCGTGCCCGAGGCGGGCTCGGCGAGGGCCACGCCCTCCGGCTTGTAGCGCCCGACCTGCTCGATCGCCTTGGTGACCCGCTCGAGGATCGCCGTGACGGCGGTGGGGGTGGAGTGCCGGATGCGAAACGCCTCGACCGCAGGCGGGGTGGGGGAGTCGATGAGCCTCAGGAGGTCGAGCGCCTCGATCACCTGCGGCTTGGCACCCGCGAGCAGGATCTGGTGCGCGTCCTTGATCGGCTGGATCAGGCTGCCCTCGCCCGCGACGATCGCTCTGAGGGGGTCTGCCGCCTTCTCCGGGTCGGCGTAGTGCAGCGTCTGCAGCACCTTCACGAAACCCGCGCGCGCCGAGCGCACGTCCTGCTCGATGCGGGCGACCTTGGCCGCCTCGGCGAGCGCCACGATCCCGAGCGCGCTCTCGCCCGGGGCCTGGACGGAGGCGAGCTTCTTTGTTGGGCTGGCGGAAAGTCGTACCGCTTTGAATAGGTAGAGCAGGGGCGGTCCATCGGCCTCCTGGATGCCGGCGAAGCCGGCCAAGGAGCTGACGATGGCGCAAGAGCGAGAGGACCCGGAGGGGTCCGAGGATCGATCTGTCTTCCCCCGGAAGGAGAACGAGGAGCCGAGTAGCCTCCCGGGAGGGCGGAGCAGCGCCGCGGAGCGGCGCGTGGTTTTGCGCTCGGCGTTGGAGATCGAGGCGCTGCTCAGTGCCTACGGCTCGAGCGGCGAGAGCGTGCCCGCCTTCGCGGCGTCGCACGGTCTGCGCGCCTCGACGGTGTACGGTTGGCTGCGGCGAGCACGCCAGGGGGAGCCCCTGCGGCAGACGGGCTCGCTGCGCGGCCGGCGGGTCTTCGGCGCGGAGGAGCGCCGGACGGCGCTCGAGGCGTGGTCGAAGTCTGGGCTGACGGCGATCGCCTTCTCGAAGCTGTGGGGCGTCTCGCCGGAGAGCCTGCGTGGCTGGCGGCGGGCGTACGAGCTGGGCGGCCCGCAGGCGCTCGAGCCGAAGAAGCTCGGGCGTCCGACGGGCGGTGGCCTCTCGATGCTGCCTGCTGCGCTGCAGTCGGAGATCGTGCGCACGAAGCGGCGCTTCCCCTTCTTCGGGCTGAAGAAGGTGCGGGACTTCCTGAAGCGCTTTGCTGGCCAGTCGGTCTCGACGGGCAGCGTGCGCAAGGTGCTCGCGGCGGAGGGCTTGCACGAGCGTCCGGCGGAGCGGCGGCGCCGCAAACGACCGCTGGTGCGGCGCTTCGAGCGCTCGAAGCCGGGCGAGCTGTGGCAGACGGACATCACGAGCTTCGTGCTCTCGCGCTCGGGCGTGCGCGTGTACCTGGTGGTTTTCCTGGACGATTTCAGCCGCTATGTGGTGTCGTGGAAGCTGGCGACGTCGCAGCGCTCGGAGCTCGTGTGCGAGGCCTTGATGGAGGGGATCGAGCGCTTCGGGAAGCCGAAGGAGATCCTCTCCGACCAGGGCCGCCAGTACTTTGCCTGGCGCGGGAAGTCGGACTTCCAGCGTCTGCTCGTGCGCGAGGGGATCGAGCACGTCGTGGCGCGCACGCACCACCCGGAGACGCTCGGGAAGTGCGAGCGCTTGTGGGAGACGATCGGCACGGAGCTCTGGGAGCGTGCTCGTCCGCAGGAGCTCACCGAGGCGCGCGAGCGCCTCGGGCACTACTTCTGTTGACGGCACGCTGAAAAGGGACCCTGCGGAACGCTGAAAAGGGACCCCCCC
>CAZWAY010000035.1:0-52455 GCA_964631945.1 uncultured Planctomycetaceae bacterium
TGCTCGAGCTTGCGCACCAGCCGGCGCACGTTGTTGAAGTTGCCGTAGCCGGTGTCGCCGTCGAGCAGGATCGGCACCGTGGTCGCGTCCGCCATGAACTCGAGCATCTCGAGGATCTGGGTCCACGAGGCCTCGTTGTTGTCGCGCACGCCGTACTGGGCCGAGAGGCACAACCCGCTGGCCCACAGGCCGGGGAAGCCCGCCTCCTCGCCGACGCGGGCCGAGAGCCCGTTGTGGGCCTCGATCAGGAACTCGAGCTGCGGGGAATCGAGCAGTTCACGGAATCGGGTGGTCTTGCGCACGGGGCAGGAGTTCTACCCCTTCGGGCGCGCGGATGGATGCCCCGCCCGCGCAGAGCCCGCCAGCGGGGGCGGCCGGCCCGGGCCCCAGGCTCGGGCGCGCTGGTCCGCTGCTTGCGAAAGACCGCCACTTCTCCGGGGGTATCCCCGGACTTGTGACCCCGGAAGGCCCCTGGAGCGACCCCTCCAGGGGCCTTCTCTATTTCCTGGGCCCCTTGATGGGGCTGGGGCGCCGTCCAGTTCGTGGAGGCCACGGCCAGATCCCGGATGGCCCCAGGGGTCTCCTCCCGTCGCTCGAGCGCTCAGCGAGAGAAGGGCAGGACGAAGGAGCCCGAGAGCGGTGTGCCGTCGGTGGCCAGGAGCCCGTCCAACTCGACCTGGAAGTTTCCCGCACCCCAGCCGCCGCCCGAGGGCACGAGCGTCATGACGGCGCCCGAGGTCTGGATGGCGAAGGAGAGCGAGCTCGCGCCGCGGCGCGCGCGCACGCTGCTGGCGTTCACGCTCGGCGCGGAGAGGACCTTCGAGAAGCGCACCACGAGCGACTGGTTCGCGCCGACGAGCGCGGCGATCTCGGGCGTGGTCGTGATGGGGTAGAAGAGCTCGCCCGGTCGCTCGGCGGCACGCCCGAGGAATCCGATGAAGTCGGAGCCCGACGGCCCCGCGTCCGCGCCGCCGAGGCCGGCGCCGAGCGCGATCGAACCGCCGGCGAGGCCGTAGTCCTCGTTCACGTTCGCGGCGAAGGGCGCGAAGGCCGCCAGCAATCCGGGCGCGCCGAAGTCGGCGGGGGCGGCCGAGAGCGTCACCTGGGTGCCCGCGATCGTCAGGGCGGTGCGCTCGGCCCCGTCGTCGGCGAGCTCCAGCTTGGCTCCGAGCGAGAAGCTCGGCGCAAGTGCGAGGTTGAGCACCGCCCCGACGCGGCTGTTGACCCGCGCGTACTCCTCGGGCGCATTGAGGAAGGCCAGGGCAGCCGGGTCGTTCGAGACGACGTTGCCCAGCTGGAGCGTCCGGGCGTCGAACGGGTTGGGCTGCAGGTAGGCGATCGAGGAGGCGGCCGAGGAGGGGATGTCGCGGCTGATCATCCCACCGCCGAAGTTGCTCGCGAAGAGGCAGTGCGTGGCCTCGACCGAGCGGTTGCCGGGCAGCCCGACGGGCCCCTCGATGCGCAGTCCGGCGCCGACGTTGCCGATCATGGCCGAGCTCGAGAGGCCGAGCATGCCGGCCCGGCCCTCGGAGGTGATGTAGATGCCGTCCAGGCCGTTGCTGCTGGAGAGCAAGCCGGCCGCGAAGGCCGTCAGGCTCTCGTTCAGGTCCAGTGGGCCGTCCAGATCGAGGTGGAAGCCGTGGCCCGCGTTGCCGCGCGCCAGGGACTCGCGCACGATCACGTCGCCCGAGTACCCCGGGGACGTCTCGAAGTCGGCGTCGATCAGGCAGCCGGCCAGCGCGTTGCGCTCGAAGGCACACCCGCGCACCTCCACCTCGAAGCGGCCGCCGCCCGCGAAGAGCGAGGCGCCCAGGGTGCAGTCGAGGCCCTCGGCACCGTTGCCGAAGAACTGCGAATTCGTCACGCGCAGGCGGCCGATGCCGCCGGTCTCGACCGTGAGGTCGTTGAGGTCGACGCCCTCCTGGATGTTCGAGGCGAAGACGCAGTTCGAGATCGAGTAATCGAAGGGGCCGAGGCCGCTCAGCCCGTCGGCGCCATTCCGGCTCGACTGGCAGTTCGACATGACGACGTCGAAGCCGGCGTCCGTCAGGTTGCGCAGGCGCAGGCCACGGTCGGCCATGTCGGTGATCGTCACGCTGCGCAGTTCGAGCGAGGATGGGTCGGTGCCGTCCGTGTCGCCACCGATGGCGCCCGCGCCGTTGCCCGTGATGCGGATGCCATCCAGGACGACCGGCAGCGAGTTGTTGACCTGGTCGCCGAACTGGAAGCCCGTTTGAGCCGCACCCACGTTCCAGATCGTGGGGGTGCTCTCGAGGTCACGGCTGGCCAGGTCGAAGGCCGCGCCGAAGCCGCCGTAGAGGTTCACGCCACCCGTGATGGGCAGGGCCGTCGCGATGTTGTAGGTGCCGCCCTTGATCCAGACGTTCACGCTCACCGTCGGAGTGGCGAACAGCCGCTGGAAGGCGGCCAGCACGGCGTCGAACATGCTGCGGTAGGCCGTGGCCGGGGTCAGGCCGTCCGGGGCGACCGCGCTCGAGGCCGCATCCACGTACAGCGGGCTGCCAGGAGTCGCGGTGAGGGTCGGCCCGGCCTGCTGGTAGGCACCGCCGGTCGTGGGGCGGATGCCGAGGCCGATGAAGTGTTGGCTCCCGTCGGTGAGTCCGCCGACCGTGACCGCGGTCGCGTTCGCGGCCGGGACGTTCGGTGCGCCGGTGAACAGGGCGAGCCGGTTGGGCGAGACGAAGACCGCGACCTCGAAGTCGGGGCTCGGCGGCGGCGTGAACTCGACGCGGATCGCGCCCGGGCCGGGAACCGCGCCGGCGAGTCCCGCCTGCACGGTGAAAGTGGTGGGCCCGGTCGGGGGGGGGACCGGGCCACCGGAGCCACCTCCACCACCGCCAGCACAGCTCGCGAGGAGGAGCGCGGGGGGGGAGAGAACGAGCCAGAGGAGAGTCTTGGCCATCCTGACGGTGTGGTGCGAGGGGCTTCTTCGGGGAGTCACTGGGAGATCTGGAGCGCCAGGACTCGGCTCAGCGCGAGCCCGCGTCGGACGCCCGGATCGATCACCAGGAACTGTGCGTAGCGAGTGCTCCCGGCCGACCCGAACTCGTCGAGCGCCAGGGTGAACTGCGCGTAGCCCTCGGCATCGAGGGTCACGGGCACGCGCGCCGTCGGGCGCACGAGATGGTGCCAGGGAGCCGTGGGCGCGGCGTGCTCCTCGAGTCCGAGGAGCAACTCAGCCCGCGCGCCGGGGCGTCCACCGAAGAGCTCGAGCGTCACGCTGCCCGCGCTCGTGGATCCGGCCGGAGAGCCGTTGCTCGAGCCGCTGCTCGTGCCCGTGGTCGTGGCCGCGCCCGGGGCCTGCCCCGAGGGCGTGCTGTGGCCGGCGAGGTGCGGTACTCCGTGGCCCGATCCCGGCAGTCCGGCGCCGATCGGCACGAAGATGGGGCCGGCCATGGTGGGGTTGTCCTGCGCCCCGAGGTTCTTCCCGGTGTGGTGCTCGCCGACGGTGCCGTCCAGGACCGTGTTCCCGGCGATCACGACGTTGCGGTGGGTCTCCGTGTCCATGCGGGTGTGCGGGCCCGGCGGCGAGAACGTGACGTGCAGGGTCGAGATGGGGACGACGACCGAGTAAGCACCGGCGGCGTTGGTGTTGTCCGCGCCGAGCGCGAGCGGGAGGCCCGTGGAGACCTCCTTCGCGTTCACGTCGGCACCCTCGACCGGGACCCCGAGCGGGTTGCGCACGGTGCCCGAGAGGAACACGCCGTTGCGCATGGTCAACACGCCGACGTTGGTCGGTCCGGCGATGTTCAGGTTCTTGACCTCGACGCCGACCAGCACTTGCCCCGTGGGGCGGATGACGTCCAGCTCGAACGTCCCGGCGGGCACGACCACGTCGAAGTTGCCGAGGGTGTTCGTGTTGTCGTTCGGCGTGAACAGCGTCTGGTTGGTGGCGATGTCGACGACGTCGGTATCCGCCCCGGAAACGGGCGTCCCGTTCTCGCGATGGACCGTCCCTGTCAGGTGGAAGCCGTTCTGGAACGTCAGCGTGCCCATGTTCGTGTTCCCGGGCAGCGTCCCGAAGAGCTCGCGCGGGACCAGGGTCTGTCCGATGACGCCGGTGGTCAGGAACTCGGCGCGCAGCGGAGTGTTCTTGGGCACCGCCATGAGGAACGTGCCGAAGGCGCTGGTGACGTCGTTCTTCGCGAGCAAGAGCTGGTTGGTGTTCGCGTTGTAGACGGTGACCTTGATCCCGCCCACCGGCTGGCTGGCCGAGTTCTGGGCCGTCCCCGCGATCGACACGCCATTCACCAGCGTGAGCGTGCCCAGGTTGACCGTACCCGAGACGGACACGGGGGTCAGGACCCCGGGCAGGAGCGTGGTGGTCGGGGGCGCGGGCGCGAAGAAGCGCACCTCGTAGATCCCCGGATCGACCGTCGTGAAGTAGTTGCCGTTGGCGTCGGTGCCGTCGTTGAGCTCGTGAGGGTTCCCGCCGCCCCCCAACCGGACGAAATCGATATCGACTCCAGCAACACCGACACCGCTTGCATCGACAACTCGCCCAGTGATTGCGTCGGCTGAGGCGAGGGTGCCAATGAGGAGGAGGGGGGGAACGGTGAAGAGGTGCTGGAATCTCACGGGGGGGCGTCCTGAGATGAGGGGCGGCGGAAAGGGAGGAGGTTCTGTCAGCGGCCGATGCCGCCGCCGCCCCTAGGTCAAATCCGGTGCCAAGGGCTCGGGAGGGCCCAATGCCTCCCGCAGAGGCCTCCGGAACGGGACGGCCCCCAAGGGCATCCAGGAGTTGGACGGACATCCAGCAGGCGGATAGGGGGGGCGAGGAGAAAGATGTGCTGATGGGCGCGACCCGGAAAGAAGCGACCTGCGGCCGTCCGCGACCGAGGGAGTCGCATTGGCATTGCGCTTGCCCTGGTCGGGGCGTGCGCGACCTCTTCGATCCCGAACTCGGTTCTGCCCCCCGCGACTCCCACACGGGGCAGCTGCCCGCCCAGCGCTTCCTGCTCTATAGCCACGACTCCTGGGGGCTCGGCCACCTACGCCGCAGCCTCACGCTGGCGGCGGGGCTGGTCGAGGCCTTCCCGCAGGCGGAGATCCTGCTCGTCACCGGCTCGCCCTGCGCCACGCTGTTCCCGACTCCACCGCGCGTCGGGCTCGTGAAGATCCCCTCGGTCAGCAAGAGCGCGAGCGGCGAGTACGTGCCGCGCTCGCTGGCCGGGACGATCGCCGACACGCTCCAGCTGCGCCGCAACCTCATCCTCGAGGCCTATCGCAGCTTCCAGCCGACCCTGATCCTGGTGGATCACAAGGTGATCGGGCTGCAGGGCGAAGCCTACGAGATGCTGCGCGCGGCGCGCACCGACGGCGTGCGCACCGTGCTCGGCGTGCGCGACGTGATCGACTCGCCCGGCGCAGTGGCCGTCGAGTGGGGCGGCGAGAAGTGCCGCTGGGCGCTGGCCGAAGGCTACGACCGCGTGTGCGTCTACGGCTCGGCAGAGGTCTTCGATACGCGGCTCGAGTATCCGCTCCCGCCCGAGCTGGGCGAGCGCGTGCAGTTCACCGGCTATGTCGTGCGTGCCGCCCCGGAAGAGCTGCCCTTGCGCAGCGCGGGCCAGCGCCGCAAGGTACTCGTGACCATGGGCGGCGGCGAGGACGGCGCTCGGCACCTCGACACGTACCTCTCCGGCGTCGAGCGGCTGCGTCCCGACTGGGACAGCGTCCTGGTCGGCGGACCGCTGCTCGGCGAGCGCGAGGCGCGCCGCCTGCGCCGTCGCGCCGAGGGCCTGGACAGCGTCCAGGTGCGCCGCTTCCACGCCGATTTGCCCTGGTTGCTGGCCGATTGCGATGCAGTCATGGCCATGGCCGGCTACAACACGTGCGCCGAGATCCTGCAGAGCGGCAAGCCTTCGGTGCTCCTGCCGCGTACGCTACCGCGCATGGAACAGGCGATTCGCGCCGAGCGCTTCCAGCAGCTCGGCCTGACCCGCAGTCTGATCGATCCGGCGCCCGAGGACATGATCGCGGCCGTCCAGCAGTCCCTCTCCTCCGGGCCCCTGCCGCGCGAGCGGATTCCGTCCCTGGGCGGCGTCGGCCAGCTGTGCGCCACGGTGCGGGATCTGCTCGCGCCGGAACTCACTCCGCGCTTCGCCGATCCTGCACCCCTCCGCAACGCGGGTCTCGTCCCGGTTCGATGAGCGTGCGCCTCGCCTACCTACTGAAGAAGTTCCCGCGCCTCTCGGAGACCTTCATCCTGAACGAGCTCCGCGCCCAGGAGCGTCTCGGGCGCGCGATCCACGTCTTCTCGCGCCGTCCGCCCGACGACGAGCCGCGCCACCCGGAGCTCGCGAACCTGCAGGCGACGGTCGAGACGCTGCCCCCCAAGGGCGAGATCGATCCGTGGGCCATGCTGGTCGGCGACGATTCCAATCCGGACGACCTGCTGCAGCGCCTCGGGGCCCTGGTGCGCGAGGCGCGCACCTGGGGCCACGCGCGCACCCCCAGCCTGCTGGTCGAGGCCCTGCACCTCCTCAAGCGCACGCGCGAGCTCGACATCCAGCACGTGCACGTGCACTTCGCGACCGATTCGGCCGTGGTGGCGCTGCTGCTGAAGAGGCTCGGGGGGCCGAGCTACAGCATCACCGCGCATGCCAAGGACATCTATCGCGACACGGTGGACTTCCGCTTCCTCGACATCCTCGTGCGGAACTCGGCCTTCGTCGTGACCGTGTGCGATGCCAACCGGGAGTGGATGGGCGCGCGCCTCTCACCCGAGGCCATGGCCAAGGTGCACAAGCTCTACAACGGCATCGACCTCGAACGCTTCGTGCCCGAGGGCGAGGAACGCGAGGCGAACCACGTGCTCGCCGTGGGACGCTTGGTGGAGAAGAAGGGCTTCCACGTGCTGGTGGAGGCCTTGGCCGTTCTACTGCAGAAGGGCGTGGACCTGCACGCCAGCCTGATCGGGGACGGCGACCAGAAGGAACACATCGAGCAGCTCATCGCCGCGCGCGGCATCGGCTCGCGGGTACACATGCTCGGACCGCGCGACCAGGACGAGGTGCGCCGCACCATGGCGCGCGCCACGCTCATGGTCCAGCCCTGTCTGATCGGCAACGATGGCAACCGCGATGCGCTACCGACCGTGCTGGTGGAGTCCCTGGCCATGCACTTGCCCTGCGTCTCCACACCGGTGACCGGCATCCCCGAGATCCTCGACCAGGGGCGCTGTGGCGAGCTGGTGCCCGAGAACGACGTGGCGGCCACGGCCGCGGCGATCGAAGGCCTGCTGCGCGACCCCGCGCGCCGTGCGCGCATCGCCGCGGACGGCCGGCGACGCGCGGAGGAGCTGTTCGATGCACGCAAGGTCGCGCGCACGCTCTCCTCCTGGTTCGACCGGGCGCTGCAAGGCGCTCCCGGCGCGGACCCCGCCCGGCTGGGCTGACGGGCGCGCCATGCGCAAGCTGCTCGAGCGCTGGTTCCAGGGGCTCACGACCTCGCGGCGCTTCCTGCCGGAGCTGCGCGAGCAGCGCGGCGGGCTCGTCTGGGTGGCGCTGTGCTCGCTGTGTCTGGTCGGCTTCGACGTCCTGCGGCCGATCCCGTTCCAGCTCATCATCGACGGCGCCCTGAACTGGCATCCGGCCACGGCCAAGGCGTCCAAGGCGCCCCTGCTCGTGCGCTGGGGGTACTCCGCCACCCAGATCATCTGGATCGGAGCCGTGATGGCGCTGGTCACGGCCCTGTGCTCGGCCCTGTTCCAGTACATGCGCGAGATCGGTCTGGCGGGCATCCTGCACCAGGTCACGCGCCGCATCCGTTACCGGATGTTCTCGCACCTGACGCAGCTCTCGCCCCTGTTCCACGCGCGGCACAAGTCGGGTGACCTGCTCGTGCGCCTGATGGGCGACGTGCCCATGGTCACGACGATGATGGTGGAGTCGACGGTCGAGGTCGGCACGCGCGTGCTCGTGGCGCTGTGCACGGTCGGGATGATGGTCCACTACGACCCACTCCTGACGCTCACGATGCTCGCGGCCATCCCCTTCCTGGCGCTGTCGATGGCCTGGACCTCGGACCAGATCAAGACCGCCACGCGCAAGGCGCGCCAGAAGGACGGTGACATGGCCGACTACCTGCACGAGGCCATCGCCGCCACCGAGACGATCCAGTCGCTGGGCGGGGCGGAGCACGTCGTGCGCAGCTTCGCGAAGTCCAACCGCCGCTCGGCCCGCGCCGGGCTGAAGTCGGCCAAGCTATCGGCCCGCCTGTCGGCCTCGGTCGAGACAATCCTCGGCCTGACGACGGCCGGCGTGATCGCGTTCGGCAGCTTCCGCGTGGCCCAGGGGCACCTCGGGATCGGCGAGCTGGTGGCCTTCGTCTCCTACGTGCGCAACCTGCTCAAGCCCGTGCGCACGTTCTCCAAGCACACCGAGAAGATCTCCAAGGGCGCGGCCTGCGCGGAGCGCCTGGTGGACGTGCTCGACCAGGAGCCGGACGTCCAGGAGGCGCCGGGCGCGGTCGTGGCCCCGCTCGCTCCGCGCGAGCTGGCCTACGAGCACGTCAGCTTCTCCTACAAGGGTGGCGTGCGCGCCCTCGACGATTTCGACGTGCGCTTCCAGCGCGGCCAGCTGAGCGCCATGGTCGGGAGCAACGGCGCGGGCAAGTCGACCGCGGCCGCGCTGGCGCTGCGCCTGTTCGATCCCGCCGAGGGGCGCGTGTCGCTCGACGGTCAGGCGCTCACCGGGCTGCAAGTCGCGTCCCTGCGCAGCCGGGTCGGCCTGTGCCTGCAGACGACCTTCCTGTTCGGCGACACGCTGCGCGAGAACCTGCTGATCGCCAAGCCCGAAGCGGGCGAGGAAGAGCTGTGGGCGGCACTGCGGCTGGCGGGCGCCGACGAGCTGGTGCGCGACCTGGAGGACGGCCTCGACTGCAAGCTGGGATCCTCCGGGGTCGGCCTCTCGGGCGGACAGAAGCACCGCATCTCGCTGGCGCGCACGCTGCTGCGCGATCCGTCCGTGCTGATCGTGGACGAGCCCTTCGCCGGGCTCGACAAGGACGCCGCCCAGAAGGTCGCCGGCACGCTCGAGGAACTGGCGCGCGAGCGCATCGTGATCGTGATCGCGCACGACATCCTCGCGCTCGAGGTCTACGACCGCATCGTCTTCCTGGAGGCCGGGCGGGTCGTGGCCGAAGGCCGGCACGAGGACCTGCTGGCGCGCGAACCCCGCTACCGCCAGGTGGTGCGCAGCGGCACGAGAGTCGGGGCGTGAGCGCACCCCTCGCGACCGCGCTGGCCGCGCTCGAGCAGGTCTTCCACGGGCTGGAAGAGGTGCTGCGCGTGGACGTCGCGGAGGACGGATCCCTGGGGCTGACCGCGCTGGGGGCCGGCACGACACGCTGGTTCACCCACGATCCGCGCGGGCTGGTGGAGTGCTTTCCCGCGCGCGACGGGAAGATCCCCCTGGCGCGCTGGCTCGCGGGTCGCCGCGATTGGCGCGTGCTGTCCTACCGGCCTGGACGGCGCGTGGTCGTCCTGACGACCGGCGAGCGTCCGAGCGTGCTCAAGGGGCACAAGCGTGGCCGCTCCGAGCGCGCGGCGGAGCGCCAGCGCATCGCCGAGGCCGCCATGACGCGCGGATCCTTCCGCGTGCCGCACCTGCTGCGCCGTGACGCCGAGCACGACGCGCTGGTGTTCGAGTTCCTCCAGGGACACGAGGTCGAGCTCGACTCGACCCACGTGGCGGCCTACGCCCGCCTCGGGAAGGAGCTCGCGCTGTTCCAGGAAGAGCGCGCGGCGACGAGGCTCGAGTCGTTCGGGGTGCGCGAGGAGTTCGCCGTGCTCGAGCGCTGGCGACAGAAGGTCCTCGCGGCGACCGACGCGTTGCCCGCGGGCTGGTCGAGTGCGGCCGAACGCCTGGAACAGCGCGCGGCCGCCTTGCCGGAGCCGCACCTCGGCCTGTGCCATCGCGACCTGCACGATCGTCAGGTGCACCTGCACGGGCGCGAGACCGCGCTGCTCGACTTCGACCTGCTGTGCCGGGCCGACGTCGCGCTCGATCCGGGCAACCTGATCGCCCACCTGCGCTGGCGCGCGCTGCAGG
This sequence comes from uncultured Planctomycetaceae bacterium, assembly GCA_964631945.1. Lineage (GTDB taxonomy): Bacteria > Planctomycetota > UBA1135 > UBA1135 > JABFRZ01. The sequence continues at coordinate 10,074 of CAZWAY010000035.1, forward strand.
GGTTGCACGGCGCCGATGCCGCCAGCGCGCTCACGCTGCAGAGCGCCTTCCTGGCCGAGCTGGGGCGCGAGCGCGAACCCGGCTTCGGGGCGCGGCTGAGCTTCTACACCGCGAGCGCCTGGTTGCGCCTCGCGCTGGTCTATTCCCTGCGCCCGCGCTGGAGCGCGCGCGTCCCCGAGTTGGTCTCGCTGGCGCGCGCCACGCTGGACGAGTCCGTCATCGCCAGCTGACCGGCGCCCCCTTCTCCCATGATCACAGCCCTGCTCTCCTTCGCGCTCCTGTTCCTGGCCCAGGAGCAGGAGTCCTCGCCGCTCGCGACCCTGCGCGTGGGCCACGTGCTCGAGGTGCGCGGTGATTTCGATGCCCAGGGACGCTTCGTGGCGCAGAAGGTCGAACTCTTGCCGGCGGACGAGGATGACACGCTGATCGGCACGGTACCGGCGGACGACGACGACCTGGCCAGCTTCACGCTGCTCGGGCAGCGCGTCCTGACCGACGAGACGACCACCTGGAGCAACATCGAGAAGGGCAGCCTGGCGGGCAAGCGCATCAAGGTCCAGGGGACGTACAAGGGGCCCACGCACTTCCGCGCCCATGCCATCGCACCGCGCGGCGAGGGCCGGGATCGCGCGGGCGCGCGCCTCGACGTGTGGCGTCGGGTCGAGGGCGGCTACGAGGCGCGCCTGATGAACTTCGACGTGTTCGTCCCGGACGGCACCGAAGTCGAGCACGAACTCGCGCTCGAGGCCTATGGGCTCCAGCCGGAGCGTGTGCTGGGCGTCTCGAACGCGCGCCGCGTGCTGGAGCGCGACGAGGACGACGACCTGGGCGAAGGCTATGCACTCAGTCCGACCCTGCGCCTGCAGAGCCAGCTCGAATGGACCAGCGACACCGAGCAGAACTTCGACCTGACCGAGGCCGGAGCGCCCGACGAGAACGACCGCTGGGACAACGAGGAATCGCTGCGACTGCGCCTGTCCTGGGCCCCGCGCGAGAACCTGGTCGGCGTGGCCGAGCTGCGCTATCGCCAGCTCTACCGGCGGGACGAGAACAACGGAGTGGACCGTTCCAGTGTCGATCACGGCGGCAACCTGGGCGAGACCTGGCTTCAGTTCCGCGACCTGGGAGGCAACGTGGGGCTCGACCTGACCGTGGGACGCCAGGATTTCGACGACCCACGTGAGTGGCTCTACGACCAGAACCTCGACGCCCTGCGGCTCTCGTGGATCCGCCCGGACTGGCGCCTGGACCTCTCGGCCAGCACCACGCTCAGCGACGGGAACAATCGCGACGAGGAGTCGTGGAACGCGATCGCGTACCTCTCGAACAACGACGCGGATCGCAACCTGGCCGCCTACGCGTTGCTGCGCGAGGTGGACGAGGCCGGGACGGTCGTGCGCAATGCCAGCAACAACCGGGTCGGCGTGGATCTGTCGGAATCGAGCTTGTTCCTGGGGGCGCGCATGCTCGGGGAATGGCTGCCGCAGAACGACAGCTGGGCCGAGTTCTCGTTCCTGACGGGCCAGCGCGATGCGCCCGTGAACCAGGGCCTGGTCAACGTGGTGGTCGAGGAGTTCGACGTCTCGACCTGGGCCTACGACGTCGGCACCACCTGGAGTCCGCCCTTCGCCGAACCCCTGTACTTCACGGTCGGCTACGCGCTCGGCAAGGGCGCTTCCAACCCGAACGAGAGCTATCGCCAGAGCGGCTACCAGGACAACAACGCCAAGTTCGGTGGCGTCACGACCTTCTCGTACTACGGCGAGTTGTTCGAGCCCGAGCTCTCCAACCTCGGCATCTCCACCTTCGGCGTCGGCGCGCGCGTGGCCGAGCGCACCTCGCTCGACCTCGTCTACCACACCTACACCCAGGACCAGATCAGCACGGTCTTCTCGCCGTCACCCGACGTGCAGGCCAACCTCGACCGGCGGCCCAACGGCAACGATGCGGATCTGGGCTGGGAGCTCGACCTGATCTTCGGCTTCAGGCGCTTCCGGAGCTGGGACATCGAGATCGTCGCGGCCACCTTCGAGCCGGGCCCGGGCTTCGACCAGGACGACTCGGCCTACTACGCCAAGTTCCAGCTGCGCTATCGGTTCTAGGCCCGGAACTCGCTCGACGCAGGCGGCGGCGCGAGGCTCGCCTCGCGCCCGCAGGCACGCGACAATGGTGCGTTCGTGAGCGCCGCCCCTGCCTCCGAGCTCCCCATGCGCCGCATCCTGGCCCTGTGGGGGCCGCTGGCGGCCAGCTGGATGCTGATGGGCGTCGAGTTGCCGCTCTTCACGGCCTGCGTGGCGCGCATGGGCGACCCGAAGATCCACCTGGCGGCCTATGGCTCGCTGGTCTTCCCGATCGCGCTGGTGATCGAGGCGCCGATCATGATGCTGCTGGCGGCCGCGACCACGCTGGCGGGGGACCTGCAGAGCTGGGGGCGCGTGCGACGCTTCATGCACAAGGCCGGGGCGTGTCTCACGGCGCTGCACGCGCTGATCGCCTTCACCCCGCTGTTCGACGGCCTCGCGCGGGACGTGTTCGGCGTGCCCGAGGAGGTGCTCGAGCCGGCGCGGCTCGGGCTGCGCATCATGCTGCCGTGGACCTGGTCGATCGCCTACCGACGCACGCACCAGGGCATGCTGATCCGCTTCGAGCGCGGGCGGCCGGTGATCCTCGGCACCTGCGTGCGCCTGGCGGCAAACCTCGCCGTGTACGCGCTCGGCTTCGTGCTGCTCGCGCGTGGGGTGGCGCTCCCGGGCATCGCCGTGGGCGCCTCGGCCGTCGCCAGTGGAGTGCTGAGCGAGGCGCTGTTCATCGGCTGGTGCACGCGCCGCCTGCTGCGCGAGCGCGGCCTGGCGGAGCGGCCCACCGGCGCCGAGCTGACCCGTGCGGGCTTCCTGCGCTTCTACGTGCCGCTGGCCCTAACGCCGCTGATCGCGCTCGTCACGCAGCCGATCGGCGTGGCGGCGATGGGGCGCATGCCCTTGCAGCTCGACTCGCTGGCCGCCTGGCCGGGTCTGCACGGGCTCTTCTTCCTGGTGCGCGCGGGCGGCTTCGCCTTCAACGAGGTGGTGCTCTCGCTCTACGCGACTCCCGGCGGCCCGCGCGCGCTGCGCCGCTTCGCCTGGCGCCTCGGTCTGGCTTCGAGCGCGTTCCTCCTGCTGCTCGTCTCGACGCCGCTCGCCTCGCTGTGGTTCCACCGCGCCATGGGCCTGGCGGACGACGTCGGCGACCTGGCGCTGGGCGCGCTGGTCTTCGGCGTGCTGTGGCCCTGGTCCCAGGCCCAGCAGAGCTGGTTGCAGGGCGCGCTCACGCACCTGCGGCGCACGCGCTTCGTGACCGAGGCGATCCTGGTGTTCTTCGCGGCCGTGAGCGTGCTCTTCTGGCTCGGCGTACGCCACTGGAGCGGCCCGGGCGCGCACTACGCGGTGCTGGCGCTCACGCTGGCGAGCCTGAGCCAGACGGCCTGGCTGGCGCTGCGGTTGCGTGGCGTGCTCGCCGCCGCACGCGTCCAGGACGCCCGCACGACCTCCAGCCCGAGCGGACTCCAGCGCTAGGCGCGGCCCTCTTCCCAGTCCTTCAGGCGCTGGTAGATCTTGGCGCGCGAGATGCCGAGCAACTCGGCGGCGCGGCGCTTGTCGCCACCGGTCTTCTCGAGGGCCGAGTGGATGGCGCGCTTCTCGAGCTCGGAGATCGGGATGATCTCCTTCACGCCCAGGTCGCCACCGCCGAAGGTCGCGGGTCGGCTGACCAGGGCCGGGTCGTCCAGGTCGCCCTCGCTCATCACGCACAGGCGCGCCACCTCGTTGCGCAGCTCGCGCACGTTGCCGGGCCAGTTGCGCCGCGCGAGGGCAGCCAGCACGCGCTTGGAGATGCGCCGGCGCGGCTTGCCGTTCTGTTCCTCGAGGCGCAGGAAGTGCTCGACCAGGAGTTCGATGTCCTCGGCGCGCTCCGCCAGCGCCGGCATGCGCAACGTCAGCCCGGCCACGCGGTAGTACAGGTCCTGGCGGAAGCGGCCCTCGCGCACCTCGCGCTCCAGGTCGCGGTTGGTGGCCACGATCAGGCGGAAGTCGACCTTGTGGGCGGCATCGTCGCCCAGGCGTCGGACCTCGCTGGTCTCGAGCACGCGCAGGAACTTGGCCTGCAGGTCGAGCGGCAGCTCGCCGATCTCGTCCAGGAACAGCGTGCCACCGGCGGCCTGTTCGAACAGGCCCGAGCGGTTGCGGTCCGCGCCGGTGAAGGCGCCCTTGCGGTAGCCGAACAGCTCGGATTCGATCAGCGAGGCCGGCAGGGCGGCGCAGTTCTCGGAGATGAAGGCCGCGCGTCGACGCGGGGACTGTTCGTGCAGCGCTCGCGCGGCCAGTTCCTTGCCGGTACCGCTCTCGCCCACGATCATGACCGGCAGGTCGCTGGGCGCGGCGCGCTCGATCAGCTCCTGCACCTTGCGCAGGGCCGGCGACTGGCCGACCAGCGTGCCGGGTTCGGGCGTGCCGGCCTCGCGCAGGGCACGGCGCGCGTTCTGCAGGTCGACTTCCTTCTCGACCACGCGGCGTTCCAGCTCGCGGTTGAGGGCGCGGATCTCCTCCAGGCGTTTGACCTGCAGGATGGCCAGCGCGGCCTGGTCGGCGAGCAGCCGGCACAGGCGTTCGGCGCGGTCGTCGAAGGCGCCCTTGCGCAGGCGGTGGTCCACGTAGATCGCGCCGCGCAGGTCGCGCGTGATCTCGAAGGGGACGCACAGGATCGAGCGCAGCTCGAGCGACACGACCGAGGTCTGGTGCCCGAGCAACGGGTCGTCCACCGCGTTGCTGACGCGCACGGGCGCCATCTTGGAGAGCGCGTCGCGCACCACCGAGCCCGAGATCTCGAACTCGGGGCGCGCGATGTCGCCCCGGCAGGAGTCCAGGGCCGTGTCGAAGCGCAGCTCGCCGTGCTCCTCGAGCACCAGGAAGCCACGCTCGGCGCCGGTCACACCCAGGGCGTGCTCGACGATGAGGCCCAGCAGCGTGTCGAGGTCCTGCTGCTGGACGAGCTGGCGGTTGATGTCGAGCAGGGAAACGATCTCCATCTCGAAGTCCTCCTGACGGACTTGGGTGTCGGAGCGGGGGGTGAAATCGCCGGGCCACGGGTCGGGTTCGCCCAGCAGCGTGCGCCGCAGGGCGGCCTGCTCGCTGGCGGAGAGACCGGTCGCGCACAGTTCGAAGGCGGCCTCGGCGCGCGCGGTGTGGAGGCGCGAGCGCTCGACCGACTCGCAGCGCGCTGCCAGGGCGAGGTGCAGGCGCGCCGCGCGGTCGTCGCGGCCGCGACGGCCCAGTTCGCTCGCCAGCCGTTCGATGTCGCCCTCGTCGAAGCGCTCGGAGCGGAGGTTGTCGAACAGCTCCTCGTCCTGGGCGTTGAGCGTGTCGCCGTGCTCGACGCGCGGCGTCGAGCCGCCGTCGATGCGCGTGGCCAGGGTCAGGGCCTCGCGCGCCAGGCGCGGTTGCTTGAGCGACTGGGCCAGCGCTCCGGCTCGGCCGGCCAGTGCCTCGGCCGGGCCGCGCTCGCCGCGCAGCCACTCGATGCGCGCGCGCGCGAGCAGGATGCGCGGATCGATGCCGTCCTGGTCCACCGTCACGGCCTCGACGCGCGAGAAGTCGCCCAGGCGCGCGCGCATCTCGGCCGCCTTGGCGAACAGCAGCGGAGCGTAGCGTCGCTTCTGCGCACCGGTCATGGCTTCGGCCGTGCTCTCGAGGGCCTCGATCGCCGCGCGCGCGTGGCCGCGCTCGAAGTACAGCAGGCCGAGCATGCCGCGCACCGTGCTCGAGCCCTCGCGATCGTCGAGGCGCTCGCGGATCTCCATGGCCGAGACCAGGAGGGGCTCGGCCGCGACCAGCTCGCCGAGCTCGCGCAGCAGGCCGCCCAGGTTGGCGCGTGCGTGCGCCAGTCCGGCGATGAGCCCGGCCCGGTCACACAGGTCCGCGGCCAGCTCGAGCTCGGCGCGCGCGCGCTCGAGCGAGCCCGAACCGCGCTCGAGGATGGCCTGGTTGATGTGCAGCGCGGATTGCAGCGAGACGTCGCCGGCCTGCGCGGACTCGTCGATCAGTCGCCGCAGGGCCGCGCGGGCCTCGTCCACGTGGCCCAGGCGATAGGCGCTCATGGCCCCCAGGGATTCGAGGTAGATGCGCTTGCGGGGCTCGAGCACGCCCGCGCGCTCGAGGCCGACCGGGTCGAAGCGCTCCAGCTCGGCGCAGGCCTCGCCATCCTTGGCGAGCGTGTGCAGCAGCTGGATGCGGCCGATCGAGGCCTCGACGCGCGCGGCCGGATCGAGCTCGACGGCGCGCTCGTAGTGCACGAAGGACTGCTCGGTCTCGTGGCGCAGGCGGGCGACCTCGGCACGCACCAGCTCGACCCACGCGACCAGCTGCGGATCGGAGCTGGCCGAGAGCCCCTCGACCTCGCGCAGCGCGGGTTCGGTCTGACCGATCGAGCACCAGGCCCGCGCGCGCTCGATGACGAGTTCGGGAGCCGTGTGCTGGACGTCCACGCCGAGCAGGGCGCAGGCCTGCAGGGCGTGGTCGAGGAGTTCGAGACAGGCCTCGGCCCGTCCGCGCTCGCGCAGCGTCGCCAGCGAGCGTACCAGCGTGTTCGCCGTCGACTGGAGCGGCAGGGCGCAGAAGTGGTGCAGGGCCACGCGCGCCGCGTCGCGCTCGCGGCCCTCGCCCGGGCGCCCGCCGCCGGCGCGGTTCTGGATCCAGCGCGCCCGGCGTTCGTGCGCGGCGCGCAGCGCGTCCACCCCGAGCACGGGCTGGCCGATGGCGCGCAGGAGGCGCGTCTCACCGGCGCGTTCGACGCCGTCGATCCAGCCGTTGCGCCGGAGGCGCAGGCAGGCCGCGCCGAAGGCGCGTGAATCGAGCTCGCACAGCTGCGCCAGTTCGTTTGAGTTGGCGCGCCCTCCGGTGACCTGCAGCGTGCACAGGACCTCGAGCTCGGGGCGCGTGAGCGAGGCCAGTTCCTTGGCGGTGGTCTCGTGAACGGCCAGCGCCACGGGGTCGGGTAGTTCCCCCGGCCGCAGGCGGAAGCCCTGGTCCTGCGCGAACAGCCAGCCGTTGCGCTGCGCGGACTCGAGCATGCGATCGAGGCGGCTGGCGGAGCCCTGGGCGGCGGTCGCGAGGCGGGCCGCGAAGGCGCTGCGGCGCACCGAACTCTCGGCGGCGAGCGGGCGCTCCAGGAAGCGCGCCACGGACTCCTCGGTGACCGGGTTGACCTCGCGCGTCTCGAAGGCGGCCGAGAGCGCGCTCTCACGCGCGACGACGATCAGCCGGGGCAAGGGCGAGGCGAGCTTGCGTCGCGCCAGGGCACAGGCGCGCTCGAGGCTCTCCAGCGCGCGCGCATGCCAGGCGTCCAGCTCGGTCAGCAGCACGGCGATCCAGCCGGCACCGGAGGTCACCAGGGTCGCCGACCAGTGGTCCAGCGCCACGCCGTTCTCGACCGCACCGAGCTCGGCGGTCAGGTCCACGCCGCGCAACGTCTTGCCGCGCAACGACGCGAACAGGCGCAGGTGCTCCCAGAAGGGGCGCGGATCCTCGCCGCTCGGGACGCGCACCCACATGGGCTTCTCGACGGTCTCGACCGCCTCCATCCACTCCGTGACCCAGGCGTCGCGGCCGTAGGCGACCGGCCAGTGCAGTTCCTCGACCAGCTCGCGCGCGTCCAGGGCCACGCCCAGGCGCTCGGCCAGCACCCGTCCCACCGCCGCGGCCGAGCGCGGGCGACGGTTGGGGTCGCGCGCGGTCAGGGACACGATCAGGTCGCGCGACCAGACCGGCAGGTCCTCGGGGTCGCTGCCGGCGGCATCGAGGTAGGAGCGGTCGGGAAAGATGGCGTAGAACTCGCGCGCGCTGCGCTTGATGCCCACCAGGAGGCGGTGGAGCAGGGCGCCCAGGGCGAACAGGTCGGAGGAGTGCGACAGCTCCATCCCCATCAGGACCTCGGGCGCGATCGCGAAGAGCGTCCCGCTGACCCCGTCCTCGGTGGGCTTGTGGCCGCTGCGTCCGGACAGGCCGAAGTCGCACAGGACCGGACGGCCCTCGGGCGTCACGATGACGTTCTCGGGCTTCAGGTCGGCGTGCACGAAGCCGGCCCGGTGCAGGTGGTCCAGGGCCGGGCAGAGGCGCGCGACGAGCGAGCCGATCTCTTCGTTGGACTTGCCCTTCGACCAGCTCAGGAGGTCGTCACCCGGCACCCAGCGGCGGGCCAGGAAGCGACCCCCCTCCGGCAGAGGTCCGTGGTCGATCAGGGCCGCCACGCCCGGGTGGTCGACGGCCGAGAGGACCGCCAGCTCGGCCAGGCCTTCCTGGGTCGCCCCCGAGGAGTCCAGGCGCAGGACGACGGGCGTGCCCCCGCGCTGGGCCTGGAGGACCCACACCGACCCCCGATGACCGAGAACGCGCTCGAGCGTGTAGCCCGAGGGCAGAGCCAGGTCGGTTTCCGAAAGAGGCATGCGATTGTCCAAATAGTAGACCGAGGATCCAGGAGGGGGACGTCCTGGACGCTCGTATTTGCTTCGGTGGATCGAGGGGCGGGGCGGCTTCTGGGGCTTCTGGGGGCCGAAAGTGGAGGGGGTAGGGGAGGTCAGTTAGGAAGTTGCTTGTCGCCAAAAAGCGGGCGAAACGTCCAAAGCGCAGGTTCCGTGCCAGACCGATCCAGGGCTCCTGCGGACATCTGCCCTGCCCCGGCGGAACGGCCAGAGAGGGAGGCCGCTCCGCCATCGGCACCACGCGCCCCCCAGGGCTCGAAATCGGCAGGGAAACCCGTTCCCGTCCGCTCTCGGTCGGGAGGGCGCGAATACCATTGCCGCTTCGTTCCGTCCGGTCGCTCCACCCCCCCTCCGGCCACCAGGAGTCGCAATGAGGTTCAGCTCCATCCCTGTCCTGCCCGCCTTGTCCCTGCTGCTCGTGTCGGCCTCGACCCATGCGCAGGGCCTGAATCCGGCCGACACGGCGCGCACCGCCCTCCGTTCGCTGGATGAAGTGGCGACCGTGGAGCTGGCGCCCTTCGACCTCGGTGCGCTGATCAAGGAGGACGCCGAGCGACGCGAGCAGGGGCTCCCTCCGCGCTTCGCGCTGCCCATCGAACGTCACCTCACGCCCCAGGACGCCGGCACCTGGGAGAACCTGGGCCCGGACACGCTGATCTGGCGCCTGCGCCTGCGCTCCCCCGGCGCCGTCTCGCTGAACCTCGGCTTCGGTCAGTACCGCATGACCCGCGGCGGCAGCCTGCACCTCTACTCGGCGGACCGCACGCACCTCGTGCAGCCTTTCACGTATGCCGACAACGAGGCCCACGGCGAGTTGTGGACCCCCGTCGTCCTGACCGACGACCTGGTGGTGGAGCTGGTCGTCCCGGCGGACGAACTCGATCAGCTGCTGCTCGAGCTGCGCTGGATCAACCAGGGTTACCGCGGCTTCCGCTCGAACCCGGTCGCGCTGATGTCGGGCTCCTGCAACGTCGACGTGGTGTGTCCGGAGGGCATTCCCTGGCAGCTCGAGATCCCCTCGGTGGGCGTGATCTCGACCGGTGGTTCGACCTTCTGCACGGGCTTCCTGGTGAACAACGTGCGCCAGGATCTCAAGCCCTACTTCATGACGGCCAACCACTGCGGGATCAACTCGGGCAACGCGGCCTCGCTGGTCGTGTACTGGAACTTCGAGAACTCGACCTGCCGTCCGCCGGGCAGCGGCGCCAGCGGCGGCGCGGGCAACGGCTCGCTCGCGCAGTTCAACACGGGCTCGTTCTTCCGCGCGGCGAGCTCGGCCTCGGACTTCACGCTGGTCGAGCTGGACGACGTCGTCAATCCGGCCTTCGACGTGTCCTACTCCGGTTGGGACGCCACCGGCGCCAACGGGACCTCGGCCGTGGGCATCCACCATCCCAACACGGACGAGAAGCGCATCAGCTTCGAGAACCAGGCCACCGTGACCTCGTCCTACCTCGGCACCAGCTCGCCGGGCGACGGCACGCACGTGCGCGTGGTCGACTGGGACCTCGGCACGACCGAACCGGGTTCGTCCGGCTCGCCGCTCTTCAACCAGGCGCACCGCATCCTCGGCCAGCTGCACGGTGGCGGTGCGGCCTGTGGCAACAACGACTCCGACTACTACGGACGCTTCTCGGTCTCGTGGAACGGGGGCGGCACCAACTCGACGCGCCTCAAGAACTGGCTCGATCCCGACAACACCGGGGCGCTCGTGCTCGACACGGTTTCGCTGGGCACGCTGTGCTCCGACGCGGGCACGATCCAGTTCGAGCGCAGCCGCTACGCCTGCGCCGGCAGCGCCAAGGTCGAGGTCGTGGACTGCGACCTGAACACGAACAGTGGGGTGGCCGAGACGGTCACCGTGAACGTGTCCTCGAGTTCGGAGCCGCTGGGCGAGAGCCTGCTCCTGACCGAGACCGGTCCGGGCACGAGCCGCTTCAGCGCCCAGATCTCGCTGGCGGGCGTGGACTCCCCGGGCGTGCTCCTGGTCGCGAGCGGCGACACGCTCACCGCCACCTACGTGGACGCCGACAACGGCTCGGGTGGCTTCAACGTGCAGGTCACCGACACGGCCTTGGTCGACTGCCAGGCCCCCGCCGTGCTCACGGTCTCCTTCTCGAACGTCACGGCCACCACGGCGCGCCTGAACGTGCTGGCCGACGAGCCGGTGGTGCTCGAGGCCCTGTATGGATTCTCGTGCGGCGCCGCGAACCAGTCGAAGGCCGGCGAGGGCCTGGCGACGTCGGCCCACGTGGACCTCACCGGCCTGCAGCCCAACACGAGCTACTTCGTCAAGTTCACGGCGGCGGACGAGGCCGGCAACGAGACCCTCGACACGAATGGCGGCATCTGTCACGTCGTCACGACCGACGACGTGCCCAATTTCTTCACCGAGGAGTTCCTGGGCGACGGGGACCTGGACGGCACCACGCTGGCCTTCGCCCCGACCAGCGGCCAGGACGGCTACACCCTGTGCAAGCAGGCGGTCTCGGGCTTCTGGACCAACCCGGCCGGCGGCACGAACATGACGCTCTCCGACGACGGCTCGGTGCTCGTGAACCTGACCGGCGGCAAGAAGGTGAAGCTCTACGGCACCGAGTACTCGAGCTTCTACGTCAACGCCAACGGCAACCTGACCTTCGGCGCCCTGGACGGGACCTACACCGAGTCCCTCGGCCAGCACTTCGCCCTGCCGCGCGTGGCGGCCCTGTTCGACGACCTGAATCCGGCCGCCGGTGGCACCGTTTCGCGCAAGCAGTTGCCCGAGCGGATCGCGATCACCTGGCAGAACGTCCCCGAGTACCAGACCACCAACCAGAACTCGTTCCAGATCGAGCTCTACTTCGATGGCCGCATCCGCGTGACCCAGCTGGCGGTCGCCGCCGCGGACGGCATCACCGGCCTCTCGCGTGGAACCGGGTTGAGTCCGTTCTACGTCGAGGTGAACCTGTCGGGCGCCGGGACGTGCGAGACCTCGAACCCCCGCACGGCGAGCTCGCCCACGCTACGCTGAAGAAGCGCCGAGCCTGCGAGTCGAGTGGGTGGCGAGCTGACGTCCCGGCGGCGTCCAATCGACCGGCATGACGAGACCTGCTCGAGGCAAGAGCGCTGGCGGCGCGGGTCCCCATCGCCCGACGGTTTCCGCGCACGGCTCCGGCGCCAGGCGCGGATGGCCCGCGCTCGGCTTCCTGGGGCTCACGGTCGCCCTGGGCGCGGCCGCCGCACTCTCGCTCCAGCACCTCGGCGCCGCCCCGCTCCCGGGGTGCGGACTCGACAGTCCGTGCCAGCGCGCCCTCGGCGGGCCCTTCGGAACGATCCCCGCCCTCGACTGGCCGGTGGCCTTCGCCGGCGCGAGCTTCTTCGCCGGCAGCCTGGCGGCCTGGGCCACGGCCGGCGCCGGCTGGCCCCGCAGCTTGCGCTGGCTGGCGCGCATCGGCGGCGGGTTCTCGCTCGCCTTTCTCGTGCTCGCCTTCCAGCAGGGCACGCCCTGCCCGTTCTGCATCACGGCCCAGCTCGCCAACCTGATCTTCGTCGTCTGTTCGGAGCGTTCGTCCGGTCCGACCCGCGCGCGCCGTCCGGAGGGTGCTTTCGTCCTGGCCGCCCTCGGGGTGACGGTCGGGCTGGCCCTCGCGCGCGCGCGCGCCGAAGCGGGGCACGAAGCCGCCGCGGAAGCGGACCTGAGCGAGTCGACGCGAGCGATCGAGCAGCACGGCGGCGCGCGCACCTTCACCGGACGCTACCGCCGCGGTCCGGAGCGCGCGGCCCTGCGCCTGGTCCTGTTCACCGACTACCAGTGCCCGGACTGCGCGCGCCTCGAGCGCGAGGCCGCGCGGTTGCTCGGCGAGCGCGACGACCTGTCGCTCTCGATCAAGCACTTCCCGCTGAGCAAGGACTGCAACCGGCGCGCGCGCGAGCTCGGGCAGAATCCACACCCCAACGCCTGCTGGGCGGCGCGCGCGGCCGAGGCGGCCGGGTTGGTCGGCGGCACCGAAGCCTTCTGGCGCATGCACACCTGGTTGTTCGAGCGCGGCGGGAGCTTCACCGACGTCGAGCTGCGCACCGGCCTCGCCACGCTGGGACTGGCGCCGGGCTCCTTCCTCGAGACGCTGCACGGCACCGAGACGCTCGCGCGCGTGCAAGCCGACATCGAGGAGGGCCTGGCGCTCGGCGTCCAGAGCACGCCGATGGTGTTCCTGAACGGGGTCGAGCTGCGCGGCTGGCGCGCGAACGAGGCCCTGCGCCGCGCGGTGCTCGCGCTCGCCGCCACGGCACCGGCGGTGAGCGGTCCCGAAGGCGACCGCCCGCCCGATGCCCTGGCGAAGGGCCTGGCGGACTGGCGCGCGGAGCCGCGCGTGGTCCTGCCGGTGCGCGCGGGCGAGGAGCCCACGGCGGAGGCGCTCGAGATCGTGCTGTGGAGCGACTACCTGGAGCCCGAAACGCGCGAGCTCGACCGAGCCCTACGCGCCTTCCGCGAGGCGCACCCGGGCGTGCGCTACTCCTTCCGTCATTATCCGCTCGATCCGGAGTGCGAGCCCAGCGCGCCGAAGCGGCACCCCGGCGCGTGTCTCGCGGCCCGCGCCGCCGAGGCCGCGCGACAGCTGGGCGGGCGGGAGGCCTTCGAGCGTCTGCACGCTGCCCTGGTGGATGCCCGCGCACCGTTCGATGCGGTCCAGATGAGCGCGGCGGTGCGGGCCGCGGGACTCGATCCCGAGGGTCTGGCGGAGCGCCTGGCGACGGGGGCACCGCTCGCCGCCGTGCGGGCCGACGTCGAGGCGGCGCGGCGTGTCGGCATCCACTCCATCCCCTTGCTGTTCGTCGCGGGACGACGCGTACCCCGCTGGCGGGTGGAAGGCGCCGACCTGCTCGAGCGCCTGCTCGAAGAGGCCTGGGAAGCGCGCTGAGGAGGGCGCGGGAGGGGCCGACATCTCTCGGCCCCGCTGCCCTTCGGACGCCTCGCTCCGGAGACGCCCAGGGCGGACAGGCGCGGACGGGAGCTCCCCAAACGAAGAGGGCCGGGACTGTTCGTCCCGGCCCTCTCCTTGGGGTCCGGTCACCGGTGGCCGGAGCCACCGGTGACTTCGGATCCTGGCGTTACTGGCACCAGCTCACGTCATCGACGGCACCCGAGCTGCCGAAGTGGACCTTGATCTGGACCACCGCGTCGCCGTCGAAGCCAGCGTCCTGGGCCGCCGTGGCGACCGAGGCGTAGCCCGGCTGCGGGGCCAGGGTCGTCAGGTCGAGCGTCAGGAACGCGGGACCGCCGTTGAGGATGAGGTCACCCGTCCAGTTCGAGGGCACGGTGTAGGTCCGCGTGCGCGCGCTGGAGTCGGTCAAGGTCACGCTCGAGGCTTGACCCGCGCCGACGTCGATGTCGACCAGCACCAGGCTCGTCGCGGAGACGGGCGAGGCGAAGTCGAGGAACAGGTTGCCGCCGTCTTCGTCGTCGTTCGGCTTCGGGAAGAAGCCGCCGACGGCGGGCGGGTTGGTGGCGGCGTTGTTCTGCAGGATCAGCAGATTGCCGCGGTTGATGAGCAGGTCGAGGTCCTGCGAGGGGTTGTTGGGACCGGGGTTCGACGAGTCGAAGATCGCCGGGCCGTTGTTGGCGCCCGTGCCCGTGATGGTCACGAGGTTGCCGAACTCGGTGTCGATCTTCTGCCCGTTGCCGAGCGGCGTGACGAAGTCGTCCTCGGTGCTGAAGTCCAGCGTGTAGCAGCAGCTCGTGTTGGCGCACAGGCTGAAGTCACCGTTGTAGGTGCCACCCAGAGCGTCGCAGTCCTCTTCGGTGATCTCTGCACACGAGCCGTCCAGCAGGCAGCAGGCCCCCGGAGGTTGCGGGCAGGACGCGTTCGCGCACAGCGTGTTGTCGCCGCCGAAGTCGCCGTTCAAGGCGTCACAATCTTCCTCGGTGACCTCGACACACGACCCGTCCGCGAGGCAGCAAGCCCCGGTGGGCTGCTGGCACACGACGGTCACGGCGCTGATGGAGATGTCGTCGACGAAGAAGTTCGTGACGCCCGGCGCGCCGGTCTGGGTCGACTCGAAGCGCAGGGTGTGCACGCCACCGTCGGCGAAGGCACCCAGCGGGATGGAGACGAGCTGGTACCCGATGCCGGCGTAGGGAGCCTGGCCCTCCAGCACGGAGAAGACCGTCGTGCCGTCGATCTTGACGCGCATGAAGTCGACGCCGTTGCCCGAGGAGACCGGGATCTCGAGGTAGAAGTCGAGCGTCGAGGCGCCCACCGGGATCGTCAGCGACTGTTGCACCGAACCGACCTCGAGGGCGGGAACGCCGCCGAACCACGCCCAGAAGGTGCCCGTGCGCGGACCCGTGCCGCCGCCAACACCACAGGCACCCGGATCACAGATCGGGGTCCCGAAGTTGGTGGAGGCCTCGGCCCAGCTCGCGCTGGGGGTGCCGCCCTCGAAGCTGCCGTCGGCCACGGCTTCGCTGGTGCAGGACGTGCCGTTGCCGCCGTACAGGCCGCTCTGGGCGGCGCAGTCGTCGGAGGTGGTGGTCACGCAGCTGCCGTTCGGGAGACAGCACGAGCCCGTGGGCAAGCACTGCACGTCGGCCACGCAGGGGCCACCGCTCTCGAACACGTCGAGCTTGATCACGCCCGACGTGGTCGAAGCCGAGAAGTTGCCGACCGTGATGAAGTAGGTCGCGCCGATCTGCGAGCACCACGAGACCGTGGACGCGAAGATCGGGCCGCCACTCGCACAGTCGTCGTCGTTGCCGTCGACACAGGTCAGGCTGCCGCAGTCACCGCAGAAGACGCTGATCTTCGTGTCGCTGACGATGGTGCCGGCATTGCAGGTCGTGGCGGTCATCGTGTTGCCGGTGCCCATGACCTTGAACCACACGTTCTTGAACGGGCCGGAGGCCACGCCGCAAGGAACCGCGATGTCGTCGGTCGCGAGCGAGTTGTCGAACGTGTTGCTGGCCGGCAGCGAGAGGAGGTCGGTGGCCGTCAGGCACGTGTCGTTCGCCGGCGGAGCCGGGCAGGGGCACTGGATGCGGAGCGAGATCGAACCCGTGTCCAGAGCCGAGAACGAGGCCACCTGCACGTAGTAGGTGTTCCCGATCGTCAGACCGGAGACGCACAGCTCGGACAGGAGGCCCGTGCCTTCGTCTTCGCTGCAACCCAGCTCGGTGAACGCCCCGCAGGTGCCGCTGTACACGGCCAGCAGGGTGTCGGGCGCGGTGCTGAGGTTGGTGTCGAGCTTGGCCGAGGTGGCCGTGGCCACGAACTTGAACCAAGCGGTGCCGACGCCTTGACCGGGGCCGCCGAACTTGCAGCTGAAGGCCGGATCGAGCGGGTCGGTGGTGAACAGCGCGTTGTTGAACACGGCCGTGCTACCGCAGGTCGTGGTGATGGCGCCCGAGCAGAGGTCACCCGGGGGAACCCCGGCGGAGCAGGTCAGGCTGAGCGTGATCGAGCCGAGGCTCGCCGCGCTGAAGCTGGAGATCCGCACGTAGTACGTGTTGCCAGGCGTGAGGCCGCCCGCGTTGATGAGCGAACGCAGGCCCGTGCCGCTGTCGTCGTCGCACGCGATTTCGGTCAGTGCCCCGCAGGTGCCGCTGTAGAGGCCCATGACCGTGTCGGACACGGCGCTGAGCGAGGTGTCGAGGGTCGCGCTCGTGCCCGGGGGCACGAACTTGAACCAGATCGAGCCCAGGCCCTGGGCAGGACCGCCGAAGAAGCAGCTGAGCAGCGGATCGGCCGGGTTGGCGGTGGCCGAGGCGTTGCTCTGCGTCGTGTTCGAGCCGCAGGCCACCGTCGTGGCGCCCGCGCACTCGTCGTTCGCCGGCGGGCCGGAGAAGCTCAGGTTGAGCGTGCCCGTGCCCTTGTCGCCAGAACCGAAGCCACCGACGCGCACCAGGTACTGGTTGCCGGACACGACGGCCGCATTGGTCTGCGAGCGGGGCGCGCAGCCGTCGTCGTTGCAGGAGAGCGGGGCCCCCGGAGGGCAGGTCGCGCCGTTGTAGATCGCGATCACCGTGTCGTAGCCGGTCGCGGCACAGGTGGCCGCGGTCAGCGTGCCCGTACCGGGCGCGGTGAACAGGAACCAGATGTCGTTGGCGATCTGGCTGCCCGAGCCGCAGCCGTTGGCGGGCCCGTCGGTCGTGGCTTCGGTCGTGTCGAACGCCGTCGCCCCGACGCCGACCGCGATCGGCGTCGCGCAGGCGTTGTTGCTCGGAGGCACGACGACTCCGAAGGTTCCACCGAGGCTCCCCGCCTTGGGCTTCGACTGGTTGATGTTGAAGTTGTAGACCGGCTTCTGGACGATCTCCTTGATGCGCCCGGTGGCCGGATCCACCACCATGGAGAGGTAGACCTTCGGAGCACGGATCAGGGTCAGGTCGAGCGAGCGGTGCTTCAGGCCCTTCGGCGTGAACTCGAGCGTGAGCTTGCGGCCGATGTTCGACAGGACGTAGCTACCGTCCGCTTCCATGGCGGGCGTGAGCACGTTGCCGTTGCTCCCGCGCATCACCACGAAGTCGCTCGAGACCGGCTGGCCGGCGGAGTCGATGAACCTCACTTCGGCGCTGGTCACATTGCCCTGGGCCGAAGCCGAGGCCGTGAGCAGCGAAGCGAGAGAGAGAGAGAGAGCAAAGGAACAAAGTCGTCGCACGTGATGGCGCATGTCCTCTCCTGAGAGTTGTGGCAGAAAGCGCACGGCTTGCGCCGTGACGCGACAATCGAGTAAGAAGTAAGTTCCCACCCCTGCCCACGGCTGTCAATGCGCGCTCGGTCGGATCCCCGCAGATTTGCCGTAATCTCGGGGCAGCGACGACTCGGCGGGAGGGTGACTCCAGAAGCCCCTAGGGCGCAAGCGGGGCGCGAGGGTCGACCCCCATCGATTGCGGAGCGGGAGCGGATCGACGGGGCTGCTCGGCGCGGCGTCCTGCTCGAACGGCAGGGACTAGAACAGCGTCAAGGGCTCGGGCGGGAGCGTGGCCTTGCCGACCCCGTGCTCGCTCTGGAGCACCTCGTTGCGCTCGTTGAGGAGCAGGCGCTTGGCCCGGATCGGCTTCTCGGACAGCCCGAAGGCCATGATCGTGACCCGATCGCCCCGGTGGATCATGCGCGCGGCCGGCCCGTTCATCAGGATCGCGCCCGAGCCCGCCGGGGCCGGGAACGCGTAGGTCTCGACCCGTGCCCCGGAATCGCGACTGGCGACCAGGACCTTCTCCCCAGGCCAGAGATCCGCGGCCTGCATCAGATCCTCGGGGATGCTGATGCTGCCTTCGTAGTCGACGTTCGCATCGGTGATTCGCGCGAGGTGGAGCTTCGACTTGAGCTGGATGCGCAGCATGGGGCTCGGGTTGCGGGGTGAGGGGGGCGCCAAGTATAGGGCCGGCGCCGCTCGGGCGCTCGGCGCGGCCCGGGATCGGCTTGTGTTCGAGTCCCGCCCAGGCTTGCATCTGGGGCCCAACGTGGGCAAATCGAACCCCATGCAGGCTCCGAGCTACATCCATGGGACCTCCCCCGAGGAGCAGGTTCGACTGGGCTGGATGAACCAGCTCCTGAACGAGCGCGAGCTCCGCGCCATCGCTCCCGGTGGCGCCGAACGAGCGCTCGAGATGGGGGCCGGGACCGGGCTCTTCGCGCGCGCCCTGGCCGCCAGCCTTCCGCGGGGCAGCGTGCTCGGGATCGAACTCGACGAGCGCCAGCTGCGCGCGGGCCGCGCCCAACCCGACCCGCCCGCCAATCTGGAGCTGCGTCAGGGCGACGCGCTGGCTCCACCGCTCGCCGACGAGGAGTGGGGTCGCTTCGACCTGGTGCACGCGCGCTTCCTGCTCGAGCACCTGACCCAGCCCGGCGCGGCCGTGGCCGCCATGGCTCGCGCCGTGCGCCCAGGTGGGCGGGTGATCCTGGTGGACGACGACCACGACACCCTGCGCCTCTGGCCCGAGGCCCCGTCCTTCCTGCGGGTCTGGCGGGCCTACTGCGATCAGTACAGCCTGCGCGGCATGGACCCCTGGATCGGCCGGCGCCTGACGGGGCTCCTGCACGAGGCCGGCCTGAGCCCGGTCCAGGCCGAGCTGCTGTTCTTCGGGGCCTGCGCCGGCATGCCCCTCTTCGAGACCGTCGTGGGCAACATGGCGGGGGTCGTGGCGGGGGCAGGGCCGGACATCGAGCGCGCGGGAAGCCTGGAGCGGGGCGCCCTGGAGGAGGGGCTGAGCCAGTTCCAGGCCTGGAGCCGGCGGCCGGACGCGGCCCTGTGGTACGCGGTGCCCTTCGCGGTCGGCGTGCGGGCCCAATAGGGCCGTCGACGGAGGTCGACCTCCCTGGAGGTCGAGCGGGCCTCCGATCTCAGTCCACCGGCATGCGCCGGGCGGCTTCCGCGCTCGCGGCGGCCTCGATGGCGCGCACGTCGAAATCCTCGGCGTAGAGCGCCTCGACCGCCGGTTCGCGCGCCTCGGGGCCGGCCAGCCAGCGGTACCACTCCTCGGCCACCAGCTTCAAGCCGAACTCGTTGAGGCGAGTCCCGCCCTCCTCGTAGGCGTCCGGGAAGTAGCGTCGCGTGGCGCGGAAGAGGTCGGGGCCGGCCGCGACGAAGGCGTGCCCGCGCGCGAGCAGACGCTCGATCGCCACGTGCTCGAGCCCGAGCTCCGGGCCGGCACCCGCGACGTGGATCGGCGTCGCGAAGACGACGCGCTCGATCCCGCGCTGGCGCAGCTCGAGCGCCAGGCGCTCGAGGGCGTTCGCGCCCATCTCCGCTCCGACCATGTCGTTCTCGCTCTTGACCGGCCCACGCTCGTCCCCGAGTCCGCGCAGGGAAATCAGGCACAAGGCGGTGCGCGGCTCCGGCGCCAGGCCCAGCCGGCCCGCGCGCGCGAGCTCGTCGGCCAGTGCGCGTAGCGCGCTCGGTTCCTGACCGCTGGCCCAGGCGCCGACGCCGGTCCGCGGCACGGCCGCGCTCACGACGTGATGCAGTGTGCGCTGCGCGTGGCCGTCGAGCAGTTCCTGCAGGAGCGTCGGCCACACGAAGGACTGCGCGTCCCCGAGCACGACGAAGGACTGCGGCCGCTCGCGCAGGTACTCGCTCTGGCGCTGGGCGGACGAAGTCGCGCCCGCGGGCAGCAGCGACTCCGGGCGGGCGTGGCAAGCGGCGAAGGCGGGCGCAGCGGCGAGCGGGAACAGGGCGACGAGCAAGGGGCGGAGAGTCATGGGAGGGGGGCGGCCATGGTCGCTTACCGGGGCTTCCTCGTCGACCCGGGCGGAACCTCAGATGATACCATAATTCTTTTCATGGCAATAGTTTGTGTCAATCGCGCCGGGCCCCTCCCGGGCTACTCGAGCAGACCCTTGCGGGCCGCGTGGATGTAGTCCGTGGTGGGTGGCGTGAGCCCGGCTTCGCGCAGCGCACTCGCGATCTGGCCGCGATGGTGGGCGCCGTGCAGGAGCACGTGGCTCAGCACGTCTTCCTGGCGGCTGTCCCACGGCTGCCCCTTGGTGTTGACGTACGAGACCGTGCGTGCGAGCTCCGTCGGGCCGAGGCGCTCCAGGTACGCCGTCCAGTCCGCGCGCAAGCGAGCGAGCACCGGCTCGAGCTCGTCCAGCGTGAGCCGCGGCCAGACACCCAGGTCGCTGCGCGCTCCCGTGAGGCGCGCCAGCCACTCGGATTGCGCCCCGAGGACGTGCGCGAACCAGGCGACGCAGCTCGCCGGCGGCGAGCTCTCGCGCTGCAGGTGCCGCAGCACCTCGGCATTGGCCCAGGCGTCGTAGGCGAACTCACGCCGGAATCGTTCCAGGGACATGACGAGCCTCCTGCGGTGTGAGCTGCCTATTCTAGGGCCCCCGATGTCCGCGCGTCCGCGTTCCTTGCTTCCTGGCGACGTGATTCGTTGCGGCGTGCTCGCCGGGGCGCTGGGACTCGGGGCCTGGTTGCGGCTGCGCGGGCTGGAGGCCCTGCCGCTGCACGGCGACGAGCACCACACGCTCCTCGCGGTCGACCGCGGCTATGGCGAGATCCTGACGACCTTCGACGTGGCCGGCTCGCACGTGGCCCTGCCGCTCCTGCAACGGCTGTCGCTCGACCTGCTCGGCCCCGGGATCGTGGCCTTCCGCCTGGTGGCGATCGTCCCGGGACTCCTGTTCCTGCTGCTCGCCTATCCCTTGCTGCGGGCCTTCGTCGAGCGCGACGCGGCCGTGCTCGCGAGCGTCGTCCTGGCCGTGAACCCGATGGCCGTCTACTACTCGCGCTTCGCGCGTGGGTACGCGCTGGCGCTCCTGCTCGCCCTGCTGCTCGCCTGGGCGCTGCGACGCGTGCTGGAGCCCGGCGCGCGCGGGCGCGGGACCTGGACGCTCCTGGTGCTCTCGGCCGCGCTGCTGCCGTGGGTGCACCTCTCCACGCTCGGCTTCGTGCTGGCGCTGGCGCTGGCCGGCCTGGCGCTGGCCGCGCGCGTCTCGCGCCAGCTGCTGCTGCGCCTGGGCGTCGCCTTTGCGGGCGCAGGCCTGCTGGCGCTCCTGCTCTTCGCGCCGGTGCTCGCCCAGGTCGTGGCCTACTTCCGGGCCAACGAACCCGAGCCGCCGCCGCTCACCTGGCTCGGCGTGCCGACGCTGCTCGCCGGCGGGCGCGTGGCCCTGTGGGTGGGCCTGTTCCTGGTGCCGCTGGGCGCCGCGCTCGCCTGGCGCGAGCGGCGGGCGAGCGTGGTGCTCGCGCTCGCCAGCCTGCTCGGACCGCTCACGCTGCTGCTGGTCACGCGCCCGAGCGGCATGGACTACGCCTGGGCGCGCTACCTCCTGAGCGCGCTGCCGTTCCTGGCCGCGCTCGGCGCGGCGGCGTTCACCGGCCTGTTCCAGCGCGTGTCGCGCCTGGGTGCGCCGCTCGCGCTCGTGCTGGGCGCGGCGCTGTGCTGCGCGCAGTTCTGGAGCGGCCCGCTCGGGCCGCGCGCGCCCGAGGACGGGAGCTTCTCGAACACCTACCTCGCGCTGCAGGACCTCCCGGCCTTCGACGAGCCGAACCCCGCCACGCCCGAGCTCTACCGCACGCTCGGGGCCGACCCCTCGGTCACGCGCATCGTCGAGGCGCCCTCGATCTACACCCGCTCCGTCTTGCTCTACCGCAACTACGCGCTGCAGCACGGGAAGTCGGTCGTCATCGGCTGGACCGGCGACATGCCGCGCGCACTCGAGCCCGGCCCCTACGTGCGCTTGCTCGAGATCGAGCCCGGCCGTGCCGACTGGCTCGTGCTGCACCGCGACCTGCGCGCCGAGGTGCTCGCCTACTTCGGCTTCGTCTTCGAAGAGGCCTGGCCGCGCCTGTTCGATCCGGCGCTGGAATCCTTCATGCGCCGTCAGGAGGCCGTGCACGGCGGCAACCTGGCCGAACCGGAACTGGCCGAACGCATCGCGGCCAAGCTGTTCGAGAACTACGGCACGCCGACCTACGCGGACGAACGCATCTACGCCTGGAAGCTCGCGCCTGAGTAGAAGGCGAACCGTCGTCGAGTCACTTCACGGGAACGATGCCCTGCCCGCGCAGGAACCGCTCGAGGTTCTCGGCCAGACGAGCATGCCCCTCTGGATTGAGGTGCATCTCCAGCAAAGCCTGGTAGTACAGGGAATCGTGTACGACCCTGAAGTCGTCGAGAGGATCCAGAAAGGGAAGCCCGTGTTCATTGCAGTACGCCCCGAGGACCGCCTGAACTCGACGCAGGTCGAACTCGCTCTCGTCGAAGTTGCACTGGGCCTTGTGCCGTTCCCACCAGGCATCCTCGACCTGGAATCTCGTTGGAATGCACACGACGACGAGCTTGCTTCCTATCGACTCACAAAGCTCCTGCAATTCTCCCAGGCAGTCGCGGGTAGCCTGCCAGGCCCTCTCGATTTCCGGCGGACTCGTCCTGCGAAAAGCGCCAAATCCGAAGGACGGGTTGTTTCCACACAGATCTGGGATGACAGGATCGCTCAGGAGATTTGCCGCCACTCGATACAATCCAGACCGATACTTGATCCAGAGCTTCAGCCTTCTCCAAGGTGTGAGTTCTTGGGCGGGGTTCATCACGTATCCGTCCCGCACGGTGAGTGCCGGTCGGATGTTGTCCATGAGATCGTTGCCGGCATAAAACAGCAGCACGCACACGTCCGGGCGGACCACCCGTGAGAGCTGCCGCAGGCGACCGGTCGCTTGTCGAGTGCCATAGGACATGACGCCTGCGTTCATCACCTGCAGACCTGTGAGGACCTGCAAGCGACTGGCTACGGTCTCTTGGTCTTCGACGCCATGGCCGAAGGCAAAGGAATCACCCAAGATGCACAGACAGGGGTGGACCAGCGCGGACGGTTCGACACCGCGAAGGCCGAGAGCGTTGGTGTGCACGAGTACCGAGAACTCCGCGGTTTCCTGCCTCGCCTGGAAGGAAGGCGAAAGCACGAGACCGAGCTCCGGATCTGCTCGATGAAGATACCGCGGAGACCAGACGAAGAACGGATGGACTCCGAATACCCTAGTCGCGCACTCGACGAAAACCAGCGCCACAAGGCAGGAGAATAAAGAGACCGCCAGGCGTCTCCCCAATTGCGCGCTCATCATCGCTGGCCGAGACTCGAGCCAATGTGGTAGTGCGAACTGGCCCACTGGGCACCCGACGGGTGCATTCCAAGGACACGTCGGTTTGAAAGGTAAGTGAAGTAGTATGGCCTGGCACGTGCCGGGCAGTAGTGACAGACGAAACTCTTCCGCGATAGGGCGCGATCGCGGATCAGGCTGCCGCCGTGGACAAGATCCGCGTTCCAAAAAAGAACGTCGCCCTTGCGCGGGCAGAAGGTCTCGCGCTCGAAACCCCGCGACTCCATCTGCTCGAGGAGCCAAGCATGGTAACGGTGCTGGGCTTCCAGCCCATCTCGCTCTCGACTCCAATTGCGGTAGCCACCCCGGAAGGTGTAGTCCTCGATCCGGTGGCTCCCGGGATAGTAGAAGAGCTCTCCCGACCCCGGTTGGACGTCTTCCAGCGCGATCCACGCGGCTGCGAACTCGAGAGGTGGCGTGACCACGACGTAGGCCGTGTCTTGGTGCCCCGGTTGCTCGCTTCCTCGCTCGAAGGAAAGGCTCTGGAAGAGGATGGGGGCGTCATCGAAGATCAGCCGCAGAAACCACTGGATTCTAGCGTTGAGCGCGACATCCAGGGCCGTCCTGGAACGCGCGTACAGGTCGACAAGCTTGCAGTGATCGGATCGGAGATCCTGACGGTAGTGGCTGACTTCACCCCCGATCTCGACGAACATTCCCTCATCCGTCGAGCTCCAGAGGGCGTCAATCTCACGATTCAACTGGTCGACTTGATCCGAAGGCAAGGCGGAGCGCGCGATCCAGAAGCCCCTTTCGATCCAGTGTTGCAGTGCGGCCTCGGCCTCTGGCCTCGACTCCATGACCGAGAGCCGTGACCCTACCTCCGCACTCGCTTCACGCTTGTCTGTCCATAACCCGCCATACCGGCTATGAAAACCACGTCGCGATCGCCGTTGAGCCAACTTGGCCCATATGCGAAAGAGAGACACGTTGATATGCCTGCCTAACGGCTATTGCCCGATGCAGCCGTTTGGGACGATACGTGAGTATATCACACGAGGATTGGCCCCTCCTGTAAAATTGGCCTCAACGTAGTCCTCATCGCCATCAAGGTCTAGATCAGCAAATCGAACATAGCGCGTATTGTCGTTCGTCGACCCCAAAGTTGACGGGATTGTCTGCCAGAGAACGTAGATGGGCACCCCATTTACGTCATTACCGATGTTCTTCCAGACGCGATCTGGAACTCCGTTGTCGGCGTAGTGGGCAATAACGACATCATTGTCGCCATCGTTGTCGATATCCTCAGGATACGCCCAGGATGCGATGTTGTTCTCCGTGCAGCTTCCAATCCACAGGTTTGGTCGATATTGGGGAATTCCAAGGTTCTTTGTCCCGAGTACGCCGAATCCATCGTTCAGATAAAGACGAGTTCTGTAGTCTCTAGTCATGCAACCGGACGGCACACATGACCCCGTCGACTGTGCTTGTTCGGCCCTTATTACGGGTTGAAAAAGATCCATGTCTCCATCGCCATCTGCGTCATCGAGGGTGATGGAGAGCGAAGGACTGCCTTCCAAGCCGAAGGTGTCGACATCGTCAAAGCAATCAGTGCCAGGATTCAGCTTATACCAATACTGGAACGTCTGTCCGGATGAATAGCCTACGTTTTGGTAGACGATTGTCTGTATTGTAGGGGGATCTGTGCATGTTTGGTGGGGCGCCAATTCGTGTTGCATTCTGGCGAGCACGCAGTCCAGGTCGAGGTCGCCGTCCAGGTCTACGAGGTGGATATCCCGAAAGCCGGCGCCCGGTATTGCCCAACCTGACTCGCCTGGCGGAAAAGGAAACACTTGATCTTGATAAAAGTTCCCAAGTGTGTCGTTTAGAAACAGCCTAGGCTTGGAGTCCCTGAAGCATGCGGCAATGTCTGGGAAGGAGTCGCCGTTGACATCTCCAATGGAGATCCCGGTTGTAAAGCGAGCAGTGAGTCCGCAGTAGTCGCTGTTCTGAGGAGAGTACATCAATTGCGCAGAGACAAACTTGCCGCCAACGTTCTTGAATACTAGGTCTGTGTCCTGCAGGCGGCCAGCGACAAGGTCATCGTCGGCATCGCCGTCGATGTCAACGAACCACATATCGTAGATGCCCTTGAAGTAATCTCGGTCTGGAATCCCGTTCTCGATCAGGGCAGGCCCGAGTATGTCAGATACGGCAAACGGAACAAAGAGATCCGGCGCATGGGCGCCCTGAACGCGTCGGTTCTCCCAAAACTTGATGTCCGCATCGGAGAGTGGAACGGCAATGTTGAAAGTAACTATGTCTTCATCTCCATCTTGGTCGATGTCGTGAAAACGCAGGTCTAAGGCGCCATTATGAGGAAGCGCTTCTTCGCAGGTCGCCTTGAATGGCTTGATCAGGGGAGTCTGGCTCGTTGCGGGAGCTGCAATACACAGGAGTGCAACGAGAATAGGAAGGTGGGGGTAGCCTCTGAGGTCAACGGTGCTCGTCACGAGGGTCATTTCTGCCTCCTGCCGGTAGATTGGGACGACTGCTGCGCCTAGGCTACGCTTCGAGCCCAGAACTTCCAAGGACTCCTCGGATGCGTGCAACAGTCAGGTGCGCCCACAGTGATCAGCTCCCCCGCAGTCCCTTCTAGCCTTCGGACTGGTGTTCGGACCATCGCCTTCAGCATGCGGGGCTCCCCCGGCCGTCGACTCGCCAACGCGTGAGCGAAGCCAGTCAATGAATTGGAACGGCCATGCGCATCAAGGGGTACTTGGTGCGGCGTTGCTCTCGTGCGCGGCCTCGGGGGTCAGCGGAGGCGCGGTCGTAGCGCGCGCCGGCGCGCGGCCGGACCTGCAGGAGCTGGTGAAGCGCTTCCAGGCCGACCGCGGCGCGCTCGAGCGCTTCTACGACGGCGTGGGCTCGCCCGCGCGGCTCGCGCGCCTGCGGCGCTCGGCCGAGGACTGGCGCGCCACGCTGGCGCAGGTGGACTTCGAGGCCCTGGACCAGGACGGGCGCATCGACTGGCTGTTGCTGCGGAACGAGCTGGAGGGCGCGCAGAGCGAGCTGGACCAGGAGGAACGGCGCGCGCGCGAGGAGGCGCCGCTCGTGCCCTACGCGCAGCGCATCCTCGCGCTGGCCGAGGCGCGTCAGCGCGTCGAGCCGGTCGACGCCGAAGCCGCCGCCGGCGAGCTGGCCGCCCTGGTGGATGCGCTCGTCGCGCTGCGCGAGGAGCAGGACGAGCACGCGCCAGGAACCTCGAAGGCGCTCGCCGTGCGCGCGGCCGCGCGGGTCGGCGAGCTCGGGCAGGTGCTCGGGCGCTGGTACGAGTTCCGCGCCGGCTACGATCCGCTCTTCACCTGGTGGGTGCGCGCGCCCCACGCCGCCCTGCAGGCCGAGCTGGCGCGGCACGCGAAGTTCCTGCGCGAACAGCTGGGCGGGCTGGTCGAGGGCGACACCGAGACGATCGTGGGCGATCCGGTCGGGCGCGAGGCGCTGCTCGCGAGCCTGCGCCTGGCCTGGATCCCCTACACGCCCGAGGAGTTGCTCCAGATCGCCGAGCGCGAGTTCGCCTGGTGCGAGGCCGAGATGAAGTGCGCCGCGCGCGAGCTCGGCTGCGGCGACGACTGGAAGCAGGCCCTCGAGCGCGTCAAGCAGGCGCACGTCGCACCGGGTGAGCAGCCGGCCCTGATCCTGGCCCTGGCGCGCGAGGCCTGGGACTACGTCGAGGCGCACGAGCTCGTCAGCGTGCCGCCGCTCGCCAGGGAGGTCTGGCGCATGAACATGCTCTCGCCCGAGCGCCAGCGCACGAGCCCGTTCTTCCTGGGCGGCGAGTCGATCCTGGTGTCGTACCCGACCGACGCCATGAGCCACGAGGAGAAGCTCATGAGCATGCGCGGCAACAACCGTCACTTCTGCCGCGCGACCGTGCACCACGAGGTCATCCCCGGACACCACCTGCAGGGCTTCATGAACGAGCGCCACTTCGCGTACCGCGGACCGTTCGCGACGCCCTTCTGGACCGAGGGCTGGGCGCTGTGGTGGGAGATGCTGCTGTGGGAGAAGGGCTTCGTGTCCACGCCCGAGGACCGCGTCGGCGCGCTGTTCTGGCGCATGCACCGCTGCGCGCGCATCCAGTTCTCGCTCGGCTTCCACCTCGGGCGCATGACGCCCGAGGAGTGCATCGACTTCCTGGTCGAGCGCGTCGGGCACGAGCGCGAGAACGCCGAGGCCGAGGTGCGCCGCTCCTTCGGCGGCGACTACGGTCCGCTCTACCAGCTGGCCTACATGACCGGCGCGCTGCAGTTCCGCGGCCTGTACGCCGAGCTCGTGCGCTCCGGGAAGATGAGCGCGCGCGAGTTCCACGACGCCGTGCTGCAGAGCGGCAACATGCCGATCGAGCTCGTGCGCGCGCGCCTGGCGGGCGTCCCGCTCACGCGCGACACTCGCACGAGCTGGCGCTTCGACGAGGCCCGCTGAGGGCGGGTCGCTTCACGGGCGCAGACCGAGAGCTGCGAGCGCGGTCTCGGCCTGCTCGGCCCAGCCGCGGTTCGCCGCCGGGCTGGCGGGGCTCGGGTGCAGGATCGTGCCGATGCGGTAGGGGAGGCCGGTCAGCGCCTCGGCCGCGCGCTGGCGTGCGAAGGCGCCCACGCCGATGACGTGCTTCGGCCCGAGGTGCTCGGCCAGCGTGCGCAAGGCCTCGTCGCAGGGGGCGTGGAGCGCAGCGCGCTCGGCCGCGGGCAGCTTGTCGGGCGTGCGGTTCTTGCCGGAGGCCTCCAGGAACACGAGCGGGCAGTAGTTCCACACGAAGAAGCGCGCGAAGAACGCGGTGGGCGTCCCGAAGCGCGCGCGTGCCCAGCCCCACAGGCGCGCACCGCTCACCTCCGAGCGCGGGCAGGCGAAGCCC
Organism: uncultured Planctomycetaceae bacterium; assembly: GCA_964631945.1. Taxonomy (GTDB): domain Bacteria; phylum Planctomycetota; class UBA1135; order UBA1135; genus JABFRZ01. The sequence goes on from CAZWAY010000035.1 coordinate 38,015, forward strand.
GTGATCGGGCGCGCGGGGTGCTCGTGCTCGGGCCGGGCCACCGGACCCTCGATCTCCAGCCACTCGCGCACCAGGCCCACCTCGCCGAAGGGCACGCCGGTCTGCGCCATGCCGAAGGGTCCGGGATTCATGCCCACCAGGAGCGCCTCGATCCCCGGGAGGGCATAGCGTTCCAGATAGGCCTCGTGCGGTGCGCGCGCGTAGACGAGCGGGTGATAGACGTGCGTCACCGGCGCGCCGAAGCGCAGCGCGGCCGTCGCGCGAGCCAGGCGGCGGCTGAGGGCGAGGACCGGCTTCACACGTCGGTCGCGATCAGGAACAGGAGCAACCCGAAGCCGAGCACGAAGCCCGCCACCACGAACAACAGGATGCGCAACTCCTTCTGATCGCGGATGGACACGGCGGCGGTGGGTGGCTAGCGCACGAAGTAGAGCAGCGCGAAGAGCACGAGCCAGATCGCGCCCATGAAGTGCCAGTAGATGGCGCCCAGGCGCAGGCTCGCCGGGGTGCGCGCGTGCCCGAGCGCCAGGAAGCCCAGGAAGCCGAGGCCGCCGAGGGCGTGCAGCGCGTGCAGGCCCGTCAGCGCGAAGAAGACCGCGGCGTAGCCGCTCGCGGCCGGCACCAGGCCGGCACGCCACAGGCTCGTCCACAGCGCCGCTTGCGCCGCGAGGAAGGCCAGCCCGAGGACCAGGCTCAGGCCGAGCCAGCGGCGCGCGGCTCGGGGTCGGCTCGCGCGCGCGCGCCGCGCGGCCAGCTCGACCGCCACGCTGCTCGCCATCAGGCAAGCGGTGCTGAGCCAGAGCGCCGCCGGAGGGCTCTCGCTCGCGCGCCAATCCGGCGCCGGCCGGCGCAGGAAGAACCACACCGCGATCAGCACCAGGAACAGCGTCGTGATCCCGGCCATCGCCAGGCCGAGCGCGAAGGGACCGAACCCGTCGGCGCCACCCGCGGAGGAGTCCTGGCCGCCGCCGCCGCCGCGTCCACCGCCGCCATCCGCGGGCGGAACGGGCGGCGGGCCATCGTGGGCGCGGCGCCGGCCGCGGCGCGTGGGCGCGAGCACGCCGGTCCCGGCGGCGTCGAACAGGACCAGCGGCGCCATGGGCCCATCCTAACGGTCACCGCTGCGAGCGCGGAACAGGTGCGACGGTGCCCTGGTGCTCGAAGGCGCGCGCCGTGCGCCACAGGCGCAGGGTCTCGTCCTTCGAGGCGCTGGCCACGACCTCGCCGCTCGGGTCGAAGCACACGGCCGTGACCGGCTGCGTGTGCCCGTGCAGCGTGAGCAGGGTCTCGTCGCCATCGGGATCCCAGACGCGCAGCGTGTGGTCGTAGGAACCCGAGACCAGACGCCGGCCGTCCGGGCTGAAGGCCAGGCACGAGACAAGGTGGTCGTGGCCCTCGAGCGTGCGTTCGAGCACACCGCCAGCCGGATCGAACAGCGCGATCGAGCGGTTCTGGCGGCCGACCGCCAGGCGCCGGCCGTCCGGCGAGAACGCGAGCGCGGTCACGGCACCCGTGCCCGGCAGGTCCGCGAGGCGTGCGTACGAGCGCGCGTCCCACAGGAACACGGCGCCCCCCTTGGTTCCAAGCGCCAGTCGCCGCCCATCCGGGTCGAGCGCCAGGGTGGTGCTCTCGTCGCCGCACTCCAGCGTGGCCAGCGTGCGCGCGTCGTCGCCGGCGGCGTAGACCTGGACGACACCGTGCGAGTCGCGCGCGAAGAGGCGCCTGCTCGCCGCATCGAAGCGGAGCGTCATCGGGAAGCTCGCGCCCGGAGGGAGCTCGTCCCAGGCGTCCAGCTGCGAGGCATGCGCGCGGCGCGGCGCCGTCCGGCTGCAGCCGTAGAAGAACTCGTCCCCCGCGCCGAAGGTCAGGCAGTCCACGCTGCCGGGCGCGCGCGCCGAAGCCAGCTCCGCGCCGCTGTACACGTCGAACAGGCGCAGCGTGCCGTCGTGCGCGCCCGAGAGCAGACGGCGAGCGTCCGGGGCGAAGGCCAGGGAGTCGAGCCAGGCCCGGTGCTGGCCGAGCTCGAGCACGGGCGCGCGCTCGAGGTCCCACAGGCGCAGGCTGTCGTCCTCCGAGCCCGTCACCAGGCGGCGCGCGTCCGGGAAGAAGGCCACCGAGCTGACGTCGCCGTCGTGGCCGTCGTACTCGTACGCCAGGCGGCGCTGCGCGAGGTCCCACACCCGCAACACCCCGTCGAAGCCGCAGGTGGCGAGGCGCGCTCCGTCCGGCGAGTAGGCCAGCGCCCGCAGCGTGCGCTGGCTCGTGTCGAGCTCGAACATCGGCGCCAGGGTGGTGGCGTCGAGCACGTGCACCGAGGCCGCCAGCGCCAGCGCCAGCGTGCAGCCCGACGGATCGACGTCGAGCGCGCTGATCGTGCTCTTGCGCACCCTCAGCTCGCGCCGAACCTCCAGCTTCGGACCGAGCCGGCGCACGAGGCCCGTCTGGTAGGCGACGGCCAGCTCGTCCGTGCCGGGAATGAAGGCCAGCGCCACCACGCCGTCCACCTTGGCCTGTTGCGAGCGGGCGAGCTCGGCCCCGTCCGCGACCGAGCTCAGGACCAGCGTGCCGCGCAGATCGCCGGAGGCCAGCACGCGCCCGTCGGCGGAGAAGGCCAGGGTCTGGACGTCGGCTCCGTGGACGGCCACGGTGCGCACGAGCGCCCCGCTCTCCGCGTTCCAGAGCAGCACGTGCTTGTCGCGCGAGGCCGTGGCGAGCTGCGTGCCATCGGGTGAGAACACCACGCACATCACGTCGCCGGAGTGGCCATCCAGGCGTGCGCGCGGCTTGCCGCTCGCCACGTCCCACAACAGCACGCCCCGATCTTCCGAGGCCGAGGCCAGCGTCAGCCCGTCCGGGCTGACGGCAACCGAGCGCACCGCGCCCGTGTGGCCGAGCAGCACGCGCTCGCTGGCGTCGGCGCGCAAGGCCAGGTGGCGCCACTCCCAGCCGCGCAGGGACGGGTCGCAGGCCGCCAGGCGGCGCTTGGCCTCGCCCCCCTCGTGCGCGCGCAGTCCGAGATCGGCCGCCGACAGGCCGGCCGCATAGGCCGCGCCCAGCGCCAGCTCGTGCTTCGCCTGGACCTCCTGGAACCAGACGCGCTCGCGCAAGAAGAAGGCCACGCCCCCGACCAGGCACAGCGTCACCAGCGCGTCCAGGGCCAGCGCCAGCGCGCTGTTGCGCGCGCGCCACTTGCGCAGGCGCGTCCAGGGACCGCTCTCGAGCGCGCTGACCACGCGTCCGGCCAGCCAGGCCTCGAGGTCGGCCGCCATCTCGAGCGCGCTGGCGTAGCGCGCCTGGGGCGCGCGGGCCATGGCCTTGGCGCAGATGGCCGCCAGCTCGGGCGGTACGCCCCCGCGCAGCTCGGAGAGCGGGCGCGGCGGCAGCGCCAGCACGCTCTCGAAGGAGTCGTCCGCTCCGGCGCGTCGCTCGAGCGAGAGCGCGTGCGGCACGCGCTGCGCGAAGAGCTCGTACAGGATCGCGCCCAGCGAATAGACGTCCGAGCGCGGTCCGACCTCGGCGCTGCGCCCGGCGGCCTGCTCGGGCGACATGTAGGCCGGCGTCCCGACGATGCTCTGCCGCTCCGAGCGCCCCATCAGGAGCGCCAGCCCCCAGTCCATCACGTAGGCCTCGCCATAGGGCCCGACCATGATGTTCTCGGGCTTCAGGTCGCGGTGCACGACGCCCTTCTGGTGCGCGAAGGCCACCGTGAGGCAGACCGTGTGCATCACGTCCACGGCGCGCTGCAGCGTCCAGCCGTCCGTGCCGCGGTGCACGTGCTCGAAGACGTGTTTCAGGTCCTGGCCGCGCACCAGCGGCATCGTGAAGAACACCGCGCCCTGCGGGTCCAGTCCGATCTCGTACACGGGCACGATCCCGGGGTGGTCGAGCTGGCCCGTGATCCGGGCCTCGTCGATGAAGCGCACCAGGCGGCGCTCGTGGTCGGCGCACTCGTCCTCGCTCGAACCCGGCTGCGGCTGACCGGGCACGACCTTCATGGCCACCTCGCGCGCCAGGTTCTCGTCCCAGGCGCGCAGGATCTTGCCCATGCCGCCCTGGGCCAGCTCGCCCAGCACCGTGTAGCGCGCGCCCCCGGCGCCGTGGCGCGAGATGCGCGCGAGCCGCGCCGCCAGCGTGGGCGCATCCGGCTCCAGCGCGGCGGACACGAGCGGAGGTAGGGGCTCCGGGCGTCGATCCTTGCCCTTGGCTCCTTGGCTCGCGCCGCTCGGACCTTCCGGTCGCTGCATGCGGACCCGTGCCGTGCGTGCGCTGCGCCCGCAGCGGACGGGGGTCTCGCTCCCATTGGGGCATCTGGAGCGTGCACGGGCAAGGCCCGCCCTGGTTGGACCTCAAGGTTGCGCCCATCGCGAGGTCGATCTAGCTTGCTCGATGTCCATGCGCACGACCCTCGTGAGCCGGCCGCTGCTGTGGCTGGTACTGCTCGCTTATTCCCTGTGCGCCTCGATCCCCGGCGGCGGACTCGTCGTGTGCCTCGAATCCGATGGGCACGTCACGCTCGAGGTCCTCGGCGCGGGCTGTGTCGAGTGCTGTGCGGACGGTGGCGGGGACGGCGCGGACCCGAGTGCGGACGGGGCGCGGGTGGAGTCGTGCCCGTGCGTGGACGTCGCGCTGCTCGGTCTCGAGGCTCCACAGACGAAGACGAAGTCGTTCCAGACGCCGGCCCCCGCGCCGTGTCTGGCCTGGCGCGGCCCTTCCTGGTTCGCCTGTGCGCCGAGTCCGAGCGTCGCGCCGGTGCCACGCTGCCTGGCCGGCAACGCGCCGGTCGAGCTCGTGAAGAGCGTCGTGCTGCGCGTGTAGTCCGGTCGGTTCTCCTCCGTGCGCTCGCGCCACCCGGCGCGCGCGCTGGCTCCTCTTCCCGCCGCCTCCTCGGCGGCCTCCCAGGAGAACCCCGTGCACCGATTCCGATTCCGACTCTCCCCTTCCGTCCATGCCGCCGCGCTGGCCGTGTTCTGCACGGCGTGTCAGGCGAGCGCGCCGCGGCCCCGGCCCGAGCGGGACATCGCCCAGGCGCTCGGCCTCGACGCCGCCATCGAGCTGCGCGTCGAGGGGCTCGACGCGAGCGGCGACGTTCCCGCTCGGCTCGAGCTCGCCGAGGCCCTGCAGCGTGCGTTGCGCGCGAGCCCGGCGCTCCTGGGCGCGCTCGCGCGCGTCCAGCAGGCTCTGGCCGAGGCCGACCAGGCGCGACTGCTCGCGAATCCGATCCTCGATCTCGTGCTGCGCTTCCCCGAGGGCGGCGGAAGCGTGGCGCTCGAGACCGGGCTCGGCCAGGAGTTGCTGCAGTACGTCCGGCGGCCGCGCCGGATCCGCGCCGCGGACAAGCGCCTGCAGGCAGCCGTGGCCGAGGCGGTCGCCACGAGTCTCGCGGTGGTGGCCGAGCTGCGCGAGGGCTACGCCTCGGTGCAGGCCCTGGACGAGCTGACGCCGCTGCTGCTCGAGCGCCAGCGCATCCTGGAACGGCTCACCGAGCTGGCGCGCACGCGCCTGCACGCGGGCGAGGCCTCGCGGCTCGACGTGCTCGCGCTCGAGACCAAGGGCATCGAGCTCGAGATCGAGCTGGCCGAGCGCGAGGCCGAGCGCGTCGAGCAGCGCCTGGCCCTGGCGCGCGCGATCGGGACGCCCTCGCTGCCCGCGCGCTGGCTGCTCGAATCGTGGGCGGCCGTGCCCGCCGAGCTGCCCGCCGAGGAGGCCTGGATCCACGCCGCCCTGCAGCGACGCCCGGAGCTCGCGGCCCTGCGCTGGGAGCTCGAAGCCCTGGGCGAGGAGAGCGCCCTGGCGGGCACGGCCGCGCTCGAGGGTGCGGGCGCCGGCCTGGCCGCCGAGCGCGACGGCGGCTGGTCGTCGGGCCCGAGCGTGGCGCTCCCGCTGCCGCTGTTCGACGGCGGCAGCGCGCGCAGGGCCGGTGCGCGGGCGGCGGTGCTCGCGGCGCGCGCCGAGCTCCTGGGCCGCGAGCGTCAGGTGGTCGCGGAGGTCCGGCGCGCGCACGCGGCCTTCAGCGCGGCCCGGGCCAACCTCGAGCGCGTGCGCACCCGGCTCGTCCCGTTGCTGCGCGATCGTCGCGCGCAGGTCGAGGCCGTCTACCTCGCGGGCGAGGCCGACGTCACGACCGTCCTCCTGGCCGAGCAAGACCTGCAGGAGGCGCAGGCGAAGCTGGTGGAGCTGGAGAAGGCGACCGCGCTCTCGCTGGTGCGGCTGGAGCGCGCGGTGGGCGGGGCAGGCGTGGCGCGCGGCGTCGGCCCGCGGGGGTCGGCGAGTGGGACCGTCCCCGAAGAACAGGAGCGAAGCCAATGATGACGATTCAGGGATCGACCGGGGGCGGAACGCGGCGCGGCGCCCTCCGGCTCGCCTCCGCCGCGGTCTGCGGCGCGCTGGCGTGCTTTGCGGGCAGCGCTTGCCAGCGGGAAGAACCCGACTCGGGCGCGAGCGCGGGGCACGCGGAGGAGCACGAGCACGAGCCGGGCGGCGCGAGCGAGCACGCCGACGAGGTGACGCTCTCGCCGGCCGCGCTCGAGGCCGAGGGGCTGGTGCTCGAGCGCGCGGCGCTGCGCACGCTGCGGCCCTCCCTGCGCGTGCCCGCGCGCATCGCCTTCAACTCCGCGCGCATGGCGCACGTCGGCAGCCCCGTTCGCGGCCGGGTCGCGGCGCTGCTGGCCGATCTCGGGAGCGAGGTCCAGCAGGGCGATGCGTTGCTCGTGATCGACAGCCCCGAGCTCGGCGCGGCCCAGAGCGACTACCTGCGGGAGTGGAGCGCCGTGCTGACGGCCTCACCCGCGGTCGACCTGGCGCGGAACGCCTACGAACGCGGGAAGGCGCTCTACGAGCAGAACCAGGGCCTGGCCCTGACCGAGGTCCAGCGGCGGGAGGCGGAGCTGCGCGTCGCGCAGGGCGCGCAGCGCGCCGCCGAGACGGCCCAGCAGGCCGCGGGCAACCGCCTGCTGCTGCTCGGCATGAGCAGCGCGGCCATCGACCACCTGCGCGAGACCGGCGCGATCGATCCGCGCTACACCGTGCGGGCGCCCCTGGCCGGACAGGTGATCGAGCGCGAGGTGACCCTGGGCGAGCTGGTGAACCCGGACCGCGAGGCCCTGCTCGTGCTGGCGGACCTGAGCCACCTGTGGGTCCTGGCCGACGTGCCCGACGGCCGGCTGGCGGAGGTGCGCATCGGCGCGGCGGCGCGCGTCCACCTGGGCGCGTCGGAGGACCACTGGTGCGAGGGCACGGTCGCGTACCTCTCGCCCGAGGTCGATCCCGCCACGCGCACGGTGCGCGTGCGGATCGAGGCCAAGGACCGCCATCCCGAGCTGCGGCCGGGGGTCTTCGCGCAGGCCGTGATCGAGACCGTCTCGAGCGACGGCGCGGAACTCGCTCCCGTCCTGGCCGTGCCGCTGTCCGCGCTGCAGCTGGTGGAGGGCGCGAGCTCGGTCTTCGTGGCCGTCCCCGGCGAGCCCGGCACCTTCGCGCGGCGCGCCGTGCTCACGGGCAAGGAGGTGGACGGCTTCGTGGCGATCCACTCCGGTCTGGCCGCCGGCGAGGAGGTCGTCGTGCGCGGCGCCTTCCTGCTGAAGGCCGAGCTCGGCAAGGCGAGCGCCGAGCACCAGCACTGAGGCCCGCCATGCTCGAACGCATCCTGCGCTTCTCGATCCAGAACCGGAGCACGGTCGTCCTGCTGGCCGTGGTGGTGGCCGGCCTGGGGGCCTACTCGCTCGTGCACCTGCCGATCGACGCGGTCCCGGACATCACCAACAACCAGGTCCAGATCAACACGTCGATGCCGGCGCTCTCGCCGCTCGAGATCGAGAAGCAGGTCACCTTCCCGATCGAGACCGCGCTGGCGGGGATCCCGGGGCTCCAGTCCACGCGCTCGCTGTCGCGCAACGGGTTCTCGCAGGTCACGGCGGTGTTCGAGGACTCGGTCGACGTCTACTTCGCGCGCATGCAGGTCGGCGAGCGTCTGGGGGACGCGCGCGAATCCCTGGCGCCGGGCGCCGAGCCACGCATGGGCGCGATCTCGACCGGCCTGGGCGAGATCTACATGTGGACCGTCGAGTACGAGCCGCTCGCGGGGCGCACACCGGCGCGCGCCGGCACGCCCGGCTGGCAGAGCGATGGCAGTTACCTGACGCCCGAGGGCCAGCGCCTCGATTCCGAGCTCGAACGCGCGGCCTACCTGCGCACGGTGCAGGACTGGATCATCCGCCCGCAGCTCAAGAACGTGCCCGGCATCGCCGGCGTGGACGCCATCGGCGGCTACGTCAAGCAGTACCACGTCCAGCCCGATCCGATGCGTCTGGTGAGCTACGGCCTCTCCTTCGGCGACGTGATCGAGGCGCTCGAGAAGAACAACCTGAGCACCGGCGCGGGCTACGTCGAGCACGAGGGCGAGGCCTACGTCGTGCGCGCCACGGGCCGCATCGAGAGGCCCGAGGAGATCGAGACGATCGTCATCGGCACGCGCGCGGGCGTCCCGATCTACCTGTACGACATCGGCACGGTCGGGGTCGGCCGCGAGCTGCGCACGGGCAGCGCCAGCGAGAACGGCGCGGAGGTCGTGGTCGGCACCGCGCTCATGCTGATCGGCGCGAACAGCCGCACGGTGGCGCGCGCGGTCGACGAGCGCATGGTCGAGGTCCGGCGCACGCTGCCGCCCGGCATCCTGGCGAAGACCGTGCTCGACCGCTCGAAGCTGGTCAACGCGACCATCGCCACGGTCGAGAAGAACCTGCTCGAGGGCGCGCTGCTGGTGATCGTCGTCCTGTTCCTGCTACTCGGCAACGTGCGCGCGGCCCTGATCACGGCCCTGGCCATCCCGCTGTCCGTGCTGATGACCGCCACCGGCATGCTGCGCGCCGGCGTCAGCGGCAACCTGATGAGCCTGGGCGCGATCGACTTCGGGTTGATCGTGGATGGCGCCGTGATCATCGTCGAGAACTGCCTGCGGCGCCTGGCGGCGCGGCAGCACTCCCTGGGCCGGGAACTGGCGCTGGCGGAACGGCTGGAGGAGGTCACGCTGGCCGCCAAGGAGATGATCCGTCCGTCGGTGTACGGCCAGGCGATCATCCTCACCGTCTATCTCCCGATCCTGGCGCTGCCCGGCGTCTCCGGGAAGATGTTCCAGCCGATGGCGCTGACCGTGATGCTGGCGCTGCTCTCGGCCTTCGTGCTGTCGCTGACGGTCGTGCCGGCGCTGCTCGCGCTGGTGATGCGCGGCCGCATCCAGGAAGAGGAGAACGTCCTCGTGCGCCAGGCGAAGCGCCTGTACCAGCCGGCCCTGCGCGCGGCGCTCGCGCACCGGGTGGGCGTGGTCAGCGCCGCCGTGGCGCTGTTCGGCGCCGCGCTGCTCGTGTTCCAGCGCCTGGGTCAGGAGTTCGTGCCCACGCTGGACGAGCAGGACTTCGCGCTGCACGCGCTGCGCATCCCGAGCACCAGCCTGACGCAGGCGACCGCCATGCAGACGCGCGTCGAGCGCGCCGTCGCGGCCTTCCCGGAGGTGGCCTTCGTCTTCTCGAAGACGGGCACGGCCGAGATGGCGGCGGACCCCATGCCGCCCAACGTCTCGGACACCTTCGTCGTCCTGAGGGGGCGCGAGGACTGGAGCGATCCGGCCGAGACCAAGGCCGGGCTCGTCGCCCGCATCGAGGCCCGCGTGCGCGAGCTGCCGGGCAACAGCTACGAGTTCACGCAGCCGATCCAGATGCGCTTCAACGAGCTCATCGCCGGCGTGCGCAGCGACGTGGCGGTCAAGGTCTACGGCGACGACTACGCCGCCATGCAGGCCACGGCCCAGGAGATCGCGCGCGTGCTGCAGGGCATCGCCGGCGCCGCGGACGTCAAGGTCGAGCAGACCGAGGGCCTGCCCGTGCTGACCGTGGCCATCGACCGCGCCGCGATCGCGCGCCACGGGCTGTCCGTGGCCGATGTGCAGGACGTCGTGGCCGCGGCCGTGGGCGGGCGTGCGGCCGGGCAGGTGTTCGAGGGCGACCGGCGCTTCGACCTGGTCGTGCGCCTCTCCGACGAGCTGCGCGGCGACCTGGACGCGCTCGGCAACCTCCCGGTGCCGCTGCCCGGGGGCGACGTGGCGGTCGCCGGGCGGCGCCGCTTCGACGACGGCGGGGCCGGTGCGCGCGCGCGTCCGGGCTTCCTGCCGCTCGACGCGGTGGCGAGCATCCGCGTGGCCGAGGGGCCGAACCAGATCAGCCGCGAGAACGGCAAGCGGCGCGTGGTGGTGCAGGCCAACGTGCGCGGGCGCGACCTGGGTTCGTTCGTGGAGGCCGCGCAGGCGGCGGTGGCCGAGCTGGCGCTCCCGGCCGGCAGCTGGCTGGACTGGGGCGGTCAGTTCGAGAACCTGGTCGAGTCGCGCGCGCGCCTGAGCCTGGTGGTGCCGCTGTGCTTCGCGCTGATCTTGCTGTTGCTCTACGGCACCTTCGGGGAGCTGCGCTCGGCGCTGCTGGTCTTCAGCGGCGTACCGCTCGGGCTGACGGGCGGCGTGCTCGCGCTGGCGCTGCGCGGCATGCCCTTCTCGATCTCGGCCGCGGTCGGCTTCATCGCGCTCTCCGGCGTGGCCGTGCTGAACGGTCTGGTGATGGTGAGCTCCATCAACCAGCTGCGGCGCGAGGGCGTGGGTCTGGAGGAGGCCATCCAGCGCGGCAGCATGACCCGCCTGCGCCCGGTGCTGATGACGGCGCTGGTGGCCTCGCTCGGCTTCGTGCCCATGGCCCTCGCCACCGGGACCGGCGCCGAGGTGCAGCAGCCGCTCGCGACCGTGGTCATCGGCGGGCTCACCTCGAGCACGCTGCTCACCTTGGTGGTCCTGCCGGCCCTGATGCGCCTGTTCGCGCGCGCGCGGCCGAGCACGGGCTGAGGCCGGTCAGCGCGGCGTGCGTTGCGCGAGCTGGGCCGAGGCGCCCTGGTCGAGGGCCAGCGCGAGGCAGGGAGCCTCGAAGGAGCCGTCGGCGCGGGGTCGGAGCTCCAGCTCGGCCACCAGCCCGGCGCCGTGCTCGGCGCGCAGGACCAGCGGGCCGGGCGCGAGCCCCTCGAACACGAACGCGCCGTGGACGTCCGTGCGCGTGCGGCGCTCGCGGCCCTGGAGACGCGCGCCGACGTCCAGCGGGTTCCGGGGCGGCGCGCGCGGGTCCAGCCCGGGCGGCTCGTCCGCGAGGCGCAGCACGACCTCGACCGCGCAGAGCGGCAGGCCTTCCGGGCCGACCACGAAGCCGGCCAGCACGCACTCGCGTGCGAGCACGATTTCGCCCACGTCGAGCGCGCCCGCGGCGCCGGCGGGATCGGGCTCGAGCTCGCGCAGCGCGGCCGCGTGGCCCGCGGCCTCGACCCAGAGCGAGTGGCCGATGTCGGAGCGCAGGCCGGTGAGCTCGAAGCGTCCGTCCGCGTCGCTGCTCGTCTCGGCGCCGTCGCGCGTCGCCACCGAGGGCAGCGCGTGGAAGAAGCCCTCGGCCGCGACGCGCGCACCCGCCAGGGGTTGGCCGCCCTCGTCCAGCACTCGCCCGCGCACGATCTGCTCGGAGACGAGCGCGAGCTCGACCCACGGCGTGCCCGTGCCGCGCAGGCTCTCTTCCCCGGCGCTCGCGGCCGGGATCTTCCAGGCGCCGTCCGGGTCGATGCGCAGGTAGCGCACGGCCACGCCGTGACCCGCCGCGCGCGCCACGATCTGCTGCGCCGGCGCGCGCGCGGGGAAGCGCGGATGGCGGAAGCTCCCGTCGCTCGCGCTGGTGACCGTGTCGCGCTCGGCGAAGGTCCACAGCGCCACCTCGGCCCCGGCGATCGGCGCGCCCGTGCGCGCGTCGAGCACCCGGCCGGCGACGGGGAAGGCTGGCTCGAGCTCGAGCTCGAGGCGCGTGAGCTCGCCCGCGACCAGCGTTCCGCTGGCGGGCAGCGCGCACGATTCCGCGCTCCAGGCCGCCGCGCGCACCTTGCCGGGCGGGAGTTCGAGGCGCACCCACCCGTCGGCATCGCTCGTGTGCAGCACGCTCGTCGGACCCGCGGCGCCGCCGCGTGCCGGCGGGCCCACGAGCTCGACCGTGGCCGCGGGTGCGGCGCGCCCGGCGCTCGTCACGCGGATCTCGAGGCGGGCCGGATCCGGCGCGTGGTGGATGGACGCCGGCCCGGTCTCCTCCGGCCCGGATCCGGCGTCCTCGGCCGCGTGGGCCGACTCCCTCCCGCTGGAACCGTCGGTGGACGCGCAGGCGTCCGCCGGCGCCGGCCGTGGAGCGACGAGCGGGGAGGGTGGAGGCTCGTGCTCCGGCGTGTGTCGGTTCTCGCTCGACGGCTCGGCCGCGGAGCGCGAGCGGGGCGAGACCAGACCGAGACCCGGGACCAGCGTCAGGAACGCGCTCGCGACCAGGACCAGCGTCCAGGTCGTGCGGCGAGCCTCTCGCTCCGGCGCCTGCGGGTTCATCGACCCAGGGTCTGTCCGTGGTTCTCGCCCTTGGCTCCGGCCTTGGTGCGGACCTTGACCCATCCGTCGTCGGGACTCACGATCCAGCCCGCTTCGGTGCTGACCAGGTCGCCCTTGCGGAAGACGACCTCCTGCAGCTCGCCGTCCTCGTTGATGCGCGCCGTGCAACCGGCGTCGTCGTCACACTGGTAATCCTCGGCGTGCGAGGGGATGCCGGCGGCCAGGACGAGCATGGCTGCGGCGAACGAACGAGCCAACGCGTTTGTCATGTCGAGACTCCCTTTCTCCTTGGCGGGAGCTTCGTGACGCACTGCGGGGCGCCGAGCGCGGCTTGTTGGCCCATCGCGGGGATGGGCGCGAGTCGTGAGGCGCCTTCGCAGGCGCACGGAACTCGCTGTCAAGGAACGTCGGCCGGACGGGATGGAACTCTGGGGAGGTCCGGCCTGGTCCCCTTATCTGCCGTCCCCCCGGCCGGGCTTGAGGCCCTGTCCAGGTTTGGCGGGACCCAGCCCCTCCGGCGCGTTCACGGGGCCCGGCGCGGGGACTGGGGGCAGGCGCCAGGCGCTAAGCTCGGGCCTCGGAAGCGCGCATGCCCCCGTCCACCCCCCTGGCCCGGCTCGTTCTCGTTCTCGGGCTGCTGGCCGGAGCGGGCTGCGCGCCCGCGGCTCCCGTCGCTCGTCCGAACATCCTGCTGATCCTGGTGGACGACCTGGTGAGTGCGGCCCTGGGCTTCGAGGGCGGGGCCGACGCGCGCACGCCCAACCTCGATCGCCTGGCCCGCGAGGGCGTGCGCTTCACGCGCGCCTACGTCCCGCTGCCGCAGTGCACGCCGAGCCGCGCCGCGCTCCTGCTCGGGTTGTACCCGCACGAGACCGGCGCGCTCACCAACCACTCGAGCTGGCGCCGCGAGCACACGACTTTGGCCCAGGCCCTGCGTGCGGTCGGCTACCGCTGCGGGATCGTCGGCAAGTGGCACCTCGGCGAGCCGGACGAGCCTGGCGCCGGCTTCGAGGACTCCTGGTGCGTGATCGACACCAAGAAGCTCTCGTACTTCGATCCGGTGCTGTGGGTCGAGGGGCGACCGGAACCGCGTCAGGGGTACGTGCCGACCGTGCTCACCGACGAGGCCCTGCGCTTCATCGATCGCCAGGCCGACGCGCCCTTCTTCCTGTGGCTCGCCTACACCTCGCCACACGAGCCGCTCACGCCGCCGCCCGATCCCGCCCTCGCGCGCCGGCCGCAGGACGTGGTCCTGCCGGCCTCGCTCGACGACGATCTGAGCACCAAGCCGCTGGCCCAGCGCCAGAGCGAGGCCCACGCCCAGTTCCGCGCGCGCACGCCGCACGAGCTGCGCTACCTCTTCGGGCTGTACCAGTCGATGGTGGATGCGCTCGACCGCGAGATCGGGCGCCTGCTCGCGCACCTCGACCAGCGTGGACTCGCGCGCGACACGCTGGTGGTGTTCCTGAGCGACAACGGCACGCTGCGCGGCGAGCACCAGATGCTGAACAAGGGCCCGGCCTTCTACGAGGAACTCGTGCGCACGCCCTTCGTCCTGCGCTGGCCGGGCGAGCTCCCGGCGGGCGGCACGGTCGCGGGTCTGGTGAGCTCGATGGACCTCTTCCCGACGCTCGCGCGCCTGGCGGGGGCCGAGCTCCCGGCCGGGCTCGAGGGCGCGGACGTGTGGCCGCTCGCGCTCGGACGCGAGGAGCGCGTGCGCGACGAGCTCTTCTTCGAGTACCTGCAGCGCCAACCCGACGAGGCGCCCACGCCGATGCTCGGGCTCGTGACCGAGCGCCACAAGTACGTCGAGTACTTCGAGGGTGACCAGGAGCTCTACGACCTGGGCGCGGATCCGCACGAGCTGCGCAACCTGGCGGCGGATCCCGGCGCGGGTGGCGTGCTCTCCGGGCTGCGCGAGCGGCTGGAACTCTTCCGCCAGCGAGCGGGCCTGCGCGGGCACTAGGAGCCTGTCCCGGTATTGGCAAGACGAGGAAGGATCCGGCCCGACCGGTCG
>CAZWAY010000036.1:0-51577 GCA_964631945.1 uncultured Planctomycetaceae bacterium
ACTGACGACACCGCCAGGGCCATCTCTGACCGCCAACCCTTCAAGTTGGGCTAGCCGAGCTCCCCTCAGCGCGGGGCGCTCAGCAGGCGCGAGGGTGTGACCTCGGCCACGAAGAACAGCGCGTCGAACTCGGCGGCCAGACGCGAGGGCTGCACGTCGGCGCCCTGCTCGGGCCAGGCTTCGTCGAACTGGCCGCCCACGAAGCGCAGCGGGCGCGGTTCGTCGAGCCAGGCGCGCACGGGACCGGCGGCGGGCGCCGTGCGCAGGTCGAGCAGTGCGAGTTCGAGGCCGGCCTCCACGAAGGCCGTCTCACGGCTCTCCGGGCGTGGCGCACCGACCGTGAACGCGCGCAGGCCGTTGCCGTAGGCGTGGAAGCCGCCGCGGGCGAAGGCGGTGCCGATCACCACCATCGAGAGGTCCTCGCCCGCCACGCTGCGCGCATCGGCGCTCAGCGCGCGCCCGATGCTCTCGATCGTGCCGTAGCCCTCGACCTCGGTCAGGCCCGCGCGCGAGACGTGTCCGTTGTGGGCCGAGAGCACCAGTCGTGCGCCGCCGCCGCCCTGGCGCAGGATCCAGCGCGCGTTGTCGGCCATGCAGCGGTCGCGCCACGAGGTCCCGTCGTTGCCCGGCTTCTGGCGCTGGCGCCAGGTCTGGGTCAGGATCGCGACGTGCTGGCGGTACAGGGCCCACTCGCCCGCGCTCGAGGCGCCCACGAACTCGTCGTGCAGCTCGTCGAACAGCGCCAGCAGGCCGTCCAGGTCACCCTCCGCGACCGCGCCAGGGCCGCCGCCCAGGCTGGTGATCACGGGCGCGACGCTCTCGGCCACCTCGGGCTCGACCCGCGCCAGGTAGTCCTGCAGGCGGCGCGCGGTCAGCGCCGGCTGGCCGAGGTCCAGGCCGTGGAAGCGCAGCTTGCGTGCGTGCGCCGGGTCGGCGTTCCAGGCGCGCATCCAGGTCAGCAGGTCGCGGTACTCCTCCGTTCGCCACAGTCCGGACAGGTTGCGGAGCGCGCCCTCGAGGTCGCCGCGGCCGTGCTCGACCCATTCGTTCACCGTCAGCGCCTGGGTCCAGTCGGTCTCCATCGCGAAGTCGGTGAAGTCGAGCTCGCCCACCAGGTACTCGAGCGCGCGCTGCTTGAAGGCGAAGAACTCGTGGCTGCCGTGGGTGGCCTCGCCGATCGCCACGATGCGCGCGGCGCCCACGATCGCGCCCAGCGGCGCGAGGTCCGAGCCCTGCCCGGCCTCGAGCGTGGCCAGCGGCTTCGCGGCCTCCGCCAGCCAGCGCACGACCTCCGCCGGTGCGCCGCGCGGGCTCGGATCCGGGGCAGCAACGCCGGCGGCATCTCCGGCCGGGGCTTGAAGGGGCAAGGACAGGGACGTTCCGAGCACGAACGCACGCAGGGGGATCCTCATGGCGGCAGAGGCTAGTCGAGCCTGCGCCGAGCCGTTGTAGACAGTGTGTGAGATCGGCGACACGGATCCGGACGCACCGCGGAGGGCACGAAGGTCGAGCTCCGGGCCGTCTAGTCGAGCGCACAGCTGCGGAAGCCCGCAAGCACGTCGCGCCGTTCCGGCGTGTAGAAGTTGCGCCAGGTGTTGCGCAGGAGCCGCGCGCGCGTGGCGAAGGCCCCGCCGCGCAGGGCGCGATGGTCGCCGAACCAGGGCTCGGAGTACTCGCGGTACGGCCCCGCTCGGAAGCCGGGATAGGGCGCGAAGGGCGTGGCCGTCCATTCCCACACGTTGCCGAGCATCTGCCGCACGCCGTGCGCGCTGTCGCCCGTGGGGTGGGCGCCGACCTCGCACGGTTCGTGGGCGCGCAGCTCGAGCTGGGCTCGTTCCTGGTCGGCGGCCGCGTCGCCCCACGGGAAGCGCGCCGGCCCGGCGGCGCACTCCCACTCGGCTTCGCTCGGCAACCTGCGGCCGGCCCAGCGGCACCAGGCCTCGGCCTCGTGCGCGTTGACGAAGTGCACCGGCAGGTGCGGTTCGAGCACGAACCAGCGCGCGTAGCTCCGCCGCGCCCAGCCGCCGCCGGGCTCGCGCCGCCAGTATCCGGGATGCCGAGCGTCGGCCCGCGCGCGCCAGTCCCAGCCCGCGTCGCTCCACAGCTCGCGGCGTGCGTAACCCTCGTCCTCGACGAAGGCCTGGAACTCGGCCTGCGTCACGGGGGCGCGGGCGATCCGGAACGGCGCGAGGTCCACCGCGTGGGCTTCGCGTTCGTTGTCGAACACGAAGCCCGCGCCCGGACGTGCGCCGAGCAGCCAGGTCCCGCCCGGCAGCTCGACGTCGCCCGCGCACGGTCCACCCCCGTCGGCGTGGGGTCCCGAGCCGCGCGGCGCGGCGTAGCCGAGCGTCTGGCGCAGCAGGACGAAGGCCTCGCCGTGCATGTCCTCGTGGTACAGCGCGAGGCGGTGGAAGTAGAGCTCCTCGTCCGTGAGCTCGCGCGCGGCTCCGAGCGCCTCCTCGACCGCCGCCAGCACCTCACGCGCGTAGGCCAGCGTGCGCGCGCGCTCGGGGAGCGCCAGGCGCCAGCGGCGATCGTGGGCGATGGCGGCCGAGTCGTAGAACGAGTCGGCCCCGTCCAGCAGAGAGGGGCGCCCGCGCAGCCGACGCAGGCACCAGTGCTCCTGGAACCAGGCCACGTGGCCGAGCTCCCACAGCGGTGGATTGACGAGCGCGAGCTCGGGTCCGAGCCACTGCTCGTCGTCGAGGTCCTCGAGCAGGCCGAGCGTGCGCGCGCGTGCGTCGTCGAGGCAGGCGCAGAGGTCCGCGGCGCTCGTCGGTTCGCGTCGGATCCGCCGGGGCTCGTGCGCGTTCATCGCGCTCCTCCTTGCCGGGACCCGGCTAGCCGGGCTTGCCGGCGGCTTCGGCGCGCTCGCTCATGAGCTCGTTCAGGATCTCGCGCCAGCTGTCGAGCTCCTGGGTCGGATCGGTCAGGTAGGCCCGCGCCTGGCAGGCCTTCTCGAGCGAGCGGTAGAAGTCGGCGTCGGTTTCGGCCCGCAGCAGCAGGTCGGCGAGTCCCTGCGTGTCCTCGACCGCGAAGGTGCCGGGGTAGTCCGCGCCCAGGATCCCGAGCGAGCCGGGGATGCGCGTGGCCAGGATCGGCGTGCCGAGTGCCAGGGCCTCGGAGACCGCGTTGGCGCCGCCCTCGTGGCGCGAGCTCGACACGAACAGGCGCGCGCGGGCCAGGGTCTCCAGCACCTCGGTGCGCGGGCGGTCGCCGAGCCAGCGGAAGCGCACGTTCTCGCGCACCTCGCGCTCCAGCTCGCCCTTCATGAACTCGTCCACCAGCGCGCCCAGGTGCACGATGCGGATGCGCGACGAGGCCGGCAGCAGGCGCGCGGCCAGGGCCGGGCGCAGCGGATCCTTGACCGGACGCAGGTGAGCGATCGTGACCACCTCGAACACGTCGCGCACGCGCGCCGGGCGGCGCTTTGGGGGCGTGACCGATTGGTAGACCACGCGCGCACGCGCGCGCGTCTCCTCGGGCAGCTTCTCGACCGAGAGCGGCTGCAGCACCACGATGCGCGAGGCGAGCCCGAAGGACTCGCGCGCCTCGCCCGTATCGGCCACGTCGCTGTACACGTCGGTGCCGGTGGCGGCCACGATCACGGGCAGCTCGGGGTGCTCGCGCCGGAAGCGCACGACCGAGGTGTTGCTGCGCCGTCCGTGCAACGCCACCAGCAGATCGCAGGCGCGTCCGCTCCAGCTCTCCTCCTGGAAGACCTTCCAGCCGAGCCTGCGGAAGACCCAGGCCCAGCGCAGGCCGGTGACGCGGTTCCCGCCGCGCATCTGCGTGGCGGGGTTGACGATTCCGATGGTGCCGGGCGCGGGGCTCACGGGTGGGATTGTGACATGCGCGCACCGTCCGGAGCGAGGGGGCGTCATGGGCTCCGCACCTCTAGTCCTTCAGGTACTTCCTGACGTACAGCTGCCAGTCCTGCTCGAAGCGCTCGAGGTCGATCTGGCCCCAGGAGGCGGCCATGGCTTCCTTCCAGATGCGCGCGACGGTCTTCTCGCCCAGGTCGTCGCTGTCGAGCTCGATCACGGCCGAGTTCGTCTGCGTGCCGTCCTGGCCGGCCGCCTGGGCGCGCTTGTCCCGCTCCTCCTGGTAGGCGAGCTCGAAGCCCTTGCGCAGCGCGTCGATGTAGTGCGGCAGGATCTCGGCGTACTCCTTGCGCCAGACCTTCGAGTTCACGTTGCCGAGCATGCCCTGGCGCAGCATGAAGACGATCGACCAGGACTGCTCGTAGCCGGCCGTGTTCGACTCCGGCCAACCCTGGCTCTGCCACTGCTGGTGGTCGAAGTTCAGGTGCTTCTCGAGCGGCACCGCCGTCCCCAGCTGGATCATCTCGCGGATCCCCGAGAGCCGTTCGAGGCCGCCCGGCATGCGCGCGGTGATCTTGGCCTTGTTGCCCTCGAACTTCAGGCCGCCGTAGTAGTCGCCGTGACCCTCGTCGAACCAGCGGTGTGCCTCCGAACGCCCGAACAGGAAGTGGCAGTACTGGTGGAAGGCCTCGTGCGTCATGACCGCGTAGCTCATGTTGCGATCGACGTCCTTGGCGTCGAACAGCACGAGTTCGGTCGAGGCCGGATTGAACCAGCCCATGACCCCGCCGCCGGTCTTGCCGTAGCGGTGGAACTCCTCCTCGCCGGCGCACACGCGCACGATCGAGACGTGGGAGAAATCGGCCGGCGGCGGATAGTCGAGCTCGAAGACCGCGCGCGACTTCTCGAGGCGTTCGATGACCTCGGCGATGAACTTCGTGTTGTCGCTGGAGGTCGTCAGGATGAAGTCCTGCGAGGGCGTCGGCACGACGTGCCAGCCCTTGGTGCGCTCGGCCTCGAGCCGCGCGGCCTCGAGCTTCTCGGCGTAGGTCGAGCCGGCCCCGCGCGGCACGGTGCGTGGTTCGAAGACCTCCAGACTGCGCGCCGCGCGCTCGAAGGTGACCAGCCACGAGCGCGCGTAGGCGTCCTCGTCGCTCACCGTGGCCAGCACCCCGAGCTTCTTCGGGCCGCGCTCGACCAGCCAGGTGTCGAGGTGCACGCGATGGAGGAGCCAGCGCCGGTGCCAGGCGGGCAGGCCGGCGACGAGCTCGCGCTCGTCGAGCGCGGGCTTCTCGTCCGCGAACTCGACGGCCTCGCGCAGGGTCTGCTGCAGGAGCCGCGCGCACCACCCGTCGAAGGTCGCTTCGTCGTCCACCACGACCACACGGAAGTGCCCGGCCAGCGGGTCCTTGCCGTCGCGCGAGTCCAGCTGCAGCGCGAGCCCGAGCTGGCGCTCGTCGGGCGGCACCGGCACGACGTCCCAGCCCTTGGGCGGCTTCAGGCGATAGCCATCGACCTGGTCCTCGAAGGCGCGCCGCTCGATGTCGCCGCGCTGGGCGAAGGCGTTGGGTGCGAGGGCCGCGCAGGCCAGGACCAGGCCCGCGAGCGACAGCGGTTTCATCGAGCGCATCTGAACTCCCTCGGCCGCGCTCTCCGTCCCGGCGCCGCGAACGAGGTGCGCAGTCTACCGCGCCGGTCCCACGCCTGCGCGGGCTCGATTCACCAGCCCGCCGGCTGGTCGGCGCCCAGGCCGGGGCCGAGCACCACGGCGTTGGCGAACAGGCGCGCGCTGGCGAGCTGGTAGCCGCGGAAGGCGGGCGGCTCGGCGAACAGCACGATCTGGCCGTGGCCCTTGCGCTCGACCGTCAGCCACGCGCTCTCGGCCAGGCGCGCGCGCGCCTCGGGCCACAACAGTCCGGCCAGGCGCAGCGCTGGCGCCTGCTCGAGCCGCACGGCGGTCGTCACCGGCGCCTTGGCCAGGAACACGTCCGCGCCGGAGGACTGGACCGCCAGGACCTCGTCCGTCCCGCTCGTGATCCAGGCCTCGGGCTGCACGAGCGCGCGCAGCGTCGCGCCCTGCGGGAAGAAGCGCCGCGCGTAGGCTTCCTCGTCGGCGTCGGGCGGTTCCGGCTTGGGTGCGGCCTCCTTGGCCTTGTCGTCCGGCTTCCCGGCGGCCTCGCCCTCGGCCGCGGGCGCCTCGGGGCCATTCCACACCAGGGCCTCGTCGAGCTCGATCTTGCGCGCGGCGCGCTCGCGCGCGGCGTCCTTGGCGTAGGCCTCGAGGTCCGCCAGCGCGTCCTGGCGCAGCACGACCTGCGAGAGCCCGAGCCGGCCCTTCGTCAGGGCCGCGGCCGAGCTGCCGCAGGCGATCAGGGTGCCGCCGCCCTCGACCCAGCCCGCGAGCGCTTCCTCGAGCGGCGTGAGCACGGCCTCGATCCCGCCGGCGGGCGGCAGCACCAGCACGTTGAAGCGGCGCAGGTCGTAGTCGCCCAGGGACTGCGCGTCGAGGATCGAGAAGGGCACGCCCACGCGCTGGTCGAGGTGGTGCCACAGGTGCCCGTAGGCGTCGCTCGCGACCGGCGAGTTCGCCAGCAACGCCACGCGCGGACGCGCCAAGAGGTGGAAGTGCTGTCCGCCGAGGTCGGCCTGTTCGGCGTCGCTCGCGCGCCCGCTGGGCGCCGGCACGGCCTCGACGCGCGCGGCGTTGGCCGCGGTCCGCACCTTGTCCCAGACCGCCTGCGCGCTGCCCTCGTTCTCCGAGCGGCGCACCAGCAGGCTCCCGCGCGCGAAGGTTCGTCCGCCGGCGCTGAAGGCTTCGTCCGAGGCGTGCACGGCCAGCCCGAGCTCGAGCGCGCGCGCGGCGAAGGCCAGCGCATCGTCGTCGCGCGCGTCGACCATCCAGGCCACGGGCGCGGGCTCGGCGAGCTGCGCCGGTAGTGCTGGCCGTGCGAGTTCGCTGCTCGTGACCGGCACACTGCGGACGTCGAGCGCGTCCACCCAGGCCGCGTCCAGGCCGAAGGCGTGCACGAGCGACCACGAGGTCAGGTCGTAGGCCTTCGAGCGTCCCTTGCGCTCGAGCTCCTCGCGCTCGCGCAGCAGCGCCTCCGCGTCGTAGCGCACGTCGAGGTCGAGGTAGGCTCGCACCATCGCGCGCGCGGGCTGGCGCGCGGGCACCAGCAGGGACCCGGCCGGGAAGCTGGCGCTCGCGCTGCGCGCGCCCACGGCGTGCTCGACGTTGCGGGCCTCGAACTCGGCCTCGGCCCGGCGCACCTCGATGCCCTGGCCCAGCAGGGTGGTGAGGAGCTCCTCCCGGCGCCGCAGGTTGCCGCTCGGGCGCACGACCAGCATGCGCCCGTTGCCCGGCGTCTCGGCCGCCACGTTGGTGCGGCCGTTCGCGAGGTAGTCGGCCAGCACCTCGGCCCCGTGCGCGCGCAGCGTCGTCAGGTTGGCCCAGCTGGCCGTGAGCTGGTGGTGCACGGCCTCGCGGTAGGTGAGGATCTTCCCCGAGCTGCGCCGCAGCGCGAAGCCGGCCGTGCTCGCCTGCTCGTACAGGATCCCGGTGGCGCCCGTGAGCGCGGCCCAGGAGTCCGAGTAGAACGGGCCCCAGGCGTCGGCCCACTCGCGCGTGTAGTAGGCCCAGCCGTGCGCGTCGAAGGCGCGCGCCGCGTCGGCCGCGTAGCGCTCCTGCCAGGCCTGCGCGTGCGCGGGCAGCTCGGGGTTGTGCGGCTTCGCCTGCGGGTAGAACAGGAACGTCTCGTCGCTGCCCATCTCGTGCGCGTCCACGAACAGCTGCGGATGGAACGAGCGCAGCGCCTGCCAGCGCCCGCGCGTCTCGGGTTGCGTGCCCGCCATCCAGTCGCGGTTCATGTCGAACAGGTAGTGGTTGCCGCGGCCCCAGGGCCAGCGCCCGCGGTGCATGCTGGCGTAGTCGAGGTTGGGCGTGAGCCCGGCCGACTGCTCGACCAGCGCCACGATGCGCTCGCGCCCGTCGGGGTTCAGGCAGGGATCGATGACGATCACGAGCTCGTCCAGCAGCGCGGCCACGTCGGCGTCCTGCGAGGCCACCAGGTGGTAGCCGAGCGCCACGGCCGCGTCCGCGCCCGAGAGCTCGTCGCCGTGGATCGAGTACCCCATCCAGGCCACTGCCGGGCCGGCCAGGATGCGCTGGGCCTCGGCCTCGGACAGGGCGCGCGGGTCGGCCAGCTTGGCCAGGTCCGCGCGGATCGAATCGAGCTTGGCGAGGTTGGCCGGCGAGCTGATCGCGGCCCACACGAGCTCGCGCCCCTCGTGCGTGCGCGCGAAGGTCTCGACCCGGATGCGCTGCGAGCTCGCCGCCCAGGCCCGGAAGCAGGCCAGGATCTCGGCGTGGTGCGAGAGCCGCGTGCCGTGCTGCTGTCCGAGGATCGAGTCCGGCGTGGCGAGCGCCGCGTCGTGGCGTGCGCCGGGGAAGAACGGCACGTCGTAGGCGAGGGCCGCCGGATCGCCGAAGCGGATCGGTTGGCCCTCGGGCCTGGAGTTCGGCGCGGCGTTCGCCGGGGGTGTCTGGGCGCCATTCGGCGCGGCCGTGCAGCCGAGGACGAGCGGGAACAAGAGGTCGAGCACCGCGTTCTTCATGGGGGCGCCCAAGCTACCCTCGCCGCGGCGCTCCGACCAAGGTGGAGCGCGCGCCGCGCCGTCCGGGCTCAGCGCGCGCGCAGGAAGACGCCGCTCGCGTTCGCCGGGCCGACCACGCTCCGGTCGAGCTCCCTGCCCTCGCGCAGGAGCACGATCACGTACTCGCGGGCCACCAGCGGGTCGAAGCGGAAGGAGCCATCCGCCGCCGGCCGCGCGCCCGCGAGCTTGGCGCCGCTGGCCGGATCGCGGGCCGCGAGCTCCAGGGCCGTGAATTCGACCCCGTCGCCCGCGATGCGGCCCTCGATCGTGAGGCACGCCCCGACCACCAGGCTCTCGACCTCGGCGCGCCCGTCGCGCTCGAGCTCGACGTAGGTGGTGCCCGGCTGCGCGCAGGCCAGGGCCGTACCCTCGCCGCTCGCCCACACCTGGTACGTGCCCGCGTGCAGACCCTCGAAGCGATAGCGGCCGTCGGGATCGGTGCGCAGCTCGTCCCAGCCGCTCGCCAGCATCAGGTTGCCGAGCTGGAAGTTGAGCTGCGCGCGCACCGGGAAGTCGGGCACGCCACGGCCTCCCACGTCCAGCACGCGTCCGGTGAGGTGCGCCGCGCCGGCTGGGCGCAGCACGAACCGCTCCGAGCGCTCCTGGCCCGGCACGAGCTCGAGATCGACGCGCAGCGCGCGCTTTCCGCGCGTGAGGTTCAGCGGGAAGCTTCCGGCCGGGAGCGCGGACCTGTCCTCGGCCTCCAGCCACAGCGCGAACGTCCCGGCGGGCAGGCCCTCGAAGCGCCTCACGCCCTCGGCGTCGGCCGTCTCGAAGAACGGATTCGAGAGCGCGTCGATGGCCCACACGGTCGCGCCGGCGGCCGGCCGGCCGTCCTCGAACACGACCTCGATGCGCAGCGAGCACTCGGCCCGCTCGAGCAGCATCTCGAAGTCGTAGGCGTGCTCGTCGTTGGCCTGGGCGCCGTAGCCGTTGACCGGCGAGGCCGCGTAGCCGTCGGCCTTCGCCACCAGCCAGAAGAACACCCGGCGCAGCTCGCCCTGGTGCGTGAGCTCCTCGTCCACGCCCGTGAGGCGGAAGCGTCCGTGCTCGTCGGCCGTGGTCACGGGGTGCACGGAGTCGGGTGCGGGCTCGAAGCCCTCCACCCACACCGTGGCGCCTGGCAGGGGCTCGCGCGTGTGCGCGTCGAGCACCGTGCCGGTCACCACGGCGCCGTGCTCGAGCACCAGGTCGAGCGCGGCCGTGCGATCGGGCTCGAGCACCTGATCCTGCACGAGCCTGCGGGCGCCGAAGCCGCGCGCGCGCGCCTCCACGCTCACCAGCCGCCCGAGCGGCAGCCGTTCGAGGCGATAGGAGCCGTCGGCCGCGAGTTCGACGTTGCTCTCGTGACTGGCGCGCGTGCGTGCGTCGAGCACCTGGGCCTTCACGTAGCCGGGCGGCGCGGCCGGCCGGCCCTCGGGATCGAGCACGCGTCCGGCCAGGGCGGGCAAGGACTGGAGCTGGACGACGAACGGCGCGCGCAGATCGAGTTGCAGCTCGCGCGCCACGTAGCCCTCGCAGGAGGCCAGGAAGAGCTGGGTGCCCTGGGCGGAGGAGAGTGCGAGCTCCGCCGCGAGCCGGCCCTCGGCATCGCTCCGCAGCTCCAGGGTCGGCTCGTCCTGCGCGAGTCGCAGGCGCGCATCGGCCAGGGGCTGGCCGCGCGTGTCGGTGATGCGGCCGTGCGCGGTGAACGTCTCGAGCGCGGCGAGCGCGGCGCCCGCGAGCGGCTCGCGCCCCGTCTCCGCGGGCGCTTCGGGCGGAGTCGTCACGCGAGCCGTCCGTACCTCGCTCGCCTCGGGCTTCGCCGCGCCGGTCGACGCCTGCGCCGTGACGGGGCTCGCCCCGCGCGCGTCCTCGAGCCGTGCGGCCTCCGCCCGCCCCTCGTCGCCCGCGTCCAGCATCCACAACGCCAATGCGGCCAGCACGCCGCATGCGACTCCCAGGGTCAGCTTGGTGCTCACGAGTGCGCCTCCTGCCAGGATGCCCGAACTCCAGCCGTGGCCGAGCAGGGCCACGAGCGCGCGCGAGCCCCGCGCATCGTCGAAGCGATCCGCGAGCTGGATGCGGAGCATCGCCAGGCCGCGGCTGACGCGCTGGCGCGCGGCCGCGCTCGTGCAGCCCTGGCGGCGCGCGATCTCGCCGGCCGCGAGTCCGTCGAGGTGGCGCAGGATGACGGCCGAGCGATAGGGCTCCTCCAGCGCGAGCACGGCGTCGACCAGCACGCGCTGCAGCTGCATGCGCTCGAGTTCGTCCTGCCCGCCGTCGACCGGCTCCGGGCGCGCCGCGGCGTGCTCGCTGGCCACGCGCAGGGCCTCGCGCCGGCGCCGGCGCAGCGCCAGGTTGCGGGCCACGGCCGCCAGCCACGCGCGCACGCCGCCGCGCTCGTCGGCGTTCGCGGGAGTGCCTGCCGGAGCGCCCGCCGGCCGCTCGAGGGCCGCGATCCAGGTCTCCTGGAGCACGTCCTCGGCCATGCCTTCGTCCAGGACGAGCTTGCGCACGAGCGCGCGCACCCAGCCGGCCTGGGCCAGGAGCTCTTGGGCATCGAGCGTGCGCGTGAGGGCGGCCATAGCACGTCACCCCGGATCTTCCTCGGGGCCGGGGAATGTGACCATCTTGCCCGAAGAAACGGGGCGACGGGCTGCGCGTTACCCTGGGGCCTCCCGGGCCGGGTTCCCCATGCTCCACCTGCGCACCGAACGCCTGCAGCTCGTGGCCGCGACGCTCGAGCTCGCGCGCGCCGAGCTGGCCGACCCGCAGCGGCTCGGACGCCTGCTGGGCGCGCACGTCCCGCCCAGCTGGCCGCCGCCCCTCAACGACGAGAACTCGCAGCGCTGGACGGTGGAGGCGCTCCGCGCGCACCCGGACGCCGTCGGCTGGTTCGCCTGGTACTTCCTGCACCGCGAGCACGGCGAGCTGCGCGCGGTCGGCATGGGCGGTTTCAAGGGCCGGCCGGATGCCGCCGGCGCGGTCGAGGTCGGCTACTCGATCGTGCCAGAGTGCCACCGCTTCGGCTTCGCGCCCGAGGCCGCGCGCGCGCTCGTGGCCTGGGCCTTCCAGCACGCCGAGGTCGCGCGCGTCGTGGCGCACACGCTGCCCGCGCTCGTGCCCTCGATCCGCGTGCTCGAGAAGTGCGGCTTCGCGCCCGCCGGAGCGGGCGAAGAAGCCGGCACCTTGCGCTTCGTGCTCGAGCGCGGCCGGCGCTAGGCTCTGGCGACCATGCCGAGCCAGATGGCCGCCCACGCCCCGCCGATCCGCAACCCCCAGATCATCCTGGTGGCCCTCGCCTGCGGCGTGCTCGCCTTCACGGGCGTGGCCAGCTACCTGCGCCTCTCGGGCATGGAGTTCGGCGAGAGCGAGGTCGCGCGGCTCTTGCCGCTGCTCGTGGTCGTGCTGGCCGCCTGCGAGATCCCGGTCTACCTGCTCCTGCGCAAGGCCTTCCTGGGGCCGGTGAAGGCCGCGCGCGCGGAGTCCCTCGGACTGGTGGAGCAGGGCCGCATCCCGATGCAGCTGCAGACGCTCGCGATCCTCGGCGCGGCCCTGGCCGAGGGCGTGGGCCTCCTGGGCGTGGTCACGTTGCTGGTGGGCGGCTCGTGGTACGTGCTCGCGGCCCCGCTCCTGTCGGTGCTCGCGATCCTGGCGCTGATGCCGACGCGCGCGCGCCTCGAGCGCATGGTGCGCGGGTAGGGCAAGCGCTCGGGCGCCACCCGCGCGGCGAGCCCCCGCGGCCGACCCGAGAGGTCACGGGAAGCTAGACTGGCCGCGGGCGTCCTCACCGGGCGCCGCGAGGAGGCTCGTGCTCATGCTCGAGAGATCGCTCCCGCTCGTCCTGATCGGTCTGCTCGGGACCGCCTGCTCCCCTCCGGGGCTCAAGCCGCCCGCCCAGGAGCCCACGCCGCCGGCGAGCACGGACGCCGTCTTCGGTCTCGAGACCCGCGACTACCAGCTGCTGTTGCACTCGGGCGAGCGAGGGCGCCTCTACACCGTCAAGGACCACGAAGGCCGCGTCCTGGCCGAGCGCATCGACGAGGCGCAGCTGCGCCGCTCGTATCCCGAGCTCGCCGACCTGTTGTACGGCGGTATCGACGCGACGGGCGTCGACGACTGAGCCCGGACCGAAGTGCGCGGTGTCTCGCTCCGCGGCCGCGCAGTAGCCTCGCACGCCGTGTCGCTCCTCCTGCGTCTCGTCCTGGTGCTCGTCGCGGGCTACGGCGTCGTCTGTCTGCTCGTCTACCTGTTCCAGGCGCGGCTGGTCTACTTCCCGGGGCCCGCTCCCCGGGCCACGCCCGCGCAGTTCGGGCTCGCGTACCGTGAGCTCGAGCTCGTGACGAGCGACGGCGCGAGCGTGCATGCCTGGTTCCTGCCGCAACCCGGGGCGCGCGGCGCGGTCCTGGTGAGTCACGGCAACGCCGGCAACATCGGTGATCGCCTCGAGCTCGCGCGCGCCTACCTCGAGCTCGGCTGGTCGGTGCTGCTCTACGACTACCGCGGTTACGGCAAGAGCGCGGGCACGCCCAGCGAAGAGGGTACCTACCGCGACGCCGAGGCCGCCTACGAGCACCTCGCCCGCGTCGAAGGCCTCGCGCCGGAGCGCATCGTGCTGCACGGTGAGTCGCTCGGCGTCGCCGTCACCCTCGAACTCGCGCTGCGCCGCCCCGTCGCCGCCGTGATCGCCGAGAGCGGCTTCACCTCGCTGCCCGACATGGCCGCCGAGGTCTACCCGTTCCTGCCCGGCCGCCTGCTCGCGCGCATCCGCTACGACAACCGGGCCAAGGTCGCGCGCCTGGGCGTGCCGCTCTTCTTGATCCACAGCCCCGCGGACGAGATCGTGCCCGTCGCGCACACCCAGCGCCTGTTCGCGGCGGCGCACGAGCCGAAGCGTCTGCTGCTCACCGCCGGCGGCCACAACGGCGGCGGCTTCCTGAATCGGCACGAATGGCGGGCCGAGGTCGGGAGCTTCCTGGGAGCGCTGTCGGGCGCGCGCTGAGCGCTGCGTTCCAACCTTCGTTCCAACCCCGGCGACGGGGAGTATCGTACGGCCCACGCGATGAAGCTCCTCACCTTCCAGGCCAAGCGCTTCCGCTGGAAGAGCTTCTCGAAGACCATTCCCGAGGCCGCCGACGTGGAGGTCGACGAGACCGTCGAGCAGGCCGTGGTCGTGTTCCTGCACGCCGAGGAGCGCGACGCGGCCGAGCGCGCGAGCGTCTTCCGGCACACGCTGAAGCACGTCAAGTGGCTGGCGAACAAGCGTGGGCTGAAGAACGTGGTGCTGCACTCCTTCACGCACCTCGGAGCGGCCAGCGCGCCGGCGGACTTCGCGCAGGCGTTCCTGGTGGAGCTGGGCGAGCGCCTGCGCGCGACGGGCTATGCGGTCGCGCTCACGCCCTTCGGCTGGTTCTGCGAGTGGGAGCTGTCGGTGTACGGCGACAGCCTGGCGAAGGTCTGGAAGGAAGTCGGGGCGCGCGGGATGGACGGGGAGAACGCGGCGGAGTGAAGGGCGAATGCGCGGGGGCGGACTAGAATCGCCCCGTGATCCAGAACCTCGCCGCCGGTCTGCTGCTGTTCGTCCTCCAGGCCGCGCCGGCCGATCCGGCCAAGGATCTCGGCTCGAGCGACGCGAGCGTGCGCCTGGCCGCGGTCAAGGCGATCGCCGCGCAGGGACATCCCGAGGCCGAGAAGCTCCTGCTCGCACGGCTCGGCGACGAGGACTGGGAGGTGGCTTCGCTGGCGGCGGCGGGGCTGGGCGAGCTGGGGGCGAAGAAGGCGCTCGAGCCGTTGCTCGGGCTCGCGCTGGCTGGGCCGGTGCGCGGCCTGCGGCGGGCGGCGGCCGAGGCCCTGGTGCGCGTGGACGCGCCGGCGGCGTACGAGAAGCTCGTCAAGAAGCTGTCGGGCGACGGAGCCGTGCACGCCTGTGAGGCGCTCGAGGTGCTGGGGCCCGCGCTCGCCGGCAAGGTGAAGACCAAGGAGCTCGAGCGGCTCGTCGGTGGACGCGACGCCGAGCCCCGGCGAGCCGCGGCGCGGGCGCTGGTGGCGCTGGCCGGCGAGGCCCGGCCGGCGCAGCTCACGGAGCTCCTGGGGCACGAGGACGTGGCCTTGCGCGCCTTCGCGATCGAGGCCGCGGGCGCGAGCGGCGACGCGCGCCTGTTCGAGGTCCTGGCGCGACAGTTCGAGAACGCCGCGCTGCCGGACTTCCTCGAGCGGCGCATCCGCGCGGCCCTGCGCGCGCTCCTGCTGGCCCAGCCCGAACGGCACCAGGAGGGGCTCGGGCTGCTCGGCAAGCTCGGGAGCACGGGCGCGGCTCGCCTTCCGCTCGCGCGGGCGCTCGGCGCGCTGGCCGAGGAGCGCAACGGAGTGCGCGCGCTCGAGCCGGCCGAGGCCCTGGCGGCGCTGCAGCCATTCCTGACGAGCACGACGGCCGCCGTGCGCGCCGCGGCCGCGGCGGCTGGCGAGCGCATCGCGGGGGATGCGGCCCTGGACGCGGTCGCGCGGCTGGCCAAGGAGGATCCGGAGGCGCGCGTGCGGCGCATCGCGCTCGGCGTCGTGGCGCGCGCGCGTGGTCCGAAGCACGACACGACCCGCGCGCTCCTCTTGGCGACCCTCGCCGGCGATGCCGACGCGCGCGTGCGCGAGACGGCGGCTTCGTACCTGGGCGTGCGCGGACAGCCCGAGGTCGCAGCGGTGCTGGCGGCGGCCCTGGCGGACCCCGACTGGCGCGTGATGACCTCGGCCGCGGTCGCGCTGGGCAAGACCGAGGACGAGGCCGGTGCGCCGGCGCTGATCGAGCTCTACAAGAAGGGCGCCGACGACTGGCGCAAGCGCGCCTCGGCCGTGGCCGGACTGACGCGCCTGCGTGCACCAGTCGCGGTGCCGATCCTGATCGCGGCGCTCGAGGACGGCGAGGCGCTGGTGGCGCGCACGGCCTACGAATTCCTGTGCGAGATCGCGCGCCAGCGCCTGGAGGCGAAGCCCGCGGCCTGGACGAAGTGGTGGGAGGCGAATCAGGCCAGGGTCAAGCTCTCGATCCCGGAGGCGGTGCTCGAGGCGCGCAAGAAGCTCGAGTACGTGCGCACGCCCGAGGAGCTCTTCGCCGGCACCTTTCTCGGCATCGACCTGCTCGTCCTGCAGAGCCGCGGCGACCACATCGAGAACGTCCTGACGGCGCTCTCGATCGAGCACCGCCGCACGAGCTCCGGTCAGGTGCTCGGGGCCGGCCTGCATCCGCAGGGCGTGTTCGTGGCCAACTGCACGGGCGAGATCACGGCCGACGAGCGCGCGCGGCTCGCGTGGTTCGTGCGCGCGGGCGGCGCGCTGTTCGGCTCGTGCTGGGCCCTGGCGGAGACCATCCAGGACCTCGAACCAGGGCTGGTGCGCAAGCTCGAGACGCGCGGCCAGGTGCTGGGCGAGGTCCCGGCCTACGCGGTCGATGCTTCCAGCCGCTACCTGAGTGGAGTGGCGGGAGACGACACGCTCCCGATCTACCACCTCGAGGGCGCGTACCTGATCGAGGTGCTGGATCCGGAGGAGGTCGAGGTCCTGATCGACAGCCCGCCCTGCGCCGCGACCTTCGGCGGCGCGAACCTGGCGGCCTGGTTCCGGCTCGGGCACGGGGTCGTGCTCGATTCGGCCAACCACTTCGAGGGCCAGGGCTTCGCCACGGCCAGCCTGCGCAGCGCCGAGGAGCGCATGGCCTACGCGATCGAGCACCTGGGCCTGTCCCATGCCGAGCTGCGCGCCCTGCGCGGCCAGAAGTTCTGGGGCAAGACCGCCAGCGCGGCCGAGCACGTGCGCGACCTCTCGGTCCTGCGCCTGGTCACCAACTTCGTGTGGCTGAAGCGGCTGGCGGAGGAGTGATGCACAGGAGGAGCGGGCGCGCCGCAGTACGCGCACAACTCGGCGCGCGGGGACGCTAGGCTCTCGGTCGATGGCCGTTCCCGTGTCCAGCACCGTCCAGGGCATGTGTCCGCTCGACTGTCCGGACACCTGCAGCCTCGACGTCACGCTGGAGGCGGGGCGCATCACGCGCATCGACGGGAACGAGCGCAATCCGCTGACCGCGGGCTACATCTGCGGCAAGGTGCGCGGCTACGCCGAGCACGTCTACCACTCCACGCGGCTCTCGACCCCGCTCGTGCGCGCAGAGGGCGCACCCAAGGGCGCGGCGCGCTTTCGCGCGGTGAGCTGGGACGAGGCGCTGGCGCTCGTGAGCGCGAAGTTGCGCGCGACGCGCGCGCAGCTCGGCGGCGAGGCGATCCTGCCGTGCTACTACGGCGGCTCGAACGGCAAGTTCACGCAGGACTCCGCGGATGCCGCGCTCTTCCGGCGCCTGGGGGCCTCGCGCCTGCACCGCGGACTGTGCGCCGCCGCCACCACCGCGGCCTCGCTCGGGCTGTACGGCGGCATGCCGGGCCTCCCGCTCACGGACTACGTCCACGCGCGCCTGATCGTGGTGTGGGGCGCGAACCCGCACGCCAGCGGGATCCACCTCGTGCCGTTCGTGCAGCGCGCGCGCGAGGCCGGCGCGAAGCTGGTGGTGGTCGATCCGCGCGTGACCAAGTTCGCGCGCAACGCGGACCTGCACCTCGCGCTGCGGCCGGGCACCGACCTCGTGCTGGCGCTGGCGCTGGTCCGCTGGCTGTTCGAGAACGGGCGCGCCGACCTGGAGTTCCTGCGTCAGCACGCGAGCGGTGCGGACGAGCTGCGCCGCCGCGCGGCGCCCTGGACGAGCGCGCGCGCGGCCGAGGAGTGCGGCCTGGAGGTGAGCGCGATCGAGCGCTTCGCGCGGCTCTACGCCGACGAGAACCCCGCGGCCCTGCGCTGCGGCTGGGGGCCCGAGCGCAACCGCAACGGCTGCAGCGCGATCGCCGCGATCCTGGCGCTGCCGGCCGTGGCCGGGAAATTCGGCCTGCGCGGGGGCGGCTACACGCTCTCGAACGGGCGCGCCTTCACGCTCGAGCCGGTGGTGAGCGAGCCCGAGCCCGCCACGCGCACGATCAACTCGAACCAGCTCGGGCGCGCGCTGCTCGAACAGCGCGATCCGCCGATCGCGGCGCTGTTCGTCTACAACGCGAACCCGCTGGCGACCTTCCCCGACCAGGAGCGCGTACGCCGCGGGCTCGCGCGCGAGGACCTGTTCACGGTGGTCTTCGACCAGGTCATGACCGACTCGGCGCGCTTCGCCGACGTGGTGCTGCCGGCCACGACCTTCCTCGAGCACGCCGAGCTGCGCAGCGGCTACGGCGCCTTCGCCTTGCAGTACGCCGCACCCGCGATCGAGCCGGTGGGGGAGGCGCGCCCCAACTACGCCGTCTTCGCCGAGCTGATCCGGCGTCTCGGGCTCGAGCGCCCGGGCGACGACTTCACGCCGGCCGCCATGCTGCGCCGGGTCGTCGGCAGCGAGGAGGCCGCGCGCGCGCTCCTGCGCGACGGCATCGCCTTCCCGTCCTGCGGCGAGCATCCCGTGCAGTTCGTGGACGTCTTCCCGCGCACCAGCGACGGCAAGATCCAGCTGGTGCCCGAGGGCCTCGAGCGCGAGGGCGACGGGCCGCTCTACCGCTACCGCGCGGACCCGGCCGACGCGCGCCACCCGCTGGCGCTGATCTCGCCCGCGACCGAGAAGCTCATCAGTTCCAGCCTGGGCGAGCTCCTGCTGCGCGAGCAGCCGCTGGGGATCCACCCCGACGACGCGCGCGCGCGCGGCATCGGCGAGGGCGACACGGTGCGCGTGTGGAACGCGCTGGGCGAGGTCGTGACCAGCGCGCACGTCGATGCGCACCTGCGTCCGGGCGTGGTGGCGCTGCACAAGGGCCTGTGGAGCCACCACACCCGCAACGGCGCCACCGCCAACGCGCTCGCACCCGACACGCTCACCGACCGCGCCGGCGGCGCCTGCTTCAACGACGCGCGCGTCGAGGTGGCGCGCCTGGGCTGAGCGGCCCCGCGGACCCAACTCGCTCCTACTGCGCCACGCCGCGGCGGGCGGATCCGCGGCCGCGCTCCGCCACGCGGCGCGCGCTCAGGTCCGTGCGCCTCGAAACGGCTGGAAATGCGGGCGCGTAGGCCTGCGTACTGGCGCGCCCCCGTCCTGGGCGCGATCATCCCTGGCGCCCGCCCCTGCCCGTCCCCCGGATGTCCGAAGCCATCATCGTCCTCGAGGGTCTCGAGAAGAGGTACGGCTCCATCCGTGCGCTCGAGGGGCTGAGCCTCGCGCTGCCGCCGGGGCCGATCGGGCTGCTCGGGCCCAACGGCGCCGGGAAGTCGACGCTGATCAAGCTGCTGCTGGGGCAGCTCGAGCCGAGCGGCGGGAAGGCGCGCATCGCCGGCTTCGATCCGACGCAGCGCGACCAGCGCCTGGCGCTGCGCCGCAAGGTCGGCTACATGCCCGAGTCGGACTGCCTGATCCCGCGCATGAACGGGGTCGAGCTGGTCACCGCGCTCGGGCGCCTGACCGGGCTGGTGCCGCGCGACGCGATCACGCGCGCGCACGAGGTGCTCGACTACGTGGGCCTCGAGGAGGCGCGCTATCGTGGGCTGGACGAGTACTCGACCGGCATGAAGCAGCGCCTGAAGCTGGCCCAGGCGCTGGTGCACGACCCGGAGTTGTTGCTGCTCGACGAGCCCACCAACGGGCTCGACCCCAAGGGCAGGCGGCACATGCTCGAACTCGTGCACGACCTCGGACACGCGCAGGGGAAGAGCATCCTCCTGTGCTCGCACCTCTTGCCGGACGTCGAGCGCACCTGCGAGCGCGTGATCGTGATCGACCGGGGGCGGATCCGTTCCTCGGGCTCGATCGAGGAGCTCACGCGCGGCGAGGAGAGCTGGGTGCACACCGAGATCGAGGGCGACGCGGGTGCGTTCCGGGCCACGTTGCAAGACGCCGGGCTCGAGTTCCAGGTCGAGGGCGCCTGGACGCAGCGCGTCAAGCTGCGCGCGGGCGACGCCGATCCGCTGTTCGAGCTGGCCGCGCGCGCGGGCGTGGCCCTGACCGAGCTCAGCAGCGAGCGCTCGACGCTCGAGGAGGTCTTCGTCGAGGCCCTGGCGAGCGGAAGGAGCGGCGCCTGATGACCGAGAAGACGGCCGAGACACACCTCGAGGTCTACCGGCGCTTCGAGGGCACGCTGCGCGACTACCGCGTGCGCGCGTGGCCGATCTGGAGCACGGGCCTCGCGACCGCGCTGAAGCAGCGCCGCGCGCTGCTCTTGCTGTACCTGCCGCCGGTCGTGGCCACGGTGATCTTCTCGTTCGTGGTGTACCTGGGCTTCATGGCCAGCGAGCAGATCCAGCGCGAGCAGCCGTTCGGGGGCTCCTCGGGCGACATCCAGGAACGGCTGGCGCGCGGCGCGGCCATGGCGGCCGTCAGCGGCGGGCTCAAGATGCTCGAGGTCTCGAACCAGATCATCGAGTTCAACAAGGCCATGGGCTTCTTCGCGCTCCTGGCCGTGGCCTGGTTCGGCAGCGGACTCTTCTGCGAGGACCGCAAGGCCGGCGCGCACCAGCTCTACTTCGCGCGTCCGCTCACGCGCCTCGACTACTTCCTGGGCAAGTTCGGGATCGCGGCCTTCTTCGGGCTGTGCGCGATGCTCGTGCCGGCGCTCGTGATCTGCCTGGTGGCCAGCCTGTCCTCGCCCGAGTGGTCGTTCCTGCGCGAGAAGTGGGACGTGATCCCGCGCGCGATCGCGCTGTCCGTGCTGTGGACCACGGTGGTCACGCTGCTGGTGCTGCTGGCCTCGAGCCTGGCGACGCGCCGCAGCTTCGCGCTGATCGGCGTGTTCGGGTACTTCATGCTCTCGGGCGTGCTCGGCAAGGGGCTCGGGCACCTGGTGGACCAGCGCTTCTCCGCGCTGAGCCTGGGGGAGTCGCTGAACACGATCGGCTATCAGGTCCTGGGGCGCACGGACGTGAACACGTCCGTCCCGCTGCCCTGGGCCTGGGGCGTGCTGGCGGGTTTCGTGGCCTTCGCGCTGCTCGTGATCGCGGCGCGCTTGCGGCGCCTGGAGGTGGTCGCGTGACGAGCGTGCTCGTGGCCGAGCAGCTCGGGCGCTACTACGGCCAGGTGGTGGGGCTGAACGAGCTCACCACCGAGATCCGCGGCGGCGTGGTGGGGCTGGTGGGTCCGAACGGCGCCGGAAAGTCCACGCTGCTGCGCCTGATCGCGGGCGAGATCCGGCCCTCGCGCGGCTCGTTGCGGGTGCTCGGGCACGAGCCCTTCGGGAACCTCGAGCTGTTCCGCGTGCTGGGCTTCTGCCCGCAGCAGGACGCCCTGTACGAGGACATGAGCGGCTTCGAGGTCGTGCGCTTGCTCCTGCGCCTGGGCGGCTTCTCGCCGGCCGACTCGAAGACGCTGGCCGAGCGCGCGCTCGAACGCCTGGCCCTCACGGAGCGCATGCACGACAAGGTGCGCACCTACTCGAAGGGCATGCGCCAGCGCGTGCGCATCGCCCAGGCCATCGCGCACGAGCCGCACTTCCTGGTGCTGGACGAGCCCATGACCGGGCTCGACCCGCTCGGCCGGCGCGAGGTGCTCGCGCTCCTGCGCGAGCTCGGCGCCGGCGGAACGCACGTGCTGTTCTCCAGCCACATCCTGTACGAGGTCGAGCAGCTGACGGCCGAGATCGTGCTGATCCACCGCGGGCGCCTGCTGGCCAAGGGCCCGCTGCCCGAGGTGCGCGCACTGCTCTCGAAGCACCCGCGCCGGGTCGAGCTCGCGACGCGCCGCCCGCGCGAGCTGGCGCGCGCGCTGATCGAGTGGCCCGAAGTCGTGTCGATCCGCGTGGATCCCGGCCAGGATGGCGCGGGTCCGCAGCTGGCGCTCGAGACGCGCGACGTGGGCGCCTTCTACCGCCGCCTGACGGGCCTGGCCGCGCGCGAGCGCTTCGGCATCTCGTCCCTGCGCAGCGCGGACGCCAGCCTCGAGGCCGTCTTCGACTACCTGATCGCATGAGCACGTTCTGGCGCGCGACCCTGATCCTGTTCCAGGCCCACCTGAAGCGCACCTTCCTGTCGAAGCGCGCGCTGGTCTCGGCTGGACTGTGTCTGCTGCCGGTGGCGGCCTCGCTCCTGATCGCGACCGTGTCGCGCTTCGAGGGCCCGCCGCCGCTCGAGATCGTGCTGCACATGGGCTGGTTCCTGCAGGTGCAGACGATCGTGCCGCTGGTCGCGCTGGTGGTCGGTTCGGCCGTCGTGGCCGAGGAGATCGAGGACCGCACGATCACCTTCCTGTTCACGCGGCCGATCCCGCGCACCGCGATCCTGGTGGGGCGCTACCTGGCGGCGCTGGTGCTGCTGGTCGTGCTGCTCGGGGCGAGCTCGGCGCTGGTGATCCGCATCCTTTCGGGCCTGCACGGCGCCGATGGCAAGGGCATCGAGATGCCGGCGGGCTTCCAGCTGCGCCTCTTCGCCTGCGTGCTGCTGGGCGGGGCGGTGTACTCGGCCGCGTTCGCGGCTCTCGGCGCGCTGGTGAAGCGTCCGGTGCTGGTGGGGATCGGCTACTGCTTCGTGTTCGAGGGTCTGCTCGCCAACCTGCCCGGCCAGAACCAGAAGCTGACCATCCTCTACTACCTGAAGAGCCTGCTGCTGGGCGGCGACACCGAGCTCCTGCCGCTCTTCTCGGACACCCTGGCACCGCTCGAGCTCTCCTCGCCGCCCGCGGCCGTGCGCACGCTGGTGCTGATCCTGCTGGTGGCCCTGGCGCTCGGCGCGCGGCGCCTGTCGAGCCGCGAGTACGTCCTCGCGGCCTGAGCGAGCCTCTCGAAAACACAGCGGGCGCCGGGGGGATCCACCCTGGCGCCCGCTGCTCGTTCCGGGACGGGAGGTCCGTCCGGAGCAGACGAACTACTTCTTGCTGTCCATCGGGTTCTTGCCGCTCCACCATTCGATGGAGTTCAGCACGATCACGTCGACCGCGTAGGCGACGCCGTAGACCGGGATGATGTTGAGGACGAGGAAGATGCCCTCGTTGGCCCAGCGGTTTTCGGTGGCGCCACGGTTCCAGTCGTGCAGCTTCTCCCAGAGCTTGTTGGGCCCCAGGCAGGAACTGAACAGGCCGAGCGACAGCACGGCAGCGACGAGTGCCTTCTTCATGGATTCTCTCGAGAGTCTCTGGGATGGATGGGAAAGGAGCCGGACCGTTCCCATACGGAGCGGCCCCGTCGCGGGAGTAGACGGCATGGGGCGGGGCTGTTCAACTGTCCGCGCCCGTTTCGCCCTCCCCACACCGCGAAGAAACGAGTGACTACGATGAAGGCCCTCCTGCTCCTACCGTTCCTGGCGCTCTTGACACTCACGCATCAGGGCGTTCCCAGTCCGGCGCCCAAGTTGCCCGAGGTCGGCAAGCCCGCGCCCGCGCTGCGTTTGAACGACCACACCGGCAAGATCGTGACGCTGGGCGGCAAGACCGCGAAGTGGAGCGTGCTCGCGTTCTACCCGAAGGCCATGACCTCGGGCTGCACCGCCGAGGTGTGCTCGATGCGCGACGCGCTCGCCGACCTGAGCACGATCGGCGCCGACGCCTACGGCATCAGCCTCGACTCGGTCCAGGAACAGGCCCAGTTCGTCGAGAAGCACCAGCTCACCTTCCCGCTGCTCTCCGATCCGGACGGCAGCGTCGCGGCCAAGTACGGCGTGCTCGAGCCCGGCGCCCAGTACACCAAGCGCGTCACCTTCCTGATCGACGACAAGGGCGTGCTGCGCAAGGTCCTCGACAAGGTCGACGTGCAGACGCACGGCGCGGACGTGGCGGCGCTGATCGACGAATTGAAGGGCAAGAACTAGTTTCCAGGGCGGCGCGCGACCCGGGCACTCCAGCCGCGCGCCGATCGGACCGA
This sequence comes from uncultured Planctomycetaceae bacterium, assembly GCA_964631945.1. GTDB lineage: Bacteria > Planctomycetota > UBA1135 > UBA1135 > JABFRZ01. Next base: position 23,297 of record CAZWAY010000036.1, read on the forward strand.
TAGGACCGCACGCCCGCCCCTCCGGCGGGACCCGAGTCCCCTCCGAACCCTCATGAAGCGCGTCCTTCTCGCCCTGTTCGTCCTGCCCCTCGCGGCCGCCTGCAGCGGCAACCCGCCCACGCCCGAGGGCGCGGCCGTGCTCATCAAGGAAAACCACTACCACACGCGCTACTGCGGCCACTACCGCTTCGGCAGCCAGTGGTACTTCCTGCCGCAGCACCGCCACGGCGTCGATTGCGACCACGAGCTCGTGAACGGCGAGTGGATCCTGCCGGAAGACTAGAGCGCGATCCCTGATCCGCTCCGGGTCCGCGGCCGGCTGGCGCGCTACGAGCGCGCCGGCTCGCCGCAGCACTCGCCCCCGTGGTGGGCGTGGGCGCCGTGGCCTTCGTGATCATCGGGCTGTTCGTGGTCCTGCCCGTGATCGTGGGAATCGTGGTCGTGGGCCTCACCCGCCCCGTGCGGTGAGATCACCTGCCCCACGAAGCTGCGCGTTCCCTGGCGCAGGATCGAGACCACGAACAGCACCAGCAGCGCCAGCGCGCAGGCGAGCTCGAACCACCCGCCGCCGTGCACGTGCAGCTCTTGCGCCGGCGCGCCCGTCCCCTGCCCCAGGACGGCGTTCACGCCGAAGCCCAGGGCCATGGTCGTGAGCAGGGTGGTGAGCACGAAGAACAGCGCCGTGCCGCGCGAGTGCAGGCGCGCGAGCATGCCGAAGGTGGTCAGGTTCGTGGCCGGACCCGTCAGCAGCAGGGCGATGGCCGCGCCCGGTGAGACGCCCTTGGCGATCAACACCGCCGCGAGCGGGGTCGAGCCCGAGGCGCACACGTAGAGCGGCATGCCGATCAGGGCGAAGAGCGGCACCTCGAGCGCCGGGGCCACGCCCGCCAGCGCCTCGGTCGAGAGCCACGGCTCGATCAGGGCCGACAGCCCGAGCCCCACCAGGATCCACGGCGCGGTCGCGTCGACCATGTCGCCCAGGCCGTAGCGCAGTCCGTTCGCCAGGCGCGCGCGCAAGGGCGCCTTCGCACCCGCTGGCTCGCTCGTGGGGGCCGGCTCGACGCGCGGCACGCGCGTGCCCACCACCAGACCCACGACCAGCGCCAGCGTCACCGCCGCCAGCGCGCGCACGAGCGTGATCTCGAACCCGAGCAGGCTGAAGGACAGGAACACGGCCGTGATCGAGAGCTCGGGCGCGGACACGAGGAACGCGAGCGAGGCCGTACCCGGCACGCCCTGCAGCACGAGGTTCCGGTACAGCGGGATCACGCCGCACGAGCAGATCGGCATCGGCAGGCCGACCAGCGTCCCGCGCACGGTCTGGCCCACGGACGAGCCCCGTCCGAGCAGCGCGCGCAGGTCGAGATTCCAGGCGTGCAGGAGCGCCACCGCGCCGTAGGCCGCGAGCAGCGCCGGTGCGCTGGCCAGCGCCAGCTCGAGGAACAAGGCGCCGCCGTGGCCGCCGTGTTCGTCCTTCGCCAGGAAGGCCTCGAGCGCCAGCACCAGCGCCACGCCCAGCAGCCCGCCCGCGCCGGAAGCCACGCGCGTCCCGAGCCCGGCCGCGGCGCTCGCGCGCGGCGCGCTCGGCATGTGGCGCAGGATCACGTGCAGCAGCGAGCCCGCGATCAGGGCCTGCAGCAGCCAGAACCAGGTGTGCGAAGCGCCCCGTGAGATCGTCTCGCCGAAGCCGAAGCCGACCACGCTGAAGGCCGCCAGCGTGCCGAGCAGCACCAGCGCCGTGCGCTTGCCGTAGGCCGGCCGCGCCAGCCACCAGATCCCGAGTCCGTCCGACACGCGGTGCAGCACGACCGCCATCGCCAGGGCGTCGAGCGCCTCACCCGTGCCCGACAGCGCCACGCCGTCGAGCAGCGCGTGCAGCGCGATCCCGAGCAGCGCGAGCGGCAGCGTCACGCGGCTCCCGCTGCGCCCCGACAGGAGTCGCGACCCGCACAGGAGGCCCGGTCCGAACAGTCCGAGCGCCAGCACCGGCGCCGCCCACCAGCCGCCGCGCGCGAAGCACTGCGGCAGGATGTGCACGCTCACCAGCCCGCCCACCGCCACCAGCGCGAAGGCGTCCAGCCCCGCCAGCATCCACGCCCGCCGCGCGCGCTCGAACACGAGCGGGCCCACGAGCAGGGCGAGCAGGCTGGCGATCAGGGCGGAGTTCACGGGGCGTCCCGGCCGGCTCGGGCCGGCCAAAGGGGCGGAGATCATATCGGAGCGGTGCCGTCGAACGCTTCGAGCCACAGCCGATCCAGTTCCTGCCATCAAGCGCCGACCATGGAGCGTAGTCTGGCCTTCGTGCGCTACCTCGCCTTCCTCCTGCCTCTCCTCGTGAGCTCCCCGGGTCCGTGGCAGCCTCCCAGCGAGCCCAGCGCCGCGCCCGCGCCGCTCGTGATCCGTTGCACGCCGACGAGCGTGGAGATCGTGGAGCCGGGGGCGGAACAGAAGTCCGGCCAGGCGCAGCCCCAGAAGCGTCCCAACGAGAAGATCAAGAACCCGATCGCCGAGGCGCTCTCGAAGGCCAAGCCGGGCGCGGTCATCTGGCTCGAGCCGGGCGACTATCCGCCCTTCACGATCGGTTTCCAGTCGAACTCGCCGGCCAACACCACGACCGCGGGCGGCGAGCCCGGCTTCCCGATCGTGGTCGCAGGCTCGGGCCCGGGCGTGCGCATCCTCGGAGTCGAGGGCGACACGATCGCGATCGACCAGCGCGTGCCGAACGCCTGGATCACCTTCCGCAACCTCACGATCGTGCCGGGCCGGCGCGCGGGCGTGATGTTCTACCAGCGCAAGGACGGGCGCTCGCACCAGGGCTACAGCTTCGAGGACTGCCACATCCTCGGCGCCTACGACCCGGACACGGGCCAGGGCAAGCGCAGCAAGTGGGGCGTGTGGGGCCAGCTGCTGGCCGACTTCCGCTTCGTCGGCGTGACGGCCCCCGCGCGCATCGAGAACATCAGCGAGGAGCACGCCTTCTACCTGCAGAACGTGCAAGGCGCGATCACGATCGAGAACGTGCACGCGCGCGACCTCGGACGCACCTTCTGCCAGTTCACGAACCGCGTCGGCGACGGCCCGGTGGGGCGCGGCGACGTGAGCGTGCGCAACTGCGTGGTCGAGGACGCGTGCATCGCGCAGGCCGACGGCTTCAAGGGCGGCGCGGCCTTCACCGTCTGCGGCCGCATGGAGGGCACGTTCTTGTTCGAGAAGAACGTCTACAAGGCCGGCTTCCGCCCAGAGCGCCTGCGCTTCACCGTCCAGAACCAGCCCTACGGCACGGGTGCCTTCACCGCCTGGGAGGAGGGCCGCGCGGGCCAGACCGCGACGCTCGTGCTGCGCGACAACGACTTCGCCTTCGCGCCGGGTTGCGGCGATCGCCCGGTGGTCTCGATCGGCGGCTGCACCAAGGTCCTGATCGCCGGCGAGAACCGCTTCCATTCCGGCGGACCGCAGCCGGCGCTCGTGCTCGACCCCGCCAACCAGGGGCGCGCCCTCAGCACGCCCAACGGCTCGGTCTTCCTCGCGCCGGCCACGAAGATCGAGGGCGAGCTCCTGGTCCTGGGCCAGCGTCCGAGCGCGGACGAGCTCGCGCGCCTCCAGAAGCAGGTCCCCGACGCGCCCAGCGCGCCCGCGCCGGGCTCGACGACCGAGGGCGGGGGCTAGGCGCACGCCGGCCTGGCACGCGCGGGGGAGCGCTCTGGCTTCCCCCCGGCGCCGGAGGCGGTGGTAGACTCGCGTTCGAGTTCGGGGGGGGCCGAAGCCGCCGGAGGGCGCAGCTCGGAAGAAGGGTGCGATTCCCGGCGGACGCGGTGGCTCCTAGGCGTTGGTGCCGTACGGCCGAGCCGTGTTCCACCATGAACGAGCCTTGTCGAAGGGACCAAGGAGGCGTTCCCCACGAGTCCGGGTCGCAGGAGGAGCCTGGCTCGGAGGACCAGTCTGGCTCGGAGGACCAGCTGGTGCAGGAGCTCCTGCAACGCTTCAACCAGGGCGACCTCGCGGCGCGCGAGGAGCTCTTCCGGTTGGTGGCCTCGGAGCTGCACGCGCTGGCGCGGCGCGAGATGCGCAATCAACCGGTCGGACACACGCTGCAGGCCACGGCCCTGGTGAGCGAGGCCTACATCAAGCTCTTCGGGCGCGAGCCCACGGCCTGTCACGACCTGACGCACCTCATGCGCGCGGCCGCCTGCGCGATGCGTCAGGTGCTGCAGGACCACGCGCGCCTGAAGGTCACGCAGAAGCGTGCCAAGCCAGGAGCGCGGGTCGAGCTGGGCTCGAGCCTGGGCGGGGTCACGGACGAGTCGGCGGCATCGTTCCTGGAGTTCGGCGAGGAGGTCGAGCGCCTCGCGCGCGTGAGCCCGGACATGGCCCGCGCCATGGAGCTCTGCTACATCTTCGGCTTCACGAAGAAGGAGATCGCGCAGGTCTTGCACAAGCCCATGCGCACGTTCGAGCGCGAGTTCGCGGCGGCCTCGGCGCTCATGGCCGCGAGGCTCCAGTGAACACCGACCTCGAGCAGCGCGCCTTCGGGCTCTACGCTCGTTCGCTCGAGCTGCCCGCCGAGCGCCGCGAGGCCTTCCTGCGCGCCTCCGCGGGGGGCTCGGGCGAGCTGTGCGAGCTCCTGCTGCGCATGCTGCGGGTCGAGGCGCCCAGCGCGCAACTCGAGCGCAGCAGCCGCGGCCTCTCGCTGCTGGCCGCACTGCACCTGGAGGGCAAGCAGCTCGGCGACTACCGCCTGGGGCGCGAGTTCGGGGGCGGCGCGGTCGGGCGCGTGTTCGAGGCCGAGCAGCTCTCCCTGGGCCGCCGCGTGGCGGTGAAGGTGCTGCGCCTCGAGCACTTCCAGAACCCCGAGATGGTGCGGCGCTTCCGCCAGGAGCCCGAGCTGCAGGGCAAGCTGCGGCACCCGAACATCGTCACGGTGCTCAGCACGGGCTACGAGGACGGCTGGCACTTCTTCGCCATGGAGTACGTCGAGGGCGCGAGCCTGGCCAGGCTGCTGAGCCCGCAGGAGGGGGCGCGCGATCCGGGCGTGGCCTTCGACCTCGACGACGCGCGCGCCTGCGCCGTGCTGATCGAGAAGGTGGCGCGCGCGCTGCACTTCGCGCACGAGCAGGGCCTCGTGCACCGGGACGTCAAACCGCACAACATCCTGATCGACCGCGGCGGGGAACCCTTCCTCTCGGACTTCGGCCTGGCCAAGACGATCGACCGCGCGGCCATCACGGCCTCGCTGGAGGACGGTCTGCGCGGGACGCTGGCCTACATGAGCCCCGAGCAGGCCATCGAGTTCCATGCCGTGGATGCGCGTGCCGACGTCTACTCGCTCGGGGCCGTGCTGTACCAGATGCTCACGCGCTGCCTGCCCTTCGAGGCCGACACGGGCGTCCAGCTGCTGAGCAAGATCGTCTCGCTCTCCAGCCACGTGCGCCCGCCGCACCACTTCCTGCCGGGGTTCGACCCGGAGCTCTCGGGGATCTGCACCACCGCCCTGGAGAAGCAGGCCGATCTGCGCTTCGGCTCGGCCCAGGAGATGGCCGAGAGCCTGCGCGCCTTCTGCGAGGGTCGGCCGGTCGAGGCCCGGCCGATCTCGCGCTTCGAGCAGATCGGCGAGCGACGCCTCGATCGGCGCCGGCTCCTGAGGGGTGCGGCCCTGGGCGTGCCGATCCTGGGCGGGGCCCTGCTGGCCGGGAAGCGCCTGGTCCACGCGCGCGAAGTGGCGAGCCTGCGGCTCGAGCTGCCGCCCGGCACGGGCGCGGTGCGCGTTCGTCTGCTCCCGATCGAGGCGCCCGAACAACGCCTGGGCGCGCCCATCGATCTCGGTGCGCTGGCCGGCGACGGACTGGTCCGTGGAGTCGAGGCGGGCAGCTATCGCGTGCTGGTCGAGGATCGCCGCGGAGCCTTCGCGGAGCTGCAACGCACCTTCGACGGCACCGGTCGGGTCACGGCGCGGGTCATCCTGGCCCGACCCGGCGCCGAGGCCGAGTCCATGGCACGCGTGGAGAGCGGTGGCGTCCGGATCGAGCTGCCCGGGCTCGGAACCACGGCCTACGACTGCCCGGCGTTCTGGATCGACCGCCGACCCGTCACGAACCGCGAGTACCGCGAGTTCCTGCAGGTGACCGGCGACTGGCCCTCCGAGGACTGGAGTCCGAGCTGGGCGGGGATCTGGAACGACGCCGGCCCGGTCCCGCGTCCGAAGAACTGGGACGACCTGCCGGTGGTGAAGGTGAGCTGGGCGCACGCGCGTGCGTACGCCGAGTGGAGGGGCAAGCGCTTGCCCACCAGCGCGGAGTGGTTGCTGGCCCTGGGCCTCCACGATACGGCCGAGCTCACGCCCGAGATCTGGCAGGGCCTCGAGTCCCGCTTCGCCTTCGGGCGGCCGACGCAACGCGCGCTCGGGAACGCTCCGCCGACGACGCTCGGGGCCTACCTCGAGTACGCGCTGCCGATCCGCGCGGAGCAGGAGCGCGTCTTCGGTCCGCACGGCCTCGCGCACCCCTTCGGGAACGTCAGCCACTGGCTGGAGTCGGGTCCGCAGTACCGGAACGACTCGGGCTCCTGGGAGGGCTCGGGCAATCGCCACGAGGCGCTGGGAGCGTGGCATTTCACGCCGCGCCAGGGCAACGCGCTCCAGGAGGGAATCATCGCTCTGAGACCGGCCGGAGACGCCTCCGGTGATCTCGGATTCCGATGTGCGAAGACCGCGGAACTCTAGTCCGCAAACCAGAACGGAGAGCCAACGAGCCCATGGGGAACCTACAAGCGCAGATCCAGATCCTGGTCGACTTCCACTCCCACGACGGCGGTACGGCCAAGCTCGCCGCGCTCACGCCGATCGCTCGGCAGGCCTTCTTGCGGGCGAGTTCGGACGCGTTGCACGGGGGGAGGTTGGGAGACTTCCTGCTGCTCGGTCAGGGCAGCGCGTTCCGCCCCGTGCTGACGCACGAGGCCGGCACGCTCCAGCCGAGCCTGCTCCACATCAACAACGCGTTGGTCGAGGCGGTCGTGGCCTACAACGAGATGAACTTCGGCCTCCGCTTCGACACCGACTTCGCGGCCAACGAAGGAGCCCAGGACACCGCCATTCCACCCTTGGTCTGTGTGCAGTGGGTCTGGGTCAATGGCGAGTGGGTCAAGAAGTTCAACTACGACCTGCACGTGATCGACGGCACTCCGCCCTCGAGCGGCAACCTGCAGGCCGCCTACCGCGTGGCGTTGAGCTACACGACCTAGGGGACTGTACCCGCCGCTTCGCCAGCAGTTTTCGGCCCAGTGGACTGAGTCGGGAGTCCGGCGTCACCGTCTGCCGTGCCTTCAGCGCCCGCCATGCGGCTCGCACCCGCGGCGGGCGCTCTCGTCTCCGGACCGAGACGCGGATGGGTCGCCGCTCGGCGGCGCACGCGCGAGACTTGGCGGTGTCCTCCTGCCGTCTTCGTTCCTGGACGGGGGAGGACGTGCGTCCTTCCACGGGAGAGATGAACACGGATGGGGCCTCGGGGAGGGCGACATGGAAAAGCGACGCGTGATGGTGGTGTTCTCGTACAGGGAAGAGCTGGCCAGCGTGGCCTTCGCCGTCGATGGGCGAGGGCTCGACTCGGTTGCTCTGCCCGCTCAGGCGGGCCTGCAGTTCGACATGGGGTATGCACCCGTGGCTCTGCCGGGGCAGGTGCCGCGCGAGCGCAGTACCTCGCCCTTCGACGTGGCCGATGCCTTCGGCCTGGACATGGCGCCCGAGGGCTCGAGCTACCTGGTTCGCGCCGAGTGCGACGAAGGAGGGCTCGCGCGCCTGGCCGAGCAGCCCGGAGTCCTCGGGGTGTACTCCGATCCGCTGATCGAGACCACGCTCGTCTGTCCGGGGAGTGCGCCCCTGGGCAGCGACGCCGATGTCGAACGCTTGCTGTGCTGCGCGAACATGCGTGCGAGCGGCATGGATGGCCACGGCGTGCTGGTGGCGATCGTCGACACGGGCATCAACCTTCCCTACCTCGTCGCGCATGGGAAGTCTCCGACGCTGGATGCGACCCGGAGCTGGATGCCGCGCCCCGGCCTGGTCCCGGGACAGCTCCCGGTCGACCACGGCACGATGTGCGCCTACGACGTCTGCATCGCGGCGCCGCGCTGCACCCTGCTCGACATCGCGCTACTGCAGTCCCAGACCGGCGGCCCGACGCCCATGTCGGGGCTGCTCTCGGACGCCGTGCGCGCGTACCGTCACCTGATCGACGTCATGGGCGCGCCCGCACGGCCTGGGGAAGCGCGCTCGCTGGTGGTGAACAACAGCTGGGGCATGTTCCATCCGTCCTGGGACTTCCCCGTCGGACATCCGGGGAACTACAGCGACAATCCCAGCCACCCGTTCAACCTGATCGTCGCGTCGCTCGAACGCGCGGGTGCGGACATCCTGTTCGCGGCGGGCAACTGCGGTCCCGACTGCGCGGATGGCCGCTGCCGAGGCGTGACCGCCAACGCCATCTATGGCGCCAACGGCCATCCTTCCGTGCTGTGCGTGGCCGGGGTCGACACGGGCAAGCAGCGTGTGGGCTATTCCAGCGTCGGCCCGGGCCGCCTGAGCCCACGCAAGCCGGATCTGTGCGGCTACACCCACTTCCGCGGTTCCGGCGTCTACGCGGCGGACGGCGGCACTTCGGCCGCGACGCCCGTGGTTGCCGGAGTGGTCGCGGCGGTGCGCAGCAAGCGCCCGTTCGACCCGGCGAACCCGAGCAGCAGTCCGGCCGCGATCCGCGCCCTGGTGACCTCGACTGCCGAGGATCTGGGCGCGGCGGGCTACGACTTCCTGCACGGCCACGGGGTGGTCAATGGCTGTGCGTTGCAGCTCAAGGTCGCACCGCGGATCGTCTTCGACTTCTGCTCGCGCTACCCGTGGCTGTGCCGGCCGCCCATCGACCTGTGCAAGCGCATCCCCTGGCTGTGCCGTCCCGTTCCCATCCCGCCCGTGCCTCCGATTCCTCCGGGCCCGCTGTCCGCTCCGCCCGAGGGTCCCCCGGGTTCGGGGATGGATGTCGTGCAAGCCCTCCTGGCGGCCGGTTCGGAGGCCAGCGGAGGAGGTCAGGCCGACCTGGGGCTGTTCGTGCTCGGGTACCTGCTCGCCAGCGCGGCGGAGTCCGAGGCAGGCTCCGCACTCGCCTCCCTTCCGGCGAAGCGTACCTGTGCGTGCGGTGGGGCCGGCTAGCGCGACCGCGCCCGCTCGCCGATGGAGCGCTCGGCTTCCGCGCCGAGCGCTCCATCGTGCGGCCGGCGCTGCTACGCTTCGATTCCATGGCCTGGGTGATGTTCCAGTTCCGGAACCCTGGTGCGCCGCCGACGGTCGCGCAGGTGTGCGAGCGCTTCGGCTTCCTCCCCGCCGAGATCGACCCGGACTACGGGCTCGTACTGGTGGACGAGCGCGAGGGTCTGTACGTGGCCTTGGTCGACGAGCGCAGTCGAACGCGGGTCGAAGCACGCCTCCCGCGCGGTGATTCGGCCACGGGTTACTTCGCCGACCCACCGGTCGAGCCCTTCACGCCCCCCAGCGCCTGAGCACTACGCGTCCGACGCGGTCCGGGCCGCCCAGGGCCGCGCGGCCAGCCGGGCCGAGACCCCGCCGACGAGGCAAACCAGTCCCAGCGCCACCAGGCCGGTGCGATGCGTGCCCAGCAGGTCGTGCGCTGCGCCCAGCGCGAGCGGCGCGCCCGCGCGTCCGAACAGGGACCAGCGTCCGATCACGCCGTTGGCGCGCGCGAAGCTCGCCAGCGGGAAGAGCTCCAGCGTCCACGCCGCGCGCGCGAGCGTCTGAGCGCCGGCGGCCATCGAGAAGAGGAACACCGCCACGGCCGTGAGCACCGCGCCCGGTTCGGCGGCCAGCACGAGCAGCCCGAGCGCGGGCGGCGCGAACAGCGCCAGGCTCCAGGCCGCCAGCGAGTAGCGCGGACGCAGCCAGGTGAAGCCGACGCGCCCGACGACCTGCCCGACGCCGATCAGGCCGGCCGCACCCGCCGCGAAGCCGCTCGACGCGCCCTGCTCCTGGAGGATCGGCACGAGGTAGACGCCCAGCGAGGTGCCCGCGATCGTGGCCAGCGCGAAGGCGAGCGCCGTCAGCCGCAGGCGTCGCGCCTCGAGCGGCACGCTCGCCGCGGGCGGATCCGCGCGCTCGGCTCCGGGCGCGCGCGCGCGTGCTCCGGGCAGGAGCAGCGCGTGCAGCGGGATCGTGAGCAGCGCCAGCACGCCGGCCAGGATGCGCAGCGTCGTGCGCCAGTCGTGCTGCGCGAGCAGGGCCTGGGTCAGCGGCACGAACACGGTGCTCGCCAGCCCGGCCACGATCGTGAGGAAGAGCAGGCTCACGTCGGTGCGCCGCCCGCCTCCGAGGAAGCCCACCAGGGCCGTGAAGGCCGCCTCGTACAGCGTGCTGGCCAGGGGGAAGCCGAGCGCAAGGAACAGCGCGTAGAAGAGCAGCGGATCGGTGACGTGCGACCAGGCCCACACCAGCCCCACGCCCGCGCACGAGCCCAGCGTCATCAACCCGCGCGGCCCGTGGCGCTCGAGCCAGCGTCCGACCGGCGCCGCCAGCAGGGCCGAGACGAACAGCGCGAGGCTGAAGGCACCGCCCAGCAAGCCCTGCGACCAGCCGAGCTCGGCCTGCATCGGCGGCACGAGCACCCCGAAGGCGTAGTAGAGGATGCCCCACGAGACGATCTCGGTCAGCGCGAGCGCGCCGACGACGCGCCGCCAGCGTGCGGGAGCGGCGGGGGTGGAGCTCACGGGGCGGAGCGGCCATCATGCGCGCCGCGTTCAGGCGTCGCCATGCTCCCGACCCTCGTGCGGTCGGGGCCCGCTCGAATGGCTGGTGCGCTGCGTCGCGGGCTGGAGCGCGCAGGAATCTCCGCTCCGGCTCGATTCGGCTGCGAGTCCCGGGCCTGGACGCGCGGAGGACCCGGCGGCGCTGCGGCGGCCGTGGCGCACGTGCTGGCCTCCGGACCCGTGCGCGTTCGCCGACCCCGGGCGCGGCGCCGGCTCGGCCCCGGACGTCGCTGTTGACTCGACCTCGGGTCCTTCCGACCCTGGGTCCTCGTGCCGCGGGTTCGCCCCGTGCGGCGCGGCCCCCATGCAGTGGACGATCGCCATACTCTCGTTCCTGGCCGGTCTGGCGACCGCCTGGCTCCTGCGGCGCGGCCTGCGCACGCCGAGCGCGCGCGTGATCGAGGAGGTCTACGGCCGCAAGGTGCGTTTCGCCGAGCAGGAGCGCGAGCAGGCCGTGCGCGAGCTGAACGAGAACCGGGTCGAGATGGCCTCGTTCGACGAGCGCTTCGGCGCGCTCGACCAGCGCATCGCGACGCTCACCGCCGAACTCGCCGGCGCCCAGGCCGCCCTGGCGGAGGCGCGCGAGGAGGGCGCGCGCCAGACCGCCGAGCGGGGCGAGCTGGCGGCCGGGATCGCGGAGGCGCGTCGGGTCGAGGCCCTGGCGCTCCTGGAGTGCGCCCAGGCCCTCGAGGAGCGCGAGCGCGCGGTCGCGCTCCGGGCCGAGGCCGAGGACGAGGCGCGCGCGCGCCGGAGCGAGGCCCACGAGCTGCGCGCGCGGGTCGCCGGTCTCGAGCAGCAAGGGCGCGGGCTCGGCGACGAGCTCGCGGCGCATTCGGTCGAGCTCGAGGCCGTGCGCGCGGAGGTCGTGCGCGGCGAGAACGCCCTGCGCGAGCGCACGGCGGAGCGCGACGAGTTCCGCGCCGAGCTCGAGGTCCTGGCAGGCGAGCGCCGCGCGCTGGCGGCCGAGCTCGAGTCGCGCTCGGGCGAGCTGGCGCGGGCCCGCGAGGACGGCGCCAGCCTGGCCCAGGAGCTCGAGCGCGTGCGGGCCGAGGCGGCGCGGCTCCAGGACGAGCTGGGGCGCCTGGTGGACCTGCCGGGCGAGCTCGGCGAGGCCCAGCGCGAGCTCGTGCGCCGGGCCCAGGCCCTGGCGACGCTGGGCGGCGAGCTCGAGTCCGCGCGCGCGCGCAGCGCCGAGCTCGAGGTGCTGCCCGCGCGCCTGGCGGCGGCGCGCGAGGAGTTCGAGCGACGCGAGGAGGAACAGCGCGCGGACGCGGCCGAGCTCGAGCGCGCGTGGCGCGAACGCCACACGGGTGCGCTCGAGGCCAAGGACAAGGAGCTCGCCGAGGAGCGACGCCGCAGCGAACAGCGCTTCGAGCGCGTTCACGCGCTCGAGCTCGAACTCGAGCGCACGCGCGACCGCGTGCTGGCGCTCCAGTCGGCCGGCGAGGTCCACACCCAGGGCACCGCCGAGCTGCGCGAGGAGCGCCAGCGGCTCCTGGTCGAGCTGGGCGCCGCCAAGGACGCCGTGGCCAAGGCCGAGGCCGCGCTGGGCGCGCGCGCCGGCCGCATCGCCGAGCTCGAGGGCACGCTGCGTGGACGGGACGTGCAGCTCGGCGAGCTGGCGCGCGTGGCGCGCGAGCTGGAACAGGCCCAGGCACGCGCGCTGCGGCTCGAGCAGGAGCTCCTGCGGGCGCAGCACGGGCTCGAGGAGCTCGAGGGTGCCGTCAAGGCGCGCGACAAGGAACTGGCCGAGCACAAGCGCGAGCTCGCGCGCCTCGACAAGGAGCTGCGCGGCGCCGAGAGCGCGCGCGAGAAGGCCGCCGCCGCGCTGCAGGAGGCGGCCGCCAAGGTGCGCGAGCGCGACGAGGTCCTGCGCGAGCGCAACACGCGCGCGCGCGAGCTGGAGGCCGAGCTGAAGTCGGCCAACGCGCTGCTGCAGCCGGTCGCGCGCAAGCCGAACGGCAAGGACGACCTGCAGCGCATCGCCGGCATCGGTCCGATCCTCGAGAAGAAGCTCAACCGCCTCGGGCTGCGCACCTACAAGCAGCTGGCCGAGCTGGACAAGGACGAACTCGAGTCCCTGGCCGAAAAGCTCGGCCTCACCAGCGAGCGCATCCGGCGCGAGGGCTGGATCGCCTCCGCCAAGAGCGTCCTGCGCGCGAGCGACGAGTAGCCCGGCCCCGGCCGGCGCCGGCGGGCGAACCGCGCCGCCGGGTCCCCTGTTACCCTGGGAGCCGCATGACCGCCGCGAAGGGAAGACGGATGACCGCCAAGCTCGCCGCCTGCCTGGCGGCGATGGTCCTGCTCGTCGGCTGGATCGTCTTCTTCGCCGCCGACGGGCGCGGCGGCGCGGTGCGGGGCGCGAGCGAAGCGCTGCCGCCGACGCCCGTCCCCGCGGCGCTCGCCGCGCTCGAGGGCGAAGCCGGACCTGCCCCGCAGCCCGCGCGCGCGCCGGCGCCCGCCACGCGCGAGGCGGCCCCCGCGATCGTCGGATCCGCGGCGCCCAGTCCCTGGCGCGGCGAGCTGGCCGGGCTGACCGGGCGCGTGGTCGAGCGCGACGGCACGCCCGTCGCCGGCATGCGCGTCGCCCTGCTCGAGGTCGATTCGAGCCTGATGTTCGACGGCAGCGCGATCGACGCGGACGAACCGCGCCTCGAGCTCGACGAGACCGTGAGCGATCGCGAGGGGCGCTTCCTGCTGGGCGGCGCGCGCGGACCCGCCTTCCACGGGCTGGGCCTCGACCTCGGCGGTCCGCGCGCCACGATCCGCGTCATCGATCAGGCCCTGCCGCACCGCGAGCGGACCGACCTCGGCGACGTGGTGCTGGCGCCCTACGGCGTGCTCACCGGGCGCGTGGTCGATGGCAGCGGAGCGCCGCTCGCCGGGGCCCGCGTCCGCTTCGGCGCCTTCCCCGCGGAGATCCTGCGCGCGTCGCCCCAGGAGTTCCGTGCCGACAGCCTGATCTCGATCGGCGCGATCCCGCTCGGCCACGAGGGGCACGAGGTCATCGAGCTCCCGGGCTGGATCCGCCAGCTGGTCGACCGCTTCCCGGTGCCGACCACCCACAGCGGCGCCGATGGCCGCTTCCGGCTCGAGGGCGTGCCGCTCGCGCCGGTCGTGGGCGGCATCGACATGCCCGGCTACGTGGGCGTCGCCAGTGGACCGCACGACATGTCGGCCGGACAGCTGGACCTCGGCGACACCGCGCTGGTGCGCGGGCGGACGGTGCGTGGCGTGGTCGAGGACGGCTTCGGCGAGCCGGTGGCCGGAGCCGAGGTCTACGCCGGGGCCGAGCTCTTCCCCGGCATCGCCGCGATCCTGCAGTCCTGCGGCGCGACCGACGCGGATGGGCGCTTCGAGCTCAGCGGCGTGCCCGAGAGCGGCCAGATCGTCGCCAGCGCGCGGCGCGAGCGGCACGAGCCCTGGAGCACCACGGTCGCCGCGCGGCCCGACAACGTCGTGATCGAGATCGAGGCGACCGTGCAGCTGACCGTGAACCTGCGCGACGAGCGCGGCGAACCGCTGTCCGGCGCGCGCATCCAGCTCGCTCCGGGGAATCGGCCCGGTGCGGGGCGGGGCATGGGCTTCAGCCAGGCCCTCATGATCCTGCCCAGGCCCGCGAGCCCGCCGGTGGCCTTCCGCGAGGTCGAGCCGGGCCGCTACCTGAACGCGAGCGTCGGTGCGGGGGTGTACGACCTCACCGCGCGCGTTCCCGGCCTGGCGCCGGCCCATGCGCGCGCGGAGTGCCTGGGACCGACCAACGAGGTCACGCTGATCGCGACGGCGGGCCGGCGCATCGAGCTGGCGGTGATCGACGCCGCCACCAAGGCCCCGGTCGCGGGCGCGCGCGCGAGCCTCCTGCGCGTCGGCTCGGGGGGCTTCTCGAAGATCAGCGTGCAGAGCACCGACGCGGACGGGAAGGCCCTGCTCGGACCGCTCTCGGACGTCGCTCCGGAGGCGGGCGAGTTCACCTTCCTGCCGAACGAGACGATGCTGCTGGTGCAGCACCCGCGCTACGGCGACCACTCCGCGAACCTGGATCCGAGCGTCTCGCCCCTGGTCGTCGCGCTGCGGGGCGGCGGTGCGCTGGCCGGGCGCGTCCACTGGGGCGGCGCGATCCCCACGCGGCTCTACATGCTGACGCTGGAGTATCGCGACGCCGACGGTTTCCTCGAGGTCTTCCACCTGCCGCGCCTGGCCCTGACCGACCTGGCCGGGAAGTTCCACGTCGCCGATCTGGCTCCCGGCAAGTACGCCGTCGAGCTCTCGGAGCGCTTCCTGGACCAGGACCCGCTGAGCCTGATGAACGACGACTTCGCGGTCGCCAAGCTGCACCGCGACGAGATCGAGATCCGCGTCGGCGAGACGACCGAGCTCGTGATCGACCTCACTCCGACGGGGCGTGGGCCGACGGCGCGCATCGTCGGGCGCGTGCGCGTGGATGGGCGCAACCTGCAGGGCGCCGAGGTCACCGTGCAAGGCAACGAGCGCGTCCAGGCCCTGACCGACGCGGCCGGGCGCTTCGAGACCACGCCCTTCTCGGTCCAGAGTTCGGCCTGGGTCCGCATCGAGGGCGACGTCTCGCTCGCCGACGGCAAGACCCGTCGGGTGCAGTTGCACCAGGAGTCGGTCGAGCTCGAGCAGGACGACGTGCACGAGATCGATCTGGACCTCTATCCCCTGACCCACCGCGTGCGAGTCCTCGCCGCCGGCACGAGCGAGCCGGTCTCCGAGGTGATGGTGACGGCCCGGGGCAAGGGCGGGGCGGTGTCCGTGCAGGAGAACGCCCAGACCAATGCCGCGGGCGAGGCCGAGCTGCTGCTGCTCGAACCGGGCGAGTACACGCTGAGCGCGCGGGCCGCGGGCTTCGGCGCGACCTCGAGCCTGGTCAGCGTGGCCGCGGGCGCGCAGTCGGAGCCCAGCGTGCTGCGCTTGCCGCGTTCGGTGCCCTGCGCCGGTCGAGTCCTGCCGGAAGCGAGCGCGGGCGAGCCGCCGCGCGGCATGGCCTTCCTCAGCGTCCGTGGGGACGGCAACGCCGGCTCGGCCGGGACCGTGCTGCGGGCGCCGGACTACGAGTTCACGCTCGAGGGCCTGGCCGAGGGCAAGTACAAGGCCCGGATCTACATGGGCGGAAAGCAGGGCGAGGAGATCCCGCTCGTGCTGGGACCGGAGGGCGAGCGCGAGCTGATGCTCACGTTCCGTCCGGCGGAGAACTAGGCGCGCGCGCCTCGCCCTCCAGGGCCTGCTCGAGCGCCGCGAGCCCCGCCAGCCGTTCGCCGTCCAGCAGCACGAGCGGCAGCGTGCGCGCGCCGAAGACCTCCTGCAGCCGGCGCAGCTCGTCCTTCCTGCCGTCCAGCAGGACCTCGCGGTAGGGGATGCCGGCGCGCGTCAGGAGCTCCTTCGCGCGCGCGCAGAAGGAGCAGCTCGACCAGGTGTAGACGATCGCGCGCATCAGCGCCGCAGCGACTCGAGCACGGGGCGTTCGCTCGCCTGCACGGCTTCGAAGTCCGCGCGCGTCGCCAATCCGCGCCAGCCGAGCGCGATCAGGACCTGCGCGCACACTCCGCCCAGGGTGTTGCCGGGCCCGGGCAGCACCAGGCGCTCGGGCGCGTACTCGAGCGTGACGACGCGCACGCTGGAGGTGAAGTCGTAGGGCGTGTCGACCTGGGCCCCCAGGGTGTAGGCGCGCAGCGCGTCGAGGTCGGTGGCGGTGGGGGTGAAGCGCAGGCCGCGGCCGTCGATCAGCGGGATCGTCGGCGCGCGGAACGCGAGGCGCGCGAGCGACTCGCGCGCGCGCGCGGCCACCGAGCTGGCGAGCGGCGTGTGGTAGGGCCCGTGCTGGGCCAGGCGGAACGGATAGCTGGTCGTGCCGAGCTTGAGCGGCGGGAGCTCCTTCAGGAGGCGCGTCACGCCCGCGGGTGTGCCCGCCAGCACGGCGTAGCCGCCCAGGTGGATCGAGGGGAAGATCTCGTCCGGCGCGTCCGCCAGCAGCCGCGCGACGGCCTCCTCGGCCGCGGGCGCGCGCCGCCAGTCCTCGCCCACCAGCGGATAGAGCACCTGGCCGCCGGGCTCGCCCGCCTCCTGCAGGAGCGCCATCTCCTGCACCAGCCGGAAGCCGTCCTCGAACGACAGCGCGCCGGCCACGGCCAGGGCCGTGTACCAGCCGAGCGAGTTGCCCGCCACGCACACGACGCGCTCGCGCTCGAGCACCGCGCGCGCGTCCAGCCACGTGCACAGGTAGATCAGCGCGGCCGCGTTGGCCGGCCGCAGGTGACGCGCGGGCTCGAACTTCGTCGCCGAATCGAGCGCCAGCAGGGGCTCGAGCTCGTACTGCGCGCGCAGCGCCTCGGCCGCGCGCACCGCCGCATCCGCGGCCACGAGCGAGCGCAGGCTCTTCTCGGTGTAGGAGCCGCGCCCGGGACACAGCAGTGCGACCCGGCGTGAGCCCGTTCCGCCGCCCTGACCGGGCTCAGCCACGCTTCTTCGCGGCCGCCTTGGCGGACTTCTTGCGTACGGGTGCGGTGCGCGCGCCGCGCTTCGCGGCGGGCTTGTCGCGCCCCGCCAGCGTGCGCACGTAGTGCGCGATGTACGCCTTCGCCGGCACGCGCCGGATGGCCTCGCCGATCACGTCGAGCGGCAGGTCCTCCAGGCGTTTGAAGCGGATGCAGCTCTTGCCCATGTCGAGCTTCTTGCCGGCGGCCGCGAAGCCCTTGCGCAACCGGCGTTCCTCGCTGGCCACGCCGTACACCGTCATCAGGTACAAGGACATGTGGTTCTTCTGCGAAGCGAGGCCCGCGAAGCACAGGGGCAGCTTCGGATCGCAGTGGTATCCGTCCGGGAAGACGCGGTGCGGCACGTGGTACGAGATCATCCCGTAGCCCATGCCCTCCTCGTAGTCGTGGTCGAGGTTGGCGAGGATCACCTTGCGCACGGCGGCGAGCGCCGCGCGGCGCTCGGCGGGGAGCGTGGCGAGGTACGCGGCGACGGTGGTGGCTTTCGACTGCATGGGGCGCAGTCTACGGCCCCGAGTCCGTCCCGCCATTCCCGTTCTCTCCTCCGCAGAGATCAGCGCAGGGATCAGCGCGGAGGCTAGCGCGCCGGCTGGGGCGCGCGCTGCGGGGACGCGAAGCGCAGCGCGGCGTCGACGATCTGCTCCTCGGTCACGAGCACCGCGGCCGTGGCCGGTCCGAGCGGCACGTAGCAGTCGGCCGCGCGCAGCGAGGCGAGCTTGCCGGCCGCACCCTGCTCGGCCAGGTCGGCCACCAGCGCGTCGGCCACGCCGCCGCCCGTCGCGCGGCACTCGTCCACCACCAGCACGCGTCCGGCGCACATGCGCGCGTGCGTGCGCACGGCCGTGAGGGGCAGCGGATTGAGCCAGCGCAGGTCGAGCACGCGCGCCCTCAGGCCGTGCTCGCGCTCCAGCCGGCGCGCGGCGCGCAGCGAGAGCCGCAGGCCGTTCGCGTAGCTTACGATCAGGAGGTCCGAGTGCGCCTCGCCGTACAGGCCGACCTCGCCCGGCAGCAGCACGCTCGCGCGCGTGCCGTCCGGCGGCGGGTAGTCGCACAGCCAGCCGTCGTCCTTGGGCTCGTACAGCTCGGCCTCGGGGTACAGCGCGATCGGCTCGAGGAACACGACCACGCGCCCGCAGGCCTTGGCCAGGGCCACGCAGCCGCGCAGCATGCGCGCCGCGTCGTCGCCGCGCGCGGGCGCCGCCAGCACGAGTCCGGGGATGTCGCGCAGCGCGCCGATCGAGTTGTCGTTGTGGAAGTGCCCGCCGAAGCCCTTCTGGTAGGCGAGCCCGGCCACGCGCACGACCATCGGATTGGTGAACTGGCCGTCGGAGAAGAACGACAGCGAGCAGGCCTCGCCGCGCAGCTGGTCGAGCGCGTTGTGCACGTAGGCCAGGTACTGGATCTCGGGCATGGGCAGGACGCCGACGTGCGCGGTGCCCTGCGCGATGCCGAGGATCGCGGTCTCGTCCAGGATGCTGTCGAACACGCGCGCGATGCCGAAGCGCTTCTGCAGGTCCTGCGTCAGGCCGTAGACCCCGCCCTTCTTGCCGACGTCCTCGCCGAACAGGATCAGCTCGCGCCGGCGCAGGAACTCGTCGTGCAGCGCGGCGTTGATGTGCGCCGCGAGCGTGCGCCTCTTGGGCGAGGTCTGGCGCTCGGGCAGGGTCCCGAAGTGCTGCGCGCGCAGGGCCGGATCCGCGGGGCGCAGGGCCTCGGCCAGGACCGCGGCCTCGTCGTAGGGCGCGAGCGGCGCCACGACCTCGGCGCGCGCCGCGAGCTTGGGCCGGCGCGCGGCCTCCGGCGCGGCCGCCGCCACGCGCGCACGCGTCTCGCGCACGACCGCCAGCAACGCCTCCGGCGCGGCCGCGCCCGTGTCCACCAGCCGGCGCGCGGCGCGCAGCAGCGGATCGGTGGCCTCGATGGCCTCGATCTCGGCCTGGGTGCGGTAGGTGAGCTCGTTGTCGCTGCCCGCGTGGGCCCACAGGCGCACCGTGGTGAGGTGCAGGAAGGTCGGCTCCTTCGCGCGGCGGCAGTGCTCGAGCGCCGCGGCCACGCGGTCCCACACCTCGTCCAGCTCGCCTTCGGCCTGGAAGTAGGCGAGGTGCGGCAGGCTCGAGAACGACTCGCGGATCCAGTTCGTGGGCGTCGGTACCGAGATGCCGATGCCGTTGTCCTCGCACACCCACAGGATCGGCATCGGTCGGCCGCGGCGCTTGGCGAAACGCGAGGCGTGGATGCCCGACAGCGCGGTGGCGTGGTTGGCCGAGGCGTCGCCGAACGAGCAGCACACCAGCGCGTCGGCCGGCAAGCCGCTCTCGATCCCGTTGCGGCGCGCGATCGAGAGCCCCATGGCGCAGCCCATGGCCTTGGGCAGGTGCGAGGCGATGGTCGAGGTCTGCGGCGGCACCCACAGCGCCTTCGAGCCCCACACCTTGTGGCGCCCGTGCGAGATCGGGTCGTCCTTCGCGGCGCAGAACGAGAGCAAGGTGTCGAACAGCGGCGTCGAGCCCGGCAGCTGCCGCGCGCGCGCCATCATCAATCCACCCGAGCGGTAGTGCAGGAAGCACGGATCGCTCAGGCGCAGCTGCGCTCCGAGCACCGCGTTCAGCTCGTGCCCCGCGCTCGAGATCGTGTAGAAGCTCTGGTTCGTCTTCTTGAGCTCGCGTGAGCCCACGTCGAGCGCGCGCGACAGCACCATGTCCTCGAACAGCTCGCGTGCCTTGCGCGCCGTGAGGCCCGAACCCGGCCGCAGCGGCTCGTCGGGGGCGATCGGGCGCACGGCCGAGCGCGCGCTCTCCAGGTAGGCGTCGAGGTTCTGCTCGACGACCTCGACGCGGGTTTTCTGCATGGCGCGGGGGTCGTGGCCTTTGGCCGGGAAGGAGGGTAGCAGCGCCTTCGCGGAGCGGCCAAGGCGCCCGCCGCGCCCGCCAGGGTCACCTTCGGCCGCGCCCGTCCTCCCCGAGTGCCTCCGGGAGAGCCGTTCGAGCGCGACCGCCCGGCTTCCCCGGACCTGCAGGCGGGAATCGCGCCACGGCGGGTGCCCGGGGCCGCCGGGCCCGAGCCCGCGGGGAGTAGGATCTGCGCCGTGTTGCCGGGGAGCGACGCGCTCCTCGGCCGTCCCTGTCTCCCCAAGCGGAGGAACCATGAAGGCTCTTCGGAGAATGGCATCCACCCTGGTCGCGGGCTCGACGCTCGCGGCCTTCTTGCTGGGCGGGCTCGCCTTGACCTCGGCGCCCGCGCAGGCCGGCCCGGTGCTCTTGTGCGGACCCACGATCCTCTGGATCTGCAGTGGACCGGGCGGGCCCGACGTCCTGTTCGGCGGCACGGTCTGCGAGAAGGCGCGCTACGAGAAGAAGACGGGCCGGACCTGCGTGCCCTACGGCGGCTGAGCCGTTGACGTCGGAGCGCTCGATGAACCCTTCCCGTCCCGGCGCCGGTGCGACCGACGTCGGGACGGCTCGCGGGTCCGAGGGTCGGAGCGAGCCGGGCCGGAGCGAGCCCGGCCGTGGGCGCGCGCCTCGTTCCGCGCGCGGGTGGTTGCTGGCGTGCGCCGCGCTGGCCGCGCTCGACTTCGCCCTGGTGTGGCGCGTGCGCGAGCTGAACCGGCGTGTCGCCGGCCTGACGCGCTTGGTGGAGGCCCACGAGCGCCCGCTCCTGCTGGAGGGCGAGGCCTTCCCGGCCCTGACGCTGATCGACGCGGATTCCCGGCCCGTTCCGCTGCTCGATGGAGCCGGATCGAGCGGCACGCTGCTCCTGGTCTCGTCCGAGACCTGCGAGGTGTGCGCAGACGTGCGGCCCGTCTGGGCCGTCGCCGCGGAACGCTGCGCCGACTCGCCGCTGCGCGTCCTCGAGCTCGTGCTCGACGCCAAGCCGGCGAGCCTGCCGGCGCGCGAGCAGGGCTACCCGCTGGTGGCTTCCGGTGGGGACGCCTGGTCCCTCGTCGGGCGGATCCCGGGCATTCCCGCGGCCCTCCTGATCGACGCCAACGGGATCGTCCGCCGCTCCTTCTTCGGGGCCGAGCACCAGGGCCTGCCGCAGGCGGTGGAAGAGTACTTGTTGCGCCAGGGCGGTGACCTCGCGCGCTGATGGAGCGAGGAGCTCCACCCCTGCTGGCTGCACATCGGGGACGGGGAGTGCTCGATCCGGGGGCGGCGGATAGGGTACGCCGCCCGCCATGCGCTACCTGGAGATGTTGCTGGCCCTCGGGGTCTTGACCCTGGGCGCGGACTGGCTCGTGCGCGGCGCCACGCGCCTCGCCGCGCGCTTCGGCGTGTCCCGGCTCCTGATCGGGCTGACGGTGGTCGCCTTCGGGACGAGCGCGCCGGAGCTGGCGGTGAGCCTGGACTCCTCGCTGAGCGGGAAGACCGACCTGGCGGTGGGCAACGTGGTCGGCAGCAACGTGTTCAACGTGCTCTTCATCCTCGGGCTCTCGGCCCTGGCGGCGCCGCTCGTGATCGCGCGCAAGCTGGTGCGGCTGGACATCCCGTTGATGGTGGCGGTGTCGCTGCTGCTGTTCGTGCTGGCGCTGGATGGCAGGATCGGGCGCTTCGACGGGCTCCTGCTGAGCGCGGGCGCGCTGGCGTACACGCTGTTCTCCGTGCGCATCTCGCGCGGCGAGGCGAGCAGCGCGGCGGACGCGGAAGCCCGATCGAGCCGCGGCCCGGCGGGCAAGGCCGTCTTCGAGCTCGGCCTGATCCTGGTCGGCCTGGCCCTGCTGGTGTTCGGTGCGCGCTGGTTCGTGGCCGGCGCGGTCGAGCTGGCGCGCGGTCTGGGCGTGAGCGAGCTCGTGATCGGCCTGACGATCGTCGCGGCCGGGACCTCGCTGCCCGAGGTCGCGACCTCGGTCGTGGCCGTGCTGCGCGGCGAGCGCGACGTGGCGGTCGGCAACGTGGTCGGCAGCAACCTGCTCAACATCCTGGCGATCCTCGGCCTGTGCGGGCTGCTCGCGCCGCAGGGTGTGTCGGTCTCGCCCGCGGTGCTGCGCTTCGATCTGCCGGTGATGATCGCGGTGGCCTTCGCGACGCTGCCGCTGGCCATCGCCCGCGGCCGCATCGCGCGCTGGGAGGGCCTGCTGTTCCTCGTCGCCTACGCGCTCTACGCGGGCTACCTCGTGCTGCAGGCGACCGAGCACGATTCCTTGCCGCTCTACAGCGCGGTCATGCTCGAGTTCGTGCTGCCGCTAGTGGCCGTGACCCTGATCGTGGTCCTGGCGCAGGGCCTGCAGGCGCGGCGCCAGCACGAGGCCTGAGGAATCGGCCCCTCGGCCGGCCCCTTTGCCGGATCTTGCGCGGCTTCCCGCCCGCGCCGGCTTGATCCCCACCCCGGCGGCGGCGCAGGATGCGCGCGCCGCATGGCGCTCGTCTTCGCCAAGGACCTCTACCGCCGCCTCGATCGCCTGCTCGGCGAGCTGCACGCGACCCTGCGCGGGCAGGAGTTCCTGGAGCGGGCGCTGTACGCGGTGTTCGACGCGCACGGCCGCGAGCTCGGCAGCTCCGGCGCGCAGCTCTTCGCCCACGGCGGCGGCCGCGACGGGAAGCTGCTCGAGAGCATCGCGCAGGTCGGTCGGCTGGACGGGGTCGGCTCGGCCCCGCTCGCGCTGGCGGACTTCCACGCGCACCCCGAGCTGGGCGGGCCGCGCGTGCGCCTCGTCGCGGACGGCGAGGAGGCGGCCCAGCCCCTGGCGTTCTTCGAGATCGCCGACGGCGAGCGCCCGTTCGTGTTCCTGTTCCGCTTCGAGCGCGACTGGCAGCGCGCCGCGGCCGAGCTCGTGCTCAACACCACCTGCTCGATCCTGTCGGTCAAGCTGGCCGAGGAGCGCCTCGGCAACGCGCTGCGCGAGGCGGCCGAGATCCAGGGCAGCCTGCTGCCGGCCGCGGCGCCGCAGTTTCCCGGCTTCGAGATCGCCGCGCGCAGCCTGCCGGCCGAGCTGGTCGGCGGCGACTGGTACGACTACCTGCCGCTCGGCGAGGGCTCGCTCGGGATCTCGATCGGCGACGCCAGCGGGCACGGTTTGCCAGCCGCGCTGATGGCGCGCGACGTGGTGGTCGGGCTGCGCATGGGGCTCGAGAAGGAGCTCAGGGCCGGGCACGCGCTCGAGAAGCTCAACCGCGTGCTGCACGCCAGCACGCTGTCCTCGTGCTTCGCCTCGCTCCTGTACGGCGAGCTCGAGGAGAACGGCAGCTTCTTCTACTACAACGCCGGGCACGACGCGCCGCTCCTGGTCACCGATTCGGGCTGCACGCTGCTGCGCACCGGCGGCACCGTGCTCGGCCCGCTGCCCGAGGCGCGCTTCCGGCGCCACTTCGCGCACCTCGACCATGGCGCGCTGCTCGTGCTCTACACCGACGGGATGACCGAGCGCCGCTCGCGCGCGGGCGAGCTGTTCGGGCTGGAGCGCCTGCAGCAGCTCCTGCACGCCGGCCGCGCGCTCTCCGCCGCGGCCCTGGTCGAGCGCTGCTTCGCCGAGCTCGAGCGCTTCGGCGGCGCCGGCCCGGCCCGCGACGACCAGACGCTGCTGGTCGTCAAGCGCGAGCGCTGAACGCGCGCGCGGGTGGCGGCTACTTCGCCGGGCGCTGCCAGAGCGTCTCGTCGTTGCCGCTGCCCTTGACGCCCGTGCCGAGGTAGCCGGCGAACTCCCAGCCCTCGTCGGCGAGCCGGGCGAGCTCCTTGGCCTCGACGTCGTCCACGACGCGGTACTCCAGGTGCGGAGCGGGCGCCGAGGCCTTCTGGCCCATGGCCACGAAGGCCAGCAGGGTCAGGGCACACCCGGCGAGGAAGGAGAGCGGCTGGAGGCGCACGGATTTCATGGAACCAACTCCTTGGGCTGCAGTGGAGGACGGAGCGAGTGCGCAGGGTAGTCCGCCGAGCGGGCGCCTGTCGAACCGAGCTGGCGCGCGGGGCGGGCTCCTAACGCGCCAGGGCCGTCTCGGCCTCGCGGCGCCAGCGCATCATGTCGGAGTGCTCCCAGGCCGCGGGATTCCCGCCAGTCTGGGACTTCCACTCGACCATGCCGCGCGCGTGGCACTCGCGCGCCGCTTCCTCGAGCCCGACCTGGGCGTAGACCAGCGCGCGCAGGAAGATCAGGGCGCCGGGCGAGAGCAAGGCCAGCGTGGGCGTTTCGTAGTGCGAGCCCAGCGCGGTCCGGGCTCCGGACCAGTCCTCCAGGCGCATGCGCGCGATCGTGTCCAGCACGAAGACCCAGTCGGCCCCGCCGAACAGGCTCGGGCGCGTTGCGAGCGTGCGCAGCACGAACTCCGGGTCGCGCTGCGCCGGATCGGGATGGTCGAGCAGCCCGTAGGCGTAGGTCCCGGCGATCTCCGGACTGTTGGTGCGCGCGAGGGCCTCGAGCACCTCCGCACGGGTCGCTTGTCCCTGATAGTAGCGCAGGACCAGTTCGTCCGAGCGCCAGTTCGGCTCGTCCCTCAACTCCAAGGCGCGCGTGACGCTCGTGAGGGCCCCGGTGAAGTCACCGAGCTGGATACGAGCCATGGCCAGGGCGTAGTGGGCATCCGCGTTGTTCGGGGCCGCGGCCACGCACGCGCGCGCAGCGCCCTCGGAGTCGGTCACGCGCCCGAGGAACAGCAGGGACTCGGAGACGCGCAGGCGCGCGCTCATGTTGCCGGGCCGCAGGCTGAGAGCTGCGACGCGACAGGCCAGCGCGGCCTGGAAGCGTCCGGCCTCCTGGTAGATGTTGCCCCCGACCCATTGCAGCACGAAGTCGCTGGGATACAGGTGCAGCGCCTGGTCGAACATGCGGTAGACGTCGGGCCGCCGCTCCGGGAATCGATCCCAGAGCGTCGCGCCCAGCACGAAGATCGAACCCGGCGCGAGCTTCGCCAGGCTCTCCGGCGCGGCGAGCTCGAGCATGGTCGCGAGCTCGTTCTCGAAGATGGCTTCGCGCATGCGCTTGCGCTCGGGGTCCTCGTCCAGGTCCATGGCGAGGTAGAAGAGGTTCTTGGCCTCCTCGGAAGACGCGCCGCGCACCCTGCGGCGCACGCGGCCCCAGTCGTCGAGCGCCAGCGCGACCTCCTCGGCGATGTCGCGCGCGCGGATGCGCTCGAGTGCGGGCACGAGGTCGGCCGCCTCGAGATCGACCCCGTAGTCGTGGAAGGCCTGGGCGAAGTCCTGGTCGAGCTCCGCCTCGCGCTTCGGGTTGCCGATCGTTTCGATCTGTTCGAGCCGCAGGTCCACCAGCCGCGCGCGCAGCGTCTCGTCCTGCCGCAGGAGCTCGCGCTCGCGCTCGGCCGCGCCCACGGCCAGCTCGGCCTGGGCCACGAAGCGCTGCGCGCGCTCGCGCAGGGCGGCGTCCGCCTCGCCCGTCTCGGTCAGCGCCAGGGCGCGGCGCGCCGCCTCCAGCGCCTCGCTCGTGCGTCCGGCCTGCCCGAGCTCGATCGACTCGCCCTGGGCCGCCTCGACCGCCGCGTGCAGCTGTGCGACGCGCTGGGCGCGTTCGCGCTGGAACCAGGAGTAGGCTCCGCCGCCGAGCGCCAGCGCGGCCACGATCGTGGCGGCCAGCGCCAGCGTCAGCCGCCGCGCGCGCCGCTCCTCGGCCGCCTTGATGCGCGCCTCGATGGCCGCGAGCTCGGCCTTCTGCGCGCGCTCCTCGACCGAGCTCAGGAAGGCGTGCACGGCCTTGGCCACCTCCTCGGCGTTGGCGGGCCGCGCGGCGCGCGCCGGCATGAGGCAGTCGAGGCACACGCGCACGAGCGCGGGGTCGGCCTCGCAGGCCTCGAGTCGCGCGCGCGCGGGATCGAGCTGGGCCTTGGCGGCCTGCACCACCAGCGAATCGCGACCCTCGCCCTCCTCGTACGGCGGATGCCCGCTCAGGAGCTCGCACAGGATCGCGCCCAGCGAGAAGACGTCGGCGCGTTCGTCGAGCTTCTCGACCTCGCCCTGGGCCTGCTCGGGCGCCATGTAGGCCGGCGTGCCCATGACCGAGCCCACCAGCGAGTCCGAGCCCGAGGAGCCCGGCCCGCTGCGCACGGTCTCGATCACGGTGTGCAGCGTCTCCTTGGCGCGGCGCTCGTCCGCCACGCCCCCGCGGTGCAGCACCTTCGCCAGGCCCCAGTCGACCACCTGCACCTCGCCGAAGGCGCCCACCATGATGTTGGCCGGCTTCAGGTCGCGGTGCAGCACGCCCTTCGAGTGCGCGTAGGCCACCGTCTGGCACACCGACTCGAAGATCGCGAGGAGCCGCCCGCGGCCGTCGGCGGGGGACTTGCGTTGCTTGAGCAGGGCCGCGAGCGTGCGACCCTTCACGAGCTTCATCGTGAAGTACGGACAATCGTCGGCCATCAGCCCGAGCTCGTACACGGGCACGATGCCGGGGTGCTGCAGCTGGCCGCCGATCTGCGCCTCCTCCACGAAGCGCTGCACCACGGCCGGGTTCTGGGAGAGCTCCTTGTCGAGCACCTTGACGGCCACGTCGCGCCCGAGGTCGGTGTCGTGGCCCTTCAGGATCACGCCCATGCCGCCGCGCGCGATCTCGCCCAGGAGCTGGTAGTTGCCGCGCCCCTGCGGCACCAGCTTCATCGCGGCCGAGCCGGGATCGACCACGGGCGAGGCGCCGTGCTCCGAGCCCGAATCCGTCAGGAACACCTTGGGCGCGTGTCCGGTGCGGTCCGCCAGGAGCTCGAGCACGGTGCGCTGGGCTCCGGCTCGACTCGGCGTCGTTCGATCGGGGCGCGAGGGCTGGGCTTCGTCGGGCGTGGGCTTGGGCACGGTGGCACGGCGGTGGAGGCCGGACCGCGGGGCTCCAGGCCAGGGGCGCACGAGTGTAGTCGCCGGCCGCGCGCGCGGGGGCCGGGCAACGCGGCTCCGGCTTGACCGGTCGGCCGAACCTGGCGCGCTGAGCGGAGCGGCGACCATCCGCGCCCAACCTCTTCGACCTCCCCCCGACGGAGGTCCGCGCGAGGCAAAGGGGGGCATACCCCCGGATCGGCAAGGACGAACTCCTTCGTCTGCCGCGGAGCGTTCCGTCGGGGGGGTGCGCGCTGCGGCCGTCGCGAAAGGAACGCTCCGATGCCGACCCAGAAAGACCTGAAGCGCCTCGTGCGGGCGCGCATGCAGAAGACCGGCGAGTCGTACACCACGGCCCGCGCCCGCCTGGTGGCGAAGCGCCGTGCCGCGCCGGACCCGAGCCCCGCCGCGGGCGCGCCGCCCAAGCTGGGGTTCGCCGCCAGGGCCGGGATGAGCGACGCGATCGTCGCCGCGAAGACCGGCCGCACCTGGAAGCAATGGGTGGACGAGCTCGACCGCGCCGGCGCGGCCACGCGCTCGCACCGCGAGATCGCCGCGCTCCTCGACCAGCGCTTCGGGACGCCGCGCTGGTGGACGCAGAGGATCGCCGTGGGCTACGAGCGCATCCGCGGCCTGCGCGAGCGTGGCCAGCAGCGCGACGGGACCTTCGTGGTGAACAAGAGCAAGACCTTCCCCGTGCCGCTGGCGGAACTGTGGACCGCCTTCGTGCGCCGCGAGCGCTGGCTCGACGGCGCCAAGCTGCGCCTGAGCAAGGCCACCCAGCCGAAGTCCATGCGCCTGCGTTGGGAGGACGGCACGCCGGTCGAGGCGACCTTCCTGGCCAAGGGCCGCTCGAAGAGCCAGGTGGCCCTCGCGCATTCGCGCCTCGCCTCGCGCGCGGACGCCGTGAGGCTGCGCCAGTTCTGGGGCGAGCGTCTGACGGCGCTGGCGCGGGTCCTGGCCGGCGCGGAGTGAGCGGACGGGACCGTCATCGAGCGCGCGGGCTGGCCTCGCGCGCTCGCTGCATCCCCAACGAGCCCGGGCACGAGACGAGCCGCCGATCCGCTGCGCTCGCCCTCCGGCCCTCAGCGTCGATCAGGGGTCCCAGCCGAAGGTCGATTCCTCCTCCCGCGCGCTACCATGTCGCTCCGCGCGCGCCCGTAGCTCAGCTGGATAGAGCGTCAGACTTCGGATCTGAAAGTCGGGGGTTCGAATCCCTCCGGGCGTGCCACTTGCC
>CAZWAY010000037.1:0-49260 GCA_964631945.1 uncultured Planctomycetaceae bacterium
GGTGGCGGCGGCGCTGGAGTTCGAGCGCGCGCGCGTGCAGGCGGGCGAGCTCTGGCGCCTGTGGACCGGCCATCTGGTGCACGCGACCGCGCGGCTCGCGCTGCTCGATCTGCTCGTGCTCGCGCTGCTCGCAGCCTGGTGGGAGCGGCGCTCGCGCGCGGCCCTGGCCCTGATCCTGGCCACGAGCGCGCTGCTCGCCTCGCTGGCGCTCCTGGCCTTCAGTCCCTTCGAGCGCTACTCGGGCTCGTCGGCCCTCGGCGCGGGCCTGTTCGCGGCCGCCGCGCTCGAGCTCGCGCTGGACGGGCGCGGCCCGCGCCGCTGGGCGGGCGCGCTCGCGCTGGGGCTGTTCGCGGCGAAGTGCGCGCTCGAGGCCGCCGGGGGTCAGGCCGCGCTCTTCGTGCCCCTGCCCGCAGGTACGAGCGTGGCCGCCTCGGCCCATGCGGCCGGAGGCGCGGGCGGGGCCCTGGTGGTGCTGCTGCGCCGGCGACGCGCGCGGCGCGCGCTGGATCAGCGCTGCGCGTCGCGCGGCCCGAGCCACAACTTGCGCCCCGGGTAGTCGAGCGTGACCTGCTCGAACTTCTCGAGGAAGTTGTTGCCCACGAAGCCGAGCGCGTCGGCGCGCGCGAAGTAACCCACGCGCGGCTGCACCACCACGTAGGGCCGCGCGATCGAGGTCGCGCCCACCAGCAGGGCCTGGATGCGCGCGAGCGGCAAGTCCACCGCCCCGCCCACGCCCGCGGCGGCGAGGTGGCCTTCGGGGGCCAGGTTCGGGTCCGCGCGCCGCAGATCGTCCCACACGGCCTCGGGGACGTTCACGAACACGTCGAGCGAGGCGAACAGGCTCGCGCCGGTGTCGATGCGCAGGCGGGTCGGGAGGTCGTCGAGCTGGGCCGGGAAGCACGGGATGCCGTGCTCGAGCTCCAGCGCCAGCGCGCTCTCGTCGGGCGCGGGCGAACGCGTGGAGAGGTCCAGGTGCTGCTCGACGAAGTCGAGGCGCAGCACGAAGCCGCCCAGGAAGTCGGCCCCGAGGATGCCGTCGAGGCGCGTCTCCGGCGGGCGCAGCGAGCTCGAGAGGTCGCGGACGGTGAGGTCGAGCTCGTGCCGCGCGCACGCGCCGATGGACAGGCTCGCGACGCGCGCGTTCTCGACCTGGACCACGCCGGCCGTGCCCTCGACCGTGCTCGTGCCGCTGCGCGCCAGCGCGAGCTCGTCGGCCGTGTGGGTGTCGATGGCCGAGACGCTCGCGCCCGTGTCCAGCAGGAACAGGCGCTCGGAGTCGTTCACGCGCACCGCCAGGAACACCAGGCGCTCGTGGTAGGTGAAGGCCGCGCTGGCCTCCGTCGGAGGAGCGGGCGGCGCGCTCGTCGGAGGCGTGGCGGGTGTGGCTTGCAGCAGGGTCGAGGCGAGGAGCGCGAGCATCGGCGGTGGAGGATATCGGATCACGCGCGGCTCGAACGCGAGTGGCGTCGATCCGGTCGCGGGCGGCGCGAGGCGGTAGGAGTTGGGGCAAAGAGGACGTGCCGGGCCCGAGATCCGGTGCCCGGCGTGCGCGCTCGGGCCGCCCAGCTCGCGCCCGCTTTTCCGGGCCGGACCCTTGCGCGGCCATCATCGTCCATTCATTATATAAGCCATGGCCTATGCTCAGGTGCTGCTGGCGCTCGCCGATCCCACCCGCCGCGGACTGTACGAGCGCCTGGTCGGCCGCCCGCACCGGGTGGGGGAGCTGGCGCGCCTGGCGCGCCTCAGCCAGCCGGCCGTCTCGCAGCACCTGCGCGTGTTGAGCGAGGCCAGCCTCGCCACGCACGAGCGCGAGGGCACGCGCCGGCACTACCGTGCCAGCCGGGCCGGGCTGGACGAGCTGCGCAGTTATCTCGAGTCGATGTGGGACGACGTGCTGGCGGCCTATGCCGCTGGTGATCCGGTCCGTCAGGACCAGAGCGCTCCGACCCGCGCGACGGCGGCCCGAGTCGAGACAACTCGAGGCAAGGCCGTCCGAGGCAAGGCAACCCGGGTGGACAAGACCCGCGCAGCCCGTACGACCCGTATTTCGAGGACCCGCCGATGAAGGACCCGCTCCCGCCGCTCGTCCGCACGACCTCCGTCTCCTGGGATCCCGAGCGCGCCTTCCACCGCTTCACGGCCGAGTTCGAGCAGTGGTGGCCGTGGCGCTCGCACTCGATCGGCGGAGCGCGCGTGAGGCGCCTAGTGTTCGAGTGCCGCGCCGGCGGCCTGATCTTCGAGGAGCACCGGGACGGTCGCCGCTTCCAGTGGGGCCAAGTGCTCGAGTGGGAGCCGCCGCGGCGCATCAAGTTCAGCTGGCATCCCTCGCGCGAACCGGCCAGCGCGCAGGAGGTCGAGCTGCGCTTCCATCCCGAGGGCTCCGGCACGCGTCTCGAACTGGTCGCGACCCACTGGGAGAACTGGGGCGCAGGGGCCAAGCGCGCGCGGCGCGGCTACGGTCTGGGCTGGAGCTACGTGCTCGAGGTCTGGGCCGGTCGTCGCACGCTCGGGCGGATGGCGCTGGACGGGCTGGCCATGGTGCTCGGGCTGGTGCAACGTCTGCGCGGCGGCCAGGCGGCCGTGATCGCGCGCTCGGGCGGCGAACTGCACCCGGCCGGTCTGGCCAGAGACTTGACCAGATAGCCGCCTCTGCGCGGCGAAGCGTGCCCGAGCGGGGGCGGGAGGGCGGGCGTGCCCTTCTGGTCCGGGCGGCGCCGCGGTAGCTTCCTCGCCCATGAGTCTGCGCGCGAAGCTGTTCGTGATGATGGTGCTCGAGATCTCGGTGTGGGGCGCCTGGCAGCCGAAGATCTTCAGCTACATGAACCTCTTGGGCTTCACGCCCTGGCAGCAGTCCCTGGTGGGGAGCATCTTCGGGATCGCCTCGCTGCTCGGCATCTTCTTCAGCAACCAGTTCG
Organism: uncultured Planctomycetaceae bacterium; assembly: GCA_964631945.1. Classification (GTDB taxonomy): domain Bacteria; phylum Planctomycetota; class UBA1135; order UBA1135; genus JABFRZ01. The sequence goes on from CAZWAY010000037.1 coordinate 2,916, forward strand.
CGGACCGCAACTTCGCATCCGAGCGCTTCCTCGCCGTCAGCCACGCGCTCGGCGGCCTGGCGCTGCTCGGAGCCGCCTTCCAGACCGAGTTCTGGCCGTTCTTCACGCTGTTCCTGCTGTACGGGATCGTGTACGTGCCCACGATCTCGGTCGCGCACTCGCTGGCCTTCGCGCACCTGGCCGATCCCGCGCGCGAGTTCGGCGCGATCCGCATGGGCGGGACGATCGGCTGGATCGCGGCCTCGTGGCCGTTCATCTTCCTCCTGGCCGGGAAGCAGGACGAGGCGCTGGTCGGCGCCACCAAGTGGATCTTCCTGGTCGCGGCCATCGCCTCCTTCGCCATGGCGCTGTTCAGCCTGGGCCTGCCGCACACTCCGCCGCGCCGGGACGCGCACGGGCTCGACCGCCTGGCCTGGATGCGCGCGATCCGTCTCCTGGGCACGCCCTTCGTGCTGGTCCTGTTCGTGGTCACGTTCATCGACTCGTTCATCCACAACGGCTACTTCGTGCTGTCGGACGACTTCCTGACGAACCGCGTGGGCATCAGCGCCAACATGAGCATGGTCGTGATGAGCCTCGGGCAGGTGGCCGAGATCGTCACGATGGTGGTGCTCGGACGCGTGCTCGTGCGCCTGGGCTGGAAGTGGACGATGATCCTCGGGATCTGCGGGCACATGGCGCGCTTCGCGGTCTTCGCGCTGTTCCCGGACGCGCAGGGCCTGATCGTCGCGATCCAGCTGCTGCACGGGATCTGCTACGCGTTCTTCTTCGCGACCGTCTACATCTTCGTGGACGAGGTCTTCCCGAAGGACGTGCGCGCCAGCGCCCAGGGGCTCTTCAATCTCCTGATCGTGGGGGTGGGCATGATGCTGGCGGGCTCGATCTTCCCGGAGCTGAAGGCCCGGCACACGCTGGAGGGCGTGACCGACTGGCGCGGCCTGTTCCTGATCCCGACCGGGCTCGCGGCCGCGGGGGTGGTGGTGATGGCGTTCGGCTTCCGTCCGCCCAGTGCGCGCCCGACCGTGGCGCGCGCGGAGCACTGAGCGTGGTCTCGCCGGGCCTCGCTGTGCGGCTGCATCCGCTCGCGCTGGTACTCGTGCTCGCCGGCTGCGCTGCTCCGGCCCGGGACGAGCCGCGCTTCACGGCGCTCTTCGACGGCGTGAGCACCGCCGGCTGGCGCGGCTACCGGGCCGAGCGCTGCCCACCTGGCTGGCAGGTGGTCGATGGCGCGCTGACGCGCGTGGCCGAGGGCGGCGACCTGCTCAGCGTGGAGGAGTTCCAGGACTTCGTGCTCGAATTCGAGTGGCGCCTCGCGCCGGGCGGCAACTCGGGGGTCATGTTCCACGTCAGCGAGGACCACGACGCCCCCTGGGAGACCGGGCCCGAGTACCAGCTGCTCGACGACGTGGTCCACCCCGACGGGCGCGAGCCACGCACCTCGGCCGGCGCGAACTACGCCATGCACGCGCCGCTCGAGCGGGCCGCGCGCGCGGCCGGGGAGTGGAACCACTCGCGCCTGGTGGTGAGCGGGCCGCACGTCGAGCACTGGCTGAATGGCCGCGAGATCGTGGCCTACGAGCTGTGGAGCGAGGACTGGGAGCGGCGCGTGTCCCTGTGCAAGTGGAAGGACCGGCCCGACTACGGTCGCCGCAAGTCCGGCCACATCGTGCTGCAGGACCACGGCGACGCGGTGGCCTTCCGCAACCTGCGCATCGCACGCCTCGCGCCTCCGCGCTGAGACGGTCCCGCCCCCGCGGCGACCCGCTACACCTTCTAGCGCCCTTCGCGCAAGAGCGGCGGGTAGCGGTAGAAGGACTCGAGCGCCAGCGTCATCAGCGCGGTCGCGCCCACGCGGCCCATGGCCGGCCCCCACGGACCGATCGGATCCCAGGAGCCCTCGGCGTCGCCGCGCTTCTGCTGGCCGAGCACGATCGTCTTGCGCAGGTCCGGTTCCCAGGCGTCCCAGAACGGCGCGCCGAGCTCGTGCAACGCGCAGGTGGCGTAGTACCAGTAGTACTGGTCGCCGCCGAACTCCTTGTCGAGCACCGGCGGCTTGGTGAGCAGCAACTTGGCGTGCTTGAGCAGGATGGGCGAGCTGGCGGGCGTCTGCCCGAGTTGCAGGCGGCACAGGAGCCCGACGGCCGTCATGGCCTCGCCCATCTCGCGCGGGAAGGCCTCGTTCTCGGGCGTACGCGCGGAGAGGTCGGTGTGCTCGAGGTAGCCGACGCGCCCGGTGAGCGGATCGGTCTCGTAGTCGATGAACTTCAGCGCGCCCGCGAGCACCTCGGCTTCCAGCGGGAGGCCGGCGCGCGTGGCCGCGAGCAGCGCGTTCACGGCCCAGCCCGTCATCGAGGTGTCCCCCAGCTCGGTGGGCGGGACGGAGTAGCGCCAGCCGCCCTGCGGGTGCCGGCCGAGCTGCAGGAAGGCGAGCGCGCTCAGGGCCGGCTCGCGCAGCGCCTCGGCGCCGAGGCCCACGCCCTCGCACAGCGCCGCGCAGGCCAGGGCGTGCCCGTACATGAAGTCGTGCAGTTCGCGCGTGCCGATCAGGCCCTCGTCCGCCTGGCGCTGCACCAGCCAGTTCAGGCCGCGCGCCACGGCCTCGCGGTAGGTCCCCACCGTCGGCGTGTTGCCGTCGCCGAGGAGGCACAGCAGCGCGAGCGCGCTCACGCCCACGTCGTAGATCGGCTTGCCCGGTCCGCTGCACTTGTCCTTGCCGAGCTTGCCGCACTCGGACGCGAAGCCCTCCGAGCTCCAGCTGCCGTCGCTCTTCTGGTGCGCGGCGAGCCAGCGCAGCGCGCGCGCGAGCGTCTCCTTGGTGCCCGTCGGCGCGAAGCGCAGGGCCTCCTCCTTGGCCTTGCCGAAGCGCAGGCGGTACTCCGAGCGCAAGCCCGCGACCTCGCCGGATCCGACCTCGCGCGCCGCCGCGCGCGCCTCGGGCGCGTAGCGCGCGTCGCGCTCGAGCAGCGGCGGATCCTGGAGCAGGTCGCGCAGGCCCGCGCCGCCCGGGGACGACGGACCGGGCACGTCCATCTCCCAGAACAGCACGTCGGTGCAGGTCGCTGTCCACAGGCTCAGCCAGGCGCGCACGAGTTCGCGCGCCGCGGGCGCGTCCGGCGGGCCGGCCGCGCCGTAGCGCGAGAGCACGTGCCCGGCGCACAGGCGTCGCAGCACCTGGTCCTCCAGGAAGCCGAGCACGGCCCGGTCCGCGGCCTGCTCCGGATCGAGCTCGCGCACCAGCCCCAGCACGACCGGGACGGCCGGCACGCCCACGCTCGTCAGCGTCGCAGCCAGCTCGTGTCCCAGTGCGCGTACCTGCACGCTGGCGCGCAGGGCGGCGTCGAGGTGCGCGCGTTGCGAGGGCCAGCCGCGCGGCGAGGGCTCGAGCGCGGGAAAGCGCGCCGCATCGAAGGGCGGCGGCTCGGGCAGCTCGAGCCGGTCGACCCAGACGCCGTTCTCGTAGCGCCCGGTGAGCAAGAGCGACGAGGGCGTGCCGTCGGGGTGGGTGAAGACCCACGGCCCCGCGCGCTTGCCCTGCTCGAAGCGGCCCTCGAGCTGCACGCTGCGGTCGGGCCAGGTGATGGTCCAGGTGCCTTCCCGCAGCCGGTCGACGAAGTAGCCGCGGTAGGTGCGTCCGTCCTCCTTCGACTTGTAGACCTCGAGCTGGTAGATGCCGGAGGCGATCAGGTCCTTCGAGCCGTCCGCGCGCCAGAAGGTCCAGCGTCCGTCCATGGCGCCGCGCACGTAGGCGCCCTTCGACTCGGGGCTGCCGTCGGGGAAGAAGGACTCCCACGGGCCGCTGCGCAGCGCGTCGGCGTACTTGCCGGCCGCGGCCTTGGCCCCGTTCGGATGGTAAAAGACCCAGGGGCCGGACTCCTTGCCGTGCTCGAAGGCGCCCTCCGCTTCGAGCGCGCCGTTCGGATGGAACGAGCGGGCGGCGCCGTGCTTCTCGAGCTCGCCGCGCGCGTCGCGCGCCAGCTCGTACTCCGCTTTGGTCGTGCCGTCCGGCCAGGTCTCGGTCTGTCGCTGCACGCCGCCCGCCTGGGCCGCGAGCCAGCACACGAGCATGGATACGAGCCACATCGAAGCGCGGGCCTCCCTCGGAGCCGAGGCGAGGATAGCGTCAGGAGCTCGCCCGCGCAGCGTCTCCGGCCGCGGCTTCGTCGGCCAGGACGAGGAACTGCGGATGGGGCGCGAGCAGCGTGGCCGGGCACGCGCTCGTCGCCGGACCGGCGCGCACGCGCGCCAGGATCGCGGCCTTGGAGGCGCCCGTGACGAGCATCACGACGCGCCGACCGGCGCTGATCTCGGCCAGCCCCAGGGTGAGTCCGTGGGTCGGACAGCCGTTCGGGAAGACGGGGGCCAGCCCGGCGCGCGTGTCCGCGCCGAGCTCGACCACGCGCGCCGGGCCGTCGGCCGGCGAGCCGGGCTCGTTGAAGGCCACGTGACCGTTGCGGCCGAGCCCCAGCAGCACCAGGTCGGGCGGGCCGAGCGCCGCCAGCGCGGACCGGTGGCGCTCGATCTCGTGCGCGGGCTCGCGCGCGCGCCCGTCGAGGCCGTGGAAGCGCGGTTCGAGCCCGAGCGGGCGCACCAGGTGCCGCCGCAGGAAGTCCTGGAAGCCGCGCGCGTCGGAGGCGGCGACGCCGCACAGTTCGTCCAGCTGGAAGAGCTGCGCGCGCGCGAGCTCGAGCCGTTGCGCGCGCGCGCGGTGCACGAGCTCGGCGTAGAGCGGGACCGGCGTCGCGCCGGCCGGCAACAGCAGCACGGCCTCGGGCTTGGCGCGCAGGACCTCGCCCACGAGCTCGGCGCCGCGCAGGGCCACGGCGTGGGCGTCGGTCAGGCGCTCGAGCTGCATGCGAGGGCGGAGGATACGCACGCCGCGTTCGGACTCCAGTTTTCTCCCGCGCCGGGCGCAAGCGCCGCGCGCCGCGCGCTATGGTCGTCGCGTCCACCCGGCCCTTTCCCACCCGGAGTTCCCATGCTGTTCGCGCTCCTCTCCGCCTGCCTCGTCTCGTCCGTACCCGCACGCCCCGCGCGCCAGGAGGGCGACGCGGCGCGCCTCGTGCCGGCCGACAGCGCCATCCTGGTGCGCGTCGAGTCGGTCCGCGCGCTGAACGAACTCGTGCGCGTCTTCGCGCCGGTGGCGGGTCCGGAGGCGGCGCGCTTCGACCTGCAGGCACGGCTCGATTCCATGGCGGTCGAGGAGGAACCCGGCGCGCCGCGCTCCCTGCCGCTGCTCGCGCCGGATCGCCCGCTGTTCATGGCCTTCGGCACGCAGGGCATGGCGCCGACCCTGGTGGCTCCGGTGACCAACGGGGTGCCGTTCCGCTTCCATCCGACCTTCGGTGGCGGGAGCGAACTCTGCGTCCCGCTGGGCAACTACACCGGCGTCTCGCTGATCCCCGGCTATGCCGCGAGCACGGCGCCGAATCCGCTGGTGGCCGCGCTGCGGCCGGGGCTCGTGTCCGTGCACGTGGACCTGGCCGGGGTGATCGCGGCTTATCGCCCGCTGATCGACATGGGGTTGCGCCAGTTCGAGGCCAGCCTGGACCAGTTCCCGAGCGACGGGCCCTTCGACGTGCAGCCGCTGATGGAGCAGTACCTGGCCTTCGCGCGCGGGCTGCTCGACACGGCCGTGTCGCTCGACCTCGTGCTCGCGCGCGAGGGCGGCGAACTAGTGGTGCGCTGCGACTACGTCGAGAGCGTCGAGCGCCCCGCCCTCGGGCCGGTGGGCGACGTCGAGGGCCTGCTGGGCTACGTGGATCCCGCCAGCGCCCTGCAGTTCGCCTTCAACGGCAAGTGGACCGAGACCCTCGTCCTGTTCGAGGACTTCATGGACGCCGTGCTCGAGATGTACCCCGAGTCCGTGCGCGCGGACCTGCGCCAGCTGCTGGCGGCGCAGCGCGCGCTCGACCCGCTGCTCGCGCCCGGCCTGGTGATGGGTTTCGACCTCGGCGCCGAGGGGATGCGCGGTTCCTACGTGATGCGCTCGACCCGACCGGGCGAGCTGCTGGCGGCGCTCGAGGCCCTGCTGCGCGGACTCGACCACCCGCACGGCCTCCTGAGCGTGGGCGCGGCCGAGCGCCTGGTCGTCGGCGGGCTCGAGGCGCGCGTCCTGCCGGTCGAGATCCACTACGAGGAGCTGCTGCAGACGATCACGGACGCGAGCGAGGACGGCGAGACGTCCGAGGTCGGGCCGCAGCTGCGCCAGTCGCTGGAGACGCTCTACGGGCGCGACCTGCGCATGGCGCTGGCCGTCAAGGGCGAGCTCGTGGCCCTGTGCTTCGGCTCGGGCGAGGCCGGCCTGCGCGCCAGCCTCGAGCGCCTGAGCGCGCCGGCCAGCTCCGCGCCCGTGCTCGCGCGCCTGCTCGGGCGCCTCGACCGGGGGGCGCTCGCCTTCGTCTATCACCTCGACTTCGGGCAGACGATGCAGCAGATGCTCGCCGCGCTACGGGGCCTGATGCCCGGCCCGATGGCGTTTCCGAGCGGGCCCTTCGCGATGGACTTCTTCGGCGCGCGCCACGAGCGCACGTGGTCGGGCGGGATGAGCGTGAGCGTGACCGAGCTGATCGACTTCGCGCGCGCGCTGGCGGCCGTCGAGCAACGCTAGCCGCGCTGGAACCCGATCAGGTAGCCCGCCAGCATCCCGCCGGCCGAGGGCACGCGCCGCGTCAGGAACTGCGTGATCGATTCGTTCTCCTGCAGGTTGAACAGGAGCGCGTTCAGCTTGCCCAGCATGCCGTTCCAGTCCACCGAGACCGTCCCGGTCCACACCAGCGCCTGCAGGCCGAGGAAGAAGAGCGCCAGCAGGATCAGGCCGAGCTTCACGAACTTGCGCGAGGCGTAGCCCAGGGCGAAGCCGATCAAGCCGAAGAAGCTGCCCTCGGTCACGTACGGCAGCGAGCGCTCGAGCGGCGTCTCTGGCTCCGCCGGCGCCGGCGTTCCGGGCTCGCCGCCGACCAGCCCGTGCGCGCCGGCCGGGGTGCCGGTGCGCTTGGCCTCGCGGTCCTTCGCGTAGGCCCGCATACCGATCGAGGCCAGGAGCGCCGCCACGAGCAGTCCGAGCAGGGTCTTCTGGATTCCAGTCAGGCCCGTCCTCGAGCCCTCCGCGGTCGTGCTGGTCATGCCGGATGATCTTCGATCGGCGCGGGCCAGGCAACCGTCCGCGGGCGCCCAGGTCTCACAGGTCCGGCCGCGCGTGCCCGCGCGGCGACCCCCTAGCATCGCCGCTCTTGCCCGGTGCGTCGCGGCCGCCGGGCCGGAGCACGCCAGCGCGCGCGCCAGGATCGAGCGCATCGTCGAGGAGTCTCGAGCGCGGGCGTCTGGCGGGTCCGCGCCCGGGCGCGGCCGCGTGGATCGGCCGCGGAGACGTGACTCCGGCGCGCGCCGCGCGCTACCTTCGCGGCCACGTGCAACCGCTCTCCTTCTTGTATCGCGACGAGCGCTGCGTGGTGGTGGACAAGCCGGCCGGCCTGCTGAGCGTGCCCGACCCGAAGGCGGGCGCGAGCTCGGCGCCCGAGCTCCTGGCCGCCCAGGGTCTGAAGGCCGCCAGTGTGCACCGGCTCGACCGCGAGGTCTCGGGCGTGCTGCTGCTCGCGCTCGACGAGCAAGCGCTGCACGCACTCCAGGATCTGTTCCGCGCGCGCGCGGTCGAGAAGACCTACTGGGGCATGGCCGCGGGACACCTCGAGCCGCCCGCGGGCCAGCTGGCCTTCCCGATCCTCGAGGAACCCGCCGGCGCGCGCGTCTCGGCCCGTGGCAAGCCCGCGCGCACGCGCTATCGCACGCTCGTCGCCCACCGCCTCGCGAGCGAGCTCGAGCTGGGCCTGGTCACCGGTCGCAAGAACCAGATCCGCGTGCACCTGGCCCACGCCGGGCACGCGCTGGTCGGCGAACGCAAGTACGCGCGCGGACGCGACGCGGTGCTCGCCCTGCGCAGCCGGCGCGTGGCCTTGCACGCGGCCCGTCTCGCTTTCGAGACTCCGTGGAGCGGAAAGAAGCTCGTGCTCGAGGCGCCGTTGCCGCCCGACCTGCTCGAGCTGTGCGCGCGCGCACGGCGCGGCTAGCTAGCGCCCCGCGCGGCACCCGCGCTTCCCATTCACGGTGCTGCGGCTGTAGTCCTTCCGGGCTTTTTGCGGGGCGACTCCATCGCGCCTCGGCGCGCGGACGAAAGGGGAAACGCGGAGCATCGCGATCCCGCCGGAGCCGGGAGCGAGGTGAGCCGATGTGGGGCACCTCGTCTTCACAGCATGCGCTCCTACCACCACCGCCCAGCGAGAGCCCCCGTTCCGATGCCCGGCGGGCGACGCCTCGGGGCGCGCTCCGGGCTCTCGCTGGTCGAGATCGTGGTGGCGCTGTCGGTGCTGGTGGTGGCGGCCAGCATCTTCTGCCAGATGCTGCTCTCGACCGCGCGCCTGCGGCACCTCAACCGCGAGAACACCCTGGCCGCGGACGCCGCGCGCGTGGTGCTCGAGCGCATGCGCAACGAGCCCTTCCTCGAGATCTACCGCGACTACAACGTGGATCCGAAGGACGATCCGGGCGGCAACGCCACGGGTCCCGGAAATCTGTTCGACGTGGTCGGACTCCAGCCGCTGCAGGATGCTCCCCAGGGGCGAGTGGGACGCATCACCTTCCCGGACATGGCCGTGCAGGTGAGCGGCGGTGGCGGCGGCGGCGGCGGCCTCGGCGGCAAGAAGGTCGGGGGCGGCGGAGCGGCGCCGCCCGTGACCCAATGGCACCTGCGCGAGGACGTGGCGGACGTGGGCCTGGGCATGCCGCGCGACCTGAACGGCAACAACGTGATCGACACGGCCAACCACTCCTCCGACTACCTCGTGTTGCCGGTGCGCGTGACGATCGAGTGGAAGAGCAACGCCGGCGCGCGCAGGTTCGAGATCGTCACGCAACTCGGCGACTTCCGCCTGGAGGCGGCGCCATGAGTGCGCGTCCCGGTCGGAGCGCGGGATTCACCCTGCTCGAGATGCTGATCACGATGGTGCTGATCGGGTTGGTGCTCACCAAGCTCACGCTGGTGATGGACGAGGCGCGCCGCGCGCACCAGGAGGAGAGCCTCTCCATGGCGCTCGAGGACCAGGCCATGGAGCTGATCGACCGCATCTCCTACGCCATCATCGGCTCCGCGCGCGAGCGTCTGACGCCGGCCAACGAGGCACCCTTCCCGATGGCCGAGATCCGCTACCAGGTCAGCCTGGGCGTCGAGGACGGTCAGCCGGTGTGGAGCGACCCGGAGAAGATCGGCCTCGATGAGGAAACGGGCCAGGTCTACTGGGGCCAGAACGTGGGCGAGGTCAACGAGCGTCTCGTGGTGTGGGCCAACACGGTCAGCGAGATGCTCGAGGACGAGCTCATGAACGGGGTGGACGACAACGGCAACCAGCTGGCCGACGAACTCGGGCTGGCCTTCGTGCTCGACGATCGGAGCGTGACGGTACGCCTGTCGCTCGAGCGCGCCGGGGAAGAGGGCAAGACGATCCAGGTGACGCGCGAGACGACGGTCACCTGCCGCAACTGAGCAAGGATGGGGGAACCATGAAGATCAGGACTTTCGAGCAGAACGGGGCAACGGGGCCGCGCCGGGGCAGCGCGCTGGTGATGTCGCTGGTGGCCGTGGCCACGGTGGTGGTGCTGGCGACGAGCTTCTCGCAGTTCGCCTCGTCGGTGGCGAGTCGCCAGGCCCAGGCGGTCAACCGCAAGCGCGCCTTCTACATGGCCGAGGCCGGCCTGGCCGAGGCCTTCGCCGGCCTGTCGTGCGGCCGCTCGGGGAGCGTGGCCGCGCCGGATGCGCCCGCGCTGCTCGGCACCGGGGTCTTCTGGGTCGAGGCGACCGAGCTGGAGGACGGCCTGGTGCGGCTGGAGTCCACCGGGATGGTCGGCACGGGCCGCGCCGAGCTCTCGCTGGTGGCGCGTCGTGGCGAGGAGAGCGTGGCCGCGCTCGGGGTCTTCTCGGAGGGTGCGCTGGCGCTGAGCCCCGGCTCGGTGGTCGACGCCTACGACTCGACCAAGGGCACCTACGCCTCGCAGGCCGACAAGAGCGGCGCCGTGCTGGGCTCGAACGGGAACATCTCGATCGCGGGCATCGTCGGAATACCGAGCTTCGTGAAGGGGGACGTCACGCCCGGGCCGGATGCCGCGCTGACGACCTCGGGCACGGTGACCGTCACCGGCTCGACGGCGAAGGCGCTGACCACCACGGAGCTGCCGGAGGTCGAGGTGCCCGAGTTCGCGCTGGAGGGGGCGCAGATCCACGGCTCGCCCTATCCACTGGTGATCCCCGCCGGCGCCAGCGGCTACGAGGCGCTCATCGTGCAGCCCGGGGCGCAGGTCCTGATCCAGGGGCCGGCCCAGGTCGTGCTGGGCGCGCTCACGCTGCAGGCCACCGCGCAGCTCACCTTCGACACGAGCGCCGGGCCGATCGAGCTGTTCGTCACCGACGCGCTCGATCTGGCCACGGGTTCGGTGTTGACCACCAGCAGCGCGAAGCCCGAGCACGTGACGATCCAGGTGCCCGGTGTCACAGCTCAGCCGCTGGCGCTGCGCTCGAGCGGGCCGTTCCACGGCGTGATCTTCGCGCCGGAGGCCGACGTGACGGTGGGCGCGTCGTTCGAGTTGTTCGGAGCCCTGGTGGCGCAGACGCTCGCGTTCGAGGGCCCGGCCAAGCTGCACTTCGACCTGCACCTCGCCCAGCTCGCGGCCGAGTCGGCCCTGCCCACCAAGGTCTCCTGGCGTCTGCTCGATCTGGCCAGCGCCTCGACCAACCTGGCGATGGATCCGTTCGACATCCTGGGGGTGGACCGCAACGTGCTCGCGCCGCCCTCCCAGGCTCACGCCGATCAGCTGCTCGTGATCGACTACTTCGACTTCTCGGACGTCTATCACACCTACAACGGCCCGGAGAGAGCGTTCGACTGGAACGTGGTCAAGTCCGTGATCCGCGCCCTGCGCGACGGGGTCGAGGTGCGCTTCCCACGGGCCCCGACCCAGAAGAAGGGCACTTTGAAGAGTCCGGGTACGATCCCGGTGGTCGACGGGCCGATGATCTAGGGTCATGGGGGGCTTGCGGGGGGAGCAGAGAGTGCTGGCCTGGGGCGCCGCAGTCGTGCTGGCGCTCGCTCCGGCGTTCGCGGCGCAGTCCTCGGGCGGGCGCGGGGCGGAGCGGCGTTCGGGACTGCCGCGCCTCTTCGCCGAGCCGTACACGCCGGCCGAGCTGCGACGACGCCTGCAGGCCGTCGAGCCGGCGGAGATCCCGCTGCTGTTCTCGTTCGCGGCCGAGGGCCGGCTCGCGGACGGCGAGGGCGACCCGGCACGTCTGGAGGAACAGCGCCAGTTCGTGCGCGAGTCCCTGGCCGCGCGCCCGCGGCGCGAAATCGTGCCGTTCCTCGAGGAGCTCGCCGGCCGGCCACAGAGCACGAGCGTGCGGCTCGAGGCCCAGCGCTTGCTCGGCGCGACGGGCTCGGGCGAGCACCTGCGCTTGCTGACGCGCCTGACCGCATCACCCCAGCCCGACCCGGGACTGACGCCGGAGCTGCGCATCGGTTTCACCAGCGCGCTGGGGGCGATCCTGGCGCGCGACCCGCAGGTCCTGCCACAGATCCCGACCCTGCTGTCGGAGAGCCCTCCGGGCCTGGCGAGCTCGATCGTCGAGGCCCTGGCGGCCACGCGGTCGTCCCAGGCCACGCGCCTGCTGGCGAGCATGCTCGGCCGCACGCCCGGCCTCGACGGCCTGCTGCTGACGCGCCTGGCCGAACGGGCCCCGCCGCAGGAGGGCAGCGAGGTCGTGTTCGACGCGTTGCGCCGCTACCTGCGCCAGCTCGACACCACGCTGGTGTGCGCGGCCGCGCGCGCCTGCGGCCAGCTCCGCGACGACGGCTCGGTCGAGGTCCTCATCGCGCTGATGGAGCATGGCGACGAGCACGTGCGGCGCAGCGCCTTCGACGCCCTGCAACGGATCAGCGGGCTCGCCTTCGGGCCCGATCCGGCGCGCTGGACGAGCTGGTACCACGCCGAGATGCGCTGGTGGGAAGGGGAGGCCGAGTCGTTGCTGGCGAGCATCGAGCGGGCGCGCGGGCTCGAGTTCATGCGCGCCGCGCGCGAGGTGCTCGAGCACCGTCTGTATCGGGACCGCATCGCCGAGTCGTTCGTGAACGCCCTCCGGCGTGACAACGCGGGCGAAGTGCGCAGCGCCTGTCAGGCGCTCGAGCAGCTGGGCTCGACCCGCGCGCTCGGCGCGCTGATCGAATGCCTGGAGCGCGACGATCCGCTGGTGCGCGCGGCCGCCTGGAAAGCCCTGCGCACGCTCACGGGTCTGGACCTGCCTCCGGAACGGAATTCCTGGATCGAGCAGGTCGGCTAAGGCTCGCCCCTCCTCTTCCCCCGCGTTCTCCGCGCCTCCGCGGTAACTCTCCGAGAAGCAACCGCGGAGGCGCAGAGACCGCGGAGGGAAGGCTTGACGGGGCCTCCAAGGCCTCGGACCGAGACTCCGCGTGTGGCATTCCGGGCGCGCCCTAAAGCGCACCCCGGCGGGGGCCGAAAAACCTTCGAAACCTCCCGGACCCCGGAACCTCCATGAACCCTCCGCCCCAAGCCCCGTACCGGCGTCGCATCAAGCTCATCAAGCCCAAGCTGCAGCTCAAGCTGGTCGGGGTGTTCGTCGGTCTCTCGGCCCTCGGTTTCCTGCTGCAATCGCTGCACGTGGGGCTGCGCCTCTCCGAGCTGGCCGCCAGCGTGCCCGAGGGCGGGACCTATCTGATGGCCGTGATGCCCGAGCTGCCGCTCGAGATCCTGCTGGTCTCGTTCGGCATGTTGCTGCCGCTCACGATCGCGGTCGGGATCCTGGTCACGTTCCGCATCGCCGGTCCGGTCTATCGCTTCGAGAAGTACCTGAAGGCCGTGATCCGGGGCGAGGAGGCCGGCCCCTGCCGCATCCGCCAGGGCGACGAGTTCCAGGAGCTGTGCGAGCTTATCAACCAGGCCACCGCTTCGCTGCGTGAGCGGCAGGCCACCGAGCGGACGCACGTCGCGCTCGAGCCGGAAGAGCGCGAGGAATTGCGCAAGGCCGGCTAGGCCCGCGCGCGGGTCCGCCGTCCATGTCGCTGCGCTCCAAGATCGTCCTCATCCTCGTGACCGTGGTGGTCGCCTACGCGGCCATCGAGAACGGTCTCGTGCGCATGTTCGCGGGCCACGCCTTCGGTCGCTGGGAGCGCGAGGGGGCGGCCGAGGACCTGGCGCGGGTGCACGGGCGCATCGATGCCGAGCTGCAGGACCTGGCCGGCAAGGCCCGCGTCTACGCCGGCTTCGAGGCCATGCAGCGTTTCGTGCGCGGCGCCGCGCCCGACTTCGCGCAGCGCGACCTCGGGAGCGCGGCCATGGACGTGGCGCGCGTCGACCTCTTCTACGTGTGCGACGCGAACGGCCAGGTGCTGTGGGGCAGCGTGCTCGATCCGGACACGCGCGAGCCCACGCGGCTCAAGGACTTCCCGCGCGAGGCGCTGTCGCGCAACCATCCGGTGCTGGTCTTCCGGTCGGGGGCCGAACAGGTGACCGGCCTGATGATGACCCAGCTCCACCCGCTGCTGGTCTGCGCCCTGCCCGTGCCCGGCCCGGACGGGGCCCTGGTGCCGAGCGGGAGCAGCGACTACCTGCGTCCGGCCCACGGGACGATCGTGCTGGGACGCTTCCTCGGCGCGGGGCTGAAGCAGCGCATCGTCCAGGAGGAACTCGAGCTGGCCGCGGGTGAGAGCGTGGCCGCGCCGCGGCGCATCGAGCTGCTCGAGCACGGCGACCCCGGTCTGCCGGGCGAGTTGACGCGCGCCGAGGGAGGACAGCTGTACCGCGCGGGTGACGACGGCCTGCTGCACGCCTACGAGCGCATCGGCTCGCTGCGCACCGATGACCCGCTCGTGCTGCACGTGGCCCTCGATCGGACGATCGACGCGCACAGGCGTCTGAGCATCGACTACGCGCTCTTGACCACGCTCATCGGCGGTCTCCTGATCCTGCTGGTGCTGGTCAAGCTGCTGCAGCGGATCGTGGTGGCGCCGCTCACGACGCTGACCAGCAAGGCCACCGAGATCGGGCGGCGCGACGACACCTCGATCCGCGTCGGCATGCCGCGCAAGGACGAGATCGGCCAGCTGGCCGGCGAGTTCGACCGCATGCTGGGCAAGCTCGCCAAGTCGCGCGAGCAGGTGGTCGAGACCGCGCGCCTGGCCGGCATGTCCGAGATCGCGACCGGCGTGCTGCACAACGTCGGCAACGTCCTGAACAGCGTCAACGTGGCCGCCAACCTGGCCACGCGCAAGACCGAGGACCTGTCGCTGGGCGACCTGGAGATGCTGGTGGGCGTGCTCCGCAGCCACGAGCGCGACCTGGCGGCCTTCGTGGGCGCCGACCCGCGCGGCAAGCACCTGGTGCCATTCCTGTCGGAGCTGGCCGGAGCCCTCGGCTCGCAGCGCAAGGCCATTCAAGAGGAGCTACGCGCGCTCAACCATGGCATCGAGCACATCGCCGAGCTCGTGCGGGCGCAGCAGAGCTTCGCGGGCACCAAGGGTGTGTTCGAGCAGGCCGCGCTGCCCGAGCAGCTCGAGGGTGCGCTCAGCATCTGCCGCCAGGGCCTGGCGGCTTGCGGTGAGATCGAGCTCGTGCGCGAGTTCGCCGAGCTGCCTTCGGTGCGGGTGGACAAGCACAAGCTGATGGAGATCCTGGTGAACCTGATCCAGAACGCCGGCCAGGCCCTGGCCGAGCGCGGCGGCTCCGGCCTGCGCCTCACGCTGCGCGTCACCCGGCCCGACGAGCACACGGCCCGCATCGAGGTGCGCGACAACGGCGTGGGCATCGCGCGCGAGAACCTGACACGCATCTTCCAGCACGGCTTCACCACCAAGAAGGACGGGCACGGCTTCGGCCTGCACGTCTCGGCCAACGCGGCCACGGAGATGGGCGCCAAGCTGCACGCCGCGAGCGATGGCCCGGGTCACGGCGCCGCCTTCTTCCTCGACATCCCCATGCAAGCAACATCCGTGGAGGAGCCCGCCCTGGCGGCGGCCTAGGACGATGTCCGACCCCAAGAACCTGCGCGTCCTCGTGGTCGACGACCAGGAAGCGATCCGCGAGGACTTCAAGAAGATCCTGGCTCCGTCCGTGGCGGCCCAGGCCCCTTCCAGCGCCCGCATGGCCTTCTTCGGCGAGGCCCAGGCGGCCCCGTCGCAGGTGTCGTTCGAGCTCACCACGGCCGGCCAGGGCGAGCAGGCGGTCGAGCTGCTCGAGCGCGCGCTGCGCGCGGGCCAGCGCTTCGCGATGGCCTTCGTGGACGTGCGCATGCCGCCGGGCATCGACGGCCTTCAGACGATCAAGCGTCTGTGGAAGCTCGACCCGCAGCTCGAGGTCGTGATCTGCACGGCCTTCTCGGACTACTCCTTCGAGCAGATCATCCAGGAGCTCGGCAGCACCGACCGCCTGCTGATCCTGAAGAAGCCCTTCGATCCGGTCGAGGTGCGCCAGCTGGCCGGGGCCCTGACCGAGAAGTGGAACGTGGCACAGCGCGAACGCGCGCGCCTGGAAGAGCTGCGGCAGGCCAACGAGCGCGCGCAGTCCGCCAACCGCGCCAAGTCGGAGTTCCTGGCCAACATGAGCCACGAGATCCGCACGCCGATGAACGCGCTATTGGGCTACGTCGAGTTCCTGTGCGATCCGGGCGCGAGCCCCGAGGACCGCACGCGCTACGGCGACACCATCAAGCGTTCGAGCGAGCACCTGCTCACGATCCTGAACGACATCCTGGACATCTCGCGCATCGAGGCCTCGCGCCTGGTGATCAACCGCGCGGACGTGAAGCCCTTCGACCTGGCGCGCGAGGTGCTGGCGCTGCTCGCGCCCCAGGCCGGCGAGCGCGACATCGGGCTGGTGCTCGAGATCCCGCAGCCGATCCCGGAAGTGATCGAGGCCGACCTGGTGCGCGCGCGCCAGGTGCTGCTCAACCTGGTGGGCAACGCCATCAAGTTCACGCCCAGGGGCAGCGTGCGCCTGGTGCTGCGCCTGGACGAGCACGAGGTCGCCGACCATCGCTACCTGTGCTGCGACGTGATCGACACCGGCATCGGCATCCCGCCCGACCGCTTGCAGCAGATCTTCGAGCCCTTCAGCCAGGTGGATGCCTCGAGCACGCGCCGCTACGGCGGCACGGGCCTCGGCCTGACGATCTCGAAGCGCCTGGCGATCCTGATGGGCGGTGACGTCGAGGTGCACAGCACGCCCGGCCAGGGCAGCACCTTCACCCTGCGCCTGTACGCCGGCGAGCTGCGCCGGGCCGTCCTGCGCCAGTACACCAGCGACGAGTGCAAGGTCGCCCTGGCCAGCCCCGAGGCCGGCCGCGCCGAGCCGGAGATCCGCCTGGGCGGACGCGTGCTGGTGGTCGAGGACGTCGAGCTCAACCAGCGCCTGCTGGCCGCCATCCTGCGGCGCGCCGGCGCGAGCGTGGAACTGGCCGACGACGGGCGCGCCGGGCTGGACAAGGCGCTGGAGGCCGAGCGCCGTGGCGCGGCCTTCGATCTGGTGCTGATGGACATGCAGATGCCCGTGATGGACGGCTACGCCGCCACGCGCGCCCTGCGCGCCGCCGGCTACACGCGCCCGATCATCGCGCTCACCGCGCACGCCATGAGCACGGACCGCGACCTGTGCTTGCAGGCGGGCTGCAACGACTACGCGACCAAGCCGATCCAGCGCGCGCACCTGCTCGCGACCTGCCGGCGCCTCTTGGCCGGCGAGCGCGCGCCCGCGCCGCTGCCGCACGGACCCTCCAGGGGCGCGCCGGCGGCGTAGGCCTGGCCGCGCCTACTTCGTGTAGCGCTCGGGGTGCGCCAGGAAGTCCGCGCGACACTCCTGGCTGCAGAACCAGTAGGTCTTGCCGTTGCACTCGCAGCTCGGCGTGTCGGGCTCGACGTGCACGCACAGGCAGGCCAGGTCGCCCTCGTGCGCGCACACCGGGCACTCGGCCGTCGGGCCGGCGGAGGGCGCGCTCGCGCGGCATGCGCCGAGCAGGGGGAGCGCGGCCAGGGCTGCGCTCCGGAGGACTCGCGCCACGGCCCTCACGGCGTGAGCGTCAGCGCCAGGCCGACGCGCCAATCGGTCTCGACCTGCGCACCGTTCACGTCCTGCAGGATCGGCAGGGCCGGGGCCAGGCTGAAGGCCAGGTGCGAGTTGACGCGATTGCGCAGCCCCAGCGCCAGGTACACGACCTCGCCCCCGCTGTTCTCGTTCGACACGCCGCGCGCCACGTCCTCGTCCAGCCACACGCTGTTCAGCTCGCCGAACACGCTCCAGTTGTTCGGAGCCTGCACGTCCTCGCTGAGCCGGTAGGCGAGCGCGAGTCCGAGATCGGCGCGGTCGCCGACCTCGAAGCCCCGGTGCGCGGTGCGGACCGTGTAGACGCCGCTCGCGTCGAGCGTGACGCGCGCGCTCAGGAAACGCGAGAAGGCCAGGCCGGCCTGGTAGTCGACCGAACCCGACCCGGGCTGGCTCGAGGGTTCCAGCTTCTCGCCGTTCGAGAGCCTCTCGTCGTCATCGCCGGTCGGCAGCTTGATGCCGCCGAGCAGTGCCAGGTGACCGCTCGCGCCGCGCAGCGTGCGCCACTTGACGGTCACCCAGGTGTCGGTCAGGCCGCGCGGATCGGCCTGGGCCGATTCGGCCCCGCCCAGGCCGTCCTCCTCCGCGTCGATGAAGTCCGAGCCGGAGTAGTGGCCCAGCTGGAGTCCGAGCTGCACGTCGTCGGTCAGGCCGTAGGCGAGCGCGAACTGGTCGACCCACGAGCTGCCGAGCGCGTCGAATTCCCCCGCGGCGATGGCCGCGGCCTCGGCCTCGGCCACGGAGGTGCGTTCGAATTCGGTCCAGTCGCTGCGCAGCTCGAGCGACCAGCGTCCGGCGCGCAGGGTCTCGGCCGAGGAGGTCAGGCTGCCGCCGCCGGACGTGCCCGGTCCGTGGTTGTAGCGCAGCAGCGCGGTGGGCGCTGCCGCGGGCAGGTACGGAGCGGGCGCGGGCGCGCTCGGGGCGGGGAATTCAGGATCGGATACCAGCGGACAGAGCGAGAGCAGGATCGAGAACACGGAAGACCTCGTGGACGGGGACCGGACGCGAAGGCCCGGAGAATGGGGAGGGAGTCACGCCCGCGCGCAGCGGGCGAGGACCGGCACGAGGGCCGGTGCGCCACGCGACCGCGCGCGCTCGCGCGGCCGGGGTCGAGCTCGGTCTAGGCTCGCGCGACCCGCCGCGGAGGCGGCGTGGGCGGCTCCCGATCCAGCGCGTGGGGCGGGTCGATCACGAGGTCCGTGAGCCGCTCGGGCGGCGCGGAGTCCGTGTCCCGTGCAGGTGAGTGGCTCGCGATCGCCGGCGCGATCGGTGCGGGTGGCGCGCGCGAGCTCCGGGCTCCCGCGCAGCGCTGGGCCACGAGGCTCGCCGGAGGTCGGTCGCGAGGGCCGGCCACGAGCGAGGACGCGCGCTGCGGATCCATCGGCGCGCGGGCCACGGGCGCCACGGACGCGCGCCCGCCGTCTTCCGCGCAGCAGCAGTCCGCCGCGAGAACCTCGTGTGGGCATCCGCAGCCATCGGTTGCGCACGCGCTCGACACGGCGCGCGCGGCCGATGTCCGGGGCAGCGCCTCGGCCGGGGACACGCCATCGGGGCCGGGCCCGGACAGGAGGCGTGCCAGCGAGAGCAGTCCGACCAGCGGCACGAGGAACGCGAGGCGGGAACGGGGCACCCCGCGAGCCTACCCATTCCGCGCGGCGTGGCCCAGGCGACGTTGGGGTGCCGGCGGATCGAAGGCTAGCGCGGCAGGTACGGCGTCGGCGGCGGCCCGAGGATCTCGCCCGGCGGGCCCTCGTCGCTCAGGCTTTCGAGGAAGGCCACGAGGTCCGCCTCTTCCTGGGCGCTCAGGTCGAGCGGCAGCACCAGGCGTTCGCCCTGCCCTTCGGGCGCGGCGCCCTCGAGGTGCGAATAGAAGCGCACGACCTCGGCCAGGCTCGCGAACTGCCCCTCGTGCATGTAGGGCGCGGTGCGCGCGACGTTGCGCAGCGTGGGCGTCTTGAAGAGCTTGCCGCCGTGGCTGTCGTCCACCAGGAAGCCGAGCTTCACCCGTCCGCTCTCGCCCCGGTCGTCGGCGTAGGGGCCGAGCGAGTTGAAGGGGTCCTTGCGCAGCCGGCGGATGCCCAGCCGGCGCCCGGGATCGCTGCCCTCTTCCACGACGGGCACGCGGTTGTCGTGGAACTCGAGGTCGCTGAAGGTCGGGCCGTCGTGGCACAGGACGCAGCGTGCCTTGCCGACGAACAGGCGCGCGCCGCGCTGGGCGCTCTCATCGAGCGTGGCGAGCTCGGCGGCGTCGCCGCTCGCCAGGCCCGCGACGAAGCGGTCGAAGGGCGCCGCGCGCGACACGATCCGGCGCTGGAAGGCGGCCAGGGCCTTGCCCACGTTCACGAAGGCGCCGGTCGCCGCCGCCTGGTCCTCGGGTGTCATCGTCGCCCAGGCCAGGGCGTGCGGGTGCTCCGGTTCCTCGGGCACGGGCCGGCCCGCGCGCGGGAAGCGTCGCTCGTCCGCCAGCTCCGGCAGCGCCCCGAAGACCTCGCGGTAGGCGCGCGCGTAGCCCGCGTCCTCGCCCAGGAGGTGCAGGATCGCGAGCCGGCTCGTGCCGTGCTCGCGCGCGTCCTCGAGCGGCGCGAGCGCCTGCGACCACAGCGTGTCCTTGCGCCCGTCCCAGAAGAACCAGCGGTTGTAGGCCACGTTCCACAGCGTCATCGTGTGCCGGGGCAGGCCCGAAAGGCCGCTCGCGAGCGGCTTCCCGTCGGTCCAGTCCTTGGCCGGCACGTGGCACTTCGCGCACGAGATCGTGCCGTCGGCCGAGAGGCGTGCGTCGTAGAACAACGCCTGGCCGAGGCGCGCGGCGGCCGGGTCCTCGTAGACCGCGTTGGTGGGGTCGGCCGGTGGCGCGGGCAGCGGGGACAGCTCCAGCAGGATCGCGCGCTCCTCGCGCGTGAACGCGACGGCCTCCGGCGCACGTGGGGCCTGGGGCACGGGAGCGCCGAGCGTGGCGCCCGAGAGCGCGAGGGCGAGCAGCGCGGTGGCGGCGTCCATCACAGATCGAGCGCGCACTCGGCCGTCTCCGAGAGCGTGTCCTCGAGCACGTCGAAGCGCAGCAGCCAGTGTCCGCGCATGTGCAGCAGCATGCCCTCGACCCGGAACGAGCCGTCGCCGCGCGCCTCGGGCCGCACCTGGCGCAGCATGCCGTGTCCATGGTCAGGCATCCACGCGCTCACGCCGAGGAGCGCGTCCCGCACCGGCTTCCCCGCGTGCAGGACCCAGACCTCGAGCTCGAAGTCCTGGTTGCGTGGCACCTGCCCGCCGAGGCTGCGCCAGCACACCAGGTACCGTCCCGCGCGACTGGGGACGCGCGTCCAGAGCGGATCGGCGAAGTCCGGCAGCGCGACCTCGAGCTCCGTCGCCGGCGCCGGCTGCCCCTCGTCCGCTTCCGTCGCGCCCGCTGCGCTCCCTGGCACGGGGGCCGCGCCGGGCGGCTCCAGCGCGAGCGTGCTCGCCTGCGGACGGGCCGTGGTGGGAGGCTCCCGGCGGCACGCGCAGCCCTCTCCGCCCTCGCGCGAGGCCAGACAGGCCGCGAACAGGAGCAACAATGCGAGGGTCGGTCCCAGGCGACTGGAGCGTCGGTTCATGGCCCCTCATCATATGCTTACGGAGAAAACCGGGACCCGTCGTCGAGCGATGTGGTCTCGTATCCGACACGAGTCCGTAGTCGCCGCGGCCGAGTGAACTCGGGCCCCTGCACCCTCGAGCGCCGGCCGGAACGGACCCGTTCCCCCACAGGTTTCCACCCATGCTGATCGCTTCCTTGTTGTTGCTCACCCCGCTCCAGAACCAGGCCGAGCGTTCCGCGCTCGTGCTCGGCGATCCCGCGCCCGCGATCCAGGTCGCCGAGTGGGTGCAGGGCAAGCCCGTGGCGAAGTTCGAGCCCGGCCAGACCTACGTGGTCGAGTTCTGGGCCACCTGGTGCGGCCCCTGCAAGGTCGCGATCCCGCACCTGAACGAGCTCTCCAAGCAGTACGCGGGCAAGGTCCAGTTCATCGGCGTCAGCGTGTGGGAGAACATCGACGCAGACGAGCCCTACCGCGTGCCCAAGTTCGTGCAGGAGATGGGCGACAAGATGACCTACACCGTCGCCGCCGACCGCGTGAAGCCCAGCGCCAAGGACGGCGAGGACGACGGCTCGATGGCCGTGAGCTGGATGAAGGCCGCCGGCCAGACCGGCATTCCGACCGCCTTCATCGTCGATGGCAGCGGCCGGATCGCCTGGATCGGGCACCCGATGGGCATCGACAAGCCGCTGGCCGACGTGGTCGCGGGCAAGTGGGACCTGGCCGCGGCCTCCAAGAAGTACGCCCTCGACCTGCGCCTGAAGGACGCGGTCGCGAGCGTCCGGCGCGAGGTCACCAAGGCCAAGAAGGAGAAGGACCTCGCCGGCGCGATCCGCGCCATCGAGACCGCCGTGGCCAAGGAAGCGGCGCTCGAGAGCTACTTCGGTCTCGACCAGTACTTCCTCCTGGTCGAGGCTCGTCCGGCCGACGCCGCGAGCTACGGCCAGCGCCTGGTGGCCCAGGTCTTCGCCGAGAACGCCAACGCCCTCAATCAGCTGGCCTGGACGATCGTGGACCCGGGCAAGAAGGTCGCGGGCGACTACGCGCTGGCCGTGCAGGCCGCCGAGCGCGCCGCGCAACTGACGAAGGAGCAGGACGCGAGCACGCTCGACACGCTCGGGCTGGCGCTCTTCAAGGCGGGCAAGATCGAGCGCGCCATCCAGGTCCAGACGCGGGCCGTCGAACTCGCCAAGGGCGAGGGCGAGCTGGAGAAGGAGCTGCGCGAACGCCTCGAGCAGTTCCAGAACAGCCAGAAGAGCCCGTAGGGCTCCCGTTGCCCACGCGCCGGCCGCCGCGGGTCCGACTCGCGGCGGCCGGTTCGATTCCGGGGCTCCATCCGTACTCGTACGCTGGCCGGGTCGCGGGCCGGGCTCGCTCTCCCTATGGTGCTCGCCATGTCGCTCTTCCTCGCCGTGGTACTGCTCGCTCCTCCCCAGGCCGCCGCGCCCGTCGTGCGCGCGCTGCACGCCGCGCACTACCTGGACGTCGGTGCGGGTCGCCTGGTGCCCGACGCCACGCTCCTGATCGAGGGCGAGCGCATCACGGCCGTGAACCCGCGCGCCCTCCCGGCCGGGGCCGAGGTGCTCGAGCTCGGCGCGCTCACGCTGCTGCCCGGCCTGATCGATTGCCACACGCACCTGACCGGCGACCTGGAGGGCCACTGGATCCACCGCGACGTGCTCGAGACCGCCGCCGACGCCGCGCTGCGCGGGGCGGCCAACGCGCGCACGACGCTGCTCGCCGGCTTCACCACGGTGCGCGACGTGGGCGCGGGCGGCTTCGCCGACGTGTCGCTGATGAAGGCCATCGACCAGGGCTGGGTCAGCGGCCCGCGCATGTTCCCCGCCGGCCACGCGATCGGCATCACCGGCGGCCACGCCGACACGACCGGCTACGCGCCCGGGATCCTGGAGCGCGGCCCCGAGAGCGGCATCGCCGACGGCGTGGACGAGGTGATCGCCGCCGTGCGCTACCAGATCAAGCATGGCGCCAAGGTGATCAAGACCTGCGCCACCGCCGGCGTGCTCTCGTTCGAGGGGCCGGTGGGCGCGCAGCAGTACTCGCTCGAGGAGCTCACCGCGCTGGTGGGCGAGGCCCACCGCCACGGCCTCAAGGTGGCGGCCCACGCGCACGGTGCCGAGGGCATCAAGGACGCCATCCGCGCCGGCGTCGACTCGATCGAGCACGGCTCCGAGCTCGACGACGAGGCCATCGCGCTGATGAAGGCGCACGGCACCTTCCTGGTGCCGACCACCTACCTCGCCGACGCGATCGCGCTCGACAACCTGCCGCCGCCGATCCGCGCCAAGGCCGAGGCGATCTTGCCCAGGGCCAAGGCCAACCTGCGGCGCGCGATCGCGGCCGGGGTCAGGATCGCGAACGGCAGCGACGCCTGCGTCTATCCGCACGGCCAGAACGCGCGCGAGCTCGCCGCCCTGGTCGAGCGCGGCATGACGCCCGCCGCCGCGCTGCGTGCCGCGACGCTCGATGCCTGTGAGCTGCTGGGCGTCGCCGACCGTGGCGAGATCGCGCCCGGCAAGCTGGCCGACCTGATCGCCGTCTCCGGCGACCCGCTGCACGACATCACCGTGCTGCAGCACGTGGAGTTCGTGATGAAGGGCGGGGAGATCGTCACGCGGCCGTGAACCCGGACGCGCACGAGCTCGCGCGCCTCATCGCCGCGGGCGAGGGCAAGCACCTCGAGTTCAAGCGCGGCCTGCCGGCCGATGCGCGCGTGGCGCGCACCCTGTGCGCCTTCGCCAACACGCGCGGCGGGTTGCTCTTGATCGGGGTGGGGGATCGGGGCGAGCTCGTGGGCGCGCCGCGGCCGCGCGCGACGATCGCGCGCCTGAGGGCCGTGGCGGCCGAGCAGCTCGAGCCACCGCTCGAGTTGCAGCTCGGCGTGGCAACGCTCGCCGGCAAGCCCGTGGTGTGGTGCTCGGTGCCGCTCTCGCCGGCGCGGCCCCACGCCCGGCTCGACGAGGCCGGCGAGCGCGAGCTGGTCGTGCGCGTGGGGGCCAGCAACCGACGCGCGTCGGAAGCGACCCTGGCGGCCCTGCGCGCCCAGCGTGACTCCGCCGCCGGGCTCGACGAGCTCCAGCGTCGCGTCCTGCGCTGGCTCGCGAGCGCGCCCGAGCCCGCCACCGTCGCGGCCTTCGCGCGCAGCCACAACATCGGCCGGCCGCGCGCCCTGCGCGCCTTCACGCGCCTCGAGCTGGCCGGACGTCTGGTGGGGCACGGCTCCGGGGCGCGGCGCGAGTACGCCCCGGTCTGACTGCTTCGCGCGGCCGCTCAGCGCGGTGGCTTGTGCTTGGTCCTCTCCGCCTCCGCGTAGAGCGTCAGCACGCCGCCGATGCCCGTCGGAACGAAGCCGAGCACCGCCAGCTCGCGCAACCCCGGGGCGACCTCGGGCGGGATCATGCGCAGCGTCACGAACAGCGCCAGGCCGCCGATGGCGAGGATCGATCCGGCCAGCGAGAGCGCGCGGCGCCGGGCCCGGCGCGGCCGCTCCTCTTCCTCGCGCTGGAAGGCTTCGAACTGCGCGAAGTCCATGCCGCCGTGCTCGATCAGCTTCCGCGCGGTTTCGTGCCGGTACAATGCCTCGCGCTCGCGGCGTCGTTCGCGCGACCAGCCGAGCACGGCGAGCGAGGTGAAGATCCCGATGACGCTGGCCACCGGAATGAGGAACAACACGGCGTTGGCGAGGTCGCGGGGGCTGTCGGTGTCCATGGGGGGGCTCCTGGGTTCGCCCCCTTTGTCGCTCGGTCGGCGCGCGCGGTTGCGTTATCCGCCCTCGAGCGGAAAAGCCGGGGCCGCGCAACCCCGCGCACCGGCCGCGCGTCCCACGGGGACGCCGCAGGGGCGCGAATACGTGCAACCGAATGCGGGCACCGAGGTGGGCACCGATGAGGATGCCGAGAGCGTGCGCCGCGTGCTGGCAGGCGAGGTCGAGGCCTTCGGCGCCATCGTCGCGCGCTGGCAGGGCCCGCTCTTCCGGCTCGCCCTGCGCTACACGGGCGAGCACGGCGCGGCCGAGGACCAGTGCCAGGAGGCGTTCCTGCGCGCCTACCGCGCCCTGCCCGGCTTCCGCGGCCGCGCGCGCTTCTCGACCTGGCTGATCGCGCTGGCGACCAACGTCTACCGCTCCCATGCGCGCCGTCCTGCGCCGCCCGAGCTGCTGGGTGAGCGCGAGCTCGCGGCGGCCGTGCCGGACGAGGAGCCGGAGCTGGCCGAGCGCGTGCGCCGCGCCGTCAACGCGCTGCCGGCGCGCTACCGCGAGGCCCTGCACCTCTATTACTTCCACGCCGCCGACCTCGCCGCCGCGGCGGCCAGCCTGGGTCTGCCCGAGGGCACCCTCAAGGCGCGCCTGTCGCGTGGGCGCAAGCTGCTCGAGGGCCTGCTCCGACCGAAGCCCTGAAGACCGCACCCATGGAGACTCCTTCCCGACCCGATCCGATCGAGCGCGCGCTGCGCGCGGGCAGCCCGGGCGAGCCCGCGCCCGACTTCTCCAGGCGCGTCATGGCCGCGTTGCGGCGCGAAGTCGCCACGCCGCCGCCGCTCGCGTTCCCCTGGCGACGGCTCGTGCTGGGCCTCGCGGGTGTGCTGGCCTGGGCCGCGCTCGGTTACGCGGCGGTGGCCGGAGGCGAGCCGGAACGCGTGCTCGCGCTGGCCCGCAGCTGGCCGTTCGTCGCGGCACTCGCCCTCTTGTCCGTGCTCCTGTCCCTGCGTCTGGCGCGCTTCTGCGTCCGTTCCTGAGCCCGATGCCGCACTACATCCGCAGCCCCAAGGTCATCCCGGCGGCCGGCAACGTCCGGAAGCGCATCGAGGAGTTCGTCGGACGCGTCAACACGGGCACGAGCGAGCTCTCGCTGGCGCGCATGCAGAGCCCGAAGGGCTGGATCGAGCCCGGGCAGACGCCGGAGTTCAGCGAGTTCACGCTGGTGCTGCGCGGGACGCTGCGCGTCGCGACCGAGGCGGGGCACGAGGACCTGCACGCGGGCGAGGCCGTGATCACGCGCCCGGGCGAATGGGTGCGCTACAGCACGCCGCTCGAGGAGACCGAGTACGTGGCCGTGTGCCTGCCGGCGTTCTCGCCGGACAGCGTGCACCGCGACGACGCCTAGCCCCCGCTACACGCGCCGGTCCGGCTTGCGCGCCACGACCAGGTGGTTGTTCGGCTCCTCCGCGAGGTCGCCGAGCGAGAGCACCAGGCACACCGGCAGGCTGATCAGCGCCCACAGCACCTGGAACGGCAGCAGCAGCGGGAACAGCGGCCCGCGCCGGATCTCCGCGTCGCTCATGCCCTTCACGCGCGCCGCCTGCAGGAAGAAGTAGAACTGGTGCGAGGCCATCGTCGACCAGATCCCGCCCAGCGGCTGGTGCTCGACGATCTCCAGACCCGCGCGGCGCATGGCGTCCTTGATCCAGTAGCGGCTGAAGTTGCCGTAGTAGTGCGGCGTCAGGTGCATGGTCGAGGTCTGCGGGATCAGGAACAGCGCCGTTCCGCCCGGGCGCAGCACACGCGCCATCTCGTCGACCATCTCGAGCGGCTCGAACACGTGCTCGAGCACCTGGATCGAGAGCACCGTGTCGTAGCTGGCGTCCGCGAAGGTCATGGCGCAGCCGTCGCCGTGCACCGTGCGGAACTCCGGCGAGCGCACGTCCGGCAGGCGCGTGGGGTCGGGCTCCAGCGTCGTCCAGCTCGTGCACGCGACGCCCTGGCGCTTGGCCGTGAGGTAGAAGTCCCAGCCGCCGACGTCGAGCACGTCGCCGCGCACGTGCCGCGCCAGGGCCGTGAACAGCGCGCGCGAGCGCCAATCGCGCGCCTTGTAGAGGAAGCGCAGGAGCAGGGACTTCGAGTTCATGGACGTCTCCGCATGAGCTTCAGGTGCGACTGCAGGCCGGGCAGCTCGACCGGTTCGAAGGCCTGGCTCAGGTGGCGCCACACCAGCGGGTGCGTGCTGGCGAAGGTCTGCTGCTCGGGACCCTCGACCCAGCCGATGTGCAGGAGCACCCAGTCCACGCCGCGCTGCGCCAGGCTCTCGATGTGCGCGCGCTGCTCGGCCTCGCTCTCGGGCCAGTAGAAATACAGCCACCAGCCCGGCGCCGCCTTGCGCAACAGCGCGTAGATGGTGGGTTGGTTCACGATCCAGATCGGCGCCTCGCCCGGCAGGCGCTCGGCCGCGAAGGCCTGCAGCGCGCGCACGCCCTGGGCCTGGCGCAGGGGCATGCGCAGGCGCTCTCCGGCGACGTCGCAGTCCACCAGGTCCGCCGTCTGGTCGGGCCGGAAGCGCGTCAGCACCGAGTTGGCCTCGAAGGCGGCCAGCAGCGAGCCCAGGGCGAGCACGCTCCACGCCCCCGCGCAGAGCAGCGTCCGGCTGCCGAGCGCCGGCAGCGCCAGGGCCAGCAGCAAGAGCGGCGGGAAGCTCTGCGCCAGGTGCGAGGCGTCCGAGCGCACCGAGGCGTGGTGCACGTAGGCGAGACCCACGAAGCAGGCCGCAATGGCCGGTGCGCGCGCGGGCAGGTCCGCGCGCCGTGTGCGCAGCGCGAGCACGAGGCCGGCCGTCAGGACCACGAAGGGCAGCGTGAAGGCCGCCGCCAATGCGATCTGGCCCGCGAGCCTCCAGCCCGAGAGAGCGGCCCAGGGGACGCGCCACGGGAAGGGGTAGGGCAGCGCCAGGTTCGCGCCGTGCTCCAGCACGACCATGAGCGAGTGCCAGTAGCCCGCCGCGAAGCCGGGCACGAACAGCAGCATTGCGCCGAGCGGCACGAACCCGAGCAGGCCCCCGAGCGCGAGCGCGCCCGCACGTCGCGCGTCGCGCAGCTCGGGCAGCTTCCAGGCCAGCAGGAGGGCGCAGGCGCCGAACGCGAGCGCGGAGTAGAGCGCGTGGTTGCGCCCGAACAGCGCGCTCACGCCCACGAACAGGCCGCAGGCGAGGTATCGACGCGCGCGCGGGTCCTCCAGCAGGCGCAGCGCGAACCACACCGCGGCCGAGGCCAGGGCCGGCTCGAACAGCTTGTGGCGCGGGAACAGCCACAGCCCGAGCACGAGCGCGCACACCAGCAGGCCCAGGGGCGTGCGCGTGAAGCGGCCGGCGACGGCCAGGGCGAAGGCCAGTCCGAGCGCGGCGAACAGCGCGCACGCCGTGCGCACGCCGAGGATGCCGTCGCCCACCAGGGGAGCCAGCGCTGCGCACCACAGGTAGCGCCCCGGATCGTAGGCCTGGAAGTCGCGCATCGGCACCTCGCCCGCGACCACGCGCTCGACGCCGTACCACAGGAAGCCCTCGTCGGCGAGGTTGAGCTCGATCCGGCGCGGGCCCCACAGGAGAACGCCGCACACGAGCAGCGCGAAGAGCGGTGCGCACCAGGACACCCAGCGGTGCGGGCGGCCTGCGGTGCCCATGTCAGGCGCGGAAGGAGCGCACGCCCTCGAGCACGGCGTCCTGGTCGGCGTCGGTCAGGCCCGGGAACAGCGGCAGGCGCAGCAGGCGGTCGCTGACGTCCTCGGTCACGGGGCACTGCCCGACGCGGCCGCCCAGCCGTCGGCCCATGTCGGACAGGTGCAGCGGCAGGTAGTGGAACACCGCCAGGATCCCGAGTCCCTTCAGGTGCTCGATCAAGCGCGTGCGCGCCTCCAGGCTCGGCAGCAGCAGATAGAAGACGTGGTAGGGCTGCTCGCAGTGCGCGGGCACGTGCGGGAGCGTGGTGCCGTTCGTCGCCGCCCAGTCGGCCAGCTCGCGCTCGTAGCGACCCCAGATGTGCCCGCGCTTGGCCTGGATCGCGGTGCGCTCCTCGAGCTGGGCCAGCAGGAAGGCCGCCAGGATCTCGGACGGCAGGTAGCTCGAGCCCAGGTCGACCCAGGTGTACTTGTCGACCTGGCCGCGGAAGAAGCGCGAGCGGTTGGTGCCCTTCTCGCGCACGATCTCGGCCCGTCCGACCAGGGCCGGGTCGTTGATCACCAGCGCGCCGCCCTCCCCGCAGGTGATGTTCTTGGTCTCGTGGAAGCTCTGCGTGGCGAGGCAGCCGAAGGTGCCGAGCTTCCGCTGCTTGTAGCTCGCGAACAGGCCGTGGGCGTTGTCCTCGACCACCGCCAGGCCACGCTCCTTGGCCAGCGCGAGGATCGGATCCATCTCACAGGCCACGCCGCCGTAGTGCAGCGGCACCAGCGCGCGCGTGCGCGGCCCGACGAGAGCGGCCAGCAGGCGCTCGTCGAGGTTGAGCGTGTCGCGCCGGACGTCCGCGAACACGGGCTTCACCCCGCGCAGCACGAAGGCGTTGACCGTGGTCACGAAGGCGAAGGAAGGGAAGATCACCTCGTCGCCCGGCTGCAGGTCCAGGAGCAGCGCGCTCATCTCCAGCGCGTGCGTGCAGTTCGTGGTCAGCAGCACGCGCTTGGCGCCGAGCTCGCGCTCGAGCAGCTCGGAGCAGCGCTTGGTGAACTCGCCGTCGCCCGAGATGTGCCCGCGCTCGACCGCGGTGGCGATGTAGGGCTGCTCCTTGCCCGTCAGGCTGACGCGATTGAAGGGGATGCGGTACGGGCTCAAGGAGTGGTCCTGGCGGGTTCCGGGGCGGCCTGCGGCACGAGGGGCCGAGCATCCTATCCGGCCGGCGCCTTCTCGGTGCTGGAGCGCACGACGTAGGTCGGCCGGTCCATGATCCGGAAGTGCACGCGCGCCAGGTACTCGCCGATGATGCCGATCGCGAACAGCTGCGCGCCCGAGAAGACCGCGATGATCGAGGCCAGGAACGGGAAGCCGGCCACGGGCGAGCCGCGCAGCGCGTAGCTGGCCAGCACGTACACGAAGATCCCCAGGCCGAACAGCATGAAGACGAAGCCCGTCAGGCTGGCGAGCTGCAACGGGAAGGTGCCGAAGCCGGTCAGCATGTTGAGCGCGTGCGTCACCAGCATGTAGACGGTGTAGTTCGAGCGGCCCTCGGCGCGCGGCTGGTGCCGGACGCGCAGGGCCGCGAAGCGCGTCGTGCCCCAGGTCAGGAGCACGTCGATCGACACCAGGTGTCCGCCGAACTCCGCGAAGGCCTCGCGCAGCTCGGTGCGGAAGACGCGGTAGGCGCTGACCTGGCGCGCGGTCTCGGCGCCCATGGCCTTCTGCAGCGTCAGCTTGGTGATGCGCGAAGCCACGTCGCGCAGGAAGCCGTGCTGTTCGTGCTCGGGCGTGCCGTAGACCACGTCGAAGCCCTCGCCCAGCTTGGCCAGCAGGCGCGGGATCTCCTCGGGCGGGTTCTGCAGGTCGTCGTCCAGCGTCACGATGACCGCGTTCTGCGCCTGGCGGATCCCGCACAGGAGCGCGTTGTGCTGGCCGAAGTTGCGCAGCAGGCGGAAGCCGCGCAGCCAGGGCCGCGTGCGTGCCAGCTCCTCGATGACCTCGAAACTGCCGTCGCGGCTGCCGTCCTCGACCAGCACGACCTCGAACGCGAGCCCGATGCCCGTCAGCACGGAGTGCAGCCGCTCGGCGAGCTTCGGCAGCGTGGCCGCGCTGTTGTAGACCGGAACGACGATGCTCAGCGAGGAGATGCTGGGCGGGAGCGCCATCGGGCGCGGAAGTCTAGCGAACGACGGGCACAGCGGCGCCCGGCTCGCGCCTTTCCGGGCCTTCGCCGCGCTGGTATCGTTCCCCGCCGCCGGAATCGTCGGCGCGACCGGACACATGAGCGCCACCCCCACGCTCGTCTCGCTGGCACCCCTCGAACGCGAACGCTTCGGGGTCCAGAGCGCGCGCGCGAGCGGGGTCACGGCCGCGGGTCTCGACGAGGTGCTGGCCTTCTGCCGGCGCGAGCAGGTGCGCTTCCTGACCGCGCGCTGCCGGGCCGACGACCTGGCGGCGGCGCACGCGCTCGAGGCGGCCGGCGGACGCCTGATGGACACGCTGGTCTACTGGGGCCACGACCTGCTCGCGCCCGCGCGCGTCGCGCGGCCCGCTGCGTCCGTACGGTTCGTGCGCCCCGGCGAGGAACGCGCGGTCGAGCGCGCGGCCGGCGAGGCCTTCCAGGGCTACGTCAGCCACTACCACGCCGATCCGCGCCTGGAGCGCGCGAGCTGCGACGCCGCCTACGCCGACTGGGCGCGGCGCTCGTGCCTGGCGCACTCGCCCGACACGCCCGTCTTCGTGGGCGAGCACGAGGGCGAACCGGCCGGTTTCGCGGCCCTGCGGCGCAACGCCGCGGGCGAGGGCGAGGGCGTGCTGTACGGCGTCGCGCCGCGCGCGCGCGGGCGCGGGCTGTACCTGGCGCTGATGTTCGCCAGCCTCGACTGGTGCCGCGAGCGCGGCCTGCGGCGCATGATCATCTCCACCCAGCTCACCAACTGGGTCGCGCAGCAGAACTGGGCGCGTCTGGGCTTCGAGCCGTACGAAGCGCACGACACGTTCCACCTGTGGTTCTAGCCCGCTGCCCGACCTATTCGTCAGGGCTCGAGCGAAACGGCGAAAGTGGCGGCAGATGCAGTGTTTCGCGACCGAGAGGACCGGAGGCGACCTCTGGCAGGTCGCCGAGGACTCGCAGGGAGAGAAACGCTGCAGGTGCCGACAATTGCGCCGTTGCAGCCGAGCTCTGGTGAATGGGTCGGGCTAGCTCCCGAGGCTCGCGCGCGGACGCGTCGCCAGCGCGCGCGCGCAGGCCGCGAGTCCCGCCAGCGCCGCCAGGGCCGCCGCGCCCAGCGCGGCCAGCGGCACGCACCACCACGGCACGTCCGAGCCGAGCTCGAGCACGTGCTCGAAGAAGGCCCACGTCAGCACGCTCGCGCCGGCCGCGCCGAGCAGGCCGGCCACCAGGCCCTGCAGCGCGAACTCGAGCGCGAACAGGCGCGCCACGCCGGCGCGCGTGAGGCCCAGCACCTTCCACAGCGCGGCCTCGCGCGTGCGGCGCAGCGCGCCCAGGCTGGCCACGCCGGCCAGGATCGCCAGCCCGACCAGGGCCGTGAAGGCGCCCAGCAGCTCGACCGCCACGGCCGAGCGCTCGAGCACGCGCACGACCTTGGCCAGGATCGAGCGCACGCGGATCACGGTCACGTTCGGGACGGCCGCGAGCAACGCGTCCTGCACGCGCTGCTCGCGCTCCGGCGCGACGTGCGCGGCGGCGAGCAGGACGTGGGGCGCCTCCTCCAGCGCGCCCGGCTCGGCCACCAGGAAGAAGTTGATCCCGAAGCTCTCCCACTCGACCGCGCGCAGGCTGGTCACGACCAGCTCGATCGGTACGCCCTGCATGTCGAAGACGAGGTGCGTGCCGAGCTTGGCGCCGATGTCCTCGGCGTAGCGTTCCTCCAGGCTGACCTCGAAGTGCTCGGGGTCGCTCCACAGCTCCCCGGCCACCAGGCGGTTGTCCGGCGTGAGCTCGGCCTGCCAGGTCAGGCGCTGCTCGCGCGTGAGGGCCCAGCCGCGGCGGCTGCCGGGCCAGTCGAACAGCTTCACGTCCATGCCGTCGATCGAGGCCAGGCGTGCCGTGGCCATGGGCACGACGCGTACGGCGCTGGCGCCCTCGGCCGCCAGGACGCGCTCGAAGTCCGCGCGCTGGTCGGTCTGCAGGTCGAGGAAGAACAGGCTCGGGCCGTCGCTCGGCAGCGCGCCCACCAGGCGTTCGGCCAGGCGCGACTCCACCAGCGCCAGCGCGACGACCACCAGCGTGCCCAGGCCCAGCGCCGCCACGGCTCCGAGCACGCCCGCGCCGGGGCGCGCCAGGGCCGCGATGGCGCCCGCGAGCTCGGCCGGGAGGCGCGTGCGCGGCAGGGCCCGCGCGAGACACGTGAGCACGCGCGCCGCCAGCACGAACAGCCCGAACAGGAGCGCGCTGCCGGCCGTGAACCAGGCGGCCTGGTCGAGCTCCTCGCTCTGGATCCAGGCGGCCGCGAACACGGCCGCGACCAGCGCGGCGCCCGCGCCGAGCGCGACCGCGCGCCGCGGCGGCAGCGGCTCGGCCTCGTGGCGCAGCACGCGCACCGGCGGCACGCGCCACACCGAGGACAGCGCCGGCAGGCTGAAGGCCAGCGCCACCAGGGTCCCGAGGCCCACGCCGCGCAGGATCGAGAACGGCTCCCAGCCGAGCGCGACGCCGCTCGGCAGCAGCTCGGGCAGGAGTCGCGGCACGAACAGCGGCAGGAAGCTGCCCACCACGGCGCCCAGCGTGCTGCCCACCAGCGCCAGCGCGCCCACGTGCCCGACGTACATCCACAGCACCTCGCGCGGTGTGAAGCCCAGCACGCGCAGGATGCCGATGCTCGCCACGCGCGTCCCGATCCATGCGCGCACGATCTCGGCCACGCCCACGCCGCCGAGGATCAGCGACAGCAGCGCCACGAGGCCGAGGTAGCGCTCGACGCGCCGGGCCGCGCGCCGCACCTGCGGCTGGGCCTCCTCGTGCGTGTCGATGCGGATCACGTACTCCTCGACGTTCGCGCGGACGAAGGCGCTGCCCACGCCGTTCCGCGCCGCCGTCTCCCAGTCCGAGGCGCGCGCGCCCGCGGGCAGCCCGACCAGCACTCCGTAGGTCATGCGGCTGCCGAGGCCGCCGAGCTGCATGCGCTCGAAGCCCGCGAGCGCCGCGAAGACGCGCGGTCCGGCGGTGAAGGTCGGGTCCAGGCGCCCGGGTTCGTCGAACACCAGCGCGGCCACGCGGAAGCGCGCCGAGCCGAGCGCGAGCTCGTCGCCCACGCCCACGTCGAGCATCGCACCGAGCTCGCCGGCGATGACGACGCTCTCGGGGCCGAGAACCTCGTCCAGCCGACCCGCGGGCTCGAGCGCGAGCGCGCCGTAGAACGGGAAGCCCGCGCCCACCGCCTTGAGCTCGACCAGCCGGCTCGCTCCGCCCTCGGCCGCGCGCGCCATCGTCTGCACGAGACGCACCGGGGCGACGCGCGTGCCCGCGGGCAAGCGCGCGAGCAGGTCCTCCTCGAGTCCGGCGGGCAGGGGCGAGCGTGCGGAGATCCACAGGTCCGCGCCCAGCAGTTCCTGCGACTGGGCCGCGATCCCGCTGCGTACCGAGCGCACCAGCCCGGCCACGCCCACCACCGCCATCGAGCCGAGCGCGAGGCAGGCCGTGAAGAAGAACAGCCGCCCGCGCGCGCCGCGCGACTCGCGCCGGGCCGCGGCCAGGATCGTGACGAGCCTCACCGCGCCGGGCTCTCCGCCGTGCGGCCGTGCTCGAC
The DNA here is from genome assembly GCA_964631945.1 of uncultured Planctomycetaceae bacterium. Lineage (GTDB taxonomy): Bacteria > Planctomycetota > UBA1135 > UBA1135 > JABFRZ01. The sequence continues at coordinate 36,780 of CAZWAY010000037.1, forward strand.
GCGCTCGATCCGTCCGGCGCGCAGGTGCACGCGCCGGTCGGCGCGGGCCGCGACCTCGGGATCGTGCGTCACGAGCACCAGCGACGCGCCGCGCTGCTCGCGCAGGCGCTCGATCAGCGCCAGCACGCGCGCGCCCGTCTCGGCATCGAGGTTGCCGGTCGGCTCGTCGGCGAACAGCACGCTCGGCTCGGAGGCGAAGGCGCGCGCCAGGGCCACGCGTTGCTGCTCGCCGCCCGAGAGCTGCGCCGGGTAGTGCCCGAGGCGTTCGGCCAGGCCCACCTCGCCCAGGAGCTCGAGCGCCCGCGCGCGCGCGCGCGCCACGCCGGTCAGCTCGAGCGGCAAGAGCACGTTCTCGAGCGCGGTCAGGTTGCCGAGCAGCTGGAACGACTGGAACACGAAGCCCACGCGCCCGCGCCGCAGGCGCGCCAGCTCGTCCTCGGACAGCTCGTCGATGCGGCGGCCCTCCAGGTACACCGCGCCCGCGCTGGGCCGGTCGAGGCCGGCCAGGAGCCCGAGCAGGGTGGTCTTGCCGCTGCCCGAGGGCCCGAGGATGGCCACGAACTCGCCCGGCGCGACCGCCAGGTCGATGCCCGCCAGCACGGTCAGGCGCTGGGAGCCGCTCTGCAGCTCCTTCACGAGCCCGCGGCACTCGAGCCGGGCCGGTTCCGGGGTCGCGACGTCCATGCGCGAGACGATGAACCATTCGCGCTCCGGGCGCGAGCGGATTCGAGCTCGAGCTCGGGCGCGGCGCGGCGTGGCGCGGCGTGGCGTGCTGCGCGCGCGGCGGGCGCGTACAGTCGTCGTCATGGCACCGAGGGTCATGGCACCTTGGCGATGGGGCGCGCTCGGACTCGCGCTGCTCGCGGCCCTCGCCGGCTGCGGGCGCGGCTCCGACGAGCCCGCCGAGCGCGCGTCCGGCTTCGCACCCGAGGATCTGGCCCGGCCGGCGCCCGGGGCCGGCGCGCGCGGCGGCGCCGCCGGTGACGTTCCATCCGGTGACGATCCGGCAGACGCGCCGCGCGTCGTGTTCCTCGGCGACAGCCTGACGGCCGGCCTGCACCTCGATCCCGAGCAGGCCTTCCCGGCCCTCCTGCAGCGGCGTCTCGCGGCCGAGGGGCACCCGTTTCGGCTGATCGACGCGGGCGTGAGCGGCGACACCAGCGCCGGCGGCCTGCGGCGCCTGGACTGGCTGCTGAAGCAGGCGCCCGACGTGCTCGTGCTCGAACTCGGCGGCAACGACGGCCTGCGCGGACAGCCCGTGGCGGAGATCGAGGCGCGCCTGCGCGCGATCGCCGCGCGGTCCCAGGCCGCGGGCGCCAAGGTGCTGCTGCTCGGCGTGCGCCTGCCGCCGAGCCTCGGGCGCGACTACGTGACGGCCTTCGAGGCGCTCTACCCACGCCTGGCGGCCGAGCTCGAGCTGGCCTACGTGCCGTTCTTCATGGCGGGCGTGGCCGGCGTCGAGGGCATGATGCTGGAGGACGGCCTGCACCCGAGCGCCGCCGGGCACGAGCGCATCGCCGCCACGCTCGCGCCGGCCCTGGGCGCGCTGCTGGGCGAACTCGCCGCGTCGCGTTGATCCGGATGCGCGCGACGGAATCCGGAGGAGCGGGCGCGGGCCTGCGGATACTGTCACGCGATGAGCCGGAAGACCGACCCGGACCCCGTCCCGCTCGAGACCGACGAGTACATCCTCGGCACCGATCCGGTCGAGCTCGAGCGCCTGCGCTTCCAGCACCAGGCCTGGGTGCGCCAGGCCTACGAGCTGTTCGAGCGCGCCGGGCTGGGCGCGGGCCAGCGCGTGCTCGACCTCGGCTGCGGGCCGGGCTTCACCTCGCTCGAGCTCGCGCACGTGGTCGGCGCGACGGGCCGCGTGCTGGCCGTCGACCAGAGCGCGCGCTTCCTGGCCACGCTGCGGCACGAGTGCGCGCGCCTCGGCCTGGGCCAGGTCGAGCCGCGCCTCGCGGCGGTGGAAGAGCTCGAGCTCGCGCCCGCGAGCCTCGACGCGGCCTACGCGCGCTGGCTCTTCTGCTGGCTGCCGGACCCGCTCGCGGTCCTGGTGCACGTCGCCCGCGCCCTGAAGCCGGGGGGCGTGCTGCTCTGCCAGGAGTACGTCGACTGGGGCGCGATGCGGCTCTTTCCGCACGCCCCGGCCTTCGCGCGCGCCGTCGAAGCCTGCCTGGCGAGCTGGAAGGTCGGCGGCGCCACGATCGACTTCGCGGCCGAGGTGCCGGGGCTCGCGCCGCGCGCCGGCTTCGAGCTCGAGCACTTCCAGCCGCGCGCGCGCCTGGGCCGCGTGGGCTCGCTGGAGTGGCGCTGGCTCGACCAGTTCTTCCGCCTCTACCTGCCCAAGGTGGTCGAGCGCGGCCTGCTCACGTCGGCCGAGCTCGAGGCCTGGCAGCGCGAATGGGACGCGCGCGCGGCCGAGGGCGCGAGCTTCGTCGCCACCCCGACCGTGGCGGACGTGATCCTGCGCAAGCGGTAGCTCGCGCCCCCCTGATCCCGGTGGCGGAATTCCGACGTCCCATCCGGCCGTAAAGGTCGTACCGGTCGAATCCGGACCCTGGCCGAATGACGTAGGGTGTTGCCGACATCCGGGATCCGGAGATCCATCCCAGAAACCCTTCGAGGACAACGAGAATGCAGAACAAGAGACTTCCGAGAGAGACCGCCCCCGCGCTGGCCGCCAGCGTCCTGGCTCTGGCCGTCGGCGGCCTGCTGCTCGGCACGACCGCCGGCTGCAAGTCGTCCAGCGGTGACCACGCCAAGATGGAGACGAGCAGCATGGCCAAGCATGCCTGCAAGGGCATGAACGGCTGCAAGGGGCAGGGCGGCTGTTCGTCCGGCGCCAGCGGCTGCGCGGGCAAGAACTCGTGCAAGGGGCTGGGCGGTTGCGCGACCGCGGCCAAGCACGGCTGCAAGGGCATGAACGCCTGCAAGGGCCAGGGCGGCTGCTCGTCCGGGAACAACGGCTGCGCCGGCAAGAACTCCTGCAAGGGCCTCGGCGGCTGCGCCGTGCCGGTCAAGCACTAGACGCTCGCTCTCCGACCGGCCGTGGTCCGCTCGCCGGGCCACGGCCGCGTCTCCGCCATGCGTCCGCCCTCCAACCGTTTCGGCCTGCCCGACCTCGGGCTCGGGCTCGGGTTGCGCCCGCAGCACTTCGCGCACGTGCTCGAGCACTCGCCGGCGGTGGACTGGTTCGAGATCGTCTCCGAGAACTTCATGCACACCGGCGGGCGCCCCATGCAGGTGCTCGACCGGATCGCCGAGCGCTACCCGATCGTGATGCACGGCGTGTCGCTCTCGATCGGCAGCACCGATGCGCTCGATCTCGAGTACCTGCGCGAGCTCAAGCGTCTGGCCACGCGCTGCAAGGCCGTGTGGCTCGGCGACCACGTGTGCTGGACCGGCGTGGCCGGGCGCAACAACCACGACCTGCTGCCGCTGCCCTACGACGAGGCCACGCTGGCGCACGTGGTCGAGCGCGTCCGCACCGTGCAGGACTTCCTCGAGCGCCCGCTGGTGCTCGAGAACCCCTCGAGCTACGTCACCTTCGCGCGCTCCCACATGGCCGAGGCCGAGTTCCTGGCGCGGCTCGCGCTCGAGGCCGACTGCGCGCTCCTGCTCGACGTGAACAACGTCTACGTCTCGTGCCGCAACCACGCCTGGGACGCCGCGCAGTACCTGGCCGCGATCCCGTACGAGCGCGTCGTGCAGGTCCACCTGGCCGGCCACACCGACAAGGGCACGCACTGCATCGACACGCACACCGGGCACACGATCGAACCCGTGTGGCAGCTCTACGCCGAGGTCGTGCGCCGCGCCGGGAACGTGGCCACGATGGTCGAGTGGGACCAGGACATCCCCGGGTTCGAGGTCGTGCACGCCGAGGTCCTGCGCGCGCGCGAGTTCCGCCCGGCGGCGCCGGCGCGCCGCTCGGCCGCGGCGAGCGAGGTGCCGCGTGGCTGAGTCCCTGGCCGCCCTCGAGCGCTGGATGCAGGTGCTCGTGACGCATCCCGACGGCCCGGAGGCCGGCGCGGCGAGCGCGGAGGCGCGCGGCGCCCTGGCGGCCACGATCCCCGCGGTGTTCCTGCCCTCGCGCGAGCTCACCAGCGCCGAGCGCGTCGGCATCTACGCGCAGATGTACAGCGCGCGCCTGATCGAGGTGCTGGAGGAGGAGTTCCCCGCGCTGCTGCACTTCCTCGGGCATGCGCGTGGGCACGAGCTCCTGCGGGCCTACGTGAGCGCGCAGCCTTCACGGCACTACAGCCTGAACGTGTTCGGCAAGGGGCTGGCGGCCTTCGTGCGCGAGGGGGCCGCGCTCGACCTCGTGCCCGATTCGCGCGCCTTCGCGGTCGAGCTCGCGCACCTCGAGCGCACCGTCCAAGACGTGTTCGACGCACCCGAGAGCCCGACGCTCTCGGCCGAGGCGCTCGCCGCCGTCCCGGCCCAGGCCTGGGCCCAGGCGCGCCTGGTGCCGATCCCGGCTCTGGCGCTGCTCGCCTGCGAGCACCCGCTCAACGCCTGGTACCAGGCCTTCAAGGACGGGGCGCCACCGCCGGCGCTCGCGCGCGAGCCCTCCTACCTCGTCGTCTTCCGCCAGGAGGGCCGCGTGTGGCGCATGGACCTCACGTCCACGCAGCACGCCCTGCTCGCCGCGCTCACGCGCGGCCTCGCGCTCGAGCCGGCCCTCGGCGCGCTCGCCCAGCAGGGCCACGACCTCGCCACGCTCGCCCCCGAACTCCAGGGCTGGTTCCGCACCTGGGCCGCCGAGGGCTTCTTCGCGCGGGTCGAGGTCGGCCCGCTGGTCTGACTCCCGCACGCGCGCGGCTCGTGCGCGGGACGCCGAGCGCCCGGCCCGAATCCTGGCGCATGGCGCGTGTCGGGATTGTTAGAGTCGGCGCGGCCCGTCGAGCCCACGCCCGAGCCCATGCCGCAAACCGAGAACGTCCCGCGCACGCGGCCCGTGCCGAGCCTGGCCGCGCCCGTGGATCCGGCGCGCTTCATCGAGGTCGCGGGCGAGCGCATCGCGCTGTTCGGACGCGAGGAGGGACCCTTCGAGGTCTGGGCCTGGCCGCTGAAGCTGGTCTCGGACCTGTTCTTCGGCCTGCGGCGCGCGGGCCAGCCGCTCGATCTCCCCGAGCGCGAGATCACGGTCCTGCCGGGCGAGGTCTGCTTCGTTTGGCGCGGGCCGGGCGTGCAGCTGCGCATCGAGATCTTCGCCTGCCGCGAGCGCGCCGGTCTGGCCTTCGGCTTCGCGCTCGACAGCGAGCAGCCGCTCGAGCTCGAGTTCACCTTCCGCTGCGACCAGCGCCCGATGTGGCCGGCGGGTCTGGGCGGGCAGCTGGCGCGCACCGACCCGGTCACCGGCGCCTTCGCGCTGTACGAGGAGCTCGGACGCTACACGACCCTGATCGGGGCCAGCGACGCGCGCGTCGAGTTCGCGCGCGCCGAGCACGGCCTGCCCTTCGGCCCGGTGCGCATCTCGGTGCCGCTCGCGCCCGGCGGCTCGAGCGCGGTGCTGGCCATCGCCGCGGCCGAGCTGCGGCCGGATCCGCTCGCGCCGGGCGCGCGCCGCGGCGAGGGACCGGGCGCGACCGGCTTCGCGCGCGCCGAGCGCACCATCGCCGTCTCGCGCGAGCTGTGGTGGCGGCTGGTCTCGGACTTCTCGGACGAGCGCGAGAGCGTGCGCGTCCACTGGCGCGAGCACCAGCAGCGCGTGCTGCACGTCGGCACGCCCTTCCCCGCCCTCGACCAGGCCTTCCAGTGGTCCGAGATCGCGCTCGAGCGCGCCTGGGTGCGGGTCGAGGGGCTGGGGCGCGGGCTGGTGGCCGGAATCGGCGCGAGCGCTCACACGGAGCGCCCGGGACGGGCCTGGTTCTTCGACGGCGACACGCTCTCGGCGGCGCGCGCGCTCACGCTGGCGGGCGACTTCGCCGCGGCGCGCGAGGCGCTGCGCTTCGTGGCCTCGCACCAGCGCGCCGACGGCAAGCTGATGCACGAGCTCCCGCTCTCGGCCGGGCTGTGCGGTTGGCTCGAGGACTATCCCTACGCCTACGCGCGCGGCGCGAGCAGCCCCGACTTCGTGACCGCGCTCGACCTGTACCTGCGCTTCTCGGGCGACCTCGAGCTGGCGCGCGAGCTCATGCCGGCCGTGAAGCGCGCGCTGGACTGGTGCACGCGCGCGCTCGACGCCAAGGGACGACTGGCCAGCGCGCAGGCCGGCCTGGCGGTCGAGGCCGGGCCGATCGCGGCGCGCATCGAGTGCGAGGTCTTCCTGCAGGGCGCCTGGATCGCCGCCCTGGGCGCGGCCACGCGCCTGGCGCAGGCGCTGGGCGAGGATCCCTCGGCCTACCGCGGACTCGAGGAGCAGGCGCGCAGCGGCTTCGAGGAATTCTGGAGCGGCGAGCGTGGGCACTACGGCTTCGCGCTGCTCGGCAACGGCCAGCGCAGCGACGAGCTCTCCGCCTACCTGGGCTACCCGCTGGCGCGCGGGCTCGGCGAGCGCACGCGCGCCTGGACCACGGTGCAGGCCCTGAACGCGCCGGCCCTGATGAGCGACTGGGGCGTGCGGCGCTTCGCGAGCGACTCCGCGCCGGACGGGCCGGCGAGCGGCGCGGAGGGCACGGCCGTGCTGCCGTTCCTCACCAACTTCGCGACGCTGGCGTTCTTCGCGCACGGGCACGCCTTCGCCGCGCACCAGGTGCTCTTCTCGCAGGCTTGCCTGTGCCACTTCGGGGGCCTCGGCTTCCTCGAGGAGCACCTCGACGGCGCGCGCGCGAACCTGTCGCCGGGCGGCGTGCCACACCACATCGCGGCCTCGGCCGCGCTGGTCGAATCGGTGCTGCTCGGCCTGTTCGGGATCGACGCGGGCGCGGCCGAGGGCCGGCTCGCCTTCCGCCCGACGCTGCCGCCGCACTGGGACGAGGCGCGCCTCTCGGGCGTGCGCGTGGGCGCGAGCAGCCTCGACCTGCGCTTCTACCGGCGCCGCGAGCCGGGCGCGACGGTGATCGGGCTCGAGCTCGAGCGAGGCGAGGGGCCGGCGCTCTCGCTCGGCTTCGCGCCGGTGTTGCCGCCGCTCACCAAGCTGCTCGACGGCCCGGGCTGGCTGCGGCCTTCGGGCGCGGTCGTGCCGCGCCGGCTGCACCGTTCGGAGGGCGAGACGCTGACGCTCGAGGCGCGCGTGCTCGAGGGTCCCGCGCTGCTCTTGCCGGCCGGCTTGCCCGAGCCGGGCGGCGCGAGTCGCGCGGTGCGCCTGGTCGCGCAGCGCGTGGAGGGTGAGAACCTGACCTGGATCCTCGCCGCGCCGGCCGGGACGAGCGCGGCGCTGCCCTTCTTCTGCGACTTCGAGGTCGAGGTCCAGGGCGCGCGGCTGGTCGACGGCGAGCTGCACCTCGACTTCCCCGCCGGCGACTCGTGGACCCGTTGCGAGGTCGGGATCCGCTCGCGGTGAGCGCGCCGGACGCGCTCCCCTTCGAGACGCACGCGCTCGAGGCGTGCGTGGGTGGGGTGCGCGTCGTCAGCCTGCGGCCGCGCCTGGCGGATGGACGCGCCGCCCCGCGGCCCTCGCTGGCGCTGCCCGCGGAGCCGCGTCTGGCCGGGGCCGCGGAGCCGGCGCAGGCGGTGCGCTTCACGCACGAGGCCGAGCGCGTGCGCGTGCGCCTCGAGTTCGCGCCGGGCACCTCGTTCTACGGCACGGGTGAGGTGCCGGGGCCGCTCGAGCGTTCGGGCCGCACGGTGACGCTGTGGAACACGGACTCGTTCCAGTTCGGGGCCACGGGCGATCCGCTCTACCAGTCGCAGCCCTACGTGCTGGCCCTGCGCGCGGACGGCAGCGCGCTCGGGATCCTGGCCGACTCGATCCGGCGCGGGACGATCGCGATCTCGGCCGGGGAAGGCCCGGGGCCGACCGTCGAGCTGAGCTTCGAAGCGGGCGCGGGGGACGGAGCCGAGCCCTTCGATCTCTACCTGCTCGAAGGCGCGCACCCGGCCGCGGTCACGCGCGCGCTTGCGGCGCTGGTGGGCCGCTGCGCGCTGCCGCCGCTGTGGGCGCTGGGCTACCAGCAGTGCCGCTGGTCCTACACCAGCGCCGACGAGCTGCGCACGCTCGCGCTCGAGTTCCGCCGGCGCGGCATCCCCTGCGACGGGCTGTGGCTCGACATCGACTACATGGAGCGCTTCCGCGTCTTCACGGTCGACGCCGCGACCTTCCCCGACCTCGCGGGACTCACCGACGAGCTGCGCGCGCTCGGCTTTCGCACGGTCGCGATCCTGGATCCGGGCGTGGCGGTGGACTCGGAGCTCGCGCGCGACGGGCTCGCGCGCGGCGTGTTCGTGCGCGACGCCGCCGGCCAGCCGGCGATCGGCACGGTCTGGCCGGGCGCGTGCCACTTCCCCGACTTCACCAGCGCCGCCGTGCGCACCTGGTGGAGCGACGAGGTGCGCGCCTTCGTCGAGCGCACGCGCGTGGACGGGTTGTGGAACGACATGAACGAGCCCTCGCTCATGGACACGCCCACCAAGACCCTGCCGGAGGCCTGCCGTCACGCCGGCACGGGCGAACCCGGCACGAGCGGCGCCGGCGGCGACCACGCGCGCTGGCACAACCTCTACGGCCAGTTGATGCTGCAGGCCTCGCGCGACGGGCTCCTGCGCGCGCGTCCGGAGCGTCGGCCGTTCGTGCTGACGCGCGCGAACCACATCGGCGGCGCGCGCCTCGGGGCCACCTGGACGGGCGACAACCGTGCCACCTGGGAGCACCTGCGCTGGTCGATCCCGATGGCGCTGAACCTCGGGTTGTGCGGGCAGCCCTTCAGCGGCCCGGACGTGGGCGGCTTCAGCGACAACCCCGACCCCGAGCTGTTCGCGCGCTGGTTCGAGCTCGCCTGCCTCTTGCCGTTCTTCCGCGGCCACGCCGAGAAGAGCTCGCGCCGCAAGGAGCCCTGGGCCTTCGACGCCGCGACCGAGGCCCACGTGCGAGCCGCGATCGAGCGGCGCATGAGGCTCCTGCCGACGCTCTACACGCTCTTCCGCGAGGCCAGCGAGAGCGGCGCGCCGATCGTGCGTCCGCTCTTCTTCGCAGACCCGGCCGACGCCGCGCTGCACACGCTCGACGACGCTTACCTCTTGGGCGATGCGCTGCTCGTGGCTCCGGTCGTGCACGAGCGCGCCCACGAGCGCACGGTCGTCTTCCCGAGGACCCCGGGCGGCTGGTACCCGTTCCCCGCGGGTGGTCCGCCGATCAGCGAGCGCGAGCGCGTCGTGCCCGCCCCGCTCGGCACCCTGCCGCTCTTCGCGCGCGCGGGCTCGATCCTGTTCGAGCACGAGCCGCGCCCGAGCACCGCGACTCCGCCGCGTCTCCTCGTCGTGCACGTCTTCTGCGACGAGGCCGGCCGCGCCGCCGGGCGCCTCTACGAGGACGAGGGCGAGGGCCACGCCCACGCGCAGGGTGTCCACCGCGACGCGCGCTTCACGGCCACGGCGGGCGAGGGCGAGGTCGTGATCGAGGAGAGCGTCGGCGGCTCCTACGACTCGCCCGCGCGCGAGCGCTTGTTCCTGGTGCACGTCGGTGGCAAGACGCTCGTCGCGCCGCGTGCGCGGGCCGCGAGCTACCGCATTTCTCGCCCGTAGTCCGCTGGACGACCCGCAGGAGAGCGCCGTGCCGATCCATTCGCCGCCCGAAGATCGCTGGGATCCGCCGCTCGTGCGCCACGGCGCGCGGCGCAGCGAGCTCACCCCGCTGGAGGAATTCTCCGCGGCGTGCGTGGCTTGCGACGGCGCGCGGGCGCACGCGCTGCTCGCGCGGGCTCCGGGGCTGATGGCCGAGCTCGACCTGTTCGGGCGCGCGCGGCTCGTCTCGGCCGCGGTCGAGTCGAACCGGCCCGAGGGCCTGCGGCTGATGGCCGCCCTGGGCTTCGAGCTCAGCACGCTCACGCGCAACACGCCGCTGCACGAGGCGGCCTGGGCCGGGAACCTCGCGCTGGTCGAGCTCCTGATCGAGCTCGGCGCGGATCCGTCGGTGCGCGACCCGAACTACGGCTCGACACCGCTCGGCTGGGCCGCGCACAACCGCCAGGCGCACGTGGTCGCCTACCTCGAGCGCTTCGCCGACACGGCCGGTGCCTGACGCGTCTGGCCCCTGAGAACGTCGGCTTCGGACAACCCAACCCTTGCAGCTCGCTCCCGGGCGGAGGGCGTTCCTGGCTTGCGCCTCCGCGCCGAGCGCGCTCTGCTGTCCGCCCCCCCGTCCGCCTGGAGACCTCCATGTTCACCCTGCCCCTCGCCGGGGTCTGCCTGCTCGCGGTCGCCGCGCAGGAAGAGCCCGCGGCTCCGGCGCTCGAGCTCCGGAACCACGCCGAGCTCACGCGCGAGCTGCACGCGATCGCCGCCGCGCACCCCGACCTCGCCGAGCTGCACAAGCTCGGCGAGTCGCGCGGCGGACGCGCGCTCGAGGCGCTGCGGCTCGCCGGCGCGGGCGCGAAGGACGCCAAGGCGCGCCCGGCGATCCTGCTGGTGGCCAACCTGGACGGGGCGCGCGTCTTCGCCAGCGCGGTGGCGCTGCAGCACGCGCGCGCCCTGGCGGACGGCTACGCCAGCGACGCGCGCGTGAAGGCGCTGCTCGACACCACCACCGTGTTCGTGCTGCCGCGCGCCAATCCCGACGCGGCCGAGGCGCGCTTCGAGCGGCCGCGCCACGAGCAGCACGCCAGCGGGCCCGGCGTGGACGACGATCGCGACGGGCGCGCCGGCGAGGACCCGCCCGCGGACGTGGACGGCGACGGCGTGATCGCCTGGATGCGCGTGCAGGATCCGGACGGCGAGTGGCGCGCGGATCCGACCGACGCGCGCGCGCTGGTCAAGGCCGACCGCAACAAGGGCGAGGCGGGCGTGTACCTCCTGTGGCCCGAGGGGCGCGACGCCGATGGCGACGAGCGCGTGGCCGAGGACGCGCCGCTCGACGCGCGCGTGGATCGGAACTTTCCCGGCGGCTGGGAGGCCCATACCCCGGAGGCCGGGCTGTTCCCGACCGACGAGCCCGAGACGCGCGCGCTGTGCGACTTCGTGCTGGCGCACCCGGAGCTGGCGCTGGTCGTGGTGTACGACGCCCAGGACTCGCTCGCGGCCGAGCTCAAGGGCGTGGGCGACGACGCACCCAGCGTCAAGCGCGTGCCGCCGCCGGGCGTGCTGGAGTCGGATGCGAAGCTCTTGAACGAGCTCGGCAAGCGCTACCGCAAGGCGGTCGAGGGCGCGGTCAAGTCCGAGGCCGGCGACAAGGGCACGTTCGCGCGCTGGTGCTACGAGCAGCGCGGGCTCTTCACGCTCTCGGCGGCGTTGTGGGACATCCCGCTGGAGGAACCGAAGGCGGACAAGAAGGCCGAGAAGAAGGAGAACGGGAAGGACGAGTCGGAAGAGGCCGGCGCCGCGAGCGCGGAGGGCGAGGCCGCGAAGAGCGACGAGAAGAAGAGCGACAAGGGTGACAGGAGCGACAAGCAAGACAAGAAGAAGGACGACGAGCCCAAGCCCGGGGACGACGCCAAGCGCCTGAAGTGGATCGACGCGGCCGGCGCGGAGGAGGGCTGGCGCTTCCTGCCGTGGACGCCCTTCGAGCACCCCGAGCTGGGCCCGGTCGAGATCGGCGGAATCGCGCCCTACGCGCGCCTCGAGCCGCCCGCACGGGCGAGCGCTGCGCTGGCCGGCGCGCACCTGGCCTGGTTCCTGACGCTGGGCGAGATCCTGCCGCGCGTGCGCGTGGCCGAGTGCACGCGCGAGACGCTCGGCGAGGGCGTGGTGCGCGTCACGGCCGTGGTCCAGAACGACGCCTTCCTGCCGTTCCTGTCGCGCTCGGCGCGGCGCACGGAGACGATCCGCCCGGCCAAGATCCGGCTGGTGCTGCCCACGGCCGCGACGTGCCTGGGGGGCAAGGTGCAGGAGCTCCTGAGCGAGCTCGCCGGCAGCGGTGGCCGCAAGGAGTTCACGTGGCTCGTGCAGGGACCGGCCGGGATGGAGATCGCCGTCTCGGTCGAGAGCACGCACGCCGGTTCGGACACCCGCAAGGCGGAGGAGAAGTCGCGATGATCGCACTCGTGCTGGGCTGGCTCGCGCTGTGTCCCCAGGCCTCGCCCGCGCCGCTCGAAGGCTTCCCCGGGCTGGCCGCGGGCCGTGCGCCCAGGGTCGAGATCGCCTGGAACCGGCTGTACGACATCGACGCGCTGTACGCGCACTTCGATCGGCTGGCGGCGCGGTGGCCGGAGCTCTTCACGCGTCAGGTGATCGGGCGCTCGGTCGAGAACCGCGAGCTGCGCGTGTACACGCTGCACAACCCGGCCAGCGGGTCGGAGGCCGACAAGCCGGCCATGTGGGTCGACGGCAACGTGCACGGCAACGAGGTGCAGGGCGGCGAGGCCGTGCTGTACCTCGCCTGGTACCTGCTCGAGAACCACGGCTCGAACCCGCGCGTGACCGAGCTCGTGGACGGGACCGTCTT
>CAZWAY010000038.1:0-47221 GCA_964631945.1 uncultured Planctomycetaceae bacterium
ACCTGCTCGACCTACTGGGCGTAGCCCGCGGTCAGCTCTGCCAGGCTGCGGCCCACGAGCTCGGCCGTTCGCTGCAGCCCTTCACGATCGCGATCCTCGCCCAGCCGCGCCAGGAGCTCGCGCACCAGCTCGGCGCTGCTCAGTCCTGCGGCCCCAGGTACTCCACGCTGCTGCTGCGACTCTCGAACAGCCTTATCCGGTGCAGTCGACATCCTTCGAAGTGCCTCACTTCCGATTCGATTTCCCGCCACAGCGCGACGGCCACGTTCTCGGCCGTGGGGATGATGCCCGCCAGGAAGGGCACGTCGAGGTTCAGGTGCTTGTGATCGACCTTGGGCAGGATGTGCTCGCGCAGGAGCCGCATCAGGTCGGCCAGGTTCATGACCATCCCGGTCCGGCCGTCCACCGCGCCCAGGACCGTCACCTCGACCTCGTAGTTGTGGCCGTGCCCGTTCTCGTTGTTGCAGATGCCGTAGAGCCGCCGGTTCTCCTCGGGCGAGAGCGCGGGGTTGTGCAGGCGGTGGCTGGCGCTGAACTCCTCGCGGCGGGTGATGGCGACGGTCGCAGGCGGCATGGGCGAGCGGGGGCACCCTACCCCAATTGCCCGCTTCCGGCCAACTCGCGCCCGCGGGGCAGGGTATCTTCCGGTGGAGGCACGGCTCCGCCAACCCGTCCACTTCATGATCCGCAAGGTCTGGGTCGAGGAAGGCTGCATCTCTTGCAACCTTTGCCAGGACTTGGTGTCCGAGGTGTTCGAGGTTCCGGCCGGCTCGACCTCGCGTCCACGCAAGGGCCACGAGAGGTTCCTGGACGGCGATGCCGAGATGGAGGAACGCATCCAGGAGGCCGTGGACTCCTGTCCGGTAGAGGTCATCCACATCGAGCGAAGATGAAGCACCACGATCCGCACCGGCTTTCCGCGCCCGGAATCATGCTTGACTCGGCTACGACGCGCGCCGAAGAGGCAGCCCGATGATCCACCGTCCCTACGAACCGGCCGACGCGGAAGCGCTCGCGCCCCTGCTCGACTCGATCGGTCGCGAGCTGGAGCAGCGCAGCACGCGCCTGCTCGAGATCGAGGCACGCCAGGATCAGCTGCGCACGAGCCGCGCCCCGCGCAACGGCCGGCGCCAGGCGGCCGAGCTGCGGCAACTGGAGGGCGAAGTCTCCCTGCACCGCCGCGAACTGCGCCGGTGTCGCGAAGAACTCGAGGGTCTCGGCTGCAGCGTGGTGGGCACGACGCCGCTGACCGTCCGCATTCCGACCTCCGTGGGCGGCGCGCCGCGCAGCCAGGTCTGGCAACAAGGCCAGGCGACGGAAGACTGATCCCGAGCGACCAGCCTGCAGCATTCCGAGCGCGTGCTCGAGCAGGCTTGCGGCCCTCGCCAGTGGCAGGCGGGGGCCGGCTCGTTCCTGGAGCCGTACACGGAGGTCGCGGACGGCTATCTTGATGGCGTGAGTTCGCGTCCGATCGTGCCCCGTCCGCCGGCTCGCGCCGGGTCCGGGCAAGCGCTGTTCGTGCTGGGCCTGGCCGCCGGCCTGCTGACGGCGCTGGCTGTGGACCGCGTCGCACGCTCCCTCCTGGACCGCGACATGGAGCTCGTCCGCGCGGTGCGCGACCTGACCCTGGAGGAGTTCGTGCGCGAGGTCCCGGAGGACGCCCTGATCGACGCTGCGCTGGGCGGCATGCTCGCCGGCCTCGACCGATACTCGCACTACTACGGACCGCGCGAGATCGCCGCCCTGGACCGCGAGACCGCGGGAGAGTTCCTCGGGATCGGCGTGGTCTTCCGCAGCGGTGAGCTGGGGCGGATCCTGTTCTCCTACCCGGGTTCGCCCGCGGACAAGGCCGGACTGGGGGTCGGCGACCGCATCGTGAGCGCCGAAGGCCAGGCGGTGGCGGCGATGGAGTCGGGAGCGTTGCAACAGATCCTGCATCGCGAGGAGTCCGAGGTCCACCTGGGCGTCGAGGACCTCGCTGGCGAGGTGCGCGAGGTGCGCTTGCGTCCGGATGTCGTGCTCGATCCGACGGTGCGCCACGCACGCCTGCTCGACCCCGAGCGCGGGATCGGCTACGTCTACATCCGTTCCTTCAGCAACCGCACGCCGGACGAGTTCGACCAGGCCGTGGCGCGGCTGCAGCAACAAGGCCTGCGCGCGCTGGTGCTCGACCTGCGCCTCAACCCCGGGGGCATCCTGGATGCGGCGGTCGCCATCGCCAACCGTTTCATCGCCTCGGGCGCCCTGCTGGCGACGCGCACGCGCACCCAGACCCACGTGATCCCGGCCGAGCCCGAGCGCGCCACGCTCGCCGGGCTGCCCCTGGTCGTGCTGCTGGACCCGCTCTCGGCCAGCGCCAGCGAGATCCTGGCGGCCGCGCTGCAGGACCACGCGGTGGCGGCGCTGGTGGGCGAGCCCAGCTACGGCAAGGGCACGGTGCAGACGCTCAAGCGCATCGGCCGCGAGCGCGCGGTGGTGAAGCTGACGACCGCCAACTACTGCAGCCCTTCCCTGCGCCGCATCGAGCACCAGGATGCGGACGAGGACTCGGTGCGGAGCGGCATCGCCCCGGATCTGTGGGTGCCCATCGCGCCCGCCGAGCGCAGCGCGATCCGGCACTTCCTGTTCGGATACTCGCCGCCCGAGAGCGCGCTGGAAGCGCTGCGCGCCTGGGAGCAACGCGAGGGCCTCGAGCTGATCGACGCCCCCCCGCCCGACCGGCAGCTCGACGCCGCGCTGGCTCTCCTCTCGGGCGTGGAGCTCGATCTGCATGGCGACCCGCTGCACTGAGGGTGAGGCCGGCTCCGGACTCGTGCTGGGCATCGAGTCGTCGTGCGACGAGACGGCGGCGGCCGTCGTGCGCCGCGGACGCGAGATCCTCGCCTCGGTCGTGCACAGCCAGATCGCCGAGCACGCTCCCTTCCATGGGGTCGTGCCCGAGATCGCCGGCCGCTCGCACCTGCGCGAGGTGCTGCCGGTCGTGGACCAGGCCCTGACTCGGGCCGGGACGTCGCTGGACGAGATCGAGGCCGTGGCGGTCACGTACCGGCCGGGCCTGATCGGCTCGCTGCTGGTCGGCGTCTCGACCGCCAAGGCCCTGGCCTTCGCACGCGGCCTGCCGCTGGTCGGCGTCCACCACATCGAGGCCCATGCCTATGCGGCCGCGATGGAACACGAGTTCGACTACCCCCTGCTGGCCCTGGTCGTCTCGGGCGGACACACGGCCCTGTACCGGATGAGCTCGCCGATCGAGCTCACGATGCTGGCCGAGACCCTGGACGACGCCGCCGGCGAGGCCTTCGACAAGGTCGCCAGCATGCTGGGCCTCGCCTATCCAGGGGGCCCCGCGATCTCGGACCTGGCGCGCTCGGGCGACGGCCGCGCCTTCGCCTTCCCGCGCTACCGCCCGCGCGCCGGCGGCGCGGGCTTCTCCTTCAGCGGGCTCAAGACGGCGGTCCTGTACGCGCTCCGCGGCCAGGACGCCAGCGCCCCCGCGCCGGCGCCCGAGGACATCGCGCGGCGCGCCGACCTGGCGGCATCGTTCCAGGAGGCGGTGGTGGACGTGCTCGTGGCCCAGACCCTGGCCGTCGCGGCGGCCGAGAATCTGGCGACGATCACCGTGACGGGCGGGGTGGCCTGCAACGCGCGTCTGCGCGAGCGCATGACCGAGGCCGCGGCCGAGCTGGGGCTGCGGGCCGTGTTCCCCAGCCCCAAGTACTGCTCCGACAACGCCGCCATGATCGCCGGGCAGGGCTGGCACCTCCTCAGCGCGGGCCGCCTGGCGTCCATGGACCTCGACGCGATCGCGCGCTAGACCGTCCGGCCCGGAACGGAGCTTCGAGGCCCGGGCCGTGAACGCCTGCGCGAGCCCCGCTAGGCTACGCGGCCCCGACGGCGCCTTCCCCTCCCATGCGCACCCTCCACAGCCCTCGGCCGCGTGAGACCCGCGGCTCTTCTCCGCTCGGACCCCTGCCGCTCCCGGTGCGACCGGACGAGCGCTGGCTCGGGACGGAGCGCGCATGAACGAGTCGCGCGCCTCGCTCGCGGTCGAGAACGGCCTGGTGCTGCACGGACGCTCGGTCGGCGCTCCGGGCGAGCGCACCGGCGACCTCGTGTTCAATACCGCCATGACCGGATACCACGAGATCCTGACCGATCCGTCGTACGCCGGGCAGACCGTGGTGATGACCTATCCGCTGATCGGCAACTACGGCGTGGCCGAGGAGGACGCCGAGAGCGCGGGAGCCTGGCCCGAGGCCTTCGTGATCAAGGAGATGTCCTCGCTGCCCTCGAACCAGCGCGCCCAGCTCTCGCTGGGCGACTGGCTCGTGCAGCATGGAGTGGTCGCGATCGAGGGCGTGGACACGCGCCGACTGACCAAGCTGATCCGCACGGCGGGATCCCTGCGCTGCGTGGTCTCGACCCTCGACCACGACGGCGATTCCCTGGTGCGCAAGGCCCGCGCGGCCCTGGCCACGGACGGACGCGACCTGGCTTCGGCCGTCTCCTGCAAGGCGAGCTACGGCTGGAGCGAAGCCTACGCCCCCTCCTATCCGCACTGGGTCGAGGCCGGTCCGGCCCAGCGCAAGCGCATCGTGGCCTTCGACTACGGCATCAAGCGCAACATCCTGCGCAGCCTGGTGCACGCCGGGTTCGACGTCACGGTCGTCCCGGCCTGGACCAAGGCCGACGACGTGCTCGCCCACGACCCCGCCGGCGTCTTCCTCTCCAACGGCCCGGGCGATCCGGCCGCGGTCCGGGTCGCGATCGACACGGTCTCGGACCTCTTGGGCAAACGCCCCATCTTCGGCATCTGCCTCGGGCACCAGATCCTGTCGATCGTGTTCGGCGCGAAGACCCACAAGATGCCCTTCGGTCACCATGGCGCGAACCATCCCGTGCGCGACCTCGAGACCGGGCGGGTCGAGATCACGGCCCAGAACCACTCCTTCGCGGTCGACCCGAAGACCCTGCCGGCCGACGTGGAGCTCACGCACATCAACCTGAACGACCAGACGGTCGAGGGCATGCGCCACAAGAAGGCGCCCGTGTTCAGCGTGCAGTACCACCCCGAGGCCGCGCCCGGGCCGCTCGACAGCGCGCATCTCTTCCGGCGCTTCCGCGAGCGCATCGGCTGAGCCGCGGGCCCGCACGGGCTCAGCGCCGCGAGCTCACATCATCGACACCGGATCGACGTCGATCTTCACCGCGGTGCGCGACTCGCGCTGGGCCTCCTCGACCAGCCAGGCCAGCAGCGGCTCGAAGCCGGGGTCGGCCGGCGGGGCCTTGACGAGCAGGTTGGCGCGGTGCTTGCCGCGCACGAGCGCCAGCGGCGCGGGCATGCCGCCCACGATTTCCCAGCCCTCGGCCGGGACGCGCAGCCGCAGGGCCTCGGCCCAACGATTCGCCAGGGCCAGCGCGCGCTGCGGATCCTTGTCCTCGAAGACCACCCGGCACAGGCGTCCGAAGGGTGGATACCGCAGGCCACGCCGGTGCTCCTCGAGGTACCGTGCCATTCCGGGGTAGTCCCCGTTCACCCCGTGGCGGATGGCCGGGCTCTCCGTGTTGCGGGTCTGCACCACCACACGCCCGCGACGGGTCCCGCGCCCCGCGCGCCCCGAGACCTGGGCGATGAGCTGGAAAGTGCGCTCGTCGCTGCGGAAGTCCGGCAGCTCGAGGGCCTGGTCGGCGGCCAGGATGCCCACCAGCGTGACGCGCGGGAAGTCGAGGCCCTTGGCGATCATCTGCGTGCCCACCAGCACGTCGACTTCGTGCCGTTCGAAGGCTCCCAGGGTGGTCTCGTAGTCCTCGCGCCGCCGCATCGTGTCCGAGTCCATGCGCACGATGCGCGCCCTCGGGATCAGCTTGGCGAGCTCGACCTCGACCTTCTCGCTGCCCACGCCCACCGGACGCAGGCCAGGGCGGCTGCAGGTCGGGCAGGCTGCGGGCAGGTCGCGCTCCTTGCAGCAGGTATGGCACACCAGGCGTGAGATGCGGCGGTGGTAGCTCAGGGCGGTCGAACACTGCTCGCACGCGAGCGTCGTGCGGCAGCCAGGGCACCACAGCACGGGCACGTAGCCACGCCGGTTGAGGAAGAGGATGGCCTGCTCGCGGTGCGCCAGAGTCTCGCCCAGGAAGTGCAGCAGGAGGCGCGAGAACAGGGCCGAGCCGCGCGCACGCTCGCCGTCGAGGCGCATGTCGACCACCTGCACCGTGCAGGCTGAGCCGCCACCGACGCGCTCGGGCAGGCTCACGAGCTCGTAGGCCCCGGCGTGCGCGGCGTGCCAGGACTCGAGCGCGGGCGTGGCCGAGCCCAGCAGACACACGGCGCCCGCGCGGCGGGCCCGCTCGACGGCCACGTCACGGGCGTGGTAGCGCGGCACGCTCTCCTGCTTGAAGGACGGCTCGTGCTCCTCGTCGACCACGATCACGCCCAGCTCGCGCACGGGCGCGAACACGGCCGAACGCGCGCCCACCACCACGCGTACTTGACTGGCCTGCAGGCGCCGCCATTCGGACAGGCGCTGGACGTCCGACATGCGGCTGTGCAGCACGCACACCTCGCCGAAGCGCGCGCGGAACCAGCCCACGGTCTGGGGCGTGAGCGCGATCTCGGGCACCAGCACGATCGCGCCGCGCCCCTGGGCCAGGGCGTGCTCGATCGCGCGCAGGTAGACCTCGGTCTTGCCGCTGCCGGTGACACCGTGCACCAGGAAGGTCGCGTGCGCACGCGCCTCCAGGCGCGCCACGACGCGCGCGAGGGCCCCGCTCTGCGCCGGGGAGAGCACTTCCGGGCGGCCCTTCGTGCTCGCGGTGCTCGCCAGCGGATCGGCCGGTTCCTCCACCAGTTCGAGCGCGACCCAGCCGCGCTTGCGCAACGACCGGGCGGGTGACTCCGAGAGCCGCAGCGAGCGCAGGAGGTCGCGCAGCAGGCACTCGCCACCCAGCTCGAGCAGCGTGCGCAGCAGGCGGTGCTGCTCGGGGTGGCGCGCGCGCAGCTCCTCGAGCTCCGGCGCGCCGATGCCCGGCGCGACCCGGATGCGCGGCACGCGCCGGCGCTTGCTCTCGCGCTTGAGCGGCGCGGGCAGGACCGCCGCCAGGGCCTCGCCCCACGAGCACGCGTAGCGCGCCGCGATCCAGCGCGTGAGGCCGAGCAGCTCGGCCTCGACCACGGGCTCGTCGTCGAGCACGGCCAGCACGTCCCTCAGGCGCGCGGCCGGGACCTCGGTCTCGCGCGCGAGCTCGACGATCACGCCGATCGAGCGCCGCGTGCCGAAGGGTACGGCCACCCGCCCGCCGACCGCCGCGCGCGGCGCGAGTCCGGGCGAGATCGAGTAGGTGAACTCGCGCTGCACCGGGCGGTTGAGGGCCACGCGCGCGTAGCAGCCCGGCGGCGCGGCCGGCTGCACGACCTCGGGCTCGAGGTCGAACAGGGTCGGAGCCGTGTCCCGGGTGCGGGTCACCACGAGGCCTCCACCTCAGGCGCAGGCGCAGGGCGCGGTGGCGCAGCGCGGACAGCCGTGCTCGTACTTGGCGCGGGCGGCCTGTTCGAGATCCACGCCCGCGATCGAGGCCAGAGTGGCCAGCCAGGCCAGCACGTCGGCGAACTCGCCCTCCAGCTCGGCGCGCTGGCCGCGCCGCAGCGCGCGCGTGAGCTCGCCGACCTCCTCGCAGAACCACATGTGCGTCCCGGCCAGACCGCGCGCCGAGTCGCGCGCGTAGTAGATCTCTTCGATGCGACGCTGGAAGTCCTGGATGCGCATGGGAGCGGGACGGCTAGGCGGGGTTGCGAGACAGGGTGACGAGCGAGATGTCCTCCTGGAAGCCGTCCGGACCGGCGTAGCTCTCCAGGTCGCGCCGCAGGGCGCGCAGGAACTGGGTCGTGTCCGGTCCGCTGTGGCGCTTGACGCGCGCGTAGAAGGCCTTTTCGCCCAGCTCCTCGCCCGTGGCGTCCTGGATCCGCACCGGCGCGCTGTTGGCCAGGACGAGGCGGTCGCCGGGCTCCAGCGGCACCTCGACCACCTGCAGGCGGCGCGTGAAAACGGCGCCCTTGTCGAAGCCGAAGGCGATGCCCTCGGGCTGCACCACGCGCAGCTGCCCGTCGGCGGCGCACACGCGCAGCAGCGGGATCTTGTGGCCGGCGCAGGCGACCGTGACGCGCGCCTGGGCCGGATCGAGCAGGGCGTACAGCGCCGTCACGAACATGCCGCGCCGCACGTCACCGGCCAGCCAGCGGTTGACGCGCACGAAGGCGTCGGCGACCTCGCCCGGACGCTCGAGTTCGCCGCGCAGGTAGGCGCGCGCGGTGGCCCCGACCAGCGCGGCCGGCACGCCGCGACCGCTGACGTCGCACACGAGCAGCCCCCACAGGCCGTCGTTGCGCTGCACGAAGTCGTGGAAGTCGCCACCGAAGCGCGGCGAGGCCAGGAAGGCCCCGCCCACGTCGTACCCCTCGATCAGCGGTGTCCCGGCCGGCATGAGGGCGTCGCGCACCCCGGTCGCGACGTCGAGCTCGCGCTCGCGCACCGACAGCTCGAGCTTGCTCTCCTGGCCCTCCGCCAGGTCGACCACCATGCGGTCGAGGGCCCGCGCCAGCAGCTGGATCTCGCCCGGCCCGGCCGCGCGCGTACGGTGCCGCAGGTCGCCCTTGGCGATCTGGCGCACGTCGTCGATCAGCATCTCGACCGGGCGCGAAACGCTGCCCGCGACCCAGACCGAGACCAGCGCGGCCACCAGCAGCACGGCCGCGAACGTGGCCACGATCACGCGCAGCATGCTCCCGCCGGCGCGCTCACCCGGCGGGACCCGCAGGTCGAAGCGATCGATGGGTCCCGGCGCCGTGCCGGTCTCGTGCCGGTACAGTCGCCCCTCGGCGCCGTCCTGCATGCGGAACGGGAAGACCTGCACGCCGTACGGGCCGGCCCAGCCCTGGGTCTCGCTCTCGACCGGCGCGCCCTCGTGCGTGAAGCGCACGGCGCGACCGAGCGCGTCCTCCTCGGCGTTCTTCACGATGCGGGCCGTGGCGGCGTAGAGCAGCATCACCGTCAGCGCCAGGACCACCGCCAGGGCGGCGGTCATGGTGAGTGCGAAGCGGGCCTTGAGGCCCAGGACCTTGATGCGCAGATCCCCCTCGCGCGCGCCCGGTTTCATGGCGCGCTCGCCCAACCCGCCTCGGGCAGTGCGAGTCGCAGCACGGCCATCACGGCCAGCCCGTACAGCCCGGCCATCACGTCGTCGAGCAGGATCCCGTCGCCACCTCCCATGCGCTCCAGCGCGCGCGCGGGCGGCGGCTTGACCACGTCGAGGAAGCGGAACAGGAAGAAGGCCACGGCGAGGGTCAGCGCGCTCGGACCCTGGGTCCACAGGCAGGTCACCAGGTAGCCGATGACCTCGTCGACCACGAAGAAGCCCGGGTCCTTGCGGCCCGCGTAGCGCTCGGACCACTCGCCGAGCGAGCGGCCGACGGCGTACAGGACGAGCCCGGCGAGCACGCTCCAGAAGAAGAAGTGCTGGGTCCGCGCCAGGAGCCAGGCCAGGGCCACGCCGCCCAGGGTCCCGGCCGTACCCGGTGCCACCGGCGACAGGCCGAGGTAGCCGAACGAGACGATGCCGAGCTTGAGCCGGTTCACGCGGCCTTGCCCTCCAGCAGCAGCCGGCGCGTCTTGAGCACGTAGGACGTGCCCGAGCCCACCGAGGTGAGCAGCGTGCCATAGACGAAGGCGTAGGCCGACCCGTCGAGGAACGCGCGCAGCGGCGCGGGCCAGTCGAAGGCCGGGATCCCGAGCGCCACCCCGATGGCGATGCACTGCACGATCATCTTGACCTTGCCGAACCAATCGGCGGGGAAGGCCAGGCCCTGGCTCTCGACGTAGCCGCGGATGCCGGTCACGAGGAACTCGCGCGCCACCACCACCACCACGATCCAGGCCGGGAACCAGTGGTGCGACCAGTCGAGCACCGCCAGGTACACCATCGCGCCGATCACCAGCACCTTGTCGACGAACGGGTCGGCGATGCGTCCGAAGCTGGTGACGAGGTTGCCGCGCCGCGCGAGGTAGCCGTCCAGGTAGTCGGTGGCGGCGATCACGATGAACAGCCAGAAGGCCAGACCCGCGTAGAGCCTGCTCTGGTCGAGCTCCTCCCCCACCAGCGAGAGGATCAGGAACAGCACGAGCGAGCCGACGAATCGCAGCAGGGTGATGCGGTTCGGCCAGTGGGCGAAGACGCCCTCGCTCACGGACGCCGCCCCTGCGCGCGCGCGCCAGCGAGCGGACGACAGACGAGGTTCGACTGGGAATCGAGGCCCTCGACCCGCACCGGGATGCGCTCGCCCACGGTCGCCTGGCATGCCTGCACCTCGGCCACCAGGTCGACCTCGGGCGCGTCCATGGCCGTGCGCGCGAGCGCGCGCTCGCCGTGCAGCTCGTCCACCAGGACCTCCAGCGTGCTGCCGACCAGCGCCGCCTGGCTCGCGCGCAGGACCTCGTCGCGCACCGCGAACAGGGCCGCGAGGCGCCGCTCCACGACGTCCTCGGGCACGCGCCCGGGCAGCGACTCGCCGTGCGTGCCCTCCTCGGGCGAGTACGGGAACGCGCCCAGCCGTCCCAGGCGGTAGGTGCGCACGAACTCGAGCAGCTCCTCCACGTCCTCCTCGGTCTCGCCGGGATAGCCGAGCAGGAGCGTCGTGCGCAGCGTGATGCCGGGGACCTCGTCGAGCAGACGCGCCAGGATCGTGCGCACGGCCTCGCCGCTGCCGGCGCGGCGCATGGCGCGCAGGACGGGCGTGGCGGCGTGCTGCACCGGGATGTCGAGGTACTTCAGCACCCTCGGGTGGTCGCGCAGCAGTGGCACGAGCCCCCACGGGAAGTGGTGCGGATAGGCGTACATGATGCGCACGCGGTGCGGCCCCTCGAGTTCGGCCAGGGCTTCGACCAGGGCCGGCAGCTCGCTGCCGAAGTCACGCCCCCAGGCGGTCGAGTCTTCGGCCACCAGCACGAGCTCCTTCACGCCCGCCCCGATCAGCTCGCGCGCCTCGTCCAGCACGGCCTCGGGGCGCTTGGAGCGATGCGGCCCACGGATGGCGGGGATGGCGCAGAACGCGCACGTGTGGTCGCAGCCGTGCGAGATGCGCAGGTAGGCGTAGGAGCCCGGGGTGGCCAGCAGGCGCGCGCCCTCGCGCTCGGGCTCGCGCAGACCGCCGGCCGCCAGGTAACGCGGCCCCTGGCGCGTGCGCCCGAGGTCGCGCACGGCCTCGGCCAGGGCGCGGTAGTCGGAGATCTCGGCGAAGAGATCGACCTCCGGGAAGCGGCTGACGAGCGCGTGGCGGTAGCGCTGCACGAGGCACCCGGCCACCACCACGGCGCGCAGCTCGCCGCGCTGCTTGCGCTCGATCAGGTCGCGGATCGCGCCCTCGGACTCGGCGCGCGCCGGCCCGATGAACGAGCAGGTGTTGACGATGCCGACGTCGGCGTCCTCGAGCGCGCCCGACACACGGCAACCCTGCTCGGCCATGCGCGCCAGCATGACCTCGGAGTCGATCAGGTTGCGCGCGCAACCCAGGTGCACGAGGGAGACGGTGGTCGGTGCGCTCACGATGTACGGTCCCGCGCCAGCGCCTGGCGGAAGCCGTCCAGGGAGGCCCGGACGCCTAGGACGCGTGCGGGGCGTGGGCCAGCCACTCTTCGCGGGTGAGGAGTATATCCCGCGTGCGGCCGCCGATGTACGGGCCGATCAGGCCGGCCTCCTGCAGCTCGTCCAGGACCCGACAAGCCTTGTCGAAATCGATCTGGAAGCGGCGCTCGAGCATCGAGACGGCCACGCGCTTCTGCTCGAGGATCGCGCAGCCGGCCTCGAACACCAGCTGGGCGAAGGCGTCCTCGCTCTCGTCGGGAGCGACGGGCGCCGGCGTCGCGGGCGGCGCCGTCCGCGGCGCCGCGGCGGAGGCGCGCACGGGCTGGAGCTCGAGCGGGTCCGTCGCCCGCGGCGAAGCGTGGGGTGCCTCCACGGAGGCCTGCTCGGCCGCGAAAGGATCCTCGACGGGCTCGGGTTCGTGCACCCGCCGCTCGGGTTCGGCCGAATCGAAGTCGAAGCTCGGCGTGAGCTCGACCTTCACCGGATGGGCCGGCGCGGGATCCCTCGCCGGCTCTTCTTCGTCCTCGTCTTCGGCCTCGTCGAAGAGCCCGACCTGCTCCCACGAGGCACCCGGGGTGGCCCCCGCGGATCGAGCCGGTTCCGCGCCGGATCCAGAGGCGCCGCTCTGCTCGTCCTCGACGTCGGCTCCGTCTGTCTCGTCTGTCTCGTCCTCCTGGGCTGCACCCGTCTCCGCCAAGGCCGCCTCGAGTTCGAACTCCGCGGCCAGGCCGGCGGCAAGGCCCTCGGCCGTCTCGAGGTCGTCGGCCTCGACCCTCTCGTCGGTCTCGCCGGCTTCGTCGGCCTCATCCGACTCGTCCGACGCCAGCTCGGACGCCTCCGCGCCGAAGGGCTCCGGCTCGTCGGCCAGTTCCTGCTCCCACGACGGCGCCGGCGGGGCCGGGGACAAGGTGGCCTGCGCGGAATCGTCCGCGAGCTTGTCGGTCGTGCGGGGAGCCGTGCGCGGAACCGCCGCCGGCGCCGTGAACGGGCGGGCCGCCGCGGTGAGCGGAGCCGCGCTGCCCTCGGCCCGCTTCCGGCGCGACTCGGCCGCCGGCGTCTCCGGGGCCGGAGGGAAGGGCCGGAGGGTCTCGACCCGAACGGGCCGAGCTTCCTCGCGTCGCACGGGCATCGTGCGCGGCTCGGTGACCAGCAGGGCGGCCTCGGCCGGCGAAACCCCCGCCGCGGATTCGTGGCGCGCGGAGAGCCCCAGGCGCTGCACGGTCTCGGCCGTGCTCATGCGTTCCGAGCGCGCCGCGAAGAAGAGCGTCCAGCCGAGCCAGGCCAGCGCCAGGCCGAGGACCGCGCCGAGCGCGCGTCCGGCGAAGCCCGCCAGCAGGCCCGGCAGCCAGGCGCCCAGCGCGCCGCCGCTCTCCACCGCGCCCAGGATCAGGGCAAAGCCCAGCGCGGCGGCGGTGAGGGCCGCCAGCGGCCGCCAGGGCGCGAAGGCGCCCGTGCGCAGGAACAGCGCCGAACCGAGCGCGGCCAACCCTCCGCTGAGGAGCAACCCCGCGCTGGAACCGAGCAGGTCCACCAGTCCGACCACCGGCCAGGTGAAGGCGCTGACGCGCTCGTTCGGCGCCTGCCCGCGCAGGAACAGCACGATCGACACGGCCGCGAATCCTCCCAGCAGGATGAACACGAAGCCGGCGATGTCCTGCGAAAAGGCCTTCTCGTTGCGGGTGCGGTCAGTCATGGGTGATTTCCTGGGCGCTCCCCGTGGGTCGGGCGGAGCGCGGGCTGTCGGCCTGCATGCGCTCCCAGTCTTCGAGCGTCATCAGCACCTCGCGCGCCTTGCTGCCTTTGAACTCGCCGACGATGCCCTCGGCCGCCATCAGCTCGAGCAGGCGTGTGGCGCGCGTGTAGCCGATGGCGAGCGCCCGCTGGAGCAAGCTGGCCGAGCCGCGTTTCGACTTGAGGATGATGCGCACGGCCTCGTCGAACAGGTCGTCCTGCTCGGCGCCGTCGCCCGCATCCGTGGCGGAGCGCTGGCCGGTGGCGGACTGGATCAGCTCCTGGCTGAAGGTCGGCACCGACGACTGGGTGATGAAGTCGACCACGCCCTGGATCTCGTGGTCCTCGACCAGCGCGCCCTGCACGCGCTTGACCTGCGAGCTCTGCGGCGGCGTGTAGAGCATGTCGCCCTGACCGAGCAGCTTCTCCGCGCCCATCTGGTCGAGGATCACGCGGCTGTCGACCTTGCTCGCGACCTGGAACGCGATGCGGCAGGGCAGGTTGCCCTTCAGGACGCCGGTGATCACGTCGGTCGAGGGCCGCTGGGTGGCGACGATGACGTGGATGCCCACGGCGCGCGACTTCTGCGCCAGGCGGGTGATCGAGAGCTCGGCCTCCTTCTTGGAGGCCATCATGAGGTCGGCCATCTCGTCGATGACCATGACGATGTACGGGACGTGGCGCGGGGTGCGCTCTGCGTCGAATTGGTCCCCGAGACGCTGCTTCAGGCCGTCCTCGCCGAGCGCGTTGTAGCCCTTGATGTTGCGCACGCCGGCGCGCTGGAACAGCTCGTAGCGGCCTTCCATCTTGTCGACCGCCCACAGGAGCACGTTCGTCGCCTGGCGCATGTCGCTCACCACGGGCAGCATCATGTGCGGCACCTGGGCGAACATCTGCAGCTCGACCATCTTGGGGTCCACCAGGATCAGCTGCACGTCGTGGGGCGAGCGCGTCAAGAGCAGGCTCACCAGGATGCCGTTGATGCACACCGACTTGCCCGAGCCGGTCGTGCCGGCGATCAGGAGGTGCGGCATGCGCGAGAGGTCCTCCACGATCGCGTCGCCCTCGGCATCCATCCCGAGGAACAGCGGCAGGGCCATGAACTTCTTGTCGTAGGCGCGCTGGGTCACCAGCTCCGAGAGGCGCACCACGCGGCGCTTCTCGTTGGGGACCTCGATGCCGATCGTGGACTTGCCGGGGATCGGGGCGATGATGCGCACGGACTTGGCGCGCAGGGCCGCGGCGATCTCCTGGCTGAGCTGCGTGACCTTGTTCAGGCGCGTGCCCTCGGCCACTTCCAGCTCGTACAGCGTCACGGCGGGCCCGACCTTGGCCGCCACCACCGTGGCCTCGACGCGGAACGAGCGCAGCGCGTTCTCCAGGCGCCGGGCCTGGGTCTCGATCGCGCGCTCGTCGTCGGGACTCGAGGCCCCCGCCGGCTCGAGCAACTCGAGCGGCGGCAGGCGCCAGTCGCCCGGCGGCGGGGTGGGCGGCTCGAGCGCCAGCGGGGCCGAGCGCACGGCCGCAGCCCGCACGGGCTCCAGCTCGGCCGGCTCGGCCCCCGCCCCATCTGTGGCCTGGTTCCAGTCGTCGAGATCGGCGTCGTAGTCCTCGCCGGGCTCGTCGCCGTCGTCGTCGTCGTCCTTGGCGGTGTCGTCCTTGTCCTTGTCGTCCTTGTCGTCGTCGTCGTCGTCATCGTCGTCGTCGACCCAGTCGACGTCGTCGCTGGTGAAGTCCTCGTCGTCGTCTTCCGCGACGAGCTCCGCGGGTACGGGCGTCTCCGCGGGCGGAGACTCCGGACTCGCACGGGCCCGTTTGCGCGTGGCCGGAGCGGACGGGACGAGCACGGCCGTGGCCGAGCCCTCGTCCAGATCCGCGCCGCGCAGGAAGCTCCACAGGCCGACGAAGAACCTCCTCAGCCAACCGAGGATCGCCGCGGGAGCGCTTTCGCCTCCCTTGCCTTGGCGCTCGGAGATCCAGTCCCGGAACGCGAGAGCAGCAGGATAGAAGGCCATTTCGGTCGCAAGCATGAAGGAAATGAGGGTCGAGAGGACTAGCAGGATCCAGAGCCCGGGACGCCCGAGCTTCTCCACGAGAACGGGAGGCACGTGTTGTCCGTGCGTCCCCGGCCCGACGAGCTCCAGCGCGAAGTACCCGCCAGGCCCGTAGGGCAGATCGAGGCCGCGGCCGTCCGCGGCGAGCTGGAAGAGAAACGCAGAGGCGCTCAGGAAGCAAGCGCTTCCGAGCACTCTCACCCAGGGCAGCGAGATGGCCTTGCGCGCCACCAGCACCACGCCCCAGGCCAGGGCCAGCAGGGCCAGCGAATAGGCGCTCCAGCCGAGGAAGGAGAAGGCCCACCCGGCCACGTAGCTGCCCGCCTGTCCGCCCCAGTTCCCGCCCTCGGCCGCCTCGACGGGGTGCTCGTAGCTGATCAGCGAGACCAGCAGCCACAGCCCGAGCCCGAGGGCCAGCAGGCCCTTCATCTCCTGGATGTGCTGGGCCGTCTCACTCTGGACGGCGCCCTCGCGGCCGAGACCGAGCCGCTCGAAGAGCCCCGCCCCGCGCGAGCGGGCACGCTTGTGCTTCTTCTCCGTGCTGCCGGACATCGGGGTGGAGCGGTGGATGCGCCTCCACCGTGGGGGCGTCCCCGCGGTGGCGAAACATAGCGTCTCGGCTCCCGGAATCGGCCTGTTTCTTGGGGCCCCTATCCGCGCCGCGCGGCCCGCGGCACGGGCAGGCGCACGAGGGCCTCGGCCACCGAGCGCTTGCTGCGCCCGACGAGTCGCCGGCGCGAGCCGTCGCGCCCGAGGATGGTCACGCTCGTGCGCAGTGCCCCCAGGGCGCGCGCGTCGTTGAGCACGATGTAGTCGGCCCCCTTGCGGCGCAGCTTGGCCCGCGCGCGCGCCTCTCCGCGCCCGGTCTCGAGCGCGAAGCCGACCACCAGCCGGGCCCCCTTGCGCCCCGCCAGGGTCGCCAGGATGTCCGTGTTGCGCACCAGCTCGATCGTTGCGACTTCCTTTGATTCCTTCTCCTTGCGCCACTTGCCAGCACGTTTGCGACGGGGACGCCAGTCCGCCACGGCCGCGCACATGTACAGCACGTCGGCCGCCTGGAAGGCCCGCCGGGTGGCCGCCAGCATCTCGCGCGCGCTGACCACGTTGAGGCGCTCGACGCCCGGCGGCGTCGGGAGGTGCACGGGCCCGGCCACCAGCGTGACCCGGTCCCCGGCTCGGGCGGCGGCGGCCGCCAGTTCGAAGCCCATCCGCCCGCTCGACTCGTTGCTCAGGTAGCGCACGGGGTCGACGTGCTCACGCGTCGGCCCGGCCGTGACGAGCACTCGCCTCTGGCCCGAATTCCGCTTCAGGGAGGCCATTCCTAGCCCAGCGTGGCGCGCAGCGCGGCGAGTATCTCGTCCACCTCCGCCAGCCGGCCGCGGCCCTCGTCGCCACAGGCCAGGCGCCCGGCCCCGGGCTCGACCACCCGCCACCCGTCGCGCGTGAGCTGGGCGAGGTTCCGCGCCACCGGCGCCGCCGCCAGCATGTGCGGATTCATGGCCGGGCAGAGCAGGCGCTTTACGCCCGGCGCCAGGGCCAGGGCCACGGTCGTGACCAGGTCGTCGGCCAGGCCCAGCGCGAGGCGCGCCACCAGCGCGGCGGTGGCGGGCGCCACCAGGAACACCTCGGCCCAGCGCGCGAGCTCGATGTGGTCCATGCCGGCGCGCCGCGCCGCGCCGAACTCGCTCACGTAGGCCGGTTGGCCGGTCAAGGCCTCGAACAGTTGCGGGCGCACCAGCTCGGACGCGCGCGGGGTCAAGAGCGCGCGCACCTCGTGTCCGTCCTGGGCCAGCGTGCTGGCCAGGTCGCAGGCCTTGTGCAGCGCGGCCGAGGCTCCGGCGGCCAGCAGGATGCGAGTCATCGCCCGCGCTCCGTGGGCTGCGCGCCCAGTCCGGCCACGCGCCGCACATCCTCCACCGCCCGCTCCAGGTCCGAATTCACGACCACGTGATCGTAGCGCTCGCGCGCGCGCATCTCTTCCTGGGCCTTGGCCAGGCGCCGTTCGACCACCTCGGGCGTGTCCGTGCCGCGACGCACGAGCCGCGCGCGCAGGCTGGGCAGGTCGGGCGGCGCGATGAAGACGTACACGCCCGGCAATCCCAGGGCCTTGAGCTGGGCCCCGCCCTGTACGTCGATCTCGAGCAGGAAGACCTTGCCGGCCGCCAGGGCCTCCTCCATGGGAGCGCGCGGTGTCCCGTACAGGTTGCCGTGCACCTCGGCCCACTCGATGAAGGCGCCGCGCTCGATCTCGGTCCGGAAGTGGGCCTTGTCCAGGAAGTGGTAGTCGCGTCCGTCGACCTCGCCCGGGCGCGGCGCGCGCGTGGTGGCGCTGACCGAGAACTCCACGCGCGGGTCGTTCAGCAGACGCTTGCAGATCGTGCTCTTGCCCGAACCCGACGGGCCCGAGACGACCAGCATCGTGCCGCGCGGGAGCGCCATGGCTACTCGACGTTCTGGACCTGCTCGCGCAGGCGCTCGACCTGGACCTTGGCCTCGACCACCCAGTGCGCCACGGTGGCATCGGAGCACTTGGAGCCGATCGTGTTCACCTCGCGGAAGATCTCCTGCACCAGGAAGTCGAGTGACCGGCCGACGCGGCCGCCTTTCTCCAGGAAGCCCTCGAACTGCTCCAGGTGACTCGCCAGGCGCGTGAGTTCCTCGGACACGTCGAGCTTGTCGGCCAGCAGCGCGATCTCGCGCGCGAGGTCCGCGCGCGCCACGGGGGTCTGACCGCCCAGCAGCGCCTGCACACGCTTCGCCAGGGCGGCGTGGTGCGCGCGCACGACGCGCGGCATGCGCTTCTCGATGCGCCCGGCCAGCTGGGTCAGGGCGCGCGCGTTCTTGCGCAGGTCGGCGGCCAGGGCCCGCCCCTCGCTCGCGCGCATGGCCAGCATGCTCTCGAGCGCCTGCTCCAGCAGCTCGAGCGCGGCCGCGTGCAGGTCCTCGCCCTCGGCGCCGGCCAGATCCGTCGTCACCACCCCGGGCAGGGCCACCAGCGTGTCGAGCGCGGGCGCCGGCGCGAGTTCGAGCTCCTGCGCCAGCGCCAGTAGCTCGTCGCGATAGTGGCGCGCGAGGTCGTGGTCCAGGCGCGCCCGCCCGGCGCCGCCGCGCCGCTCGCTGGTGAACGACACGCTCACCGACCCGCGCTCGCACTTCGCGCGGATGCGCGCCTCGATCTCGGGCTCGAGCGCGCCGAGGGCCTCCGGCAGGCGCAGCTTTAGCGCCAGGTGGCGGTGGTTGACCGAGCGCACCTCGACCCGCAGCGCCGTGTCCGGCTCGGCCTCGCTCGAGGCGGCCCCGAAGCCCGTCATCGAGCGCAGCATGGGGTGGCTCCCCGCTACTTCGGTATCTGCGTGGGATCGGCGGGCGTGATGGTCGCGTCCAGCACCGAGCGTGAGCTCTCGCTGCGGTTGATGTAGTGCAGCGCGACCGCACTCCCGATGAAGACCGCGGCCACGTAGAAGGTGAAGCGGTTGATGCCCTTCGCGCCCACGCCGAAGGTCTGCTGGCCGTGATCGCCCAGCGCCTGGCCGAAGCCACCGCCACGGCCCTCCTGCAGCAGGATGACGACGATCAGGATGATCGCGGCGACGACGAAGAAGATGTAGAGGACGGTTTCGAGCATGGGATTCTCGGGGCCGGGCTAGCGCGGGGCCGCGTCGATGATCGGGAGGAAGGTCTCGCTCTTCAAGGAGGCGCCGCCCACCAGGGCCCCGTCCACGTCGGGGGCGCCCAGGATCGACGCGGCGTTGTTGGGGGTGACGCTGCCGCCGTACTGGATGCACAGCGCCTCGGCGGCGGCCTCGTCGTACAGGCCCGAGAGCACGCCGCGCAGGTACTGGTGCACCTGGCTGGCCTGCTCGGGGGAGGCGTTCTGGCCCGTGCCGATGGCCCACACCGGCTCGTAGGCCAGGGTCACACGCGCGAGATCGCCGCGCGCCACGCCCGCGAGTCCGCGCGTCAGCTGGCGCGCCACGACCGCCTCGGTGCGCTTGGCCTGACGCTCTTCCAGCGTCTCGCCCACGCACAGGATGACCTCGAGCCCGGCCGCGAGCGCGCGCTGGAGCTTGGCCTGGGTGAGCTCGTCGCTCTCGCCGTACACGTGCCGGCGCTCGGAGTGCCCGACGATCGCGAAGCTCGCGCCCACGTCCTTCAGCATCGTGGCCGAGACCTCGCCCGTGAAGGCGCCCGACGTGCGCTCGCTGACGTCCTGCGCGCCCACCCGGACCGGGCTGCCGGCCAGGGCCGCGGCCACCTCGGCCAGGTACACGAAGGGCGGTGCCACGCCGACGCGCGGCGCGCGGCGCGTGCCGACGTGCTCGCGCAGGGCCGCGCACAGCGCCTGCACCGAGCGACGCTCGAGGTTCAGCTTCCAGTTGCCCGCGACGTAACGCTGCCTCACGAGCGCACCTCCTCGCCGTTCTTGCGCGCGGGTTCCGGGGCGCGACCCGTGACCACGCGCCGGCCGTCCAGGCGCACCAGTGCCGCCGCGGCGCGCGCGATCTCGGCGAAGTCGGCGGGCGACACGGCCTGGGCACCGTCCGAGCGCGCCTCGTTGGGCTGCGGGTGGACCTCGATCATCAGGCCGTCGGCGCCGGCCGCCAGGCCGGCCTTGGCCAGGGGCAGCACGAGCTCGGCGCGCCCGGCCGCGTGCGAGGGATCCACGATCACCGGCAGGTGCGTGGCACGCTTCAGGTGCGCGATCGTGCCGACGTCGAGCACGTAGCGCGTGACGCCATCGAAGCCGCGCACGCCGCGCTCGCACAAGAGCACGCGCCCGTTGCCGCGCGCCAGCACGTGCTCGGCCGCCAGCAGGAACTCGCGCGCGGTGGCGGCGAGGCCGCGCTTCAGCAGCACGGTCTTCTGGCTGCGCGCGACCTCCGACAGGAGCGCGAAGTTCGCCATGTTGCGCGCGCCGACCTGCAGCACCTCGGCCACGCCCGCCACCAGCTCCACGTCGCGCGGATCGAGGACCTCGCTCACGACCGGCAGTCCGACCGCCGCGCCCACGCGCGCCAGGCGCTCCAGACCCTCGCGCCCGCTGCCCTGGAAGGAGTAGGGCGAGGTGCGCGGCTTGAAGGCCCCGCCGCGCAGCAGCGTGGCCCCCGCCGCGTGCACGGCGCGCGCGATCTCGAGCAGGCGCGCCTCGTCCTCGACCGCGCACGGCCCCGCGATCAGCGACACGAACGGGCCGCCGAAGGCCGCCTCACCGATGCGCTGGATGGTGTCCTCGCGCCCGCTGGTGCGCTCGCCGAGCTCGGGCGCGTCGCTCGCGTCCAGCACGCTCGCCACGCAGGCCAGGTCCTCGAAGGCCGCGCGGTCGCCGGGGTCCGGCCGCGCGGACTGGCGCTCGAGCTCGACCAGCAGGCCGCGGCGGTCGAGCGGGCGCAGCGCGTAGCCGCGCTGGCCGGCCACCCGCTGGAGGGCCTCCAGGTCGGAGGGGCTGGGCGTGGAACGCAGGCGCAGGAGCATGGAAGGGGGCCGAGACTTCTCGTGTCCGCCGAGAGAACCGAGCAGTATAGAGGCCGCCCCGCCGCCCAACAATCCGAGCCGCCCCGCCCGTGTCCATCCTCTCCGCGCTGACGCCGCTGCTCGCCCTGGATCGCCTGCCGCGGACCGGTTGGCTGCTGGCCGGCGTGCCCGCACCGGAGACGGTCGCGGCCCACTCGCTGGGCACGGCGCTGGTCGTGCTGGCCCTCGGGCCACGGCTCGAGCCGGCGCTGGACGTGGACCATGCGGTCAGCCTGGCGGTGCTCCACGATGCGCCCGAGGCGCTGCTCACCGATCTGCCCAGGACGGCGGCCGAGTGCCTGCCCCCGGGTGCCAAGGCCGCGGGCGAGCGGCGCGCCGCCGAGCTCCTGCTGCCGCCGCTCTCGGCCCTGGCGGCCGCGCGCTTCCAGGAGTTCCAGGCCCAGGAGACGCGCGCGGCGCGCTTCGTGCGGCTTTGCGATCGCCTGCACCTCGGCGTGCGCTGGCTGGCCTACCGCAACGAGGGCGCCCGCAATCTGGGTTCGTTCCGCGCGGGGCTGGAGCGCCTCGAGTGCGCCGAGTTCGGCCCCTGCGCCGAGCTGCGCGCCGAGATCCTGGCCGGAGCCGACGCCCTGGATCGAATGGATGGCGCTCGAATGGATGGCGAGCGACTGTTGGGTGGCGGAGGCCCGGCGTGAAGCACCTACCGGTGGTCCTCGCGCTCGCGCTCTTCCTCGCGCTCGCGCTGGCCTTCTACTTCGAGCGGCCGGAGTCCGCGGACGACGCGCTGTTCGGGGCCGAGATGGCGCTCGCGCCCGAGCTCGCACCGCTCGAGCTCGAACGCGGCACGCTGGAACTCCGCGGACGCGTGCGCGCGAGCGACGGCAGCGCCGCGGTCGAGGCCTTCTTCGCGCTGCTCCCAGGCGAGGACGACCTGGACGTCAGCGAGCCCCGCTCCACCCCGCCGCTGTACCACGGCTACACCGACGAGCAGGGGCGCTTCGCACTGGCGGGCCTCGCGCCGGGCACGTACCGCGTGCTGCTCACCCATCCCTCGGCACCGCCCAGGACCTTCGCGCTCGAGTTGCCGGCCGCGGGCGAGCAGGATTGGGAGCTCGCCGCACCGCTGCCGCCGCTGCCGGCGCTGCCCGAGATCGAGCGCGGGGCCTTCGCGGGTCGCGTGCGTCTGCCCGAGGCGCTTGCCAGCGCCGAGGCGCCCGCGCTGCAGGGCTTCGAAGTGCTGCTGCGACCCGCGCCCGACACCGCGCTGCTGGCGGGCGCCACGGAACGGCGCGCCACGACCGGCGCGGACGGTTCCTTCGAGTTCGACCAGCTGGTGCTGGCGCGCTACGAGGTCGAGGTGCTGCCGCCCTGGGCGCGCGGCGGATCCTGGCCGGTCCTGGCGCGCGGCACGAGCGAGGTCGGCGCGAACCGCGCGGCCTTCGAGCTCACACTCGACGTCGGCGCCCTGGCGGGCGAGCTCAACGAAGCCGAGGGCCGGCCGCTGGCCGGGGCGCTGGTGCGGGTCGGCGCGCTCGAGGCACGCGACGCGGTCGGCGAGCCCCAGCTCTGGCCGCCGGTCGTGACCGATCCCGGCGGCCGCTTCCGCGTCGAGCTCTTGCCGGCGGGCCGCTACCTCGTGCACCTGCGGGCCGGGTCGGCCGCGCGCGACGTCGAGGTCGTGGTCGAACGCGGGCGCGTCACCAGCGTGCCGCTGGGCGCGATGGATCCGCGCGCGCCAGTCGGAACGGCCGGCGGCTGAGTACGCCGGGTTATGCTCGCGCAGCCCATGGCCTCGACCCCGTCCGAATTCGTCTACCTCGATCACGCCGCCACCACCCCGCTGGCGGAGGAGGTGCGCGCGGCGATGGCGCCCTTCCTGGCCGAGGAGTTCGGCAATCCCTCCTCGCGCCACGCCCTCGGCGTGCACGCCGCGCGCGCCCTCGAGGAGGCGCGCCGGCGCGTGGCGCGCCTGGTCGGATCCGCGCCGGAGAGCGTGGTGTTCACCTCGGGCGGAACCGAGGCCAACAACCTGGCCGTGCTGGGACTCGCGCGCGCCCAGGCGCGTCGCGGCCGGCACGTCCTGATCGGGCCCAGCGAGCATCCCTGCGTGCGCGATGCCGCGCGCGCCCTGGTCGAGGAAGGCTTCGAGCTCGAGAGCCTGCGCCTGGACGCGCACGGCGGGCTCGACCTCGAGCACGCGCGCGCCAGCCTGCGCCCCGACACGGTGCTGGTGGCGCAGATGCTGGTGAACAACGAGTTCGGCACGATCTACCCGCTCGCACGCCTGGCGCGCCTGGTGCGGGCCAGCGCGCCCCAGGCCCTGCTCCACACCGACGCGGTGCAGGCCATCGGGAAGCTCGAGGTCTCGCTGGAAGAGCTCGGCGTGCACAGCCTGGCGCTGAGCGCGCACAAGTTCCACGGCCCCAAGGGCGCCGGAGCGCTGGTGCTCGCGCCCGGCGTGCGTCCGCGACCGCTCTTCTTCGGCGGCGCACAGGAACAGGGTCTGCGCTCGGGCACCGAGAACGTGGCCGGGATCGTCGGCCTGGGACGCGCCGCGGAGCGGGTCGAGCGCGACCTCGACGGCACGCGCGCGCAGCTCGCCGAACGGCGCGCGCAGCTCCGGCACGGGCTCGCGCGCCTGGCCGGGGCCGAGCTCCTGGAGCCGGCCGGCAGCGAGGGTGTCGTGCCGTCCATCTGCCCCGTGCTCTTGCCCGGACCGCCGGCCGAGGTCTGGCAGCACCACCTCGAGGCGCGCGGGATCTTCGCCAGCGTCGGCAGTGCCTGTCAGGCCAAGAAGGGTGGAGCCTCGCCGGCCCTGCTGGCGCTCGGGTTGGACGAGGCGCACGCCAAGCGCGTCCTGCGTCTGTCGCTCTCGCGCGCGACCCGCGCGGCGGAGATCGAGGCCGCGCTGGAAGCGCTGTGCGCGCTGGCGGGCGAGCTGCACGCGTGAGCACGGACGTCCTGCCGGTCGTGCTGGCCCGCTACGGCGAGCTGTGGCTCAAGGGCCGCAACCGCATCCAGTTCGAGCGTGTCCTGATGCGCAACGCGCGCGCGGCCCTGGACGAGCTCGATCCCGAGGTGAAGATCGAGCGCGAGCACGGCCTGATCGTGGTGCGCCCCACGCGCCGCGTGCGTGAAGTCGCGCGCCGCCTGCAGGACGTCTTCGGGTGCTCCTCGCTCTCGGTCGCGCGCGGCGCGCCCAGCACACCCGAGGCCATCGCGGCCGTGGCGCACGAGGTGCTGCGCGAAGCGCTCGAGGCGTACCCGCCCGGACGTCCGGTGCGCTTCCGCGTGAGCACCAAGCGCGCCGACAAGCGCTTCCCCCTGACCTCGCCCCAGCTCGACCGCTACGTGGCCGAGCGTCTGCCGGCCGAGCTGGTGCAGCGCGTGCTGGTCGATCTCGACGAGCCCGAGCTCCAGCTCGGCATCCACGTGCGCAGCGGCACGAGCTACGCCTTCGCCGCGCGCTTGGCCGGTGCCGGCGGGCTGCCGACGGGCAGCGTGGGACGCGCGCTCGTGCTGCTCTCGGGCGGCATCGACTCGCCGGTCGCGGCCTGGATGACCATGAAGCGCGGCTGCGAGGTGGTGCTGCTCTCGTTCCATTCGCGGCCGTGGGTCGGCGAGGGCTTCGAGCGCAAGGTCGAAGGCCTGGCGCGCTCGCTGGCGCGCTTCCAGCCGCGCACTCGGCTGGTGCTGGCGCCCCTGGCCGCGATCCAGCTGGCCATCAAGGACGAGGCCCCGCCGCCCTATCGCACGGTGCTGTACCGACGCATGATGCAGCGCATCGCCTGCCGACTGGCGCGTGAGGAGCGCGCCGGCGCGGTCGTGACGGGCGAGAGTCTCGGACAAGTGGCCAGCCAGACGCTCGAGAACCTGGCGCTGATCGAGGAGGCCGGTGAGCTGCCCGTGCTGCGGCCGCTGGTCGGCTTCGACAAGTCCGAGACGATCGCGCTGGCGCGGCGCATCGGGACCTTCGCGCTCTCGATCGAGAACGAACCCGACTGCTGCACGGTGTTCCAGCCCGAGCACCCCGTGATCCGCGGCCGCCTGGCCGACTGCCTCGCGGCCGAGGCCCGGCTGGACGTCGAGGCGCTGGTCACGGCCGCCCTGGCCGAGCGGCGCGTCGTGCAGGTCACGGCCTAGCCGAGCCCGGCGCGCTCCGGCTCACACCTGGACGCGTCGCAGGATCTCGCCGGGTGGCAGTCCGGGAGTCAGCCACTCGACCCGGCCGGCGAGACGCGCCTGGAGCCGCGCGAACAGCTCGGAATCGTCGCGCGCGGGAGCCTGCTCGAGCAGGGCGAGATCGAAGGCGCCCTGACGCGGCTCCTCGGAGGCCTCGGTGACCGTGTGACCGGCCTCGCGCAGCAGCATGGCGAGCTCTTCACGCACCGCGCCGGCGCCGTGGAGCAAGAGGACGCGCTGCGCGCGCGCGCTGCGGACGGGCGGATGGGGCTGCGGCGTCGCGCCGGGTGCGGGGAATCCGAAGCGCAGGGCCAGCGCGGCGGGACGGCAGCGCGAGACGAAGCTCCAGCCACCGCAGCGCGCCAGGGCCGCGAGTTCCGTCAGGACCGACAGCGCCGCGGGCGTCGGCCGCAAGCCCACGGCCGAGAGGCGCAGGCGCACCATGCCAGCGTGCACGTCGGCCGCGAGCCGCAGGCGGCGGCCGGCTCCCGGAAGCGCTCCGCCGCCGCACGCGAGCGCCACGCACAGGTCGAGCAGCAGCGCCTCGAGCCGTCGGTCCGCGCTCGCGGGTAGGGCCTGCGCCCGCAGCTCGAGCTCGATCCGCTGGCTGTTCGCCAGCGGGCGGAAGAGCAACTCCAGCGCCCGGAAGAGGCCGTCCCCGGCGCTCCGCAGGCGTTCCGGCCCCGGGTCGACACGGGTGTGCAGCGCCAGCCGCTCCAGCGTGTCGCGTACCGTCGCCAGCCCCATCCCGGCGCGCACGCGCTCCTCGGAGCTGGCCTCGTCGGCGAGGTCGTGGACGAGCTGCGCCACGGCCAGCGCGTTGTTGAGGCGATGCACGAGCGGGGGCAGGAGCCGTTGCAGCGTGTGCTCGCGTCGATCCTCCGACGCGCGCGCGGCGCGCTCGACTCCCTCCACGGCTCCCAGGGCGGCTTCGTCCACGGCTCGTGGAGTATGGTAAACGGCTCCGGCGCGCGCATACTCCCGGCTCGGCATGAACCGCGGAACGGTCGTCCTCCTGGCGCTGGTGATCCTGGTCGCGCACACCTTCGCGATCCACCAGACCCCCGATGGGGACTTCGCCGCGCCCTACGAGATGGCGCACGTCGCCTATCGCCTGGGGCGCAACCTGGTGTACGAGGGCACGGCGCTGTGGAACCCGGGCGGCGCGCCGGTCGAGTCCTATCCCTCGCCGCTGTGGGTGCTCGTGAGCGCCGCGGCCGCGCGTGTCTACGCCTCGCCGATCCTCTTCACCCAGGCTCTGGGCCTGTTCGGCGTGCTCGTCACGCTGGTCGTGCTGGCCCAGTTCAGCCCCAAGCGCAGCGCCGGGCTGATCGCGCCGATCCTGCTGGCCGCCAGCGGGAGCACCGCGGCCGCGACGCTCTCCGGTACCGAGGCCGCCTTCGCGATGCTGCTGGTGTCGGCTGCGTTCCTGGCCTTCGAGCGCGGCTGGGGGCGCACCCTGGCCGTGGCCCTGGCGCTCTTGACCGTGACGCGGCCCGAGGGTGGCTGCGTCTTCCTGTTCCTCCTGGCGTGCGAGCGCCTGTGGCGACCGCGTGGTGAGCACGCGCGGCGGGCCCCACGCTGGCGGGCCTACGCGCTCCCGCTGCTGGTCGTCGTGGCCGGGACGTGCGCGCGCCGGGCGTTGACGGGCGCCTGGCTCTCGCCCTTCTCCGCGCCGCTGCTCGAGTTCGATCCCGAGCGCTGGCGCATCGGTGCCGAGTACCTGGCGAGCTTCGCGATCTCGTCGGGCTTCGGACTGCTGTTCGGGGTGGTGATCCTGTCGCTCGTGGCCGGACGCACCAGCGCGATGGGCACGCGCGCGCTCGGATTGGCCAGCGCCTGGTGGGGCATGGTGGTGCTCTCGGGCGGCGACGAGCTCCCGTTCTGGAATGCCCTGGTGCCGGCGCTCCCGCTGTTCTTCCTGGGCGTGCAGGAATGCCTGCGCGTGTGGATGGACGAGCACGTGGCGCTCGCGCGCGCGGTGTGGCTGCTCCTGTTCACGACCATCGTGGCGGCCTTCCTGGTCAGCAAGGTGCCCGGCGACATCGGGCCGCTGCACGTCGAGCCGGTCCTGACGAGCTGGCAGACCCCGCGCGGCGCCCTGGCCAAGGCCTACCCCCGGCCCTTCGGCCGGCTGGGGTTGCTGGAGGAGATCCGCTCGGTCGAGCACCTGCGCACCCTGGGCGTCTACCTGCGCGATCGCGTGGGGGCCGACGCGACCATCTTGACCTCCTGGCCGGGCGCGATCGGATACCTCTCGCGCAAGGAAGTCCTCGATCTCTCGGGCCGCGCCTGGCCCCTGCCGGGCTACGCGCGGCCGTTCTCCTGGCGCGGGCGGACGCGCGTGGACGTGGCCGCCTCCCTGGCGGACGACATCGACTACATCGTGCCGCTGGTCGGGACGCTGAGCGGGACCGAGGAGCCGGCCGACTTCCTGAACGGCTGGCTCGAGCGCTACGACCGCGTCGGCAACACGCCGCTGCGCCAGCGCGAGCTGCTGCGCGCGCTGAGCGACTTCACGCTGGTCTCCGTGCCCGTCCCGCGCGCCAGCCGGCGGCCGAAGGAGCCCTCCGACCAGCCCTTCCCGATCCTGCAGCGCAAGGGAGCCGAGATGACGCCCGCGCTGGAGCTGGAGGTCTCGCCCGGACTCCTGCGCGTGAACGCGCGGCACGAGGGCCACCAGCTGGTGGTGGACCTGTGCGTGCGCGCACTCGACGCGGACGGCGAGGAGCTCTACCTGCGGCCGACCGGGAGCTGGGTGCGGAGTGGACCGCTCGACGCACGCACGAACCTGCTCGTGTTCCCGAGCGGGGCGAGCGCGATCCGGCTGCTGGAGGCGCCCGTGCCGGAGGAGCTGCGCGGACTGGAGGTCAGCGCCTGGCTGCACAACCCGGGCATGCAGCCCGAGGCGCCGCTCTCACCGGTCGGACAGACCGTGCGAACGCGCCTCGAGTGACGTACGGCCCGCGCAGCGTGCGCAGCCGCAGGGGCTAGCCGATGCCGTGCTCCTTCAGCTTGCGGTAGAAGGTGCTCTTGCCCACCTGGAGCAGTCGGGCGGCGGCGAGCTTGTCGCCCTTCGTTTGGCGCAGGGCGTGCAGCAGCGCCAGGCGCTCGTACGCCTCGAGCAGCGGGACGGTGGAGCTCAGGGAAGCGAGCAACTCGTCCAGCACCTGCTCGAGCGCGGGCGCGCTGCCGCGCGGGCGCGCGCTGGGTGGGCGCGCCCCGCCTTGGCTCGCCAGGCGGTGCCAGTCGAGCAGCGCCTGGGGCAGGTCGTCGAGCTGGACCTCGGGGCCACGGGCCGCCTCGCAGGCTTCCTGGAGCGCGCGCTCCAGCCCGCGCACGTTCTCGGACCAGGTGTACTGCTCCAGCACCCAGGCCGCGTCCGTGGCCAGGCATGCCCCGTCGAAGCGCCCATGACGCGCGAGGAAGAGCTGGCTCAGGCTGGCGAAGTCCGCGCGGCGCGCGGACAGGGGCGGGAGCACCAGCGTGTGCATGGCGAGGCGTTGCGCGAGCGCGGGCGAGAAGGCGCCCTGTTCCGCGACCTGCGCGAGGTCGGCGCGCGTCGCGGCCAGCACGCGCACCTCGACGCGCTCGCTGGCCAGTGGGCCCGAACGCGGCAGACGACCCGCGCTGAGCACCTCCAGCAGGCGCTCCTGGAGCGGCGCGGACAGGCGCTCGACGTCCTGCAAGAGGAGCGTGCCGCCCTGGGCCGTGCGCAGGGCTCCATCCGGCACACCGGCACCGGCCTCCTTGCCGCCACCGAACAGCTCGGCCTCGAGCTCCCGCTCTCCGAAGGCGCCGCAGGCCAGCGCCACGAACGGCCCCGCGCGCAGGCTCGAGTAGTGCAGGATCCGCGCGACGAAGGCCTTGCCGCTGCCGCTCGGCCCGCGCAGCAGGATCGGCTCGTCGCTGCGCGCGAGTTCGGCGACGCGCGCCCGCAGCTCTTGCACCGCGGCGCTCGATCCGAGCAGCGCGGACGGCCGGAAGGCCTCGCGCGCGACCTCGACCAGCGGCGCCCACTCGCGCCGCAGGGCCGGGCTCTCCTCGTGCCGCGGCACGCCGCCGACCGAGCGCTGGCGTTCCGCGTCGTTGAGCAGCACCAGGCGCAGGATGGGTTCAGCGCGCTCCGGATGGGGCACGAAGGGGTGCACGCTGGCCACGAGCTGACGCGCCATGCGGCCGGCTCGTTCCGGGATCTCGAAGCGCAGCGCCTCGTGCGGCTCGCTGCGCACGTTGCGCACGATGGCCTCCAGGCGCGAGTCGGGCGCCAGCGTCGCCAGGTGCTTGCCATCGGCGACCAGCCCGAGCAGCTCGCGCGCGCCCCGATCGCTCGAGCGCACCACGCCCTCGCCGTCCACCAGCAGGATCCCGTCGGGGCGGCCAGGCTCGCTCGAGCCCGCGCCCTTGCGACTGGAGAGGGCCATGGAGAGATCGGCGTTGCGCGCCTGCTCGAGCTCGAAGCGCCGGTTGCGCTCTTCCAGGAGACGGTTCTGGAGCGCCAGGTCGTCCTGCAGGGACTTGATGCGCAGCATGGCGCGCACGATGTCCTCCAGCAGCATCAGGTCGCCCTTCACCAGGAACGACTGACAGCCGGCCTCGTAGCCGCGGTGCAGATCCTCCTGCGCCTTGACGCGCCCGCTGATCAACACCACGGGCACGCTGTGGATGCCGGGGATGGTCTTGAGGCGCCGGCAGACCTCGTAGCCGTCGATGCCGGAGCCGAGCTCGATGTCGACCAGGAACAGGTCGAAGGACGCCGCGCGGGCCTCCACCACGCCCATCGCACCGGTGGGCGAGACCACAACCTCGTAGCCGAGGTCGGTCAGGCGGTTGCGGTAGAGGAGCTGGGCGCCCGAGTCGTCTTCGATCAGGAGGATGCGCTTCACGATGGGGCTCCGGATCGCACCCCCTTGGGATCGGCGCGGGGTGGAACGGACGCCCCGATTTAGCCTCGGGAAGCCATGAGAAGGGGCCTTTGTCCCGAAATCGGGACTCGGGGTCGTCTTCGCTCGTCCTGCCCGCGGGACGCCGACACCCCCCGTCCTGGGCGCGGATCCTCCCCCGGGGGCGCGGGTTCCGGTTGAGGGCCCGCCCGTGCACGGACGAAAGCGCTCCCCGCCCCGCCGCAGGTCGCTCGCTATCCTCCCCCCCCCGCGGATGAACTCCGCCCCCCCGAAGTCCACGCCTCCTGCGGCGAAGTCCGATCGCCCCCTGGCGGGGCTGGTCAAGCATTCGGCGATCTACAGCGCGGCCCCGGTCCTGCGCCAGCTGCTCTCGATCGGGATGAGCCCGTTCTACACGGCCTGGCTCGGAACGGCCGGGGCGGGCGTCAAGGAGAACGCCGACCTGTGGGGCATCGCGCTGCAGCAGATCCTCGGGCAGAACGTGCTCGGCGCGATGGTGCGCTTCTACTACGACCAGAAGGACGAGCGCGCGCGCTCCGCGGTGG
Source organism: uncultured Planctomycetaceae bacterium (assembly GCA_964631945.1). Taxonomy (GTDB): domain Bacteria; phylum Planctomycetota; class UBA1135; order UBA1135; genus JABFRZ01. The sequence goes on from CAZWAY010000038.1 coordinate 30,520, forward strand.
TGACCTCTTGCACCCTGCTGATCCTCCTGGCGGCCTTCGCACTGTGCGGTCTGGCGCTGGTCTTCGTGCCGTGGCTCACGCCGCTCCTGCTCGGCCGCGGCGAGGTGATCTCGGACCAGGAGCTCACGCGCGTGTGCACGCTGCTGCTCTTGCTCGTGCCGTTCCAGCTCGCGACGGTCTCGGGCAACTATTACCTCTTCGCGCTCAAGCGCTCGCGCACGTTCACCGCGATCCAGACGGCCAAGCTCGTGTTCGAGGTCGGGATGAACGTGTGGCTGATGGGCTTCCTCGGCCTGGGCGTGACCGGCTTCCTGCTCAGCATGCTGGCGGGCGAGGTCCTGACCTCGGCCGGCCTGGTGGGCTGGATGATGGTGCGCCTGCGGCCGCGCATCCAGCTCGACGTCCTGCGGCCGATCCTGCGCTATGCCGTGCCCCTGGTGCCGGTCGGCATCCTGCAGCTGCTCCTGCACCAGGGCGACCGGCGCATCGTGCTCGAGCTGCTCGGACAGGACGCGGCGGGCGTCTATGGCTTCGGCTACAAGATCGCGATGCTGGTCACGAACATGGTGCTCGGGCCCTTCATCGTGACCTGGCAGCCGTGGATCTTCGGGGTCGAGGACCCGGCCGAACGCGCGCGCCTGGTGGCACGCGTGGGCACCTATGCGGTGCTCACGATCGGGGTGGTGAGCCTGGGGGTGATCCTGTTCGGGCGTCAGGCGGCCTTCCTGCTGGCCGGCAAGCCGGAGTTCCACGAGGCCTACCGGGTCGTGCCCTTCATCGCCACGGGCTACGTCTTCTGGGCGCTCTACAACGTCTCGCAGACCCCGCTCTTCCTGGACAAGCGTACGGGGCGCCTGGTGCTCGTGAACCTGTGCGCGGTGGTCCTGAGCGTGACCCTGAACTACGGCTGGCTGGTGCCGCGCTTCGGCATGGTGGGCGCGGGCATCTCCACCCTGACGACCTTCGCGGTGCTGGCGGGCCTCGGGATGCTGGCCAGCCGGCGCTCGGCCGGCGTGCGCTTCGAGTTCGCGCGTCTGGCGGCGATCCTCGCGTGCGTGAGCCTCGGCGGGGCGGTGGCGCTGGGCATGGACACGCTCGAGGACTCGGGCCGCTGCGCCTATCCGCTGGCGCTCGCGCTCAAGGCGAGCGCGCTGGTGGCGCTCGTGCTCGTGCTGTGGGGGCGGGTGCTCGCGCCCGACGAGCGCGCGCGCTTCCGCGGCTGGATCCGCGGCCGGCTGGCGGTCTGATCAGCCCTCCAGCAGCCCCTCGCGGATCGCCAGGCGCGCGAGTTCGGCGGCCGAACCGCAGGCCAGCTTGCGCTGCAGGTTCTCGCGGTGCTTCTTGGCCGTGCCCAGGCTGATGCCGAGGGTCGACGCGACCTCCTTGTTGCTCTTGCCCAGGGCGAGCAGCTGGAACACCTCGCGTTCGCGCGGCGTCAGCTCGGCCAGTCGCGAGCGCCGCGGCCCCGCGCCGTCCCCCGCGCGCAGGCCGCGCACCAGGCCCGAGGCCACGCGCGGCGAGACGTACGGGTCGCCGCGCTGCACGGCCAGGATCGCCAGGGCGAACTCGCTCGGGTCGGAGTCCTTCGAGAGGTAGCCCTCGGCCCCGTTCTCGATGGCCTGCTGCACGAAGTTCTCGCCCTCGTGGTGCGTGAGCATGACCACCTTCGTGCGTGGCGCCGCCTTGCGCAGGAGCGGCAGGAGGTCGAGCCCGGACAGGCCCGGCATCGTGATGTCGAGCACGACCACGTCGGGGCGATGCTCCTGGATCCGCGCCAGGGCGTCGCGGGGATCGCCGCAGTCGCCCACCACGTCGATGTCGGGGCGCGCGCTGAGGAAGCTGCGCAGGGCAGCACGGATGATCGATTGGTCGTCGACCAGGAAGACCCGGACCGGAGGCAAGGCGGTTCCTTTCTGGAGCAACATGACGGTGCCGGATTCTAGTCCTCCCGGGTGGCGCCACGAGCCCCGCGACAGGTTGCGTGAGGGTCCTACGAACTGGTCCTCGCGCGAGTACGCACTTGGCCGCACGTCTCGAGGCTCGCGGGCAGACGGATCCAGAAGCAGGCGCCGCCGAGCGCGCCGTCCTCGACCCCCATCTCGCCGCCGTGTTCGCGCACGACCTTGCGCGCGATCGCGAGCCCCAGACCGTTGCCGTTGGCCTTCGAGCTGACGAAGGGCTTGAAGAGCTCGCCGCGCACGGAGGGCGCGATGCCCGGCCCGTCGTCCTCCACGCGCAAGCGGACGTGCGCGCGGCCCTCGCGCGCGGCCGACAGGCGCACGTGCCCGCCACGCTCCAGGGCCTCCTTCGCATTGCGCACGAGGTTGAGCACGACGTCCTCCATCAGCCGGCGGTCGGCGGAGACCGGCGGCAAGTCGGGCTCGCACACGAGTTCCAGACTCACCTGCGCGGCCTCCAGCTCGGGCTGCAGCGTGTGCACGGCCTCGCCCAGGAGCTCGTCCGGCCGGCAAGGTTCCTTCTTGAGCTGCAGCGGCCGCGCGAAGGACAGCGTGCGCCGCATCGTCCCTTCCAGCTTCGCCAGGCGTCCGGCCAGGTCCTCGAGCACGCTCTTCTGGTCCTCGCCGAGCTTGTCCGCGACCGCGCGCAGGGCCAGGTTCACGGCCGTGATCGGGTTCTTGATCTCGTGCGCGAGCAGCGAGGCCGACTCGCCGATCTGGGCCAGCGCGTCCTGCATCGCCAGCTCGCGCGCGTGCACGGCCTTGAGGCGCGTGATGTCGCGCCCCTCGGGCAGCAGGAACGCCGGCGTGCCCTCCTCGTCCAGCACGGGCTTGAGCGAGAAGTCCACCCAGCGCTGCTGGCCCTGGCCATCCACGTACTCCAGCTCGAAGCGCACGAACTGCCCCGCGGCCGCGGCCGTCACGGCCAGACGCACGCGCTCGACGTTGGCGGGGCTGCGGCTCCACCAGGGTGTCAGCCAGAAGGGTCGCCCGACGACGTCCTCGCGCTCGGCTTGGATTCCGCGCAGCGCACTGTGGTTGACCTCCAGCAGGGTGCCGTCGCGCGCCAGGAGCCCGACGAATTCGTACTCCTGGTCGAAGATCGCGCGCATGCGCGCCTCGCTCTCGGCCAGGGCCCGCTCCGCGCGCACGCGCGCGCTGACGTCGCGGAAGCTGCCCACGAACAGCGGCTCCTCCTGGCTCGGGATGTCGACGCGCGAGACCGACAGCTCGCACTGGATGACCACCCCGTCCTTGCGCCGGACCTCGAACTGCCGCGTCCGGCCCAGGATGCCCGTCTGCCCCGTGCGCCGGTAGTGCTCGAGGTAGCCATCGTGCTCGGAGGCGTAGGGCTCGACCATGAGCAGCGCGACGTTGCGCCCGATCAGCTCCTCCGGTCGGTATCCGAAGACCTCCTCGACCGAGCGGCTGGCCTCGCGCACCGTCCCGTACGCGTCGATGGCCACGATCGGATCGAGCATGCCGGTCAGCACGGCCCGGTGGCGCACCTCGCTCCGGCGCGTGCGCTCGGCGGCCTGGATCAGGGCCGTCACATCGCGCGCGTGCGCGATGAACAGGCCGGTCTCCCGGCCGTCCTCGCGGAATGGCGCCACGGTCCAGTGCAGGTGTCGCAACTCGCCCACGCGGCACACCACGCGCGTCTCGATCAGCAACAGGGCCTCGCCCTTGTCGCTGGACCAACGCTCGAAGGCGCTGCGCGCCGCGGCGCGCTCGTCGGCGTGGACGAAGTCGAACAGCGAATCGCCGAAACACTCCGCCGGAGGGCAGCCGAGGATGCGCGCGGCCGACCCGTTCGTGAACAGGATCCGGCCACTGCGGTCGAAGAGCGAGATCAGGTCGGAAGTGACCTGCCCGAAGAAACGGAACGCGGCGTCGAGTTCACGCGGCGAGGGCCGCTGGAGCGGTCCGTCTGTGGCAGCTGATTCCATCCGACTCGGCCGGGGTGGCCCAGGGGATGGTAGCGCACGACTACGCAGCCGTGTCGGCCAGCGCTACGGACATCGGCGCAGGGGCAGGGCGCCGCGCGGCGCATAGTCTGGGACGTACCGTCCGTCCTCGGACCGGCTTCGGACGCCCAGCCCGAACCCCGAGCGAGACATCCACCAGGTGAACGCCATGACCGTTGGAAAGATCTGCCGGCGCAACCTCGACACGGCCGACGAACTCGAGAGCGTGCAAACCGCGGCCCAGCGCATGGGCACGCGCAACGTGGGCACGCTGGTCGTCTTGCGCGAGCGCGGGCACCCGGTCGGCATCTTGACCGACCGCGACGTGGCGGTGCGCGTGGTCGGACGAGGGCGCGATCCCTACACGACCTGCGTCGCGGACGTGATGACGACCGAGCCGGAGACGGTGCGCGAGGACGTCACGATCGAGGACGCCCTGCGGCGCATGCGCTCGCGCGGCGTGCGACGCCTCCCCGTGGTGGGCCGCGCGAACGAGTGCGTCGGGATGGTGAGCCTGGACGACATCCTGAGCCACCTCACGCAGGAGTTCAGCGTGCTCGGACGCCTGCTCGAGACCAGCACCCCGGGCCTCGACTGAGCCCCATTCGCGGGCCGTCGCGGAAGGGTCACGGCTCAGGCGAGCCTGGTGAACAGGTACCACAACCCGCCGCCGAGCAGCAGGATGTGCACCGGCTCGCCGTTGCGCAGCAGGCTGCGCGAGAGCGACCAGGGCACCGGTTCGCCCTTGCCCGCGTAGGGCGTGAAGCGCGGCAGCAGCGCGCGCGTCTCACCGGCCCAGCGATCCCAGTCGCCCGGGAAGAGGCGGCGCAGCTTCTGGTCCTCGTAGCGGATCGTCTGCGGATAGAAGAAGAACAGCATCGCCAGGGCCGCGGGCACGCTCCACCAGAGGCCCGAAGCGGCGCAGAAGCCGGCGCAGATCAGCAGGTTGCCCACGTACAGCGGATGGCGCACGCGCGCGTAGGGTCCGACCGTCGCCAGGACCTGGTTCTTCATCACGTAGCCCGAGGCCCACAGGCGCACCAGCATCCCGAGCGTCGCGAGCCCGACTCCGAGCCAGAGCAGCCCCTCCACCGGCCGCCCGACCAGCGTCATCCACAGGACGAAGAGCACGCCGGCCAGCTGGCGGTAACGCCGCCGGCGATGGCGCAGGTCGTACAGCAATCCGCCCAGCCCCCTGGGCTCGCGCGCCTGGACCGGCTCCGGCGCCGGACCGCCCGCGCTCTGGAGAGGTTCCCCGAGGGCTCCGCCCTGCTGTGCCATGTGCTTCGGATGGGAGTGGAGTCGCGGCGGATGGCCGGCCCGCGGCCGGCGGCGTGCGCATTCCAGCGCGCCAGCCTTTGCGCTGTCCAGGACGGGACCGGTTTTCGACGCGCCCGTGAGCTCGCTGGCGATGAGCGCGGGTGGGCGATGAGGGATTCGAACCCCCGACTTCGTCCTTGTAAGGGACGCACTCTGCCGCTGAGTCAATCGCCCGGGGTCCGAGGTCGGCCGAGACGGTATCCTGCCCGGCCTTTTGGCTCCACTGCCGGGCCCGCGGGGTCCGAGAAGGTCGGAGTCCTCTCTCCTCGCCCTCCGGCCTCGGGGCCGGCTGGCGTCCTACCCCATTTTCTCCCGATCCTCCCCAAATGAGAGTCGCGGTCATCGGCACTGGTTACGTCGGGTTGGTCGCGGGCACGTGCTTCGCCGAAAGCGGCAACACGGTCACCTGCGTGGACATCGACGAGAAGAAGATCCGCCGATTGCAGGACGGGGACGTCCCGATCTACGAACCCGGGCTGGAGGAGCTGCTCGAGCGCAACTTGCGCGACGGACGCCTGAAGTTCACGACCCGTTACGAGGAGGCCGTGCCGGGGGCCGAGGTCGTGTTCGTTGCCGTGGGCACGCCCTCGGGCGACGACGGTAGCGCCGACCTCAAGTACGTGCTGGAGGCTGCGCGCAGCGTCGCGCGCCACATGACGGGCTACCTCGTGGTGGTGGACAAGTCCACCGTCCCCGTCGGCACGGCCAAGAAGGTCGAGCAGGCCATGCGCGAGAACACGCGTCATCCCTTCGACGTGGTCTCGAACCCCGAGTTCCTGAAGGAGGGCGCGGCGATCGACGACTTCCTGAAGCCGGACCGGGTCGTGATCGGCAGCGAGAGCGCGCGCGCCAAGGAGGTCATGGACGTGCTCTACGCCCCCTTCGTGCGCACCGGCAACCCCATCCTGCACATGGACCGCGTTTCGGCCGAGCTGACCAAGTACGCGGCCAACGCCATGCTGGCCACGCGCATCTCGTTCATGAACGAGATCGCGAACATCTGCTCGCTCGTGGGCGCCAACGTGGACCAGGTACGCAAGGGCATCGGCACCGACGCGCGCATCGGCTCGAAGTTCCTGTTCGCCGGGCTCGGCTACGGCGGCTCGTGCTTCCCGAAGGACGTCAAGGCCGTGGTGCACACGTCCGCGGAGCTCGGCTACGACTTCCACATCCTCAAGGCGGTCGAGAAGGTCAACGAGAGCCAGAAGAAGCTGCTGTTCGAGCGCGTCCACCAGCACTTCGGCGGGAAGCTGGCGGGCAAGCGCTTCGCCGTCTGGGGCCTGTCCTTCAAACCCAACACCGACGACATGCGCGAGGCGCCCGCGCTGGTGGTGATCCAGAGCCTGCTGGCCGCGGGCGCGCGCGTGCGCGCCTTCGATCCCGAGGCGATGAAGGAATGCCGCGCGCACCACTTCAAGGACCGCATCGAGTACGCCGAGACGCCCATGGATGCCGTCAAGGACGCCCACGGCCTGATCCTGATCACCGAGTGGAACGAGTTCCGCAACCCGAACTTCGACGAGCTCAAGGCCGCCCTGGCGGAGCCGGTCGTCTTCGACGGGCGCAACATCTACCCGCGCAAGGTCCTCGAGCGGCTCGGCTTCACCTACTACGGCATCGGGACCTAGGGCGTCAGGCGGGCCACCCGCCGGGGAAGGAGCGCCCAACCTCCCCGGGTGGGCCCGAAAGAACGGGCGGCTGGGCCAGAACGAACGCTCCGGCCCAACCGCCCTTCTTCGATGCAGACGGCTCGCGGGCAGCCGCTGTCGATGTCGTGATGATTCCAATGCCGAGGCCACCCGCGTCCGCGCGGGCTCGACAACCGAGCCCTGAGACGTCGGAACGCGTGCGTACTCGACCGAACCCGAATGGGTTCAAGTGACACTCGATGAAACAAGCGTTCATCTTGTCAAGACTTTCTCGGAGTTCCTCGCGCGCCACTGGAGGAGTTCCTGCGCGCGATCGCGCGCGGCAACTCCTCGACGATGCGCATGCGCAAGAGCGCGTTGCGCACGCGCTCCCCCGTCTCGGTCTCCTCGAGGGCGCGCGACGAGAGTGCCCTCAGGCAACGGTCCAGCACGCCCGCCGCGCCCTCGAGGTCGTCCCCGGCGAGCAACTGGAGCCCGAGTTCGTCGAAGGCCTGGATGCGCGCGAGCGGATCGGTGCCGCTCTCGGCCACGCGTTGCCAGGCGAGCCGCGCCTCCTCGCCGCGCCCGAGCGCGCTCCACGACGTTCCGGCCCACAGCCACGCATCTTCGCGACGCGCGGCAGCGGAACTCGCGTCGGCGGCCACGTCCAGGTACGACTCGAGGGCTTCGCGCCAGCGCTCGCTCCGGCGCAGGGCATGGCCGATCTCCAGGCGTGCGCGCGCGCGGAAGTCGCTGCCCTGGCCGTGCTGGGCACTCCAGCCGAACTCCTCGATCGCCCCTGCGTCGTCGCCCCCGGCGCGCAGGATCTCGCCGGCCCGGAAGGCGGCTTCCACGCAGCTCGCGCGCGCCTCGGGGTGGAACACGCGCACGGCCTGGTAGGCCTCGACCGCGAGCTTGCGCCAGAACACCAGTTCATCCCCCTGCTTGTCCGCCATCTGCCGCTTGAGGCGGCGGGCGTGGCCGATCTGGGCCTCGGCACTGGCCATGCGCGGGACGACCGTCTCGATCCACTTGCGCTGCTCGGGGCCCTGTCCAGGCGCCCCGGACAGGCCCGCAAGGCCCAGCAGGCCCTGCGCCAGCAGGAGGAACGCGGTTCGTAGGAGGAGGCTCACGACGCCATCAGGCTCCAGCGCGGATCGAGGGAGACCCGGTGACGCAGGGCGCGCAGGAGGCGCTGTCGAGCCCGGTAGAGGCGCACCTTGACGACGCGCTGGGGCAGATCGCACTCCAGGGCCGCCGCCGCGGTGCGCTGCTCGCCGCCGTAGAACGAATCGAGCAGGCGGCGGTCGGGCTGGGCAAGTCGCCCCAGGGTGTGCAGCACGAGTTCGCGCGCCGTCTCACCGTCGAGCATCAGCTCCCCCACGCGGAAGAGCGCCTCCACCGGGCGCGCCTCGGCTGCGGCCGGCGGTTCGGGCGGCTCGTCGCCGCTGCCCTGGGCCTGCGTGCGCACGCCTCGTCGCTTCGCGTCGGCCAGCACGTTCAGCGCGATGCGCATGACCCACGAGCGCAGGCAATGCACGCGGCGCCGCCGGCGGTAGTGCGCGGCGCGCAGGAACGTCTCCTGGATGACGTCCTCGACGTCGTTCTCGTCCGGACAGTGGCGCACGAGGAACGCGCGCAGTCCGTCGCGCAGGTCCTCGAGTCCCTCCCACGCCGCACCATCAGGGCTCGGAAGCCCAACGAACTCGGCCATCGTCTCCTCCTCTTGGTCCGCGAGCGCGCCCATCGCGCCGCACGGCCCCAAGACACCGTCGCGGGCTCCACGGCACGCGCTCGTCGAATTGTGGAGAAGAGCCCGCGGACGGCGCCGCGCCAGAAAGTCAGAAAGGCGCGCCCGGACGACGAGGCCGCGGGAGCCGCCCGAAGACCCGAACCGAGGTCAGTACTTCTTGGCCTGCTCGGCCCAACTCGTGCCCGGATAGCGCGCGAGGAGTTCGCCCTTCATCTCGAACTTGCGACGCGGATCCGGCATCAGGTCGAAGCAGCGCATCGCGTAGAAGAAGGAACGCGCCACCGCGTTGCCCTCGTTGCGGAACAGCGTGACCACGCGCAGGAGGTGCAGCACCGCCTCCTGGAGCAGCGCCTTGTCGCTCGCATCCGCTCCCTGCAGGAACAGCGTCTCGCCCAGGCCCGCGTGGGCCGCGGCCAGGTCGGCGCGGCTCGCACTGTCGTCCTCGATCACGCCCAGGAAGGCCGTCCTGGCCTTCTCGCGCAGCCCCTTCGAACCCGCCTGGTTCGCCGCGGCCTCGGCCAGGTAGGTCTCGCCGATCAGGACCTGCGCCCGCGCCTGCAGCATGGGCAGGTCGCGCGCCTCGGCCTGCACTCGCTCGAACTCGTTGCGACGCGATTCCGGCTTCAGGCTCGCGTCCGCCTGGATCTGCCCCAGACGGCACTCGAGGGCCCAGCGCTTGGGGAGCGACTGGGCGGTCACCAGCCCGGAGAGCTCCCCGAGCGTCCCTTGCGCCTGAGCGGCCTGACCCGACTGCAGCTCCGCGTTCGCCTTCGCCAGGAAGGCCAGCGGCACGAAGCGCGATTCGGGGAAACTCTGGATCAGGCGCTTGGCTCCGGCCTTGACCCCTTCGAGGTCCACCACGGCCCCGCGCAGCTCGAGCGCGCGCCACGCGGCCTGGGGCGGAGCCCACTTGAACTGCGCGGGAACGGGCTTGGCCAGGGCGGCGTCGACGTAGGCCTCGTAGGTCTCGCGCGCGCTGTCCAGGTCTTCCTGGATCAGGAAGGCCTCGGCATCCTCGATCGGCTTGGGCTTCTTCTCGTAGTCGACTCCGAGCACCGTGTCCGAAGGAGCGCTCTTGTCGGCCTTGCCCTCCTTGTAGGTGACCTCCTTCAGGCCTTCGGAGACCACCTGCACGTTCGGGATCGACTTCCCGTCCAGCAGGCGGAGCGTGTCGGCGAGCGGCACCGCGTTCGGGGACAGCGAAAGGGTGGCGAGGAGGGCGAGGGCGCGGCGCGGCATCTGGGTTCTCGCAGGCGGTGTAGCGCAGGCGCGCGCCGGAGTTACGACCCGCACGGCTCGCGACAGGGGCGAAGAGGATAGGGGGCGGGTTTCCGCACTGTCAACGCGGCTCGGGCACCAGGAGCGCCGCACGCAGCTCGCGCGCCTTGGCCTGGCCGGCCAGTGCGGCCACGAGTTCCAGCGCGAAATCGAGGGCCGTTCCGACTCCCTGGCTGGTGAAGACCGGCCCGGACCGCACGACGCCGGGCTGTTCCACGACTTCCGCGCCGGTGAGCTGAGCGCGCACCCCCGGATAGGCCGTCGCGCGCCGCCCCACGAGCACGCCGGCCTTCGCCAGCACCGTGGGGGCCGCACAGATCGCGGCCACGAGTCGGCCCGTGCTCTCGAGCGTGCGCACCAGGGCGAGCACGCGCTCGTCCTGGGCGAGGTTCGCGCTCCCGGGCATGCCGCCCGGCAGCACGATCAGCGCGAGCTCGGCCGGATCGACCTCGTCCAGCGTGCAATCGGTCGCCAGCGTGATGCCGTGGGCGCCCCGCACGGGTCCGGGAACGAGCCCGGCCAGACGCACCACGAGTCCCGCGCGCCGCAGGACGTCGACGATCACCACGGCCTCGATCTCCTCGAAGCCCGCCGCCAGCGGCACGAGCACCGTCCCGCCCGTCCGCTCACCACCCGGGGGTTGCATCGTCGCCAGCATAGCGACGCCGACCGCGCCGGCCGGGTCTACGGCAGGAAGTACAGGTAGACGGCGCTTGCGAGACCGCCGCTGCCCCGGGTGACGAGCGTGCTCCGGCGTAGGCCGGTCTCGCCGTCGTACCGGTGCACCGAATTGTCCGTCAGGCTGACCACGTAGAGGTCGTGGTCCACCGGGTGGAAGGCCAGGCAATACGGCTGCGCCACGGTGGTGAACACGTCCACGAAGTTGCCGGCGGCGTCGAAGCGCAGGATGCGCCCGTTGGAGGTGCTGGCGACGTACCAGTGCCCGCGGCGGAAAACCAGGTCGCGCGGCCGGCGCAGGTTGCCCTCGCGGAAGGAGACGAACTCGTCCACGAAGGCGCCCGCGTAGTCGTAGCGCAGCACGCGGTCGTTCCAGAAGCTCGGCACGTAGAGGTACCCGTCCGGACCGAACTTGGTGCCCGCGTCCGGGCCGTTGAGCCCGCCCAGTCCGGCCGACACGAACACGCCCTCGTAGGCGCCGCTGGCCCCGTCGTAGCGCAGGACCTGGTCGGTCTCGAAGCTGGCCACGAACAGATCGCCGCCGGGCCCGAAGAAGGCCGCGGTCGGACCGTCGAGCGGGCCGTTCTCGTCCTCCGGCGTGAGCGGATCGTCGCCCACGAAGGTGTCCACCGGCGCGAGCGTGTCCGCGCGCAGGCGCACGATCTGGTCGACCTTCTCCGCGCACACGTACAGCAGTCCGTCCGGTCCGAGCACGATCGACTGCGCACCGGGGATGCCGCTCGCGCGTCCGTGCAGGGCCCCGTCCCCCGCCCGGTAGGCGTGCACGGCGTCGCTGTCGAAGCCCGAGACCAGGATGCGCCCGGCGACGAGCGCGGGTTCGGTGCTGGGTCGCACCCTCTGCGCCGCCAGCGCGGAACAGGAAGCCAGCAGGACCAGGGAAGTGCGCGCGAGCAGGTCGGGCATCGGAGGACTCCGTCGAAGAGGTGGAGTTGCAACGATACCGCGTAGTTGCGTGGCGTCCAGCCCGCCCGGGTTCCGGGTCGGTAAACGACACTCTGTCGTCAGCTCGGACCGGGCGCCTCGGGCAAGCGCCAGCGCGGCATCACCCCCATGGCCAGGTGCGCGGCCAGCCCCATCGCCACCACGTTGAAGAGCTGCACCAGGTGCACGCCGATGCCCGACGTCAGCGCGACCTTCTCGTCCACGCCCAGCACCAGGTGGAAGCCGGTGACCCAGCCGAGCTCCTGCGTCCCCGCGCCCGCCGCGGCGTTGACCGGCAGCAGGTTGAACAGCGCCGCCAGGCTGGCGCCGAAGGCGCGCTCCAGGAAGCTCACCGAGGACGGGATCCCGAACTCGCGCGCCAGCAGCGCGTAGAAGCCGAAGATCGTGAACCACATCGGCACGCTCAGCAGCGCGGCCGCGAGGAGCCGGCGCCCACCGCTGGCGGCGCGTAACGCGAGCGCCAGGCCATTGGTGCGCTCCAGCAAGCGCTCGCCCGGCCTGAAGCGCTGCACGCGCAGCCAGCGCAATCCGGCCTCGAGCCCGCGCACCAGCAGGTCGCCGCGCAGCGAGAGCAACAGGAACACCCCAGCCAGCGCGACCAGCAGCAAGGCCGCGCTGCCCATCCAGTGCGGCGCCGAACCGAGGTCGCGCAGACTGAAGCACGCCGCCGCCAGCCCCGTGCACAGCCAGGCGGCATCCAGGAAGCGCGACACCAGCAGGGCGGCGAGCGCGATGCCGGCCGGCGTCCCGCACTGCAGCTTCAAGTAGACGATCAACGAGGCCTCGCCGGTCTTCAGCGGCAAGACGTACGAGGCCATGTTGTGCGCCGCCGCGATCGAGAGCGCGTGCCGGAATCCGGGCCGCGCGCCGTGGGGGATCAGGAGCTGGAAGCGCAGCGCGCGCCCGACGGTGGTGGCGAGGTGCAGGCCGAGCGCCGCCGCGTACACGCCGGGCGAGAGCCGCGTCAGGGTGCCCAGGGCATCGCGCGGGTCCACCCCGCCGAACACGAACAGCAGCACCAGGAGCAGCGTGGCCGCGCCCAGCGAGAACCCCAGACGCCGCAACCAGGCGCGGCGCTTCACGGCGCGGCCCTGGCCGCGTGCGGGGCGCCCGCGAGGCGCAGGACCTTGCGCGTCATGCCCGTGAGGGCGAGCTCCGCCAGCTCCTCGGGTCGTACCCAGCGCATCCCGGACGGCACCCGGCCGGCGCGCAGGCGCGCGGCGCGAACGGTGGCGCGGATGCGGTGGTGCGTGATCGCGTGCACCAGCTCGCCCAGCGGAGCGCGGGCCTCGGGCGCCAGACCACGTGCGCGCGTGGCCGGCCAGAGCCGCACGGCCTCACCCTCGGCCACGAGCTCGCGCGTCGGGAACTCGAGCAGTCCGGCCATCCGTCCCGAGTCCGGCCGGCGTTGCAGCAGCAGGCGCTCGCCGGCCCGCGCCACCAGGATCTCGAGCTCCAGCGCGCGCGACACGCGCCGCGCGCGCGCCCGCGGCAGCTCCTGCACGCGTCCGCGCGCGCGGGCCAGACAGCGCTTCCGCAGGGGGCAGTCCTGGCAGCGCGGCGCGCGGGCCGTGCACGCGCAGGCCCCGAGCTCCATCAGGGCCTGGTTCCACAGGCCGGGGTCGAGCGCGTCCCCCGCCGCGGGCACGAGCGCGCGCGCGAGCTCCCAGCACTGCTCGACCAGGGCCTTCGAGCCCTGCGCCGCTTCCAGCGCGAAGAGTCGCGCGAAGACGCGCTGCACGTTCCCGTCCACCAGCGGCTCGCTGGCCGAGTGGGCGATCGAGAGCACGGCCCCGGCCGTGTACGGGCCGACACCTGGCAGCGCCAGCCACTCCGCGCGCGTGACCGGCAGGACGCCGCCGTGACGGCTCACGAGTACCCTGGCCGCGGCGTGCAGGGCGCGCGCGCGCGAGTAGTAGCCGAGCCCGCTCCACAGCGCCAGGACCTCGCCCTCCGCGGCCGCCGCCAGGGCGCGCACGTCCGGCAGCCGCTCCAGGAAGCGCCGGTAGTACGGCACGACCGTCTCCACGCGCGTCTGCTGCAGCATCGCCTCGCTGACCCAGATGGCGTAGGGATCGCGCGTCCGACGCCAGGGCAGATCGCGGCGCTCGGCCTGGAACCAGCGCCCGAGTTCGCGCTGCAGCGCGCGCCGCGCGCGGCGCGCGCCGGCCACGACGGAGGCGGAACTGGGTGCGGAGCACTTCAACGCGGGCGCGAGCATCGCCGATCCGCGCTCATTCGCCAACTGCACGGAGTTGGAGCCGCGCGTTGCGCCGCGTACGCTGGCCGGCCCGCGCGCCCCGCGCGCTCCCGAGCATGAGTCGCCTCCTCTGGCCGCGCCGATTGGCCCACGGGCTCCTGGCCGGACTGCTCCTCTCCTGCCTGCGCGCCCCGCTCGGGCTCGACTGGACGCAGCTCGCGGCGGTGCAGGGCACGACCGCGGCCGTGTTCCGGGCCGGCGCGCTGCTGGCGCTGGCGCTCGCCTTGCATCCCGCGCGCCCGGCCCTGCGGGCCGGCCTCGGCGCCGGTTGGCTGGCCGCGCTCGCGGCGGGCTTCGGGCTGCACGGACTGGTGCTCGACGCGACGCCCACCAGCCGCGCGGGCTACGCCCTGCTGCTCGTCGCCGGGACGCTGGGGCTGCGCGCGCTGGCCGGCCGACGCGCGCGCGGAGCGGACGGCGAGCCCGAACCCCTGGGGCGCGGCGAGCGCCTCGGCCTGGTGCTGGTGGGAATCGGGAGTGCGCTCGCGCTGGAGAGCCTGGCGCACGAGACCCGTCTGTTCGGGATGGCCACCAGCGCCGACGACACGCTGATGGCCACCGTGTTCCTGACGCTGCTCGCGCTCGCGGCCGCGGCCTTCGGCCCGCTCGTGCTGCGGCTCGGCCAGGAGCGCGTGCGCTTCGCCGTCGGGGTCGCGCTGGCGGGCGCCTCGGCCCTGGCGGGCCTGGTGTTCCTCGCGCAGCTCACGCCCGACGGCTTGCACAGCTACCTGCGCCGGCTCGACCATTCCCTGGGCTGGCTGCGCGCGCTGGACGAAGGGCTCGGCGGCCGGCTCGCGCTGGCGCGCATGCCGACCCTCGACGGCGCCTCGATCGGGACGCTCTGGGCCACGCTGCTCCTGTCGGCCGCCGCGCTGGTCGTGCCGGGCTTCGTGCTCGGCGCGACCCTGGGGGCGACGCGCCACGCGGGCCGGGTGGCCCACGCCCTGACGGGCGCGGCGCTCGGATTGGTGCTGCTCCCGAGCCTGATCCGCGCGCACGGCGAGCCGCTCGATCTCGAGCGCGTGCGCACCGCGGCCTTCGCCTGGGAGCTCGTGGTGGCCGGAGCGACGATCGCGGCCACGGGTGTGGCCCTCGTGGGCCTCGCGGCGCCGCGCGCGCGCCTGGTGGCGCTGGCGCTCGCGACCTGCGTGGCGTTCTTGCCCTGGATCCGGGCGCGATTGGTCGTGTGGAGCTTCTCGCCCTGGGCCCCCAGCCCCGTGCAGCCCGAACTGGTGTGGCCCACCGCCGAGGGCCTGTTGACGGTCGAGCGCGCGCGCGACGGGACGCGCATCCTGACCCTGGACCGCCGGCGCTTGACGCCCATCGCCGACGAGGAAGCCGCCGAGGAGCGCCGGCTGCGGCACTCCTTCGACCTGCTCTCCGACGAGCAGCGCGGGCGGCCGGTGCGCGCGCTGTTCCTCGGGCAGCTCACGCCGGTGCGACTGCGCGTGCTGCGCTCGCTGGGGACGCTCGAGCTGGAGCGCAGCGCCCCCTGGCACGCGGCCATGCCGGCGGTCGACGAGCTCCTGTTCCTCGGCCAGCCAGCGCCCGCGGTCCCGATCGTGACGCCCAGCGCGGCGCGCGAGAGGCTGGCGGAGGGCGTCTACGACTGGGTCGTCGCACCCGCGACGAGCGGGCCGATCGTGACCTGGAAGAGCGAAGCGCGCGAGGTCTGGGGCAGCGCCGAGGCGCCCCGGCTCAGCGCGCTGGACCTCGGCGGCGGCGTGGGCGTGGCCTGGATCGAGTCCGACTCGCTGTTCAGGCGCGGAACGGAGCTCGGCCCGCTGATGCTCGAGCTGGATCGACTCGAGGGCTTCCAGCTGGGACTCGTACGCGGTACGGCGCGCCTGGCTCCACTCGAGAGCGGGCCGCGCTTCGAGTGTGCGCTGCGCGCCGGCCCGCGCCCCCTGGAGTTCCTGACGAGCATGCCCCAGCAGCGCCGCTTCGAACTGCAACGGGCCTGGGCGGCGAGCCTCGTCCCGGATCCGGCGCCCGAGCTCGTGCGCGGACTGGCGCTGCACTTCGGCGCGCAGAAGCTCTCCAACCCCTACGAGAGCCGCGCGGCCCAGGTCGAGCTGGACGAGGACGCCCTGCGCGCCTTCCTGAAGGCCGTGCCCGCGCCGGGCGCGTTGGACGAGCTGTCGCATGAGCTGTGGTCGTCGCTCGCGCGGCTCCTGACCGAGAAGCGCGAGCCCGAACTGGTCGTGGTGTACGTCGAGCCGGTGGCCGAGCGCTTCGCGCCGTGGCCGGAGCTGGACCTGGCCGTGGCGCATGCCCATCGCGAGCTGCTCGAGCCCGAGGAGGCCGTGCGCTTCCTCCAGCGCGCACGCACGGCGCGCCCGCTCGACCTCGCGATCTTGCTCGAGTCGGCGCTGTGCTTCGAGGATCTGGACGACCCACGGAGCGCGGTCGAACTCCTCGAGGAGGCCCGCGCGCGGGGGGCCGGCCAGCCCGAGCTCGAGCGCGCCCTGGGTCTCGCCCTGATGCGCGCGGACGACGAGCGCGGGCGCGCGATCGTCGAGCGCTTCCTGAAGGTGTACCCGGAGGACGAGGAGCTCCTGCGAGCGCTGGGACGAGACGTGCCGGAGAGCGACGGCCACTAGCCGAGGAGCCGTCCGGCCGACGTCCTCGCGCGCACGGCGGCCCTTCGGCACCCGGAAGCCCCCTCTCGTGGCCTTCCGGGCAGATATCCGCGAACTCGCGGCACACAGGGTGGCGACCCGGTGATTGAATCCTGAGCTCAGGTGCCCTCCCCCGGCGCCGCCCAGCCCCCTTTCGCGCCTCTACCCCCCTCGGCGCGGTTCCCCCTCGGCATTCGATGCCATTTCCTTTGGTGCCCCTCCCCATGAGAACGATTCCCCGCCTCTGGTGTCCGGCGCTCCTGCTCGGCGCCCTCG
>CAZWAY010000039.1:0-47026 GCA_964631945.1 uncultured Planctomycetaceae bacterium
GGTGTTCAGCTGCTCGAGGTAGGTGCCCTTGGACGAGTCGTAGCTGTCGAGGCGGGAGTTCGGGTTCAGGCGCAGGCTCTCGCGCGTGAAGAAGCCGAGCGAGCCCACCCCGACCGGCACCGGCTCGCACACCAGCCCGAGCGTGGCGCGCCCCGTGCCGTACATCGCCGTGCTCTGGAGCTCGACCAGCCCGCCGGCGTGCTCGCTGGCCTCGACCCACAGGAGGCCGCCCCCGAAGACCGCCGGCGCCTCGGCCGAACCCACGTTCCCGGTGCGCGCGACCGCCAGGCCGGTGTAGGCCTCGGCCAGGCCCGCCTCGGCCAGGTTGAGCGCCTGCAGCGTGTCCGCGGACGAGTTCAGGCGCCGCGTGACCGACAAGGCGAGCTGCAGGAAGCCGGCCGCGAGGATGGAGACCACCATCACGGCCACGACCGAGAACAGGAGCGCCGAGCCGTGCCGCTTGGACGCGATCGTCGGGAGAGTGTGCATGTCAGTTGCGGCAGGTCACGACCGATTCGACCGTCTGCTGGACGGTGCTCCCGTCCGCCTCGGCCCGGCGCAGCGTCAGGCGGATGACCACGCGCTCGCCCTCGAGCACGAAGCTGAGCCCGTCCTCGTCCACCAGGCCGTTGCCGTTGTCGTCCAGACCGTTGATCAGCTCGCCCTGGAGCAGCGGACTGACCAGGTTGGTCCACACCGCTTCGCGCTCCTCGGCCGCACACGGGTTCTCGCGCCACTCGACCGACACGCGTCCGTCCCCCAGCCGGATCTCCTCGGGCGCGCTCCACACGACCTCGCCGTCCTCGATGCCGAGGCTGAAGGTGTAGCGGATGCTGTCGGAGTGCATCTCCTCGATCTGCGGGAAGAGCGTGCCGCGGTCCGAGCCCATCACCGCCAGCGTGATCTTGTCCAGCACGCCGCGCGCCTGGTCCTCCTGCTGCATGCTGGCCGTCTGGTCGCCGGCCATGCCGAGCGCGACGTTGACCACGAAGGCGGCCTTGGTCAGGACCGCGGTCACGAGCAGGGACGCGAGCGTGAGCTCGATCAGCGTCCAGCCGGCGCGCGATGACCGGCAGGGGATGGTGGAGTGGAGCGGAGTGCTCATGACTTGACGTAGCGGCAGAGCTGCGTGGCCAGGGCATAGGTGCGCGGCCCGTAGGGACTCTTCCAGCGCACGCGGATCTGCACCGGCAGGATGAAGTAACCGTGACCGTGGTCGAGAGCGTCAATCACGTTGTCGCCCGACAGGTCGCGCGGCATACCGAGCGCGCGCAGCACGACGTCCTCGCGCAGTTGCTGGCCGTCGAGCGGGTCGTCGACGGTCGGGAACACGATCTCGCCCTGCAGCCCGTCGGCCGCCTCCGGCATCGGCTGGAGCCCGGCGATCGCGAAGCGCTGGCCTGGCGCGCTCCCGGCCCCGCCCGGGTCGTCGCTCGGGTCGGCGTTGTAGAGCGCGAACAGGAGCCCGAAGTCCTGCGAACGCAGGGTCTCGAGCGTGTTGCGCGCGGCCGCCACGGCCAGCGACGTCTCGCGATTGACCGCGCGTTGCTGGGCCATGCTGCTGACCACGCTCGAGAGGATCAGCAGCGCGACCGCGAGCACCGTCATCCCGACCAGGAGCTCCACGAAGGTGAAGCCCTGGCGCGAGTGGCGCGAAGGGAGAGGACGAGAAGGACGCGACATGCAGCGCGTCTCCGACCCGGGACGCCTGCCCTAGTTCGGAAGAAACGTCGCTGCCGTTGAATGCAAACTGCTCCCTGGCATCCAGCTCACGGGAGTTCCGGGCCGGGAACTCCTTTCCCGGCCCTCGCGCGCGCCGCGCCTATTGCGGCTTCGGCGCGGCCTTGGGCTTGGCGGCCGCGGCCTCGACCAGCTTCTGGATCTCGAGCGGCGGTGCGAAGGTCGCCTCCGAGGCCG
The DNA here is from genome assembly GCA_964631945.1 of uncultured Planctomycetaceae bacterium. Taxonomy (GTDB): domain Bacteria; phylum Planctomycetota; class UBA1135; order UBA1135; genus JABFRZ01. The sequence goes on from CAZWAY010000039.1 coordinate 1,918, forward strand.
TGTCGAACTCGACGGTCCCGACCTCGAGCATGACCTCTTGTCCCGACTGGCGGTGGCGGGTCTTGGTCGGCAGGAGTTGACCGCCGAAGTCCTTGTAGTCCGAGAACAGCACGGTGAAGGGTCCGCCGCCCATCTCGCCCTCGGTCCGACCCTCGCTGCCGAGCATCAGCCCGCTCGACACCTCGTAGTACTCGTGGCTGGTGCGCGCGGGCAGCGTCTTCGCGGCGTCCATGCCCGCCAGCGCCTTGGCCACGACCTCGACCTTGTAGCAGTCCTTGCCCTCGAACGTCTGGCGTCCGACGGTCTTCAGCGACTCGTAATTCTCGGCCGCCTTCAGCCCGGAATCGTAGGCCGCCTCGAGCTTGGCCTGCAGGAACTCGGTGTCGCTCAGGATGCGCGCGCCCATCATCGGGTGCGTCATCCAGGCCGTCTTGCCGTCGTAGCCCGTGAGCATCTTCCCGAAGGCGCCCATCTCGATCGAGGCCACGCGCAGGTTCGGCTTCGCGCTCCAGATGTCCGTGGCGCCCGTCAGGCCCATGGCCGGCATCGAGAACGTGCCCTGGATGTGCAGCGAGCTCGTCTTCTCGATCCCGGCCTTCAGGTTGGTCGCGGCGACGTAGCGGTCGATGACCTCGCGCGCCGCGGGCAAGGCCTCACCCTGGAGCACGAGCGGCCGGGGCGCGGCCGCCGCTGCGAACGGCGCCGAGGCGAGCAGGGAGGCGAGCGTCAGGAGCGAGGCGTGGAGGGAGTGCTTCATGGGTAGCGTGGGGGTGGGTCGGGCGGTCAGTGGCCCTGGGACGTGATCCAGGCGAGGGCGTTCTCGTAGGCAGCGTCGCGGCCGGCGAGCAGGTCGGCCCGCGCGAGCGGGACCGCCTGATCGGGCACCACGCCCACGCCCTCCAGGCGCACGCCGGTCGAGGTCTCGAAGTCGCCCATGGCGTGCAGCAGCGAATCGCCGTTCGGGAGGCGCGTGGTGATGGCCGGCAGCACGGCCCCGGCCGTGGTCGCGCCGAAGATGCGCGCTCGGCCGAGTGACTGCAGCCCGCCCGCGAAGACCTCCGAGGCGCTGCCGGTGGTCTCGTCCACCAGGATCGCCAGCGGCCCGGCGAAGGGCTCGACCAGCTCGCCGGCGGCGTTGACGCGCCGCGGCACGGCCAGGATGTTCAGGGTGGAGTCGCGCGTGACCATCACGCCCAGCTTCTTGGGCTCGGCGAAGAAGTGCCCGGCGATGCCCATGGTCATGGCCGCGGCGCCGCCGGTGTTGCCGCGCAGGTCGATCACGATCCCGTCGCAGGCGCGCATGCGCTCGACGGCCGCGTCGAAGGGCTGCATCACCGGCAGGAACCAGTTCGAGAAGCCGATCACGCCGATCGTCTCGGACCCGCGCGTGAGGATCTCGTTCCGGAAGGCGAGGTAGAAGGTCGGCAGGGTCGGGCCCACCTCGTGCGCCGTGACGTCGCGCTTCTTGCGCTCGAGCTCGAGCTCGCGCGGCTGGTCCTCGCGGTCCAGGAAGGCGACCTTCTCGCTGGCCCCGACCGCGCCCAGGATGCGCGCCTGGGAGGCGGCCCACATCTGGAAGGCCTGCTTGGGTTCGCCCAGCTGCTCGGCCGCCGTGCGCAGGCGCTCCAGCACCTTGTCGGCGTCGAAGGAACCGATGCTCCGCACGACCCAGCCGAGCTCCACGCCGCTCGCGGCGGCCGCGCCCTGCGGCTCGAGCGACACCACCAGCAGGCGCCCGTCGCACAGGCGCACGTCGAAGCCGAGCCCGCCCGACTGGTCGTGGGGCGTGCCCGTGTCCGGCAGCGCGTCCGAGGGGATCACCGCGAAGTGCGACTGACCGAGCCGTCCCACCATCTCGCCCAGCACCTCGCGCAGCTCGTCGCGCGTGCGCGCGCGCTCGGCGCGCGGGCGCAGCTCCAGCTTCAGCGCGTCCCAGTCCACGCCGTTGAAGTTCTTGTCGAAGTGCGTGTCGTGGATCGACTGCCAGGCCTGGTCGAAGGCCGCCAGGGCCGCGGCCGAGTCGAGCGTGCGCGTCTCGGACGCCGGGGTCGCCGCGGGCGCGCTCGTCACCTGCGCCGGTGCGCGCGCGACCGTCCTGGCCGTGGCGGGCGCCTCCAGGTTGCGCGCCGACTCACAGCTCGCCGTGCACACGTGCGGTCGCTGGCACGCCCCGAGCAACGACAGGGTCAGGGCGAAGAGCGGCAGCGGACGGAGCGAACGGGTGCGGGGCGTCATCGGATTCGAGGGGCGACGATTGTCGGGCCAATCCGGGTCCGAATCCAGCCGCGAGCGCGGTTCATCGCGCGCCATCCGAGCGCCCGCGCTCTTACAATCGCGCGGATGCGCCTCTACGCCGGCACCAGCGGCTTCAGCTACGACGAATGGAAGGGCGTGTTCTATCCCGAGGGCCTGCCCGCCAAGGAGCGCCTGGCCTTCTACTCGTCGCGGCTCAGCACGGTCGAGATCAACAACACCTTCTACGGCACGCCGAAGAGCAGCGTGGTCGCGGGCTGGCGAGCGCAGGTGAGCGGTGACTTCCGCTTCGTGCTCAAGGCCAGCCAGCGCCTGACGCACCAGAAGCGCCTGAAGGACTGCGCCGCGGACCTCTCCTTCGCGCTCGAGGTCTACCGCGGGATGGCGGAACGCCTCGGCCCGATCCTGTTCCAGCTCCCGCCGAACTTCCACAAGGACGTGGCGCGCCTGGCGAGCTTCCTCGAGCTCGTGCCCGCCGACCTGCAGCCGGCCTTCGAGTTCCGGCACGAGTCCTGGTTCGGCGAGGACGTGTACGCCGTGCTGCGCGAGCGGCACGCCGCGCTGGTCCTGTCCGACGTGGACGAGGCGCCCGAGCCCCCGCTCGTGCCCACCGCCCGCTTCGGCTACCTGCGCCTGCGCCGCACGGCCTACGCGCCGGACGCGCTCGCGAGCTGGCTCACGCGCGTGCGCGCCCAGCCCTGGGACGAGGCCTACGTCTTCTTCAAGCACGAGGACGCCGGCACCGGCCCGAAGCTGGCCGGCGAGTTCCTCGAGCGCGCGCGCGCGGACTAGGGACCCGTCCCGCTTTTCCCGCCTCTCTCCTCCTCTTGCTCCGCAAGAGGAGGAGAGAGGCGGGGGAACTCCTCAGACCACGCCCGCGCAACGCGCGGAAGAGCCCGCAACGGCCTTCGCCTCGTCGCGAGCGCCGCTAGAGTGGGCCGCGATGAATCGACGTCGACCGCGTCCGCTCCAGGGTCTCCTCCGCCACGGCGTCGCGCTGCTCGCGCTGGCGAGCCTCGCGCGCGCGGCGCACCAGGAGCCCGCTCCCGCGCGACGCCCCAACCTCGTCCTGATCGTGGCCGACGACCTCGGAGTCGGCGAGCTCGGCTGCTACGGCCAGCAGAAGATCGAGACGCCGCGCCTGGACGCGATGGCGCGCGAGGGCCTGCGCTTCACGCGCTTCTACGCCGCCGCCCCGGTGTGCGCGCCCACGCGCTGTTCGCTGTTGACCGGCCTGCACGGCGGGCACGCCTACGTGCGCGACAACCGCGAGCTCGCCAGCGAGGGCCAGCTGCCGCTGCCGGCCGGGACGGTGACGCTGCCGAAGCTGCTGCAGGGCGCCGGCTACGAGACCGCCATGATCGGCAAGTGGGGCCTCGGAGGACCCGGGACGAGCGGCGAGCCGCGCGCGCACGGCTTCGAGCATTGGTTCGGGTACTACTGCCAGCGTCAGGCCCAGACCTTCTATCCCGACCACCTGTGGCGCGACGGCAAGCGCGTGCCCCTGCCCGGCAACAATCGCGAGGGCATCACGGGGTCCCAGTATTCCCACGACCTCTTCCTGACGGAGGCCGAGGGCTTCCTGCGGCGCCCGCACGAGCGGCCGTTCTTCCTCTACTTGCCGTTCACGCTGCCGCACCTGGCGCTGCAACCCGCAGCCGAGGACCTGGCGCGCTACGCCGGACGCTTCGAGGAACACCCCTACCACGGCGAGCGCGGCTACCTCCCCCATCCGACTCCGCGCGCGGCCTACGCGGCCATGATCTCGCGCCTCGACCGCGACGTCGGGCGCGTGCTGGATCTGCTGCGTGAGCTCGACCTGGAGCAGGACACGCTGGTCGTGTTCATGAGCGACAACGGGCCGACGCCCGACGGCGGCGGCGCCGACACGCGCTTCTTCGACAGCACCGGCGGGCTGCGCGGGCGCAAGGGCATGCTGTACGAGGGCGGCATCCGCGTGCCGCTGATCGCGCGCTGGCCCGGACACGTGCCGGCGGGCGGGACCAGCGCCTGGCTCGGCGCGCACTACGACCTCTTGCCGACGCTGCTCGAGGTCGCGGGCGTGCCCGCGCCGGAGGACCTGGATGGCCTGAGCTTCGCCGCCGAGCTGCGCGGCGAGCGCGCGCGCGAGCACGAGTTCCTGTTCTTCGAGTTCCACGGCTACGGCGGCCAGCAGGCCGTGAACCTCGGACGCTGGAAGGGCCTGCGCACGAACCTCCTGGCCGAGCTCACGCCGCTCGAGCTCTACGACCTCGAGGCGGACGAAGGCGAGGCGCGGGACGTCGCCGCCGAGCACCCCGAGATCGTGGCGCGCATGTTGGACATCCTGGCGCGCGAGCACCGCCCCTCGCGCGAGTTCCCCTTCGCGCTGCTCGACCGGCCGCGACCGAAGTCCACGGGCGACTGAGGACGTCGTGAAGCGCCTCGCCGTCCTCGCGCTCGCCCTGCTGGCCGCCCTGCTGGCGACCGAGCTCGCGCTGCACCTCGTCCCGGCCTTGCTGCCGCGCGCGTACCTGGCGCGCTTCCCCGGCAACGGCACCGAGTTCTTCCACCCCGACGTGTTCGCGCGCACGCCGGTCGAGGGCGTGCTGCTGCCGCACCTCGCCGCGGCGCACGCGGGACCGCCGCCGGCGGACCTGGTCGAGTTCGGGATCGCGCCGCGCGGCGCCGACGACGACGCGCGCGCCTTCCCCGTGATCGACTTGCCGGCCGATGCGCTCGGCTTCCCGAACGTGAGCGCCCGCGCGCGCTGCGAGCTCCTGCTGGTGGGCGATTCCTTCGGCGTGGCGGCCGGCGTGCGCCGGCCGGAGGGCCTGCAGGCCGCGCTCGAACGCGCCAGCGGACGGACGGTGCACAACCTCAGCCTGGCCGGCCTGGGCCCGGTGCAGGAGCGCTGGCTGCTCGAGACGCGCGGGCTGGCGCTCGAGCCGCGCGCCGTGCTGTGGCTGTATTACTCCGGCAACGACCTGACGGCCTCCTACGAACCGCTGCTGGCGCGCCGCGACGGACACGCGACCTGGGCCGAGGCCTGGCCCGAGCGCCACAAGCCGCGGCTCTACCTGGCGGACCTGATCGCGACGGGCCTGCGCGGCGCGCCCGCAGGGCCCGAGCGCGAACCGCTCGCCGGCTTCCGCTTCGCGCGCGCCGACGGGAGCGCGCAGGCCGTGTGGTTCGAGCCCGAGACCCTGCGCCAGCTCGGCTGGACGCGCGCCGAGTGGGCGGCGCACCCGGTGTGGGCCCCGGTGCAGGCCGAGTTCGTCGCCGTGCGCGACGCCTGCCGGGCGCGGGGCGTGCGCTTCCTGTTCGTGTACCTGCCCTCGAAGCCCGAGGTGCTCCTGCCGTTCGTCGAGCGCGACCCGGTGCTCGCGCGCCGCACGATCGCCTTCTTCGGCAACTCCGCGCCGCCGGGCGACGACGACGCGCTCTACGATTCGTTGCTGCTGAACCGCCACGCGCAGGAGGAGCTCGTGTCCGACTTCTGCGCGCGCGAGGGCATCCCGTTCCTCTCGGCCACGCCCGTGCTCGAGGCCCAGGCGCGGCGCGGGGAACTCGGCTACCTGGTCACCGACACGCACTGGCAATCGAAGGGTCAGGCCGCACTGCTCGAGCCGCTGCTCGCCTTCCTGCGCGCGCAGGGCGTGCTCGACTGAAGATCGAACGACCGCGGCGCGCCCCGCGCGCGTCCGCCAACTCGTGGAGCCTTCGCGCTCTCGGCGCGCGCCCGCGCGTGACTAGACGACCTTCCCGATCAGCAGGATCTGCGCGATGTTGAAGTAGATCACGAGCCCGAACACGTCCACGAGCGTGGCCACGAACGGGGCCGAGGCGCTGGCCGGGTCGAAGCGCAGCGCGCGCAGCACGAGCGGCAGGAGCGCGCCCGTGAGGGTGCCCCAGGTGACGACTCCGACCAGGCTCAGGCCCACGGTGATCGCCACCAGCTCGAAATGGTCGCCGTAGCTGTGGAAGAATTCCTGCCAGACCAGGATGCGCACGACGCCGATCAGCGCCAGGATCACGCCCAGACACACGCCACTCAGGAGTTCGCGGCGCACGATGCGCCACCAGTCGCGCAGGCGCACCTGGTCCAGAGCCATGGCGCGGATCACGAGCGTGCTGGCTTGCGAGCCGGAGTTGCCGCCGCTCGAGATGATCAGCGGGATGAACAGCGAGAGCACGAGTGCGTGCTGCAACTCGTCCTGGTAGCGCCCCATCGCGCTGGCCGTGAACAGCTCGCCGACGAACAGCACGGCCAGCCAGCCGGCGCGCTTCTTGATCATCTGCGCGACGGTGGTCTGCAGGTAGGGCGCGTCGAGCGCGGCGGTACCACCCATCTTCTGGATGTCCTCGGTGGCCTCGGTCTCGACCACGTCGACCACGTCGTCGACCGTCACGATGCCCTTCACGCGGCGCTCGGAGTCCACCACCGGCACGGCCAGGATGTCGTACTGCGCGATGATGCGCGCGACCGCCTCCTGGTCCATCTCCTCGGGCACGGTGATGACGTCCTGGTGCATCGTCTCGCGCACGAGCTTGTCGCCCGGCGCCAGCAGGAGCTCGCGGAACGACACGACCCCCAGGAGGCGTTGCTCGCCGTCGAGCACGTACACGTAGTAGATCGTCTCGAGCTTCTCCTGGGCCTGGCGCCGCACGTAGCGGATGGCCTCCTCGACCGTCATCTCCGGGCGCACGCGCGCGAAGCGCGGGTTCATCAGGCCTCCGGCTTCGTCCTCGGCGTAGGCCAGGAGCGCGTTCACCTCGCGGCGCGTCGAATCGTCGAGCTGGGAGCACAGCTCGCCGCGCTCCTCGGGCGGGAACTCCACCAGGAGGTCGGTGATGTCGTCGGGCGGCAGCAGGCGGAACCAGGCGCGCCGCTCGCGCGGGGGCATGCCCTCGAGGACCGAGGCCTGACCGCGCGTGCTCAGTTCGAGGAAGAAGTCCTCGGCCTCTTCGCGCGGCAGCAGGCGGAAGCCGGCCAGGCGCTCCTCCGCGTCGAGCACGGGCCAGGCGTCACGCAGCTCCTCCGCCGCGAGCTTCTCGTCCCGGGTGTCCTCGGCGCTCTCGACCACTGCTCGGCATCTCCTGGCGCGGAGGGTACCCGAGCCCGCGCCCCTTTCCACGAACCGACGCGGCAAAAGCCCGCGCGCCGCCGCGCTACTCGCGCGTGAGTTCGGCCCGCACCCGCAAGCCCTCGGACGGGGAACCGGACTCGAACTGGAGCGCGAAGCGCGCGCGCGCGATTCCGTCCCAGGCCTCCGGCCGACGCGGGCCGTCCTTCGGCGCGCCCGGGTGACCGAAGACGCTCGACTCCAGCGTGTGCCACTCCTCGTTCCAGACGTAGGCGCCGCCACCCGGGCACGCCAGGCGCTCGCCGAAGACGCGCTCGTGCAGCGCGAGCGGGTCGAGCTCGGGGTGCAGCCGTCGCCACTCGTTCAGGATCGGCAGGTTGCGCCAGGAATCACGGCGCAGGGCCTCGGCCACCTCGTGCTCGAACAGGAACTCGACCAGCTCGAGCCCGCGCCGCTGGAGGGCGAGCCCGGCATGGGCTCCGTCCCACAGCTCGGGCCCGGCCGCCGCGCCCGCGCGCCGCCGCTCCTCGCGCTCCATCGCCGCCAGCAGGGTCGGCTCGTGCAGCGACAGGATCAGGGCCGTCGGGGTGGTGGCGTAGTAGAGCGAGAACTCCTCCCCCAGGCCGGCCGAGCCGATCTCGACGAAGCGCCGCTCGCCCACCACGCGCTCCTTCCAGCTCGTCAGGCCGGGCGCGGTGCCGTCCACGAAGGCCCGCAGGCTGGTCATGAAGAGCGCCAGCTTCAGCGGGCTCCGGGCCGCGACCACCAGGGCCAGCGGCATGCGGTTCAGGTCGCTCTGCACCCCCGCCAGGGCCTCGTCGAGGTCGTCGGACTGCAGCAGGTCGTCCCAGAACGGCCCCTCGTCGGCGTAGAGCGCCAGCCAGTTGCCGAGCCAGGCCAGCGGGTCGGCGCCGAGCTTGTCGGCCGCGCTCCCCAGGGTCGAGCCGAGCGACTTCAACGCCTCCCACTCGGGGTCGAAGCGCAGCACGAAGTGCGCCAGGGCCGTGGGATGCGGGTCGCCGCTGCCCGGTTCGAGCCCCGGCCCGCGCGTGACCTCGCGCAGCGTGCCGTACTCGGTCCCGAGGATCAGCGGCATCACGGTCAGGTCGAGGCTCGTGCGCTTCGGCTCGAGCACGAGGCGCGCCCCGATCGGGTCGAAGAAGTTGCTCCAGGCGCGCTCGTAGCCCTCGCGCCAGGTGCGGTAGAGCGCGGCCTCGCGCTCGCTGACCTTCGCCAGCGGGAGCTCGGCCACGGGCGTCAGGAAGTCGAGCGTGCCGTAGACCGGCGAGTACACGCCGCCCGCGCCCAGGCGCAGCGCGCCGAGCCCGGGGAAGTCCGCGTCGGGCCCGAGCTCGCGCGCTGTCTCGACGCCCGCCAGGAGTTCGCCGAGGTGCTTGGCGTGCTCCTCCGCCAGCTCGGCCGCCGCGCGCGCGATGCGCGCGCTCGCGATGCGCCAGCGCGGCGAGCACCAGCGCCGGATGGTGTCGTCGGAGAGCACCAGCAGGGCCGACTCGCCCTCGGCGCCGAGCGGGTAGCGCTGGCGGAAGAAGCGGTACTCGCCGGTCGTGCCCAGGGCCGGCGCCGCGCCCGAGGCGACCGCCGCCAGGCGCTCGAGCTGCACCAGCGAGTTCGCGACCACCACCGCGCCCCCCACCGTGGCCAGGTAGGACGAGTGCGTGCGCGTGTCGTCCACCACGCCGCGGTACGCGATCCCGGCGACCGTTCCGGCGACGGGCTCACCCTCCAGCGCGTCCTGGCGCGCCGCCACGTAGGCGCGCACGGCCTCGGGCGCCTTGGCGCGGAACAGGAGCGCCAGGTCGGAACCCGTGCGCAGGTACGGATCCGAGCCGGTCAGGGCCACGCTCTCGACCACCAGCGGTCCGAAGGTGCGCGCCAGATCGCCGAGCTCGAGCCCGAGCTGGCGCTCGGTCCGCGCGCGGGTGCGGGCGTCGCTCGAGCGTGCCTCGAAGGCCGCCAGCCCGAACTCGCCCAGGCGTCCGGCCTCGTCGAGCGCGGCCACGAAGCTCGCGAACGAGGCGAAGAACAGCGCGTGCTGGTCGGCCGGCACGAGCGCCGCCAGGGGATCGAGCTTCGTCTCGCCGGGTGCGAGCAGCGGCCCCCAGTCGAGGGCGCGCACCGTGATGCCCTGCAGCGAATCGAGCGCGACCGTGGCCTCGGCCTCCGGGCTCGTGGGCAGGCCGCGCTCGAGCTGCAGGTTCTCGTAGAGCGCGCGCCCGCCGCTGAAGAGCCCGAGCGCGTCGACGGGGTCGCGGAAGTCGGCCCGGAACCGCCAGGCCTCGGGATCCTCCGGCGCGCGCGACTCGGGCCCGAGCGCGGCCCGCAGTTCGTCGTAGCGGTGGCGGAACCAGGCCGAGCCCGGCAGGCGCTGGCCCAGGAGTTCGCGGTAGTGCTCGAGCTCGGCCAGACGGAAGTCGCGCTCGGTCGCCGTCGCGCGCGCCGCCGGCACGCGGAACCCGAGCCGCAGGAAGCCGCCGCCGCTCGCCCTGGGCAGGAAGAGCGTGCCCGTGACGTCGCGCGCCGCGGCGGTCCGGATCACCAGCGTGCCGAGCCCCGTCGTCGAGCCGTCGGCGTCCGAGCTCCCGTCGCGGAAGACGACCTCGCCCTCGCCGGCGAGCACGGCCCACGGAAGCTGCGTCCCGTCCGCGAGCCACTGGCGCCAGGGCGCCTGGTAGCCGTAGTTCGGCAGCACGCTGCCCGCCGCCAGCTCGAGCTCCTCGAGCGGCACGCGCGAGTACGCGGGCGCCTGGACGGGTCGGACCACCAGGACGAACGCGAGCAGGTGGAGCGCGAGCATGGCCGAGACCCTACCAATCCGGCCCGCCCGCGCGCCTCCCTCAGGCCCGCGCGCGCCGGCTCCAGAGCGCGCGCGGGACGAGTCCGACCGCCACCGTCGCCGCGCCCAGGGCCGCGTTCCGCGGCTCGCGCACGGCCATGTAGCCCGAGGCGAACAGGGTCATCGCGAGGTACAGCGCCGGGACGAGCGGGTAGCCGGGGATGGGCACGCGCTCCGGCCCCGCGCGCGCGCGCAGGCGCAGCAGGCCGATCACGGCGGCCGCGGCGCACAGTCCGAGCGTGAAGCCGACGTAGCCGATCAGCTCGCGCAGGTCGGCGAACCACACCAGCGCGATCGAGAGCGCGACCTGCAACGCGACGGCGCGCGCCGGGACCTCGCCGGCGGCGGCGAAGAAGCGCGGGAACACGCCCTCGGCCGCCATGCGCGCGTAGACGCGCGGACCGGACATCACCATCGACGAGACCGAGGTGAAGAGCGCCAGCGCCACGATCAGCGTCAGGAAGCGGCGCAGACCGCGCCCACCCAGGGCCTCGGCCGCGAGCGCGCCGATCTCGGGCTTGCCGGCCAGCTCGGCCAGCGGCGCCGCGTACACGAACACCGCGTTCAGCGCGAGGTAGGCGAGCGTCACCAGCCCCGTCCCGAAGAGCAGCGCGCGCGGCAGGTTGCGCTCGGGCGCGCGCACCTCCCCGGCCACGTAGCCGGCCGCGTTCCAGCCCGAGTAGGCGAACGAGATCCACACCAGCGCGATGGCGAAGGCGCCCGGGTCGAACTCCGCCATCGACGCGGCGGGCGCGGCCACGGCCGGCTCGAGTCGCCACGCGCCGAGCAGCACGAAGACCAGGATCAGCGCCAGCTTCAGGGCCACGGCCGCGTTCTGCGCCACGATCCCGGGCGCGAGCCGCAGGCCGTGCAGCGCGCCCGCCAGGGCGATCGCCGCCGTTCCGATCCAGCGCGGATCGCCGCCGAGCTCGAAGGTCGAGTCGAGATAGACCTGCAGTCCCAGCGCCGCGGCCGCGATCGGCGCGGTGAATCCTGCCAGCAGCGAGACCCAGCCCGCCAGGAAGCCCGCCAGCGGGTGCAGCGTGCGTGCGAGGTACGTGTACTCCCCGCCCGACTCGGGGATCGCGCGCCCCAGGGCCCCGTAGCACAGCGCGCCGCAGGCCGCCGTGAGTCCGCCGAGCCCCCAGGCGGCCAGCACGCGCGCCGGCGAACCGAGGGCCTCCAGGGCGAAGCCGGAACTCGTGAACACGCCCGCGCCGATCATGCTCGCCACGACCAGCGCGGTGGCGCTGGTGAGTCCGAGGCGCCGGCGCTCAGGAGCTGCGTTCATCGCGAGCGACTCGCTGGGCTCTGCTCCCGGCACCCTAGCGCGCGCCGAGGAACTCACCCGCGCGGGCCAGCGCGCTCAGCGCGAAGGCCGTGCCGTAGGCCTTGTGGTAGGAGTACAGCGGGTAGTCCCAGAACGAGCCGTCGGGGTCGCGGCAATACATCACCGCCTGCACGAGCAGCTCCGCCGCGCGCGCGCGCCGCGCCGGCGGCAGGCGCTCGAGCACGCGCGCCGCGTAGGCGTGGCCGTAGAGATAGAAGTAGCCCGAGATCTGGAACCACGACTCGTGCGGGATCGGGCGGCGCACGCCGGCCTTCTGGTAGTCGGGGAAGCGCACGAGCAGGTCGTCGAGCGCGCGCTCGTACTCCGCCGGCACGACCGTGTCGCCGGAGCGCTCGAGCGCGTACAGGCACACGGGCGCGCGGCAGGCCGAACCCGAGCGCTCGTTGATGCCCAGGCGCGGGTGGTACTGCAAGTAGTCCCCGTACAGGAAGGCCCCGTCGGGCAGACGCGAGTGGCGGATCTCGTCGGCCGCGCGCCGGCGCAGCGTCTCGGGCACGGCGATGCCCAGCGCGCGCGCGCGCTCCACGCCCACCAGGATCGTGGCCGTGGTGAAGCTCATCGAGGTGTCGGAGGGCTGCTGGGTCGGCACCGGCGTGGTGCTGAGGTAGCCCCAGCCGCCGTCGAGGGTCTGGTAGCGCGCGAGCTTCTCGATCAGGAGCGCACAGGCGGCGCGCAGCGCGTCGGCGCGCAGCGGGTCCACGGCCGGGCGGCCCAGCTCCGCGGCGAAGCACTCCAGCGCGAAGCCGAAGGCCCAGACGTTGTAGTGCTCGAGCCCGCTCTGGCGCTTCACCGCGCAGTCCTGGAGCAAGAAGTCGAGCGCGCGGCCCACGGCCTCCTTCACCCCCGCCCGGTTGCCGCCCACGTCGCGCAACGCCATCACGCACAGCGCGCTCGTGGCCACGCGGAAGGCCTCCTGGGATCCGGGCACCGAGGCCAGGACCTCGACCGGACGCGGCGAGTGGTGCGAGCCGAACGAACCGTCGGCGTTCTGGTGCGCGAGCAGCCAGGCCACGCCCTCTTCCAGCGCGCGCTCGAGCGTGGCCGCGGCGGCCGCCGGGGCCGGGAACGCGCTCCTCGACGGGGCGGGCGCGCCCGGCGGCGACTCCTGCGCCGCTCGCGCCGGCTCCGTCAGGGCCGCGGGCCGGACCGGCAGAGCCGCGACGAGCGCGAGCCCGAGCGCGACGCCCGCGCTCACGGGGCGTCCTTCGCGCTCCCCGCGGGCCGCACGCGCACGCGCTGGCCGTAGAGCGCGCCGGCCAGCGGCTGGTCCAGCCGCACGCGCCCCTCCAGCGTGGTCCCGTCCACGCTGAGCGAGCGCGGGTAGGCCTCGAGCTCGACCGTGCCGCTGGAGCGGATCGCCGCGCCGGTCTGGTCCCCGGCCAGCAGCTCGACCGCCACGCGCGTGCCCGAGGCGAAGCGCGCGCGCTCGGCGTCGCCCACGTCGAAGGCCACCGCGGCCGGCTCGGGCGGAGCCACCACGAACAGCTCCGCGCGCGACGTCAGCTGGCTGCCGCGTTCGTGGCGCGGCGGCGTGTGCCCCGGTCGATGGTCGCGCGGGCCGCCGTGCAGCAGGCGCCCGGAGCGGGGCGCGCGCAGCTCGAAGAGCGCGCGATCCTGGCGCAGGCGCGCGAGCTCGGCCCCCTGCTGGGCCAGCGCGTCCGCGGAACGCAGCTCGGCGTCGGCGCGCGCGCGCGCATCGAGCTCCTGCTGACGCTCGAGCCGCGCCACGGCCTCGCCCTGGGCACGCACGTCCTCGGCGCGCTGCTCGCCCTCGAGCACGAGCTCCAGGCGCTGGCGGTGGTCGGCGCGGTCGCGCGCGAGCTGGTTCTGGAGCTGGGTCAGCGCCAGCGCGCGGCGCGAGCGCTTGAGCACGATGTCCTCGGTCGCGTCGACGAGCTCGTCGCCCGCGTACATCTTCTGGAGCTGGTCGAGCTCGTCGGTCTGGTCCTCGACGTTGGCGTCCTGGTAGCGCCGGCCGAGCTCCTCCGAGCGCTGCTGGAAGGCCAGTTCTTCCCGCTGCCAGCCGTCGAGCGCGCGCTGCGCGCGGTCCAGCCCGGCGCGCGCGCGCTCGCGCGCCGCCTGCGCGGCCGCCGCCTCCAGCTGGTCGCGCTCGAGCAACGCCTGGTGCTGCAGCGCTCTCGTGGCCTGTTCCAGCGCGCGGCGGTGCAGCTCCTCGTCGATGTCGCGCGCGTCGAAGCGGGCCACGACCTCGCCCGCCTCCACGTGCGCGCCCTGCGGCAGGACCTCGAGCACGAGCCAGGTGCCCGCGTACTTCTCGGGCCACAGCGACAGCACGGTCCCGTCGAGCGGCACGAGCACGCCGCGCGTCTCGCCCGGGTCGGTGGCGACCGCCGCGGGGCTGGCGGCGGAGCCGGAGCGCGGCGCGCTCGAGCGACAGGCGAGCGCGAGGAGCAGGACGAGCGGCAGCGTTCGGGCGAGCACGGGCACCTCCGGAGAGGGCGCCGAGTCTACTCGGCGTGCGCGCCCGACCCCACTCCGCTCGTGCGCGCGCGGCCCGTCCTACGGCGAGCGTACAGCCGCGCGCCCTACGGCCGCCGGAACTCGAGCAGGTAGTTCTCCTGCATGCCGGGCACCTTCAGCTCGCGCTCGAACACGAAGCCGGCCTGCTCGATCTCCTTGATGAACGTGCGCTTGTCGGCGCGCACGTGGTCCATGACCCACTGACGCGAGGTGCCCTGGATGCGCTCGAAGTCCACCACCACCAGGCTGCCGAGCGGGCGGATGGCCTTGTACAGGCTGAACAGCACGTGCTGCGGGTACTCGAAGTGGTGGTAGGTGTCACACACGAAGGCCACGTCGACCGACAGCGGCGGCAGCTCGACCGAGCGCTCCTTCGAGAGCCGCACCTCGACCTGCTCGAGGCCCTCGAGCTTGGCGCGCTTCTTCAGCGCCTCGACGAAGTCGGGCGCGATGTCGAGCGCATAGACCCTGCCGCCCACGCCCACGGCGTCGCCCAGCGGCTTCAGGAACAGGCCCGTGCCCGAGCCCACGTCGACCACGTCCTGGCCCTTGCGCAGTCCCATCGCGGCCACGATGGCCTGCTTGTGGGCGGCGATCTCGCGCGACTCGGACTCGAAGGTCGCGACCCACTTCTCGAGGTCGACCTTGTCGGTCAGGAAGTCGTCGTTGATGCCGGGCTTGGCGCTGACCTCCTCGGGCGGCGGCGAGAGCGGCCGCTTGGGCGGCGGCTTGATGCCCTCGCAGGAGCAGGAAAAAAGGGGCAGCGCGAGGGTGAAGAGCGGCAGGAGGTGGCGCGAGGGCTTCATCGAGCGTCGGACGGTTCGGTGCGGAGCGGGAGGAAGGTCGTCAGGGTTCCAAACCGGCCCGCCCGCGGCAAGTCCGGACGAGCGCACGCCCGCGCGAGGGTGGACCGCGGCGGTTCCGGGCGACGCGGAAAAGGCTGCCGGTCCCGTCCAGGCGCCCGCGGCAATCAGGGATATACTCCCAGCAGAATCGGGCGGCCACGGCGTCCGGCACCCTGATGGCACCGTCCACCCCGGCTCGCCCTACTCACCCTCATCCGCGCCAGCCTGCCCTTCAGGCGCGACGCGGCTCCGCCTTGGCGGCCGCGCTGCGGCTCGCGGCCTGCGCAACGACGTTCGCAGCAACGACGTTCGCGAACGCACAGAGCCCGCAGAGCCCAGGGCTCCAGCCGTCGCCGGGCGCGGGCTCCACCCAGCCGGTGGACGTCACGGTCAAGCTCGACACCACCCACCGCATCCCCGGCACGGTCAAGGACCTCTCGCACGACGCGGCCGGGCGGATCCTCTACTGCACCTTCGAGCGCGACGTCGGACGCATCGTGCCGGGCAAGCAGGCGATCACGCTGCTCGCCACGGCCGCGAACAGCCCGTTCGAGAGTCAGCTGCGCGCCGTGGCCGCGACGCCGGCCGGCGACGTGGCTGTGGTCGACGCCTTCGGACACGTGTACCGGCTGCCCGCAGGAGTGGGCCCGGCCGTGAAGGTCTACAGCGACCTGTACATGATCTCGGATGCGACCGACCTGATCGTCGACGCGCGCGGCAGCTTCCTGGTCGCCAGCGCCACGCCCTCCAGCGGCCAGCGCGCGGTGAACTGGATCCAGCCCGACGGCCAGCGCTGGGGCTACTACCTCGTGAAGCACCAGCCCGCGCAGCTCGTGCACGACCCGTTGACGGGCGGGATCGTGATCGCGGACACGACCGCGGGTGGCAACCTGCAGCTGGTCGCGGCCGGCAACGCCTATCGCACCACCAGCGCGCTCGACGCCAGCACGCACCCGGGCATCAGCTCCTTCCAGGACGACGGCGACCTGGCGGCCGAGGCCGACGGCGACCTGTACTGGATCGCGGGCGGCTCGGTCTACAAGCACACGCGCGCGACGGGCGCGACCACGCTCTTCGCCAGCGGCTACGGCCAGCTGCGCGGGGTGGTCATCGCGGCCTCCAACGGCTGGCTGCCCAGCACGACCGGCTGGAGCCTGTACCTGGCCGAGGGCGAGAACCCCACGCGCCTGCGCGAGATCCCCGGCGTGGACGCGCCCGGTGGGCTCATCGCCAACGACCAGGGCGCCGTGCCGGGCAAGGGCACCAAGGTCAACGTGCTGTTCGGCTTCCAGGTCTACGACCTGGCGGCCGACAACGCCGGGCGCCTGCTGGTGGGCGGCTCGCAGTTCGGCTCGAACCACTTCGTCAAGCGCGTGACGCTGACCGGCACGCCCAGCATCGCCCTGGTGGCGAACAGCGCCAGCGGCCTGTCCGGGATCGTCGAGGGCCTGTGCGTCGCGCCCGACGACTCGATCTACGCGCTGACGCGTCCGGGCGCGATCCAGCGCATCACCGAGGCGCCGCTCACGATCACCACGATCTTCAGCGATCCGGCCAACCAGATCACCGCGGGCAAGGACCTGACCCTGGACGTGAACGGCACGCTGTACGCGGCCACGCGCGAGTCCTGGGACTTCGGCAAGATCCTGAGCATCTCCGGTGGTGGCGCGTCGCTCGTGCGCACGACCGAGGAGACGCGCGGGCTCGCCGCCAATCCCGCCGGCGGGCTCTTGTTCAGCCAGTGGCACAACACGGGCTTCCACGGCACGGTCGACCTGCACCACTTCAGCGACGGCTCGCTGGAGGTCCTGCCCGGGTTCGCGGGCATGAACTACACCAACGATTTCGTGTGGGGCGACGGCGACATCTGTGTCGACGCGCTCGGTGCGATCTACACGATCTCCGAGGACGACTGGTCGCTGATCCGCTACGACCCGGACCAGGACGGCTTCGTGCGCTTCGGCTCGGGCTACCTGAACCATCCCTCGGGCCTGGCCATCGCGCCCTCGACCGCGGGCTCGGGCAGCGTCACCGGCTGGAGCCTGTACGTGTCCGAGTTCGACAACCTGTGGGAGAAGCCGAGCGTCCAGGCGCCCGCCTCGACGCTGGTCGACTCCTCCTTCGCGCTGCGCGTCGGGCGGACCCTGGCGGCAGCGCCGCGCCCCGAGTTCGGCCGGCCGCGCGTGCTCGCGCCGGCGCCGGGCGGCTCGGGCGTGCTGATCGGGACCGCCACGGGTTCGGTGCTGGTGGTCGATCCCGCGAGCGGCGCGGTCGAGCTCCTGGCCGGCCCGGAACAGGGCCTGCGCGGTGCGATCGCCGCGCTCGTCCCGGCCCCCCGCGGCCGGCGTGTGCTGGCGCTGACCGAGGCGGGCGAGGTCTTCGCGCTGCTGCCCGGGCGCGCGCGCCGGCTGACGCTCGACCCCGAGGTCGTGGCCGCCGCGCTCGCGCGCGCGCTCGCGGCCCCGCAACGCACGCTCACGCTGCGCGACCCGTTCACCCGGCTCGAGGCGACCTTCGTCCTCGACGGCTGGGTCCTCTGGCGCGTGACGGCCGAATAAGCGCGCGAGCGCGCGGCGGCCGCCGGGCGGGACGGGCAGAAAGCGCAGCGCATCCCGCGCCCGCGCCGAGGCCGCGGAAACAGCGCGATTCCGAGCGCGCGGCATGCTGCCGCCGAGCGCTGCCGTGCCGCTCGCCGCTTGACACGCCCCGCCCGCGCTCTCCACGGTAGCCGGCGATGGCGAAGCCCCTCGTGATCGTCGAGTCCCCGGCCAAGGCCAAGACCATCGCCAAGTTCCTGGGCAAGGACTGGGTGGTCGAGGCCTCGATCGGGCACGTGCGCGACCTGCCCTCCAGCGCCTCCGAGATCCCGGCCGCCGTGAAGGGCGAGGCCTGGGCGCGCCTGGGCGTGGACGTGGACAAGGGCTACGCGCCGCTCTACGTCGTGCCATCCGAGAAGAAGGGCCGCATCCGCGAGCTCAAGGCCAAGCTGAAGGATGCGAGCATCCTGTATCTCGCGACCGACGAGGACCGCGAGGGCGAGGCCATCTCCTGGCACCTCCTGGAGCTGCTGCAACCCAAGGTGCCTGTCAAGCGCATGGTGTTCCACGAGATCACCAAGGCCGCGATCGAGGCCGCCCTGAAGAACTGCCGCGACGTGGACAAGAGCCTGGTGGACGCGCAGGAAGCGCGCCGCATCCTCGACCGGCTGTACGGCTACGAGGTCAGCCCGCTCCTGTGGCGCAAGATCGCGCCGCGGCTCTCGGCCGGGCGCGTGCAGAGCGTGGCCACGCGCCTGATCGTCGAGCGCGAGCGCGAGCGCATGGCCTTCACGTCCGCCAGCTGGTGGGACGCGGCCGTCACGCTCGCCAAGGCCAGCGCGCGCTTCCCCGCCAGCGTGGTCGCGCTCGACGGCCAGACCCTGGCCCAGGGCCGCGACTTCGGCTCCGACGGCCGGCTGGCGGCGGGCCGCAAGGTGCGCGTGCTGGACGAGGCCGCGGCCAAGCGACTGGCCGCCGCGCTGGCCGGGCGCCCGGCCAAGGTGCGCAAGATCGAGGAGAAGGAGTACGGCTCCTCGCCCAAGGCGCCCTTCACGACCTCGACCCTGCAGCAGGAGGCCGGGCGCAAGCTCGGCATGACCGCCAAGCGCGCGATGCAGGCCGCCCAGCGCCTGTACGAGAACGGCTTCATCACCTACATGCGCACCGACAGCGTCTCGCTCAGCGCGCAGGCGCTGACGGCCGCGCGCACGCTGGTCGGTGAGCGCTACGGGGCGGAGTACCTGCCGCGCGCGCCGCGCCTGTTCGAGGGCAAGTCGCGCAACGCGCAGGAGGCGCACGAAGCCATCCGCCCGGCGGGCGAGAGCTTCCGCGAGCCCGACGAGGTCGAGCGCGAGCTCGGCGGCGACGAGTCCCGCCTGTACGAGCTGGTGTGGAAGCGCACGGTCGCCTCGCAGATGGTCGACGCACGCCTGAAGAGCGTGGCCGCGACCTTCGACGTCGAGCTCTCGGGCGGCGGACGCGCCGAGCTGGTCGCGCGCGGACGCACGGTGCTGTTCGACGGCTTCCTGCGGGCCTACGTCGAGGGCAGCGACGAGTCCGAGGGCGCGGCCGATGACAAGAACGACGCCGCCAAGAACGACGACAAGGCCGTGCTGCCGGCGCTCGCACGGGGCGACCAGGCCGAGGTGGCCGAGGCCAGGCCGGCCGGGCACGCGACCAAGCCGCCGGCGCGCTACACCGAGGCCGGACTGGTGCAGAAGCTCGAGGAGCTCGGCATCGGGCGCCCCTCCACCTACGCCAGCATCATCGCGACCATCATCGACCGCGAGTACGTGGTCAAGCGCGCCGCCGCGCTGGTCCCGACGCCGGTGGCCTTCGCGGTCGTCAACCTGATGACCGAGCTCGAGCCGCGCCTGATCGACTACTCCTTCACGGCCGAGATGGAGAACGAGCTCGACTCGATCTCGCGCGGCGAGCTGCAGCGCAACGACTTCCTGGAGCGCTTCTACCGCGGCAAGAACCCGGGTCTGCACGCGCTGGTCACCGAGCGCGCCACCTCGATCGACCCCAAGCGCATCGGCACGATCGCGATCGGCGAGCACGACGGCAAGCCCATCTCGCTGCGCGTCGGACGCTACGGCCCGTACATCGAGCACGGCGAGCAGCGCGCCAGCGTGCCCGAGGGCATGGCGCCCGACGAGGTCACGAGCGAGAAGGCGCTCGAGCTGCTGGCGACCGCCGGCCAGGCCGAGGAGCCGCTCGGGCACGCCAGCGACGGCACGGCGGTGTACCTGCGCACCGGACGCTTCGGGCCCTACGTGCAGCTGGGCGAGGACACGGGCGACAAGAAGAACCCGCCCAAGCGCGCCTCGCTGCTGCGCTCGATGAGCCCGAAGACGCTGACGCTGGCCCAGGCCCAGCAGCTCCTGTCGCTGCCGCGCGCGATCGGCGACGACGTCGACGGCAACCCGATCGCCGCCGCGCTGGGGCGCTTCGGCCCGTACCTGATCAAGAAGGTGCCGGGTGCCGAGAAGCCCGACTACCGCAACCTGAAGAGCGAGGAGCAGCTCTTCACGGTCACGCTCGAGGAGGCGCGCGCGATCTACGCGCAACCCAAGGGCGCGCGCCGCCGCGGGGCCGACCTGCCGCCGCTCAAGGAACTCGGCGTCGACCCGGCCTCGGGCTCGCCCGTGATCGTCAAGGACGGCAAGTACGGCCCCTACTGCACCGACGGCACCACCAACGCCTCGCTGCCGCGGGGCACCAGGGTCGAGGACTTCACCCTGGCCGAGGCCGCGCGCCTCCTGGCCGAACGGCGCGAGGCGGCACCGGCCAAGAAGAAGAAGAAGAAGGCCGCGAAACGCCCGGCCGCGCGCAAGCCCGCCATCAAGAAGGAAGCCGCCAAGAAGGAGCGCGTGAAGAAGTAGAGGCGGCCCGGGGCGCCGCGTGGGCGCTGGGTCGGGCGCGGCTCCGGACCGTCCGTGCGGACAGCGGCCGGGATCGAGTAGCCTTCGCGCCCGTCGATGGACGCCTCGCCGATGAGCGCCCCCGCGCCCTCCCTGCTCGTGCGTGTGCGCCGCCTGCTCGGCCGGGTGCGGCGGCGCTTCGCACTCGACACCTTCGACGTGTTCGTGCGGCCCGTGCCGCGCGAGCCCGCGTTCCGGGCGCCGGCGGGGTACGAGTTCCGCTGGGGCACGGCCGAGGACGTGGCGCGCTGCGAGCAGCACCACACCGAGCTGGACGAGCGCGAGCGGCGCGCGGGCGTGCGCCGCATCGGCTTCGGGCATCGCGTGGTGCTCGGGCTCAGCGGCGGGACGGTGGTGTTCACGATGTGGGTCAACCCCCGCAACCTGAACGTGCCCGGGCTGCTGAAGCGCGCGCTCGCGGCCGAGCAGTGGTTCATCTACAAGGCCTACACCAGCCCCGAGCACCGCGGCCGCAAGCTGTACGAGAGCGGCATGCGCTTCGTCCTGGACGAGATGCGCGCGGCCGGGTTGCAGGAGCTGGTCGGGTACGCGCACGTCAAGAAGGACGTCTCGCGCAAGGGCCTGAAGACGCTCGAATTCGCCTCGGCCGGACGCGCCTGGCGCCTGGCCTGGCCTGGCTTCGCCTGGACTCGGCTCTCGCCCGCGCTGCGCGCGCGCTTCCCGCGTGCCGTGCCGCGCGCGCGCATCCTGGACGCGGAAACGGCATGATTCCTGGATCCCGATGACCCGAGCAGGGTTTCCTTGGCCGGCATGAACGCGCTGCGCACGCTCTTCCGCACGCTCGCCACCTTCGCCCTGGCGGCGCTGGTGGCCGGCGGCATCCACGCCGTGCTGGTGATCGCGCCGCGCACCTGGGTGCTCGAGTTCCAGGCCGGACCGCGCTCCAGCCCGCTCGAGAAGCTGGGCGCGATCGTGCAGAGCACGGCCATCGAGGGCTTCGGCTACCTCGTGGTCGGGTCGTTCCTGGCGTTGATCGCGCTGGCGCTGGCGCGCGTCCTGCCGCACCTGCGCCGCGACGAGCAGGGCTCGGGCTACGGCGCGGCCCTGGTGCTGGGCGTGGGCGCCTTCTTCGGCTGGGCCGAGCTCGCCTGGCTGGCCGAGGATGCGCTGGCCTTCCTGACGCGCGCGCAGGTGCTGACCCTCGACGCCGTCGGGTTCCTCGGGTTCCTGGGAGGACTCGTGTTCTACGACCTCCTGGTGCGGCGCTGTCCGTGGGCGCCGCGCGCGAGCGAGGCCAGCGCGCTCGGCAGCCTCGGCGGCGCGATCCTGGGCGTGACGAGCGCGCTGTGGGTGGTGAAGAGCGGTGACCAGGGCTGGCGCGATCCGCTGCTCCTGCTGCTCGGAGCCGTGACGCTGTTCGCCACCGTGCCCCTGGCGGGCGGCCTGGCGCGCCTCCTGGACTGGCCCCTGGCGCGGCTGCGCGCGCGCCTGCGGCGCGGCTACGTGCTGCCGCGCAAGCTCGCGCTGACGGGCTGGATCCTCCTGTTCGCGTGCGGCGCCTGGACGGCCAAGGGGTTCCAGCTCTCGCCGCTCGCCAAGAAACCCGAGTACGCCACGCTCGCGCCGCGTCCCGCGGGGCCCGGCCCGAACGTGGTCTTCGTGACGGTCGACACGCTGCGCGCCGACCACCTCGGCTGCTACGGCTATCCGCGCGCGACCTCGCCCTTCCTCGACACGCTCGCGGCCGAGGGCACGCTGTGCGCCGACGCCACGGCCGCGGCCTCGTGGACCAAGCCCGCCACCGGCACGATCCTGACCGGGCTGCACCCCTCGCGGCACGGCGCGCTGTACCACGGCAGCATGCTCAACCTGCCCGAGGGCAAGCAGACCCTGGCCGAGGCCTTCCAGGAGCGCGGCTACGTCACGGCCGGCTTCGTGGCCAACCCGAACCTGAAGAAAGTCTTCCGCTTCGACCTCGGCTTCGACGTGTACTTCGACTCGCCGGTCGAGGACACGGTCACGCTGGCCTGCCTGCGCGGGACGTGGTTCGGGCAGCTCCTGATGAAGCTCCTGCGCCACCAGTTCAACTGGAACTACGAGAACGACATCGCGCGCATGAACCGCGAGGTCCTGCCGTGGCTCGAGAAGAACCACGAGCAGCGCTTCTTCCTGTACGCGCACTACATCGACCCGCACATCCCCTACGATCCGCCGGCGCGCTACCGCGAGGAGTTCGCGCAGGACCACGGCGCGGTGTTCTTCAACGAGCGCAAGCGGCTGGTCGGGATCGACCTCTACGACGGCGAGATCCGCTACAGCGACGACGGCGTGAAGGCGCTGGTCGAGAAGCTGCAGGAGCTGGGCGTGTGGGAGAACACGCTGTTCGTGTTCACCTCCGACCACGGCGAGGAGTTCTTCGAGCACGACGTGCTCGGGCACGGGTTCTCGCTGTACCAGGAGGTCGTGCACGTGCCGCTGATCCTGCGCGGCCCGGGCGTGCCCGTGGGCGCACGGCTCGAGACCCCCGTGCAGATCCTCGACCTGGCGGCGACGGTGCTCGCGCTGGCCGGCTCGGAGAAGCGCGAGTTCGGCGACGGAAACTCGTTCCTCGGGCTGCTGGGTGAAGCGCCCGCGTCGGCCGCCGTCGCACCGCCCCCGCTCTACATGGAGAGCGAGTTCGGCCAGGACGACTCGAACCAGCGCGCCTTCGTGTTCACCGGCGTGCGCTCCGGCAAGTGGAAGCTGGTGCTGACCGAGCAGAACCAGTTCTTTCCGCCGACAGATCCGCGCTACGGCCGCGAAGCGCTGTACGATCTAGCAACGGACCCCGCCGAACGGAGAAACTTGTTCCTCGAGGAGCACCACCAGGCCCTGCTCGAGGGCCTCCTTGGGCCCCTTCGCGAGCACGCGAAATTCCTGCAGGAACAAGGCTTCCGCGACGTGCCTCCGGCCGCCCTGACGCCCGAAGTCGAGGCCGGCCTGAAGGCGCTCGGCTACATCGGAGACAAGCACTAGCCCGCCCACCATGCCCCCGCGCCTCTTGCTCACGGTCGATGTCGAGGAGGACATGCCGGGCTGGCGCATCACCGACCCGATCACGGTCTCCAACGTCGCCGCGCTGCCGCGCCTGGCCGAGCTGTGCGAGGGCCTGGGCGTGCGCCCGACCTACCTGTGCACGTATCCGGTCGCGACCACGCCCGCTTCGGCGGCGGTCCTGCGCGACCTGCACCGGCGCGGCGCGTGCGAGATCGGCACGCACCTGCACCCGTGGAACACGCCGCCCTTCGAGCGCGTGCCCGGGCGTGAGGGCGACGAGCGCGGGCACGCCTACTACCCGACCGAGCTCGGGCCCGAGGCCTTCCGCGCCAAGCTCGAGACCCTGCACGCCGCCATCGGCGCACTGACGGGTGCAGCGCCGCGTTCCTTCCGCGCCGGGCGTTTCGGGATCGACGCACCCACGCTGCGCGCGCTGATCCCGCTCGGCTACGAGGTCGACACCTCGGTCACGCCGCTGGCCGAGCACACCGCCGACCGGGGTCCGGACTTCCGCTCCGCGCCCCAGCACCCCTACCGACCGGCGCGCCACGCGGTGGACGAGTCCGGCGACCTGCCGATCGTCGAGATCCCGGTCTCGGTCGGGCTCACGCGGCGCCTGCCGTCCGCGCTGCAGGCGGCCTACGTGCACCTGCCGAAGGCCCTGCGCGTGCGCGGGTTGCTCTCGCGCGACTACCTGAACCTGGTGGACTTCGCCTGGCTCTATCCGGTGCGCTTCGACCTCGAGCTGATGCAGCGCGCGGCGCGCACGCTGGTGGCCTCGGGCTCGCCGGTGCTGAACGTCTTCGTGCACTCGAACGAGCTGGTGCCCGGCCAGTCGGGACGCGTGCACACGCCGGCCGACGTGGAGCAGGTGTTCGCGCGCCTGGCCGGCATCTTCGCCACCTGCCGTGACGAGTTCGGGGCCGAGCCCTGCACCCTGAGCGAGGCGGGCCGCGCGCTCTCGCCCACGCTCGGTCCCGCGGCCGGGTGAACCGTGCCGTGAGCCTCGCGGCGCGACCCTGGCACGGCGGCGCGGCCTTCGTGGCCCTGGCGCCGGCCTGGGACGAGCTCGTGCGCGCGGCCGGGCTCGACCCGCTGTGCAACGCGCACGCCTGGAACGAGGCCTACGCGCGCGCCTTCGTGGCCGACGAGGACGTCTTCGGCTGGAGCTTCGAGCGCGACGGCGAGCCCGTGGCGATGGTCGCCCTGCGGCGCGAGCCCACGCGCGGCGCCTTGCGCCTGCGGCGCGCGCTGTTCCTGGCCGACGGCAGCTTCGATTCCGACTACCTCGCGCCGCCCGTGCGTCCGGGCCTCGAGCGCGAGGTCGCGGGCGTGCTGCTCGAGGCGGCGCGCGCGACGCGCGGCCTCGAGGCCCTGGTGCTTTCCGGGATGCCGGACGACTCGCCCTTCCTGGCCGCGCTGCGCGCCGAGCTGGCGGAGCGCGGCCTGCCGGCGCGCGAGCACGCCGTGGCGTGCCTGTCGGCGCCGCTCGCCGACACGTTCGAGCACACGCTGGCGGGCCTGAAGGCGCGCATGCGCTCGAAGGTGCGCAGCGCGCTGCGCGCGGCCGAGGAGCGCGGCGCACGCCTGGCCTGGTGCACCCGCGCGGACGAGCTCGAACCCTGGCTGGAGGAGCTCTTCCACCTGCACGAGCTGCGCTGGCGCGCCGAGGGGCGCTCCGGGAGCTTCGCCGACCCGCGCCGGCGCGCCTTCTATCGCGCCTTCGCGCAGGCGGCCCTGGCGCGCGGCGAGCTGTGCTTCGCGCGCCTCGAGGAGCGCGGCGCGACCAGCGCGACGCAGATCGGCCTCCGTTGCGGCGAACGCTACTACCAGATCCAGGAGGGCTTCGATCCCGCGCGCGAGGAAGCGCGCGTGGGCATCGCCCTGCGCGCCCTGGCCATGCGCGACCTCGTCGCGCGCGGCGTACGCGCCTACGACTTCATGGCCGGCGACTCGCGCCACAAGCGCGACTGGGGCGGCGCGGAACGCCCGTGCACGACGCTGGCCTTCCCGCTGCCGCGCTGGCGCGCACGCCTCGCCTACGGCCTGCGCGCGCGCGTCGAGGGCTGGCGCGGCCGCGGACGTTCTCCCGCCAAGACGCCGCTGGCCCCGGAAGACTAGACCAGCTGTCGGGCCGGCCCTGGTGCCGACCTCAGCGGCTCTGGCGCAGGATCCAGCCGGTCAGGAGCTCGAAGTAGCCCGGCGCAGCGGAAAGCGGTCCGAGGTCGCGGCCCTGGGCGTCGACCGGCCCCATGATCCCGTGCCCAGCGCGCGGGAAGACGTGCAGTTCGTGGGGCTTGCCCGCACGCGCCAGGTCCGCGACGAGCTCCGCATTGCGCACCGGATCGGACTGGGTGTCGTTCGCCCCGAAGAGCCACAGCACCGGTTGCTCGAGCGTGCGTAGCCCGGGCAACGGATCGTGGTCGAGCACGGGGCCATACCAGTCGAGCCACCAGCTCCCGTCCGGCGTCGCCTCGTAGGGCGCCTTTGCGAACCAGGGTTGATCGCGCACCTCCGCGAGCGCGGCGAGCAACGTCGGGGAGTGTGCCGGCGGGACGCCCTCGCGCAGGGCCTGGCATTCGAGCCGCCACAGGTTCGCCACCGGCGCGACGGCCTCCTCGAGTCCCTTGGCGCGCAAGGACGAGGCCATCGCGTAGGCGTCGGCCTCGCAGGGCGGCACGAGCGGGCCGGAGTGCTGCACCAGGAAGCGCACGCTCGGCTCGCGCGCCGCCGCGAGCGGTGCGACCCAGCAGCCCTGGCTACCCGCGTAGAGCCCGATCGACTCGTCCTGGATCGCGGGATGGGCGCGCAACGCGCGCACCTGACGCACGACATCGTCGGCCAGGAGCGCGAAGTCAGCCGTCCTCCAGCTGCCGCTCGAGGCACCGCAACCACGCTTGTCGCACACCAGGCAGGCGATGCCGAAACGCGGCAAGTACTGGGCGAGGAAGCGCGTGGCCGGATTCGCGCGGCTGCCGTCGCCGCCGCCGTGCACGAACACCACGGCGGGGAACGGGCCCGGCCCCGCGGGCAGCCCCAGCACGCCGGCGAGGCGCGCCCCATCCACCTCGAGCTCGAAGTCCTCGCTGCGCACGACCGCGATGGGAGCCGCGTGCAACGACAGTCTGGCGCTGCGCCCGTCGGCGAGCCGGGCCTGCCCGGTGAGGAGCTCGCCCGCGAGTTCGAGCTCGCAGGCGCCGAGCTCGAGCGGCAAGCGGAACGAGATCCGCTGCCCGTCCTGGGCGAAGTCCTGCAGCGGGGCGTCGAGCCACCAGCAGGAGACGAGGTCCGCGCGGGGCGCGCCCGCGGGCGTGTCGAAGCGCAGACCGAGCTCGAGGCTGCGCTCGTCGAGCACGAAGGTGCCCCGGTAGTACCGTGCCTGGGACTCCTGGAGCGCAGCGACGGTCAGGAGCAACGCCCAAGGCGACGCGAGGGTGAGCAGTGCGCACATGCCCAGCCAGCCTATCCTCCAGCCGAAGCCACGCCTTGAACCGGGCGTGCGTGCATGCGGCCCCTCGGGCGCGCGCGCTCCTGCACGGCCTGCGGAAAGAATGTCGTACCCGAAGAGTCCGTTCCGACCCGCCTAAAGACACGCGCGCGCTCCGGTCGAACCTGCACGCTACGGCCCCGGACGCACCCTGCGCACCAGGCCGCGACTCTCACCCGGGGGATCTCACACCGTGCACCCGCGCTGGCCTCACCTGACGCTCTCGCTCCTCGCCGTGCTGCCCGTGGCGGGCGGCTGCTCCGGGCTCGCGACCCTCGGCATGAAGCAGAAGGGTGGCCTGGAGCGCGTGGACGAGCTGCTCTCGCACGTCGAGCGCGTGCAGGTCGAGGCCACGGTCTCGAAGGACCGCGCGCAGTCCGCGCTCGAGAGTCTGCGCCGCCTGGTGGCGCCCGAGTTCAAGGGCGAGCCCGTGGTCGCGCACGAGGAACTGGTCGCGGCGGTAGAGCTGTCGGCCGACCAGGCCAAGGCGTTGCAGGCCAGCGTCCGTCCGCTGCGCAAGACGGGCGAGTCCGTCTTCGCGCGCTGGACCGCCGACCTCGAGTCGTTCGGCAACCTGGCGATGCGCCAGCGCAGCCAGGAACGCCTGGAGGAGACGCGCCGGCGCTACGACGCGATCCTGGCGGCCGCGGTCGCGGCCCAGCTGGCCTACGACTCCTTCAACGGCGACCTGGCCGACCACGCGCTGTTCCTGGAGCACGACTTCAACGCCACCTCGGTGGCGCTGATGTCCCAGGAGCTCGACGGTCTGCGCAGTCGTGGCAAGGAGCTCGCGAAGCGTCTCGACGCCTGCGCGGCGGCCTGCCTGGCCTACGTCGAGTTCTCGGCCCCGAGCGCGCAGGTCGCGCCCGCGCCGCCGGCGGCCGTGGCGCCGGCCCCGCTCAAGGCCGAGACTCCGCTCCCCCCCGCGGCGCCCGCCGCGCCCGCCGCGCCCGCGAAGAAGCCGGCTCCGCCCAAGAAGAAGCCGGTGCCTCCGCCCACCTCGACCAGCCCGAAGGGCGGCTAGGCGCGGCCCACGCCGCGGCTCGAGCCGCGCGCCGCAAGGCGCTCGCGAGCGCGCTCCCATGAGCTGGATCCTGCTGCTCGGCCTCGTGCTCGGCCTGGGTCTGGCCTTCCTGGCGACCCTGTCGCGCCGCGCCGAACTGGCGCGCATGCAACGCGGACTCGCGCAGCGCGAGCGCACCTCCCGCGCCGGCTCCGAGACGTTGCTCTCCTACCCGGTCGTCGACCTCTCGCGCTGCCTCGGTTGCGGCACGTGCGTGGCCGCCTGTCCCGAACAGAGCGTGCTCGAGCTCGTGCACGGCCAGGCGCTGGTGGTGAACGGCGCGCGCTGCGTCGGCCACGCGGCCTGCGAACGCGAGTGTCCGGTGGGCGCGATCACGGTCACGGTGGCCAACCTGGCCGAGCGCCGCGACGTGCCCGCGCTCTCGGCCGAGCTCGAATCGCTCTCGGCCCCGGGCGTGTTCCTGGCGGGCGAGGTCACGGCGCACGCCCTGGTCAAGGCCGCCATCGACCAGGGCACGGCCGCGACGCGCACGGTCGCGGAGCGCCTCGCCGGGGCGCCCGCCGGCGAGGACGAGCACCAGCTGTGCATCGTGGGCGCCGGCCCGGCCGGACTGGCGGCCGCGCTGGAGGCGAAGCGCCTGGGCCTGGGCTGCGTGGTGATCGAGCAGGAGCAGGGCCCGGGCGGCACGGTGGCCAAGTACCCGCGCCGCAAGCTGGTCCTGACCCAGCCGCTGGAGCTGCCCCTGCACGGGCTCCTGGGCGACGGGCGCACGAGCTTCAGCAAGGAGGAGCTGGTCGCGCTGTGGCTGGAGCTCGCGCGCGAGCACCAGTTGCCGATCCACTGCGGGCTCACCTACCTCGGCTGCGAGGCCAGCGCGAGCGGCGGCTACGTCGTGCGCACCAGCGGCGGCGAGCTGCGCGCGCGCCACGTGCTGCTCGCGATCGGGCGGCGCGGCACGCCGCGCCGGCTGGGCGTGCCCGGCGAGGAACTGCCCAAGGTCGCCTATTCGCTGCTGGACGCGCGCTCCTACCAGGGCCGGCGCGCGCTGGTGGTCGGCGGCGGCGACAGCGCGGTCGAGACCGCGCTCGCGCTGGCCGAGCAACCCGGGAACCAGGTCGTGCTGTCCTATCGACGCGAGGGTTTCTTCCGCGTGCGCGAGCGCAACCTGGCGCGCGTGCAGGAGGCCGTGACCCAGGGCCGCCTGCAGGTGGCGCTGGAGAGCGAGGTGTGCGCGATCCAGCCGCGCGCGGTCGAGCTCGAGGTTCGCGAAGGACACGCACGCCGCCGCGTGCGACTCGAGAACGACGAGGTCTTCGTGATGGCCGGCGGCACGCCACCGCTCGAGCTGCTGAGCGGCTCGGGCGTGAGCTGCGACCCGGCCCTGCGCCCGGCGCCCGCGCCCGTGCTCGAACAGGGCACGGGCCTCGTGCCGGCGCTCGGCCTGGGGCTGCTGCTGGCGGTGGTCGCGCTCCTGTGGGCCCTGTGGCACGCCGACTACTACCTGCTGCCGATCGAGGCGCGCCCCGCGGCGGAGAAGCACCTCTTCCTGCGCCCGGGCTCGGGTCTCGGGCTGTGGTTCGGACTGGGCGCGACCGTGCTGGTGGCCGTCAACTTCCTGTACCTGGCGCGGCGCTCGAGCTGGCGCGCGCTGCGCTGGGGCTCGCTCAAGGCCTGGATGACGAGCCACGTGGCCACCGGGATCCTGGCGCTCCTGTTCGCGACGCTGCACGGCGCGATGGACCCGCGCGACACGGTCGGTGGCCACGCCCTGCTCGCGCTCGCGCTCCTGTTCGTGACCGGCGCGATCGGGCGCTACTTCTACGCCTACCTGCCGCGCGCGGCCAACGGGCGCGAGCTCGAGCTCGAGGAACTGAAGGACGAGCTCGAGCGCATCACTTCCGAGTGGGACGCGAGCCAGCGCGCCTTCGTCGAGCGCGTGCGCGGCGTGATCGAGCAGGAGCTGGCCACGCGCCAGTGGCGGAGCTCGCTCCTCGGCCGCGTCGTCGCGCTGCTGGACGGACAGCGCGCCATGCGCCGGCACCTGAAGGCCCTGGCCGCCGAGGCCGCGGCCGAGGGCATCCCGGCCCAGAAGTTCCGCGCGATCCTGGGTCTGGCCCGGGTGGCGTACCGCACCAGCACGGCCGCGGCGCACCTCGAGGACCTGCGTGCGTTGCTGTCGTCGTGGCGCTACCTGCACCGCTGGTTGGCGGCGCTGATGCTGCTGCTGCTGGCGCTGCACGTCGTGTACGCGCTCTCCTACGGCTCGGTGCTCTCGGGCGGGGCGGGCTAGGCCCATGAAGTCGCGCACGCAGGTCCTGATCGCCTTCTTCTCGGCCATGGCCGTGACGCTGGTGGCCGTGAGCGACGTGGGGCGCACCTCACCGGGCGGCCTGGCGACGGTGCACCAGCGCATGCGCGAGCTGGCCGGGCGCAACGATTGCTCGGAATGCCACGGCGGGCTGTTCGGGACGATGCGCGAGGCCTGCCTGGAGTGTCACGAACCGATCGCGGCCCAGCTGGCCGAGGGCTCCGGCCTGCACGGCACCCTGGGGGCGCGGGCCGAGCAGTGTGGGCTGTGCCACGCCGAGCACCACGGCGCGAACGCGCCGCTCGTCCAGGGCCAGAGCTTCGCGCTGGCGGGCGTGGGCAAGGTGGCCGAGTTCGATCATGCCCGCATCGGCTTCGCGATGGACGGCGCGCACCTCGCGCTCGAGTGCAAGGCCTGCCACGTCAACGCCACGGTCGCGGTCCTGCCGCAGGGCGCACAGCGCTACCTCGGGCTCGCGCAGGACTGCGCCACGTGCCACGCGGACGTGCACGAGGGCCGGTTCGCGGCCGCCTGCGCGAGCTGCCACGGACAGACGAGCTGGGACGGACTGTTCTCGCTCGGGCACGAGCGCTTCCTGCCGCTGATCGGCGCACACGCGCTGGCCTGCGACCAGTGCCACCAGGCGGACGGCGCGCACGCGCTCGAGCGGGTCGCCGGGCGCGACCCACGCCCGGAGGCGCGCGATTGCGCCGCCTGCCACGAATCACCCCACGGGGCCGAGTTCACCGCCGGGACGGCCGTGCTCGCCGGCCTGCCCGAGGGCGCGGCCTGCGCGAGCTGCCACGCGGCCGAGCACACGACCTTCCGCGATCCGGCCCTGGCCGAGCTCACGCCCGCGCAGCACGCCGCCGCGGGCTTCGCGCTGCTCCCCCCCCACGATGCGCCGGCCTGCGCGGATTGCCACGCGCCCCAGCGCAAGCGCTTCGATCGTCGCTATCCGGGTCGCACGCCCGAGCAGTGCAGCGCCTGCCACGAGGACGTGCACGAGGGCCAGTTCGAGCGCGGCCCGTTCGCGGGCGAGGAGTGCAGCACCTGCCACGAGCCGCTGCACTTCGTACCGGCGGCGTTCGGGGTCGAGCTGCACGCGCGTGCGGAGTTGCCGCTCGAGGGTCAGCACGCCGAGATCGCCTGCGAAGACTGCCACGAGAAGCCGGACGAGGAGCACGCGCGCGTCTTCCGCGGCACGCCCTCCGATTGCGATGCGTGCCACGACGATGCGCACGCCGGCTTCTTCACGGCCTTCGTGGCCGGCCTCCTGCCGCCGGCGCACGGCGAGTGCGCGCGTTGCCACGACGCCTCCAGCTTCGCCGCGGCCGAGGCGGGCTTCGAACACGGCCGGTTCACCGACTTCGAGGTGCTGGGCGCGCATTCCGAGGCCGGCTGCGCGGCCTGCCACGCGGCCCGCGCGGAGCGCGACGAGAACGGGCGCAGCTTCGGAAGCGTGGCGCAGGACTTCGGCCCCTTCGCGGGCTGTGTCACCTGCCATGCCGACCCGCACGCCGGCCGCTTCGACGAGGCCTTCGGGTATCCGGCCGAGGTCGAGGGCTTCCGCGACTGCGCACGCTGCCACGACGAGAGTTCGTTCCGCAGCCTGCCGCGCGGTTTCGAGCACGACTACTGGACCGGATTCGCGCTCTCCGGCGCGCACGGCGCGGCCAGCTGCGCCGCGTGTCACGAGCCCCTGGCCGGACCGGACCGGCTCGGCCGCACCGCGGCCGAGGCCGCCGGCGCGAGCTGTGCCGACTGTCACGAGGACCCCCACGGCGGCCAGTTCGACGAGCGCGACCGCGCCAGCGACTGTGCGCGCTGCCACGCCTCGGAACCCGAGGACTTCCTGGTCTTCGACCACGAGCGCGATGCGCGCTTCGCGCTGGGCGAGGCGCACCGCGCGCTCGAGTGCGCGAGCTGCCACATGACGATCGAGGGCCAAGGGCTGGCCTTCGTGCGCTACCGCCCGCTGGGAAGGGAATGCGTGGACTGCCACGGCAGCAACGCAGAAGTTCTGCTGCGACGCCAGCCGAGGAAGAGGTAGGTGCGCGCGCTCCTCTTCGTGGCCGGCTGCGTCGTGGCCCTGGCGCAAGCGCGCCTGCAGGCCCAGGAGCCCGCCGGCAAGGACTCGGTCGTGCTGGAGTTCCGCGTCGGCTCGGCCGAGCGCGGCTGGGCCGTGATCGACCGCGGTTCGGCCGATCGACTGGAGCTGGGCGACGTGGTGCGCCTGCTCCCGCGCGAGGGCGGCGTCTTCACGGGCACGGTGGTCGAGCTCCAGGAACGCTCCGCGCGCGTGCAGCTCGCCGACCGCGACTTCGTGCCCGCGCCGGGCACGCGCGGCAAGGTCTCGCTCCCGCGCGAACGCCTGAAGCGCGGCGCGAAGGCCGCGCTGCGTCCCGCCCCGAAGCGCGAGGAACCCCGGGCGGAGGGCGCGCCCGTGTTCCAGAACCGCGACGAGGCCTGGCAAGAAGGCGAGCCGCTGCTCGCGCGGGTTCGCCCGCTGCGCCCGGCCGAGCGCGCCACCAGCCTGCGCGGTCGGAGCTATGCGATCCTCGACCACACCCGCGCCAGCGAGGACGAGCGCCACGACACCTTCGCGCGCCTGGGCAGCGAGCTGGTGGTCGAGAACCCCTTCGGTAGCGGCGGCCGGCTGCTGGCCGACGCCGAGTGGAACTACCGGCACGTGGACGTGCCCGACTTCGACGACGAGGAAGGCGTCGAGTTGCGCCTGGAGCGCCTGGCCTACGCCTTCGGCGGCTCGCGCTTCGAGAACGAGGGCTGGGAAGTGGGGCGCTTCCTGCAGCAGGGCGTGCCCGAATTCGGCGTGCTCGACGGGCTCGAATGGATCGCGCGGCGCAGCAACGGACACCGCTACGGCGCGAGCATCGGCTTCCTGCCCGAGCTCGACGAGGAGTTCCAGTCCGGCACGGACCTGCAACTCGCCACCTTCTACCGCTGGATCGCGGACGAGAGCGAAGAGCTCAGCGCCACGGCCGGCTACCAGAAGACCTTCCACAACGGCGCCGCCGACCGCGATCTGGTGGTGGCCAACGTCAGCCGCCTGCCGCGCGCCGGCTGGACCTTCTTCGGCACGGCCTGGCTGGACTTCTACACCGCCGGCGACGACCAGAAGGACGCGCTGCTCGGCCTGACCCAGGCCTACGTGAGCACCGGGCGGCGCTGGGCGGACGGCAGCTCGTTCGACGTGGTCTTCAGCCACCTCGAGTTCCCCGAGATCGATCGCAACGAGTTCCTGCCGGTCGAGGACGCGCAGCTGGCCGACGACCACAACGAACGCCTGGGGCTGACCAGCCGGGTCGCGCTGACGCGCGACGTGCGCCTGCTGACGGGGCTGGGCGGGTGGGTCGACCAGGACGAGCAGGGCGGCGACGCCGAGTTCGGCTTCGAGCTCTCCGATTTCGTGGTCGAGCGCGGCTTCGCGGACGTGCTGGGCTTCGTCACGCGCGGACGCTTCGAGACCAGCCTGGGGGGCCGGCTCTCGGCCGGACGCTTCACCGCGAACGGCCGCTGGGCCATCGACTACGAGCTCTTCCAGAACCGCCTGGACGGCTTCTCGGCCGCCAACGACGATCTGCCGCAACACCGGCTGCGCTTCAGCCGCGACCACGGCTGGAAGGCCTGGAACCTGTCCTGGCGTCTGGAGGCCCTGCTGTACGACGACGAGAACGCCCTGACCGTCGGGCTCTACCTGCAACGGAGCCACTACTGATCATGCGCTTCTGGGTCCGAACCTCGGCCGCGCTCGCGGCGCTCGCGCTGGCCGGGGCCTGCCTCACGCAGAGCCCCGAGAGTGCCAAGCAACACCTGTGGTGGGCGGGGCTCGGCCCGGTGCTGCCGCACGAGACCTTCCCGGCCGACTGCGCCCTGTGCCACGAGGGCAACGACTGGCAGGGCGTGCGCGCCGACTTCCACTTCGACCACGCGGCCGAGACGGGCTACGTCCTGGAGGGCGCGCACGCGCGCGCGAGCTGCCTCCTGTGCCACAACGACCGCGGCCCGGTGGCCGCCTTCGCCGCCGCGGGCTGCGCCGGCTGCCACGAGGACGTGCACCGCGCGCAACTCGGGCCGGACTGCGCGCGCTGCCACCGCCAGGAGACCTGGCGAGCCTTCGGGCAGCTCGAGCTGCACGCGCGCACGCGCTTCCCGCTGACCGGCGTGCACGCCGCGACGGCCTGCCACCGCTGCCACCAGGGCGCGGAGATCGGGATCTTCGTGCCGACCGACGTGGAGTGCCTCACCTGCCACCGCAGCGACCTCGCGCGCGCGCTGAACCCGAACCATGCCGGCCTGGGCTGGGTGGACCGTTGCGACCGCTGCCACTTGCCGCGCACCTGGAACCAGGCCGAGATCAACAACTGACGCGCGGCCTTCCGTTCCGGGCTCGCGCGGACGCGGGCACGGAGGTGGGTGCGTGGAAAGAAGCGCGCGCAGCAAAGGCCCGTTCTCGGCCCCGGATCAAGATCGTCGCGCGATCCCTCCGATGACACCCGGCGGGGAGTGGGAGCTGACCGGTTCATGCCGCGGCGCTCCCGGCAAGGGGGGAAGACATGCAGCGCTCATTCTCGATTCGTGCGAGCTGGTTCGTCCTGCTGGGCCTCCTCGGGGGCTGCAGCGGCGAGACGGGCAGTCTGACCCAGCAGTCGACCTCCTCCTGCATGCTGTGCCACAACGGCTCGCTGGGGCAGGACTACTCCGGCCCGGGCATCGAGAACCCGCACCCCTTCCCGGGGGCCGACTCGATCGCGTGCACCACGTGCCACGGCGGTGACGGCAACGGCGACGACCAGCTCGCGAGCCACGTGCCGCCGCCGCCCGAGGTCGGCGACCGCGCCTTCCAGACCACCAACGCGCGCGCCTGGTTCAACAAGCTGACGCTCGCGGGCATGGACAAGTACGCGAGCTACACGGTCGGCGGGCGCACCTACTCCGCCCTCGACTACCTGCAGTTCATCAATCCGGGCGACCTGCGCGTCACCAGCCAGAGCCGCGGCTGCGGTCAGTGCCACGTGAACCACGCCGAGGACGTGAGCGCCAGCCTGCTCGCGACCTCGGCCGGGATCCTGGCCGGCGCGCGCTACCAGTTCGGCGCGAACAACGTCGTGCCCGAGAGCATCGGCATGTACGAGGAGACCGCGGCCGACTACGGCGTGCGCGCGGTCAGCGACGGGGCGGTCGACTTCTCGACCATCGGCAACGTGACGCGCCTGCTCGAGTACCCGGTCTTCAGCGTGTTCGGCCGGGCCGGCGGGGTGTGGAACAACCTGGCCCAGTTCTCGGCGGCGGCCGTGGACGACGACCAGCTCGCGGACGGACGCGTGGTGACGGGTTCACCGCTGATGCAGCTCTACCACGAGCAGATCTCGTTCACCTGCGGCGACTGCCACCTGGGCAGCGCCGGCGCGAACAACCGCGCGGGCGACTTCCGCTCGTCGGGCTGCACGGCTTGCCACATGCCCTACAGCCTGGGCGGCCGTTCGGGCTCGCGCGACCCCAACGTGAACAAGCTCGAGCCCGTCGATCCGGACGCCATCGACGAGCCGGAGCGCTCGCACCCGCGCTCCCACACCATCCACGGCGTGAACCGCACGCTCGCCAGCGGCGCGGTCGTACCCGCCATCGACGACCTGACCTGCGCCGGCTGCCACCAGGGCTCGAACCGCACCGTGCTGCAGTACTGGGGTATCCGTCTGGACCAGAACGCGGACGTCGTGAACAACCGCCAGTACCCGGCCAACACCGTGGCGCGGCGCGGCACGCACAACGACCAGCGCCTGTTCGACCCGCTCGTCGACAACAACACCTTCAACGGCCGCAACGGCAACCAGTACCTCGAGTTCGAGGACTACGACGGCGACGGGCGCGACGACACGCCGCCCGACATCCACCACGAGAAGGGCCTGGGCTGCATCGACTGCCACGGCAGCTACGACATCCACGGCGGCGACGCCAGGACGGCCGGGGCCGACATCGCCAGCCGCATGGAGCAGCAGGTCGCGATCCGTTGCGAGAGCTGCCACGGCACGGTCGACGCCTACGCCGCCACGACCAGCGGCACGGCCTACGACGGCACGACCAAGACGCTGGCCACGGACGCCGAGGGCCACGCGCTGCGTCACGTGGTGCAGCAGTCGCCGGGCGTGTTCTTCCTGACCAGCAAGCTCGACGGGCGCGTGCACTACGTGCCGCAGACGCGCGACGCGGTCGTGAGCAACGGCAAGACCCACCCGACCACGGGCGCCCCGCTCTACAGCGCCAAGGCGAGCTACGCGATGGGACGCGTCGACGCCGATCCGTCCAACGGCATCGGCCCGCGCCAGACCGGCGGCGTCACGCCGGGCTTCAGCCACGGCGACCGCATGGACTGCGCCGCCTGCCACTCGGCCTGGACCAACACCTGCATGGGCTGCCACCTGTCGGGCGAGTACAACACGGGCAACAACTTCAGCAACCAGACCGGCGAGCGCATCGTCTACAAGCAGCGCACGGCCGACTTCACCTACCAGTCGCCGCTGTTCTTCCAGCTCGGCGTGACGGCGCGCGGCAAGATCTCGACCTACAGCGCCAACACCAAGGTCATGTACCAGTGGAAGGACCAGGCCGGTCAGCTGTCGCGCTTCTTCCAGTTCAGCGACCGCAACCTGGCCGGCAACAACGGCCAGGCCGCGCTGGATCCGTCGCTGTCGCACAACGCCTTCATGGCGCACTCGATCCGCGGCAAGGTGAGCGCGACCAACGAGGGCCCGCGCTACTGCAACACCTGTCACCTGACGGCGACCGGCCTGGCCAACTTCGGCGCGCAGTACTCGGCCTTCCGGACGGCCATGGATACGGCCAACTACGGCGCGCTCGACTTCGCGCTCCTGCAGCAGCACTTCGGCCGCAACCCTGGCAATCAGCTCGATTCGCCGCTCTACCCCCACATGGTGGCGGGGCTCGGCACGGGCCTGTTCCTGTTCGACCAGAACGGAGCGCCGGTCAACTCGCTCGACAACTTCGCCGGCCGCAAGGGCGCGGGCGGGGTCGCCCCGGCCACGATCTTCGACCCGCTGCGGGTCACCATGAACCTCGACCGCATCGTCGAGCCCTCGGGCGTCGCCAACGGTTCGAACAACCACACCTGGCTCGACCTTTCCTCGAGCGGCCCGGCGCTGCGCGATGGCGCGCTCGACCCGGAGCTCGCCGGACCGCTGGGGGCGGCCCTGATCCGACGACTGACGGACCCGGCGACGGGCATCGTGCTCGACTCCTGGATCGACTCGAACGGGCAGCCGCGCGGGGACGCGCTCCTGTACCTCGGCCCCTAGGAAGAGGCCGGAGTCGGCCGCTCCGGAAATTCATTCCAGTCGTTGGACCGGAGTTTCTGATCCTGGATGCACCCCCAGGGGATGGCTCCCCCGCTGGCATTCTAGGCGTGGTACACCTTTAGCGTTGCACGTTCCGCGGAGAGTGCGTGCTGCCCGGCCGTTCGCCGGGCGCCCGCCCCACGGAGATCCCCATGACGCCCCCCCGAAGCCTTGCTCGGCTTGTTCTGGCCTTCCTGGTCGGAGCCCCCCTCGCTGCCCAGGCCACCGTCTTCAAGGGCCCCCCGGGGGGCAAGGGAGACGTTTGGGTCTACTCCACCCCCGGAGCGGCCGGCGCGAGCCTGCCCAAGCTCCGCGGCATCGTGCTCCTGCCGATTGATGCGAGCGGACGCTCGGCCCTGACCCAGTTCCAGCCCGACCAGCCGCGCCTCCTGAGAGACCTGCCGTTCGCCTCGCGCCTGCTCCTGCCCCAGGGCCAAGGCTCGCTGTACCGCTTCCGGCGCGAGCGCGCCGGGGGCGCCGACTTCGGTTACTTCATGGTGGGTCCGAACGGGCTGGCCTCGTTCCTGGCGGACTTCCCGGGCACCGGCTCGAACGGGCTCGGCGACCCGATCCCGAACCCGGTGGCGATCTCGGCCCAGGGCGATGCCTTCCTGACGGCGACGACCCTGGCGGCGGGTGGTGACGTGCTCGAGATCGGGATCGGAACGAACCTGGTGCGGTCCCTGACGAGCGCGCTGCCGCCCCAGGAGACGCTGCCCCAGGGCCTGATCCTCCTCTCCACCTGGGGCTCGGCGCTCACGCGCAACGGCCCGCTGCGCTTCGACCGCGGTGGCAACGCGACCTTCGTGTCGCTCGGCCTGCGCGCGAAGCCGGGCACGCTCGGGTCCGGTCCTGCGCCGGCGACACCGCTCCACTTCGGCAACGGCCTGGTGAAGAGCGCCGACGACAGCACCGTCGCCCTGATCGCCGGCGAGGCTCCGAGCCAGGCCCACGTCTTCGCCTTCGGCCTGCATGGCGCGCCGGTACGCGTGAACGAGGTCCCGGCGGCGATCGCGGACCCGGGCTTCGGCACCCAGGCCTCGCCGACCCTGGCGCTCGCGCCGGACGGGTCGCGGGTGGCGTGGAAGACCAATGGCCCAACGGGCGAGTGCTTCTCCAGGAAGGTATCGCGGCTCACGGTGCCGCCCGAGCACCACGTCACCGGCGACCAGAGCTTCACCGACACGCTCAACGACACGGGTGTGATCGCGTTCTTCGGCGCGAACCAGCTCGTGATGCTCGTGGGTGAGGCCAACGGGGCCGGTGGAATCGAGAAGGCCGACCTCTACCTCGCCACCTTCGCGTCCGGCGTGGCCACGCCGGCCCTCACGAACCTCACCGCCACCTCCGGCGACACCGTGGCCCCGTTCCTGGCGAAGGGCGATCTCGAGACCACCGACGGCATCTACCAGGTGCCCGGCAAGCTGCAGTACGTCTACTACGTGCCGGGCAGCAGCGGCCAGGGCTTCATCTATCACCTCGACGGCACGACCGGGCAGGTCGACACGATCCGGAACGGCGTGGCCCAGCTGGACTACATCGAACGGGCCGGCTCGAACTTCGTCCTCGGCATCCTGAAGGACCACCCCTTCGAGCGCGAGCTGCTCGCGATCCCGTTCGATCACGCGCGACCGACGCGCTCGCTGGCCTACGTCCCGGGCGCCCAGACCATGGCGTGCACGGGCGGCAACGCGGCCGGGACCTTCGCGGGCATCCTGAACGTCGGCGCCAGCCAGATGCTCGGTCAAGTGGATCTGTCCACGCTGGCGGGCAGCCTGGTGAACACCCCGGCGCAGTACGGGCCCGCCTTGGGCTTCGACGGCGCGGGCCGGGTCCTGGCCTCGCTCCAGACACCGACGCGCACCTACTTCGTCGCCTGGGCTCAGGGCGCGTCCCTGCAGGTCTATTCCTCCAGCCCGCAGGGGCTGGTGCTGCCGGCGAACTGAGCGCCGTCAGGGAGTGCCCGTGACCGAGAAGAAGTCGCGGCGCGCGCGCAGCTGGTCCGCACCGACGGGCTCCACTTCCCAGAGCTCGCCGCGCTCGAAGCGGTAGCCGAGGAGTTCGAGGCCCTGGGCCGGGTCGGGAGTCTCGCTGCCGTCGATGTAGCGCGCGAAGAATTCGGCTGCCGCGGGGCCGCCGATGGCCGCCAGCACGTCGTCGAGTTCGTCCTCGCCGAACCCGCGCTGCTCCCGGACGTAGTGCTCGTCGAGGTAGTGCAGCAGATCGAGCACCCCCCGCTCCCCACCCGTGGCGCGGCGCAGGCACAGATCCAGGGCGAAGATCGTGGACGGTCCGCTCCCGTACATGCGCGCGGCGAAGGTCAGCACGTCGCCCATCCCGTTCCAGGAGGCGGCCGCGCGGCTGACGTCCGTCCAGGACTCGCCCCCGCCGGGCGGCACGGTGTTCTTGGGTTCGAGGTAGCTCAGGAGCAGCGCCTCGGGCTCGAGAAAACCGGCGTGCAGCAACAGGTGCCGGCAGAAGTACTCGGTGACGCCCTCGTTGAACCAGATCGTGCCCGTCACCAGCGGCTGCAACAGGTCGGGCTGGTGGATCTCCGCGACGTGCATGCGCTCGGCGCACCACAGGTGGAAGAACTCGTGCGCCGTGATGCCCCACAGGCGCTCGGAGTCCTCGGACACGCGCACGCCCGAGTTCAGCAGGATCAGGGTCGAGATACTGTGCTCGAGCCCCGAGCCACCGGCCTCGTCCACGAAGCCGAACAGGAAGTGGTAGCGCTCGTAGGGCAGCCCGCCCATGAGCTTGGAGCCGGCCTCGACGATGCGCGCGCAGCCCGCGGCCAGCGCGTCCACGTCGGCCTGCGAACGTCCGTGCACGCTGACTCGATGCGCCTTGCCGTCCACCGTGAAGTCCGCCGACCGGAGCGTGGGCGAGATCAGGAGCGGCGAGTCCTCGAAGCGCAGGAAGCCGGGCGCGAGGAAGCGTCCTTGCTCGTCCGCTGCGAGCGCCGTGGCGACCTCCCAGCCCGTGGGCAGGTGCAGCACCAGGCGTACCGGCTCGTCAGCGCGCGCCGGCACGAAGCCGAACAGCGAGACGGGATTCACGTAGGCGTAGCCGCGCCCGATGCGATTGGCCTCGACGTCGATGATCCCGTGCGAGAAGAGCGAGCTCGAGATGGCCTCGGCCTGGTAGCGCAGCACGATCTCGCGCGCCGGGCCCGTGCCGCGTACGACGAAGTGCCCGGGCTCGGGGCGCTCGACGGCGAGCGCTGCGCCCTGTCCGTCGGTGGCCTCGAGCTCCTTCACGAAGCGGCCGTAGTCCGCCACGTGATAGGCACCCGGCGTCCACAGCGCGAAGCGGAACTCGAGACTCTCCTCGCCGCGGCCCTCGAGACGGACCTCCACCGTCCAGCGCTTTCCGCCGGGATCGAAGGAGAGCGCGTACTCCGTTTGCGCCGCGATGGGCGACGCCAGGGCGAGCAGGGCGAGAACGCGTTGGAGCGGGTGCGGCATGCGAGAGCGTGGAACCGGGGGTCGGCCCACGATACGCCGTCCCCGCGCACGCCGAGGTCTACGCTGGGTAAGCCCGACCCGACGCGGACTAGGGCAACCCGACAGCCACGATCGGACCGGTGACCAAGCGCTCGAAGTCCTCGAGATCGCTCGCGTCCACGCGCAGCTCGGGCGCCGAGAACGTGCACAGCAGCAGGCCCGGCCCGCGGGCCTGGGCGTAGAGCACGCTCAGCACGTCGACCTCGTCGTGGGCGCGCCGGTGCTCGCGCACGCTCAGACGACAGGCCGGCTGTCCGAAGAGCGTCCCGGCCCGACGTTCGAGCACGGTGAAGCTGCCGTCCCAGTGGAAGCGCCGGTGCACGCCCAGCGCGAAGTCCCCGAGGTCGCGCAACGAGAGCACACGCAAGTTCGGCCAGCGCCGGCCGAGGTTGGGACCCACGTGCCAGTCGTCGGCTTCCAGGTAGGCGACCTCGATCGCATCCAGGGCCAGCCCCTCGCGCGTGAGCACGGTGAGATCGCCCTCGAGCTTGGAGCGCGCGCGCCGGTACGTCCACCCGACCGGTACCTCGAGCTCGAACTCGAGCGGGATCGGCGCGCGCACGCCGGGGGTTGCCGCGTGGATCCAGCCCGCCGCCGGGTCGTAGACCTGCATCGTGCCGCAGGCGGCGAACCCCGCGGCGAGCGCGGATGCGAAGCAACGGCGACCCCACCTCATGGGCCGATCTCCGCCAGGCTCCGCTCCAGGAAGCTGCGCTCGCCGGCGTCCGGAGTGCCGGCGATGGCGCGCGTGAGCAGCTCCCGCGCGCGGACGAGCTGGCCGCTCCGCGCGAGACGCAGCCCGAGTCGCCCTGCGGCCGGCACGAAATCGGGCGCGAGCCGCAGGCACTCCTCGAGCAGGGCGAGCTCCGCCGGCGGGTCCGTGGGCTGACCGCGCAGGGCATGAGCGCGCGCGCGCCAGTAGGCCGCCTCGGCCGGCGCGAGCCGCCCGTCCGCCAGGTCGACGAGCTGGAGCACGCCCTCGGGGTCGAAGTGCTCGAGCGCCGTCTCCAGCACGCGCGGCACCAGCGCACGCGTCGCGTCGTGGTAGCGTGCGCCGAAGTGCTCGCCGCCCGGGCTCGGCGCGTGCGCAGCGGCGAGTTGCCGCAGGGCCGGAGCCCGGCGCCGGGCACTTGCGCTGCGGTCGTCCGAACCCGGACGTTCCTGGTAGGCCATCAGGCGCTCCCAGCCATCGGCCGCGCGCGCGACGTCGTAGCCCGCACGCACGAGCGCGTCGAAGGACACGCGATCGCAGGCTTCGTTCAGGCGTTCGTCGCGCTTCCAGTCGCCCTCGTAGGCCCGCCCCGTGATCACCCAGCCCGGATCGAAGGCCCGTTCCTTGAGGGCCGCGTGCCGCAGGCGGAAGTGCGCCGCCTCGTGCGCCAGGAAGGCCGCCAGCTGGGCCTCGTCTCCGAGGGCCGCCAGCGCGCCCGCGTCCACGTAGAGCGTGCCGCTCAGGAGCACGACGGCGCGCGTCGTGGGCGGACGCAACACACGCACGTGCAGCAGCCCTGCGAACTCGGGCAACACCCGCGCCAGCACCTCGTCCAGGTAGGCCTCGAGCGGCGCGTCGCGGTACAGCACGCCCATGTGCTCGACCTCGGCGTCGAAGCGTCGCGCCAGCTCGACCAGCGCCTGCTCGTCGGCCTCGAAACCCGTGCGGTCCGCGGCGGACGCGAGCGGCGTGCGCGGCGTGCGCGGGACCGCGCAGGCCGACAGCAAGGCCACGAGCAGGGCGCCGTGCATGCGCATCAACGCTGCGCCTCCGCCGTCGGTGCCAGCCGTTCGAGCAGGCCCGCCACCAGTTCCCGGGCCCCATCGCGCTCGCCCAGGCTCGACGCGGCGGCGAACGTCCCGCCCTTCGCCTGCACGGTTGCGAGCCAGCGCATCCGTCCGCTCGGGAGATGCACCCAGGCGGCGGTGAGCGCCGTCGCC
Organism: uncultured Planctomycetaceae bacterium; assembly: GCA_964631945.1. Classification (GTDB taxonomy): domain Bacteria; phylum Planctomycetota; class UBA1135; order UBA1135; genus JABFRZ01. The sequence continues at coordinate 44,862 of CAZWAY010000039.1, forward strand.
GAGACGGGGCCGACCCCCGTGGCGAGGACGATCGGGAAGTCGAGGATCGAGGAGAGCCTCGACATCGCACCGTGCTCCCCGCCCTCCCGAACGGAGCCACCCTGGACCAGGAAGGCCCACTCGCAGCCGGTGCGCGCGGCCAGTTCGGCCAGTCCGTGCCCGAGGCGCAGTTCGGGTTCGATGCGGACCGGCGCGCCCGTGCCGTGCTCGACCGCGCGGATCGACGATTGCTCCGAGAACTGTCGCAGCAGACGCCGGTGGGCGCCGACGGCTTCGAGCTCGTCGGCACTCCAGGCCTGGAAGCGGCGCGGGAGGAAGCCGCGCCGCGCGAGCCCGGCCTCGAGGGCTTCCGTCACGTACGCACTGGCGGCGTCCGAGCGCGCAGCGTCCTGCTCGTGGAGACCCATTTCCTGCGCCCGGTACACGCGCACATCCACGGGCAGGAGCAACACCGCGCCCGGCGCTGGCGAGTCTGCGTCCGCGCGCGCCTGGAGCACGCGGTAGTGCGCGCTCGCGCCGACGCAACCGCCCAGCGCGACCACGAGGCCCGCGCTGGCGAGCCGGAACCGGCGAACGAGTCTCGAGGCGCTGCGTGTCACGGCCAGGGGACGACCGGCGATCCCTCCGGGCCGAGTCTAGCAGGCCGGTCGCGAACCGGCAGCTACGAGGCCTGCCCGCGCGCGCGGGCCACGATCTCGCCCGTGTCCTTCGACAGGCTCGGGGCCTGCTGGATGCGTTCCAGCTCGACGCGCATGGCCTCCCGCCGGACGGGCTCGAAGCGACGCCACTGGTTGAAGGCCGAGACCATGCGCGCGGCCAGCTGCGGGTTGAGCGCGTCGAGTTCCAGCACCTTGCCCGCGAAGAAGGCGTAGGCGCGGCCGTCGCGGGCGTGGAAGCGCGCCTGGTTGCCGTGCGCGAAGGCGCCCAGCAGGGCGCGCACGCGATTGGGGTTCTTGAGCGTGAAGTCGGGGTGTGCAGTCAGCGCCAGCACGCGCTCGAAGGCGCTGGGCTGCGGCGCCTGGGCCTGCAGCCGGAACCACTTGTCGAGCACCAACGGCTCGTGCTTCCAGCGCCGGTAGAAGGCGTCCAGCGCGAGCTCGCGCTCGCGGCAATCGACGCCCACCAGCGCGGCCAGCGCCGCCTCGGCGTCGGTCATGTTGCGGGCGCGCTCGAACTGCTGGAAGGCGAGCGCGATCGTCTCGGGCTCCTCCAGGCTGGCGAGGTAGGCCAGCGCGCGATTCTTGAGCCGGCGCGCATCGATCGAGTCCTTGTCGGCCGCAGCGCCCGCACTCGCGCCGTTGCCGGCCTGCGCGGCGCAGCGGTGATAGGTGTCGAGCCAGGCCGCGCGGTGCGCGCGCCCCAGCTCGCGCACGAAGAAGCGGCGCGCGACGTGGACGGCCTCGGGCTCGATGACCTCGAGCTCCTGGGCGATCACGCTCTCGTCCGGCAGCGTCAAGGCCAGCGCGCGGTAGGAACCGTCCAGGGACCCGTCCGCCAGCACGCGCGCGAAGGCCGCCAGCACTTCGGGTTCGAGCGCGAGCGCGCGCCCCTGCAGCTGGGCCTGGCTGAGCTCCACCAGCACCTGCTTGGCCAGTTCCTGGCCCGCGTCCCAGCGGTTGAACGCATCCGAATCGTGCGCCATCAGGAACGCGAGCTCGGAGCGCGGACGCGCGCAGCGCAGCTTGACCGGGGCCGAGAAGCCCCGCAGCAGCGAGGGCACGGGACGCTCGGGCACGTCCACGAAGCGGAAGGTGCGCTCGCGCTCGTGGAGCTCCAGCAGGCGCGTGGTGGCGGTGCGGTCCTTGTATTCCCCCTGCAGGCGCAGCGGCAGATCGCGCCCGTCCGGGGCGAGCAGCCCGACGCGCACCGGGATCGGCAGCGGCGGCGCCGCGCCCGCCCCCGGCAACGTCTGGCGCAGCGTCAGGTCGTAGAGCCGTCCGGCCGGGTCGTAGGCGCCGCTCGCCTCCAGCACGGGCGTGCCGGCCTGCGCGTACCAGCGCTCGAAGCGCGCCAGGTCGACGTCGTTCGCGTCCGCCATGGCCGCGCGGAAGTCGTCGCAGGTCACGGCCTGGCCGTCGTGGCGCGAGAAGTACAGCTCGAGCCCGCGTCGGAAGCCCGCCTGGCCGAGCAGGGTGTGGAACAAGCGCACGACCTCGGCGCCCTTC
>CAZWAY010000040.1:0-46535 GCA_964631945.1 uncultured Planctomycetaceae bacterium
GTGACCCCGACCAACCCCGCGATCGCGCTCGGGACCGACCGGCAATTCACCGCCACCGGGACCTTCAGCAACGGCTCGACCCAGGACCTGAGCGGTTCGGTCACCTGGAGCTCCTCGAACACCACCGTGGCCACGCTCGGAAGCGGCCTGGCCCACGGCGCGGGCGTCGGCTCCACGAGCATCACCGCCTCCGACCTCGCCAGCGGCCTGAGCGGCGCGACCACGCTCACCGTCACCGCCGCCGTGCTGAGCTCGATCGACGTGACCCCCACGAACCCCGCGATCGCGCTCGGGACCAGCCGGCAATTCACCGCCACCGGAACCTACAGCGACAACTCGACCCAGGATCTGACCGGCTCGGTCACCTGGAACTCCTCGAACGCGGCCAGCGCCAGCGTGAGCAACGCCCCGGGTAGCAACGGTCTCGCCACCAGCCTCGCCACCGGCTCCACCACCGTCACGGGCACCGATCCCGGGAGCGGCATCAGCGGTGCGACCACGCTCACGGTCACCGCCGCCGTGTTGACCTCGATCGACGTGACTCCCACCAGCCCCGCGATCGCCCTCGGGACCAGCCGGCAGTTCAGCGCGACCGGGACCTACAGCGACAACTCGACCCAGGACCTGAGCGGATCCGTCACGTGGAGCTCGTCGAGTCCCGCGGTCGCCACGGTGGGCAATGCCCCGGGCAACAAGGGGCTCGCGACCAGCGTCGCCCTGGGCGCGACGACGATCACCGCCACCGATTCCGCCAGCGGCATCAGCGGCTCCACCACGCTCTCGGTGACCGCGGCCGTGCTGGTCTCCATGGCCGTGACTCCGCCCCAGCCCTCGAACGCACTCGGGACCAACCGGCAGTTCACCGCGATCGGAACCTACAGCGACAATTCGACCCAGGACCTGAGCGCCTCGGCCGCATGGACCTCCTCGAGCACCGCGGTGGCCACCGTCAGCAACGCGCCGGGGAGCCTCGGCTTCGCCACCAGCGTGTCGGCGGGCTCGACGACGATCACCGCCACCGATCCGTCGAGCGGCATCAGCGGCTCCACAACGCTCACGGTCACCCCGGCGGTCTTGACCTCGCTCGCCGTGACCCCCACCAACCCATCGATCGCACTCGGGACCACGCGCCAGTTCACCGCCACCGGGACCTACAGCGACAGCACGACCCAGGACTTGACCACCTCGGTCACCTGGAGCTCCGCGAGCACCGCCGTGGCCACCGTCAGCAACGTCCCGGGCAGCAACGGCCTCGCCACCAGCGTCGCGGTCGGCTCCACGACCGTCACGGCCACCGACCCCGCCAGCGGCGTCAGCGGCGCGACCACGCTCACCGTCACCGCAGCGGTGTTGATCTCCATCGGCGTGACCCCGGCCAACCCCGCGATCCCGCTCGGGACCGCGCGCCAGTTCACGGCGACCGGGACCTACAGCGACAGCACGACCCAGAACCTGACCGCCTCGCTCACCTGGAGCTCCTCCAGCACCGCCGTGGCCACCGTCAGCAACGCGCCCGGTAGCAACGGCCTCGCCACCAGCGTCGCGGTCGGCTCCACGACCGTCACGGCCACCGACCCCGCCAGCGGCACCAACGGCTCCACCACGCTCACGGTCACCCCGGCGGTCTTGAGCTCGATCGCCGTGACCCCGACCAACCCCGCCATCGCACTCGGTACCGCGCGGCAGTTCGCGGCGACCGGGACCTACAGCGACGGCACGACCCAGAACCTGACGGCCTCGGTCACCTGGAGCTCCTCCAGCACCGCCGTGGCCACCGCCAGCAATGCCTCGGGCAACAACGGCCTCGCCAGCAGCGTGTCGGTGGGCTCGACGACGATCGCCGCCACCGATCCGTCGAGCGGCATCAGCGGTTCCACCACGCTCACGGTCACGCCGGCGGTCTTGACCTCGATCGCCGTGACCCCCACCGACCCCGCGATCGCGCTCGGGACGACCCGGCAGTTCGCGGCGACCGGGACCTACAGCGACGGCTCGACCCAGAACCTGACGGCCTCGGTCACCTGGAGCTCCTCCAGCACCGCCGTGGCCACCGTCAGCAATGCCTCGGGCAGCCAGGGCCTCGCCACCAGCGTCTCGCTCGGTTCCACGACCGTCACGGCCACCGACCCCGCGAGCGGAGTCAACGGCGCGACCACGCTCACCGTCACCGCGGCGGTCCTGACCTCGATCGACGTGAGCCCGACCAACCCCGCGATCGCGCTCGGGACGACACGGCAGTTCGCGGCGACCGGGAACTACAGCGACAGCTCGACCCAGGACCTGAGCGCCTCGGTCACCTGGAGTTCCGCGAACACCGCCGTCGCCACGGTCAGCAATGCCTCGGGCAGCCACGGCCTCGCCACCAGCGTCGCGGTCGGCTCCACGACCGTCACGGCCACCGACCCCGCGAGCGGCGTCAGCGGCGCGACCACGCTCACCGTCACCGCGGCGGTCCTGACCTCGCTCGCGGTGACTCCGGCCAATCCTTCGCTGCAGCTCGGAAGCACCCAGGCGTTCACGGCGACCGGGACCTACAGCGACAGCTCCACCCAGGTCCTGACCGCCTCGGTCACCTGGAGCTCCTCCAGCACCGCCGTGGCCACCGTCAGCAATGCCTCGGGCAGCAACGGCCTCGCCACCAGCGTGGCCAGCGGCTCGACCACCATCACCGCCACCGATCCGACCAGCGGGATCAGCGGCTCGACGAGCCTGACGGTCGCCGCCGACATCGCCTTGCGCGCCGCCGCCACGGGCGTGGCCGGCTCGGGCGTGCTAACCCTGACCGTCTCCAAGCCGACCGGTACGGTCGCCGGCGACGTCCTGATCGCCTCCATCGCCGTGCGTCCGAGCACCGCCACCATCACGGCACCCAACGGATGGACGCTCGTGCGGCGCATCGACAACGCGACCGGCAACTCGAACTCGCTCGCCGTCTACTGGCGCGTGGCCGTGGTGGGCGAGCCCGCGAGCCACGCCTGGACCTTCTCGACCTCGACCGGATCGGCGGGCGGGATCGGTGCATTCAGCGGGGTCGACACCTCGGCCCCGATCGACGTGGAGAACGGGCAGACCGTGGCGAGCTCGCTCACGCACACGGCGCCCAGCGTGACGCCGAGCACGACCAACACGATGCTCGTCACGTCGCACTCCTTCTCGTCGTCCGCGACGTGGACGCCACCCCCGGGCATGACGGAGACCTTCGACGTGGCCAGCCTGGCGGTCCCGAACTCGGGTGGCATCTCGATCGAGGGCAACCACGTGCTCCAGGCCGGTGCCGTGGCGACCGGGACCAAGGCCGCCGTCGCCAGCAACGACAGCGACACGGGCAACGCCCACATCCTCGCGCTGCGGCGAGCTCCATAGCGCGGGAGCCTCCGGCCTGGAAAGGCCGCGTTCGACCTATTCGTCGCTCGCCGGCTGGACGCCGGACGACGGGGCGGGCGCGGAGTCGGGGAGCGTGGCCTCGCCCATCAGCTCCCGCTCGTCGGGCCGTGGCAGCGCCACGTCTCCCAGGACCGTCGAGCACACCTTGCCCATCTTGGTCGCGGTCTGCGCGGGGTCCGAAACCGCCGGATCGCCCGAGGCCGGCGTGGACGTGCTCCCGTAGCAGGCCGCGAGCAGGCCGGCGGCCGCCGACAGCGCCCAGCGCGCCCAGCCCGGTGACGCCGGCCGCGGGGCAGTCGAAGCGACGGCGGGCGCGGAGTCACGGAAGATGGGCGCTCCGCTCGGGTCGTAGGAGACACGCATGCAGACGCGCCCTCTCGCCTCCGACACGAGCGCCTGCGCTTCGTTCCGCGTGAGCTCTTCGGCGTTGTGGACGTGCAGCGAGCACTCCGAACAGAAGCGCCGGCGCTCGTCGCCCACCAGCTGGCTCCAGCTCTTCGGGCAGGGCTTGTGGATCTGGAGCGGGGCCTCGGAACGCTGCGGCGGTTGGGTCATCTCGGTGCTCGGCAGGTGTGTGACGAATGGATTCGTCCGAGCAACGCCGCGGACTGCAGGGCTCTTGGCCAGACCATGACGCCCGCCTGCGCAGTTCTTTCTCGGGGTGGGCTTCAGCGGTCTGGAAACCCATGCCTGCGTTCACGAGACCAGACTCACGCAGCAAGAGAGCTCGACGACGCGAGCGTCGAGATGTTCTCCTTGACTCGGTGCAGCAAGATTCGCTAGGATGTCCGGCGTACAAGGAATCGAGTTTCGGGCGGCTGAGTCCGAATGCTGATATCGGCAGTGGCCGATTCGGGAGCGGTTCCTTCTCGTTCTGCCGATCCGGCGCTCGCATGCGATGCTCGAGTGCCCGTGGCGGAAACCGCAAAGACGGATCTAGAGATCCATCGACCACCTAAGGAGTCACTGAATGCAATTCGCCCGCAACGTCCAGTTCACCGTCAAGTCCGGCAAGATCGAAGACTTCAACCGCATCTACAAGGCCGAAGTGCTGCCCATGCTGCAGAAGCAGAACGGCTTCAAGCAAGCAGTGACGCTCTTCGGGAAGAGCGGCGCGCTCGGCATCAGCATGTGGTCGGATCGCACCGCGGCCGATGCCTACAACACCAGCACGTACCCGAGGGTGCTGGAGAAGCTCGCGCCCGTCATCGAAGGCACGCCCACGGTGAGCTCGTACGACGTCGGCCCCACGACGCTCTCCGCCTGATCCGCGCAGATCGAGTTCGCACCTGGAAGGTCCCACCGAGTGGGGCCTTCCTTTCATTTGGGGGGCCGCGGATGGGCACTCGCTCGCCACCGCCATGGTCTCGAGCGGACTCACGCTGTCGTGCCTCCGGATCCCCACGAGACTGTTGACGCTCGCGGGGAGTGCGCGGGATGATCGGCGCCGTCACGGCGCCTCGGATTCGGACCGGCCAGCGCGGGCACCACGTTGAAAGAAGCGGGAAAGCACGGCGCCGCCAGGACGGGTCACGCTCCTGCGCGTTCCTCGACGCTGGCCCCCGCGCTTCCGCCGACGCCGCTGCGCGTGCCCTGGCTGGGCTGGCTGGCGGCGCTGGTCCTCGTGGCGGCGTCGGCCTTCTTGCGCGTCGAGATCGCGCGCGCCGATCCGAACTTCTCGCGCGCGCCGGCCGAGGGGCTGCTCAAGAGCGATCCGGGGCTCGCCTACTACGTGGTCGAACGCATCGTCGACGCGCGCGGCGGGATCCCCGACGACTTCCGGGCGGACCCGCGCATCGAGCATCCCACGCGCATCGACGTGCCGGCGCTGATGCCGGTGGGGCTCGAGTTCGTCGTGGCCTGGGTACACCTCGCGCTGGGCCGGAGTTCATTGCTGGACACGTGCCTGTGGGTGTCTTCGCTCTGCGCGAGCCTCGTCCTGCTCGGGGTCTTCGGCCTGGCCCACGAGCTCACGCGCCGGCTCGGACCGGCGCTGCTCGCGCTCGCGGCGGCCGCCACGATGTTCGCGAACTACCGCACGATCGGGTTCGTCCTGGTCGACGAGGACCTCGCGCTGCCCCTGTTCGCCCTGCACCTGTGGCTCGCGGCGCGGGCGTGGCGCGTGGAGACCGCGCTCTCCATGCTGCTCGCCGGCCTGGCGCTCGCCGCGGCGCTCGCGAGCTGGCACGCGATGAGCTTCGTGGTGACCCTGGAGGCGCTCGTGCTCCTGGGATTCTTCGCGCGCACCAGGCGGCACCCGTTCGAGACGGTTCGCGGTCTGGTGTTCCTCGTCGTGCTCGTGGCCGCGTGCGTGCTCGTGCCGATGCTGGCGGCCACGGGCGCGCTGTTCTCCTTCCCCGTCCTCGTGGCCCTGGCCCTGGCCGGCGCTTCCGCGCTGGCACGACTCGGCGGTGGCTCCGGAGGTCTGTCGCGACGTGCGGGCCTGCTGGCCGTGGCCGCCGTGCTGCTGGCGGGCTTCCTGCTCGGGCGCGCGTTCGACACGGGACAGGCGAACCACGCCCACGTCCTCGAGCTCGTCCTGGGCAAGCTGACGCACCTGGGCCGCCTTCCGGAGGACCCGCGCGAGCTCTCCTTCGACGTCCGGCTGATGTGGCAGGGCCCGTTCGCGACGCTCGACCTCGGCCTGGGGCTCGCCCAGCTCGGCTGGCCGCTCATCGCGCTCGTGCTGCTGCTCCCGCGCGTAGCGCGCGCGCTCCTGCGCCCGGAGGCCGATCCGCGTGCGGCCCTGGTCGCGATCGGAGCGCTGCTGTCGCTCCCGATCGCGTGGCTCATCATGCGCACGATCGTCCTGCCCGGCCTGCTCCTGCCCGTTGCCCTGGCCTGGCTCGCGAGCGGATCGGGCGGGCGGTTCGGGGTCGCGCTCGCGCTCGTCCTGCTGCAGGCCGTGCAGTTCACGGGCCAGGCCCAGGACGTCCCGCTCACCTGGTACCGGCCACCCGAGCGCCAGCTCGAGATCGCCAACCTGGTGCGCGCCCTGCCGGCGCTCGTCCCCGAGGACGAGGCCGTCGCGGCCGACTTCATGACCTCGACCGCGATCCTGGCCCGGACGCGGCGGCCGATCCTGTTCCAGCCGAAGTGGGAGTCGGCGCCCAGCCGCGCGCGCGTGGAGGACCTGCTGGTGACGCTCTACGAGCGCTCGCCCGACGAGTTCCGGCGCATGCTGCTCGAGCGCTACGACTGCCGCTACCTCGTCGTCGATCGCTACACGCTCTGGACGCTCTCGCGCTACGCCGCGGGCCTGCCGCTGTCGGCCCGCGAGCCGGCGGCGGGCAGCGCGGCCCGCGTGCTGCTCTCCGGCGACGAGCGCGCGCTGCACGACATCCCCGGGTACCGCCTGCTCTACCGCAGCCCGCCCGACCTGCTGCACTCGCAGAGCGGCCAACCGTCCGACTTTTACCGCCTGTTCGAGCTCGTGCCCTGAGGTATCCGCGGCACCCCTCACGAGGCGATGGGAAGTGCCTCGGAGTCGCCGCCCTGGCACGGCTCGGAGCCTTCTCTGGCCGTGACCGCCTCGGCCTCCACTTCGCCGCTGAACTCGGCTCGAGCTGCTAGACTGGCGCGGTCTTCGGAGCTTCAGGAGGAAGCCGAGAATGATTCCCCCGCCCGTACACGCCAACGAGAAGGAGCGCCTCAAGGCGTTGCTCAGGCTCCAGTTGCTCGACACGCCACGCGAGGAGCTGTTCGACACTTGCGTCAAGGTCGCCGCCGCGACCATGGGAGCCTCGCGGGGGGCCATCTCCCTGGTCGACGAGGAGCGGCAGTGGTTCAAGGCCATCTTCGGTGACCTGCCGGCCGAAACCGCCCGTGACATCTCTTTCTGTGGTCACGCGATCGTGCACGACGATCTCCTCATCGTCCAGGACACGAGCGACGACCCGCGCTTCCACGACAATCCCCTGGTGACCGAGGGTGCCATCGGTTTCTACGCGGGATTCCCGCTGCGTTCGCACGATGGCCTGCCGCTGGGAACGCTGTGCGTGATGCACGAGGAGCCGCTCGAAGTGTCGGCGGCGCAGCTCGCCACGCTGACCTCGCTGTGCGAGTGCATCCAGACGCACCTGGATCTGAGGCTCCTCGCGCTGCAACTGGGCAAGTTCGGACTGCGGAACCAGCCCCGGGAGGTCACCGAGGACCTGGAGCGCAAGCGCGAAGCCGTGGTCGCGATGGGTGTCCACGACATCAACAATCCGCTCACGGTCGCCATGGGCACGGCCGAGCTGATCCTGAGCAGCCCGTCGCTGTCGCCCGATGCACGGGAGGCGGTAGAAGTCATCGCCGGGGCGACCGAGGCCGCTGCCCGCATGTTGAGCGATCTCATGTCGCTCGCGCAGTCGAAGACAGCCGAATTGCGTGCCACCTTCGGGCCCATCGACGTGCGCGCGATCGCGCTGGCCCTGTCCCGGCGCTTGCGCCTGCTGATCGCGCGACGTGGGCAGGAAATCGAAATCATCGACCAGAGCAGCACCGCCACGATCGTCGCCGATGGCCTGCTCGTCGAACGCACCCTGCGCAATCTGCTCGACAACGCCATCAAGTACGCTGGCCCCGGTCACATCACCCTGCGTCTGCGGGACCATGGGTCCGCGGAACTCGAGATCGCCGTCATCGACCAGGGTACGGCCGTGCCAGCCGAACTCCGCGAGCGCATCTTCGAAGCGGGCTTTCGCGCGAGCGCTGCCAGCCAACGCGCGGGCCACGGCCTCGGCCTGGCCTTCTGCCGGCAAGCTGTGGAGTTGCACGGCGGGACCATCCAGGTGTGCGAGCCCGAGGGCGGCGCCGGGAATAGCTTCGTCGTGACCCTTCCGCGCTCACCGGCCTCGGCCCGCGCGACTTAGGCCGCGCTCGTTCACCGTCCCCGCGCTTCGAGTACAATCCCGCGCGCGTCGAGGGGGACGGCGCGGTCCTCCTCGGTCGTCGGTATCGGTCATTCAGGAGGCTCCCCATGCTCGTGCTCGCGCGGTCCGTCTTCGTCGTGTTGCTGCTCGCATCCCTGCTCCCGCTCGGCTCGGCACCTCAGCCGCCCCCGTTCGTGCAGGACGCGCAGCGGGGCCCCCAGGCGGCCCTGCTGAAGCTGCCGACACCGGGTCCAGAACACCAAGTCCTGCGGGACTACGCCGGCAAGTGGAGCGCTCACGTCAAGTACTACTTCGGGGCCAGCACACCCCTCGTGCAATCGACGGGAGTCGAGACGAACCTGCTCGCGTGCCAGAACCTGTGGGTGAAGACCGCCTTTGCGAGCGACAAGAACAGCCCCTATTACGAGGGGCACGGCCTCCTGGGCTTCGACCCGAACCGCAAGGTCTACGTCGGTGCCTGGGCCGACATGGTCAACCCGCAGCTGACGATCTTCGAGGGCGTTGCGGACGAGGAAGCGCGCACCCTGACGCTGGTCGGCGACGTCCCGGACTTCCGCAATGCCAGCGCGATGGCCAAGGTGCGCATCGTCACGATCTTCGAGCCAGACAAGAACGCCCGCAAGACGACCCACTACGTCCAGGGCGCCGATGGCAAGGAGATCGTCTTCATGACGGTGGACTATGTGCGCACCAAGGGGGACTGAGGGGGGCGCTCCCGTGCGACTCGCGCTCGCGCTGCTTCCGCTCTGTTCTTCGGGAGTCTCGCGGCAGATCGCGCGCGAGCCTCCGGCCGTCCTGGACCTGACCCTCGCCCCAACGGATGCACGTACGTGCACGTCGGAGGTGCGTTCGGTCGTGACCGCGCGGCACGCGGGTCTCCTCTACGTGCAGGCCTCTTCCACCGACTTCGATCCATGGTTGCGTGCGGAGCGCGGAGGGGTCGAGCTCGCTCGGGACCATGATTCCGGCGGAGGAACGACGGCCTGGCTGGAGATCGCGGTCGAGTCGGACGACGCGATCGAGCTGGTCGTCGGCGCCCAGGACGGCGGGAGCGGTGCGTTCGAGCTGCGACTGGAGCCCCTGTACGAAACGGAGGCCACGGCCGCGCTGGCGGCCGGGGTGGAAGAGGACTTGCGCTCGTGCCGCGAGCTCGCCGCGGCCGCCAGGCACGCGGAGGCCCAAGCGTTGCTCGCGAATGCGGTCGAACTGGCCGTGGCGGCGGTCCCGCCGGTGTCCGCAGGCCGCCTGCGCGCGCTGCGCGCGCTCGATCGTGCCGTGCAGGAGCTCGGCGCGGAGCCGTTGCGGTTGCGAGTGCTGCGCGCGATCGAGGAGCTCGACGCCGCGCTGACGGTCCCCGCGCACCCGCGCCGGATCGACGACCTGTTCCGAATCGCAAACGAACTCCGCAGGACCGACCCGGCGGCGGCGCTGCCGCTCTTCGCGGAGCTCGCGGAACGGGTGGACCAGGCCTTTCCGCGCACATCCGCGCGGCATCACATGTGCGCGCTGGGACGCGCCGGCGCCCTGGCCCGGCTCGGCTCGATCGAGGACGCGCGCGCCATCGTCGGCAGCGTCGTCGAAGCCTGCGGAACGGCCGCGCTGGACGACGAGGGCATCCAGGTCCTCAGGGCCTGCGCCGGGCTCCTGGTCGACCTCGGAGAGGCCCGGACCGCGATCACAATCTGCCGTCGGATCCTGGACGGGATCGACGATCGTCATCGGCTGTTCCCGCACGTGCGCATGACGCTCGGTCGAGCTCTGTACCACGCTGGAGAGCTCGTGGCCGCGCGCGCGGAACAAGAAGGGATCGTCGCTGCGCTGGCCGACGTGCTCCCCGAGGACGATGTGACCCTGCTCGACGCGCGAGAATCCCTCGGGGTCACGCTGTGGTGCCTGGGCGACGACCTGCGGGCGCTCGAGCAGTTGCGCGCCGTGCTCGCGCAGCGCTCGCGCCGGTTGCCGCCCGATCACTCGGACATCCTGTCCGCGCGGGTCAACATGGGCCTGGTTCTCAGGGACGTGGGCCAAGCGCAGGAGGCGGTCGACACCTTCCGCGAGGTCGTCACGCTGCTTGCGCGCCGGCTACCGGCGGCGGATCCGTCGCTGATGCGCGCCCGGCAGAACCTGGCGGACGCGCTGCTGGTGCTGGGATGGACCGAGGAGGCGGCCACCATCCTCGAGCCCTTGCTGACCCTGCGCGAGGAGGTGCTGCCCGCGGATGCCTACGAGACCGCGACCACGCGTCTCGCCCTGGCCATCGCGCTCCTCTCGCGCGGGGACCTCGAGCGGGCGCGGACCCTGCTGGTGCAGACGGGCGCGACACTGGAGCGCACGCTGGCTCCGGACCACGTGTACTCACTCGGTTGCCGCCAGCGATTGGCGCAGGTCCTGCTGGAGCTCGGACGCACGGAGGAAGTCGAAAGGAGGACGGTGGAGCTCGCCTCGATCCTGCGCGCCGCCTTGCTCGCGAACGCGATCGCGCATTCGCCTCCCGAAGCGGAGCGCGGCATCGGGCACTACTCGAGCTACGTCTCGCACGTCCTGACGATGGCGCAGCGTCCGGCGCCTTCTTCCGGGCTGCTCGAGGACTCCTGCTTCAACCTGGTCGAGACCGCCCGGGCGAGCGGGCTCTTCGCGGCCTGGGCCATGCGCCGTGGCGCGGCGGACCCGGAGGTCGAATCACTCCGTGAGCGCATGAGCGCGAAGACGACCGAGATCGTCGCGCTCACGTCGCGGCCGGAGCACCACGCGGCGTTGGCCGATGCCGTCCAGGAACGCGACCGCGTCCAGCGCGAGCTTCTCGCGCGTTTGCAGCCGACGTTCCGCAATCCCATGAGCGGCGACGGACTGACACCCGAGCGCGTAGCGCGTTCGCTCGGCACGAGCGACACCGCGCTGCTCGCGTTCCGTAGCTACGGTCACAAGGTTTCGAATCCCCTCAACCGCGGGATGTTCTTCCTGACACGCCAGCTGCTCGCGTTCGTCGTCCGTCCGGGGCGCCCCTGCATCCGTGTCGACCTCGGGCTGGAGGGCCTGGTCGAGACGCAGGTGCGCGCCTGGCACTCCGCGCTCGCGCACGCTCGAACCTCGCTCGGGCGCGGCCTCGCGGTCGGCGTGGAATCGGCCACGTCCGATGAGTCGGAGTCCGGAGTGCGCATCCGCGAGCAGTTGCTCGACCCGCTCTTGCCCTACCTGGAGGGGATCACGCGGCTCGTGATCGTCCCGGACTCGATCGTGCACCGGGTGCCGTTCGAGGCATTGCCGATCGAGGCGGAGCTGGTCGGCGATCGCTGGCGCGTCGAGTACCGGACCACGGCCTGGGAACTACTCCTCGAGGAGGAGCCCGCCCCGCAGGATGGAACCCTGCTCGCCATCGGCGGGTTGGACTACGACGCCGCCGCACCGGTCGCGTCTGCAGCCGCGGCCCCGGTCTCTCGCGGCGGCAAGCGCAGGTTCGACCCTCTCCCCGCGACAGCGCGCGAGGTCACGGCCATCGCGGATCTGTTCCGGCAGACGTCCACTCGGCTCCCGGTGGTCCTCCAGGGCCGGCAGGGCACGCCCCAGGCGCTCGTGGCCGGCGCTCCGGCGAGCCGCTACCTGCACGTGGCCACGCACGGCCTCGTGCTGGAAGAAGCCGGCGCGGAGGATCCGAAGCCAAGCCAGTCGACGGGGCCCGCTGCGTTTTCATCCAACCTGCGCGCGACTCCGCTGACCCAGTGCGCGATCGCGCTCGCCGGCGCGAATTCTTCCGGCCTCATCACGGGCGAGGAGCTATCGATGCTGGACCTCGGCAACTGCGAGCTCGCCGTGCTCTCGGCCTGCGAGAGCAACGTCGGCAAGATGACCGCAGGCCAGGGCATCGGTTCGCTCCAGAAGGCCCTGCGCATGGCGGGCGCGCGCAGCGTGATCACCGCGTTGTGGGAGGTGCCCGACGAGTGGACGATGGAGCTCATGGTCCGCTTCTACCGGAACCTCTGGATCGAGGGGTTGCCCACGGCACGCGCGCTCTGGAACGCGAAGTGCGAACTGCGGCGGATGGGAGCTTCCACGCGCGACTGGGGAGCCTGGGTGCTCACCGGCGAATAGGAACAGCACGGTGCCGGAGACGACCGTGACCGTCTCGGTCGCCGTGTGCCAGTGCGCGGGAATCGTCGTCCCTTTGGGGAACTTCAGCAGCAGGACGGCGGCACCCTGCGCGGGTCACCGCTCTGCACCGCCAGCTTCCCGCCAGGAAGGTGGGGACCCTGGGCCCGGGAGCTCTCGTACCCGCGCGCGATCATCGTGCGACGTGTCGCGCGACTTGACAGGTGGCCTGCCCGCGCCGAGGATCTCGCGGGCCGTGATCCAGGAAGCACGCCGCATGGCGCGGAGGGAGCGCCGGGCGGGCTCGCGTGCGGCTTGCGGGGTGGTGAGCACGGCCCGGGTCAGCCCACCCGCCACGTCTTGAGCTGGCGGTCGGCCATGTCCACCCCCCTCGGCCCGACACGAGTGCAGGCGCGCCACGACGCGCTGTTCTTCGTCCTGGCGACGCTGCTCGCAGGTGCCTATCTGGCCGCTTTCGTCTTGCGCGGATTCTTGCCGCAAGACGACGGCTATCACGCGCAGATCGCGGAACGCATCCTCGACGGGCAGCTCCCGCACGTCGATTTCCACGACGGCTACGTCGGCGGCCTCGGCTTCCTGAACGCCCTCGGCTTCGAGCTGCTCGGCGCCAGCTTTGCGACGCTGCGCATGACGCAGTTCGCGGTCTTCGTCCTCTCGATCCCCCTCGTCTACTGGCTGAGTCGGCGCTTTCTCTCCCCGCTGGCGTCCTTCTTCATGACGCTGCTCTGCGCCGTGTGGACGCTGCCCAACTTCCCCGTCACCAGCGCCAACTGGCATGCGCTCACGTTCTGGCTGTTCGGCACGGCCGGTCTCGTCGAGTTCTTGCGCACCCAGGACAGGCGCTGGCTCCTGTTCGCGGGGTTCCTGAGCGGCATCGGACTCCTGATCAAGATCACGTTCCTGTTCTTCGCGCTCGCGGCGTCGCTGGCGCTCGGCTTCCACGAGCAGGAACACGCCCCCAGGCGCGCGGTCGTGGAGCCCTCCAGGCTGTTCCTCGCGGCCAAGGCGGCGGCTCTCGTCGGCATCCTGGTCCTCTTGCAGCTCCTGCTCGGACGCTCGGGAGGCCTGGCCGAGACGGTCTTCTTCGGCGCACCGCTGCTGCTGCCTTGCGCCCTGATCTTGAGCTCGGAGCGCCAGTGCGGCGGAAGCCTTGGCCAGCGCATGGCCGCGCTCCTTCGGCTGCTCGCGCCCTTCTGGATCGGCTTCCTGCTACCGATGTGCGTGTTCGTCGCCGGCTATGCGGCGACGGGGCACGCCTACGAGCTCTTCCACGACATCGCCGCGACGGGCTCGGTCCATCTGCGCTTCGCCGGTCGACCGCTGCCTCTCGTGGAGGTGTTCTTCGTGGGCGGCAGCCTGATCGCCTGGCTCCTCCTGGCGAGACTGGGCGCGACGGCCAAGAGCGTGAGGCATCTCTCCTGGGGCGTCACCGCGCTCGCCTTGGCCGCGCTGGTCGCCGCGGCCTACGATCCCATCTACCGCTCGACCTGGTCCACGCTCCGCGCGCTCGTTCCGGCTGCGACCGTCGGGACCTGCCTCTCCCTGATGAAGCCCGGCTGGATCGGCGATCCGACCAAGCGGACCCTGCTCTTCGCTCTGGTCGTCGTGATGCAGTTCGCGAGCCTCGTGCAGGTACCCCTGGCCATTCCGGTCTACCTGCTGTTCATGATTCCATTCCTGTTCCTGGTGCTCGCCGCGCTCCTGTCCTGCCGCTCGATCGCCAGCGACTGGATCGTCGTCCCGCCGATGGTGGTCCTGATCCTGTGGGCCGCAGTGTGGGCCAATCGCGGCAACTTCTGGATGCAGGGCTTCCAGTTCCAGGCCTCGCCCTTCGTCGCCAGCCTGGAGGTGGAGAAGAGCGGCCTGACGGTGTCGGAGTCCCAGAAGAGCTTCTACGGCCTGTTGATCCCCTTCATCCAGGAGCACGCGCACGGCGCGTACATCCTCGCCTTCCCGGACAGCCCCGAGATCTACTTCCTGTCCGGCAAGCAGAATCCGACGAAGCTCCTGTTCGACTTCATCGAAGAGCCTCCGTCCGCCGCGAGCGTCGCGGACCTGGTCGCGCGGAAGGGGATCGATCTGGTGATCCTCCGGCTGAACCCCGAGTTCTCGCTGAACTACGCCTCGCAAGACATCGCCGACTACCTCGGTCGGCACTTCCCGAAGAAGCTCCGCATCGGGACCTACCTCGTGTACTACGACGGGGCTTGAGGGGCCGGCCCCGGGAACGGGGACTGGACCAGGTGGCCGGCCCGGCATCGGTGGGCGCTGGCCCCACCAGCGGCCCCGGATGGCCCTCCACGAGTTCGTCCGGGCTCCGGCGCCGAGCAACCCAGGACGATTCAGAGGATAATCTCCGTCCCCCATGCCGAGTTCACCCACCAATGGGGAAGGCAATGGCGCGATCATCGACCGCCCCGGATCGAGCCTGGTGCCTCACCCCCGTGATCTCCAGCTCGCGCGAGAAGCCCTGGCCGGCTCCGCCCAGGCCCGGAACGAGTTCGCCCAGCGCATGGCGTGCGTGCCCAAGTACCTCGCCGTGATGAACGCGCGCATGGGCCGGCCCCTCACGGACGACGCGCTGGAGGACCTCGCGCAGGAGACGCTGGTCGAGATCTGGCGGCGCCTCGACAGCTATGCCGGGCTGGCCTCCTTGATGACCTGGGCCTATCGCTTCTGCCAGCAGGTGCTCTCGAGCCGACTGCGCAGCACCTACCGCCGGCCGCGCAGTCTCGGGATCGGCTCGGCCGCCGACACGGCACAGGCCAGCACCCGCGACCTGGACTACGAACACGTCTACCGCGCCCTGGAGAAGGTCGATTCGATGGGTGCGCTGATCGTGCAGCTGAAACACTTCGATCAGTTGACCTTCGAGGAGATCGCGCCGAGGCTGGGCGTGCCGATCAGCAGCGCCAAGATGCACTATCAGCGCGCCCTCGGGCGCCTGCGCGAGATCCTCGATCCGCTGCGCAAGGAGGCGGGAATTTGAGCTCGTCCCCCGATCCCGGCACCGACCCGGAGCTCGATGAGCTCGCGCGCCTGCTCGACGAGGTCGCCGCGCAGGAGGCGCGCGACACGCGCGCGGCCGAGGCGCAGCGCGATGCGCCCGGTCTCGACCGGGTGGAACGCACGCTGAACTCCGCGTGGGCGCCGGCGCGCGCCCCGACCAAGCGACCCTGGGCGCTGTTCCTCCTGGGCGCGGCCGCGAGTCTGGCCCTGTTCCTGTGGCTGCGCGAGGCGCGCGCTCCGGCGCAGGGTGGGCCGCGCGGCGAGTACCTGAACGAACCCGAGATCGAGGTGCTCGAACCGGGCGCACAGGTGACGCGCTGGGAGCGGATCGAGTGGAGGGGTCCCGCGGACGGCACCTATCGCGTGACCGTCCGCGATGCGTCCACGGGCGCACTCGCCCTGGGACCGCTGCAGCGGAGCGGGAGCACCGTGCTGCCGCTGGAGCGCGAGCAGACCCGCGGCTGGCCGCGCCGAGTCCTGATCGAGGTCGAGCTCCGCCGCGCGGACGGGAGCTGGATCGCCGCGGAGCCGCGCGAGGCAGAGCTCCGTCCGTGACCGCCGTCGCCGCGGCTTGCGCGCTGCTCGCGCTCGCGGGCGGTCCGGCGGGGAGTCGCTTCGCCCCCGCGGCCCAGGAGCCGACGTCCGTACCGGCCGCGCCGTCCTACGACGCGGCCGTGTTCAACGCGGACCGCAAGCGTGTCCAGGCCGCGCTCGCCAGCGCGAGAGAGCTCGCTTCCAGGAACGAGTTCGACGCCGCCGTGGCCGAGCTGGTGGAGCTCATGGACTCGATCCGGCCGGAGAGCCTGCGCGCGACGCTGTGGCTGACGTGCGCCAACTTCCACCAGGCCGCGGGGCGAAGCCGCCTGGCGGCCACGGACCTCGAATCCGCCGAAGGCCTGCTGGCGGACGTGGACGAGGCCACGCGCAGGCGCGAGCGCTGCGGCCAGCTCGCCAGCTACCTCGCCAGCCAGAGAGCCAAGCTCTACCTCGATGGTGGTCTGGTCGACCTCGCCCACCAGCACGTGGCGCGTGCCCAGGCACTGCTCCCGCCGCGCGCTCCGAGCGGGAAGAGCGCGGGCACAGCTCAGCCGGCCGAGGACTTCGAACGCGAACGGATCCTCGCGAACTACGTCGAGGCGCTGGTGCTCGGCACGATGGAGGACTACGGCGCGCTCGAGCGCGCGGTGACGGCCGCGCTCGAGGACGAGGTCTACGCGAAGTACCCTGGCCAGAGCGCGCGCCTCCTGGCGCGCCTCGGCAGCGGATTGAAGGAGTCCGCGCGCACGAAACCGGAGGACGCGCCACGCGCGCGCGCGAGCCTCGTGGAAGCCCTGGCCGACCCCGCGCTGGCGGGCCTCGACCGCGTCCTGCCCGAGCTGGACCTGGCGGAGCTGGCCCTGCGCGAGTCCGACTGGGAAGCGGCCGAGCGCGGGATCGCCGCCGCCGCGGAGGCGATGGGTCCGGTCGAGGGCCGCTCGGCCTTGCCCGCGTACGCGGCCTGGACGGCGCTCTCGGCACGCCTCGTCTTCGAGCGCACCGATCGGGTGGCCACGCGCGCTGAGCTCGAGGCCATGCGAGGCGTGCTCGAGCGTGCACTCGAACTCCGCGTCGCGGAGTGGGGGCGACGCGAGCTGCGCCCGGGCGGCTACGGGCCCATGCAGTACGCCGACCAGCAGTCCTTGGTCAGCGAGCTCGTGCGCCTGGATCTGCACCTCGACCAGGGGCGCGCCGGCATCGAGCGCGCCCTCGCACGCCTGCTCGCGGCCGAGAGCACGGGCACGCTCGCGCGCAGGCTCGCGGCTCCCGCCGTGTCGCTCTCGCAGGTGCGCGAGACGCTCCTCGCTCGGACCCCCGGCCACGCGCTGCTGGTGTACTTCCCTGCGCCGAACCGCACGCACCTGTTCGTCGTGCGCCGCGATTCCAGCGCACACTTCGAGCTGCCGGCCGCGGACTTCGTGGAGCTCGCCCGTTTCGAGGCCGAGCGCACGCTGCAGCGCGCGCTCCCGGTCCCCGCCAGCGCCTGGAGGGCGCGCGAGCGCGGGGACGCCCTCGCGCGGCTGCGCGACCTGCTCCTGCCGCCGGCGGTGTGCGCGGAACTGGAACAGAGTCCACGCTGGACGATCGTGGGCGAGGACCTGCTCGGCCCGGTGCCGTTCGAGGCCCTGTCGATCGGCGACGTCGAGGTCGGCGATGTCGAGGTCGGCGACGTCTCGATCGGCGTCCCGATCGGAAACGTCACGATCGGAACGACGCGCGCCCTCGCACGCCTGCCCTCGCTGGCGGTCGGCGTGCGCCTCGCCGCACGCGCGGACTCACGCCCGGCGGGTGCCCGTGCAGCGTCCGTGCTGCTGCTCGCCCCACCGCTCGAACTCTCCACGCCCCTGACCGAAGCGGAGATCGCCGAGATGGTGACGGCGTATCCCGCCGACTCGCGGCGCATCGTGCTCGGCCCCCAGGCGCGGCTGACGGAACTGGAGGGCGGGCTGGGGTCGGTGCGGGTGCTGCAGGTGCTCGCCCACGGGCGCCACGATCCGCTGCGCGAGCGTCCCGCCGGCATGCTGCTCGCTTCCTCACAGGGCAGTGCCCTCGCCTTCGTCGGCGCCGAGGAGGTCGCGAACCTGGATGCACCGCCGCTCGTCTTGCTGACGGTGTGCGGCGCGGGGCGGGGGCCGAGGCGCCGCGGAGACGCGGGCGCCGCCGACCTGGCGGGCGCGTTCCTCACCGCGGGCGAGCGCGCGCGATGCGTCGTGCTGAGCCCCAACGACCTGGACGTCGAGTCCGCGCGGCAGATCTCGATGCGCTTCCATGCCGCTCTGCTCGGCGGCGACGCGCCGGCCGAAGCCCTGCGCAAGGCGCGCGCCGGCCTCGCAAGCGACGAGCGCTTCGCGGATCCCTTCCACCACGCATCGATCGTCGTCGTCGGCCTCGGGCACGAGGCGCTGTTCCTGCGCTAGCCAGAGGCTGGGCCCTCCTCTCTGCTCCGAGAGGGGAAGATCGGGCCAGGCTCGCCCCCCTCAGGGATCGAAGTCTTCCGGCTCGACGTCGCCCCCCATGCTCGGAACCGTCGGGCCGATGTCGACGCCGGCGAAGGTCGGACTCGAGGACGGATCGGTGGTCACCGTCTCGATCAGGAGCGTCTTCGGGATCTGGTAGATCGTGTTGACGCCCGGCTCCGCCGTGAAGATGGCGGTCATGGCCGGCGCGATGTCGAGCACGGCACCGCTGCTCGTGACCCGCGTGGTCTGACGCACGACGAACGAGAACAGGTCGTTCGAGGTCTGCAGCGAGAAGCCGCTGGGCATCTGCAGATAGAGCGGCGTGTACCCGTTGCTCGGGGGCAACGCGATGAAGGTGCTGAGATACGGGGCCCCCAGCGTCCCGGCTCCGAGCGTGGGCGTGCGGTAGACCTTGATCCCGAGCGTGTTCTGGGCTCCCGCCGGAGGCGACAGGATGGCCTGCGGTCGAGTGAAGCGGAACTCGAGCTGGTTCGTGCTGGTGATGTAGGTCACCTTGTTGATGCTGGCCTTCCAGCCCCCCACGACCTGGCTCTCGACGTTGACGAGGGCCACCGAACCGCACACGGCGACGGCGGGCCCCGGATCTCCCTGGGCGGGCGCGAGGACGTCGAGCTTGCCGTCGGAATCGAAGTCACCCGGGGCGAGCCCGGCGTGGTTGTAGGCCGGATTGCGCCCGCTGGGTCCGAACGGGAACTTCGTCACCTGGCTCGGGTCGAAGGTCGGGCTCCCCGGCCCCTGATTCTCGAGCATCCAGAACTTCTTCTCCGAGTCGAGGCCGAGGAACAGCTCGGTGTCGCCGTCGCCGTCGGCGTCGCCGGACGCGAGCGCCACGACGCCCGCCGTCCCGAGCTGGACGTTGGGCTCCGTGAGCGTGTCGCCGAACACCAGCAGGCGGTCGCTGCCCTCGACCTCGGTCACGAGCGCGAGCCTCTGGAGCGGCGTGCCCGCATCGGTGACCACGGCGCCGAGGATCGGCGCCAGACTCCATTCCATGACATCGAAGAGGACCCCGGTCCGCGAGCGGACCTCGAGCCCCCCGGGAGAGCACAGCGCGATCTCGCACGCGTTCGGCAACGCGCCCTCGCGCCAGTTCAGCAACCACAGGTCCGTGACCGTGGAACCGTAGGCCATGAACCTCGGTCCGGGCGTGTAGCTCCCGTCGGCGTTGCCGTATTCGATCAGCACGCTGCGACCGTTGGCGGCGATGCCGACGATGTCCAGCGGCCCCCCGCCGTCGACCTGACCGACGGCGACCTTGCGCGCACCGTTCCAGTCCGTGCTGGTACCGCGGATCGTCACGATGGCCCAGCTCGCGCTGGCCGAGAGACGCTCGTAGCGCACCAGGCCGGCGGTGCTCACCGTCAGCAGGCAGTCCTTGTCGGGGTCGGACAGGGCGCCCTTCAGGACGGCGATGTCGTTGGCGGACGGACAGACGAGGATCGCGCTGTCGAAGGTCTCCGGGGCGACGAGCAGCTTCGGCTGCTGCCCGTCCATCACGACGGCGTCGAGCTTCAAGTCGCCGGTGAACTCGCCCGCGACGATCTTGCCGAACTGTGCCATTCCGAGCGGGCCCGGGTAGAGCTGCTCGAGCGGGATGCCGCCCGCCTGTCCGCTCTCGTTGGCGAGCCCGCGGCCGAGGAGGAGGACGCCCAGGAGCACGGCGGCGAGCGGGAGGCGCATGGAAGGTCTCATGGCGGCATGGAGGGCAACGGGAGCGAACCTATCCCCGCTGGAACGGGAGCGCTACCCGGGAAAAGGCCGGCTCCCGACCCTGGGCTCGGAGCGGAGACCGAGCCCGGGGCCGCCCCACGACTCCCGACCGGGCGGGCGGCGCAGCGAGGCGGACAGCGACCGGCGTTGGTGGTGCCACCCGGCTCGGCGGCCGAGAACTCCGGGAGAAACCACGACGCGCCGCCGGACCGGGGCGCAGGCCAGCTCACCCTCCTGCGGGGACGAGCGCGGCCGTCGCCAGGGCGGCGAGATACAGACCCAACCCATAGACCGTGTGGGTGACCAGGCTCTTCAGGCTGTTGAACACCGGCGCGGCGGTCTTCGAGGAGGCGATCCCCGCTCCCAGCGCCGGCTGCAGGACCAGCAGTGGCGCCGAGACCGTCAGGACCCCCACGAGGAGCGCGGGGAACAAGGAAGGCGACCGCGCCCACGTCAACCCGAACGTCGAGAGCAGGAGCGCGCTGAAGGCGATCCCGATCGAGTAGTGCGCACACCAGCCCAGCGGCAGCTCACCCCTGACCGGCGGTGCCTTGGCGATGCTCTCGTGCATCCAGCGCCCCCTTGGAAGGTGACCGATCCAGCGCCCCAGCAGCGCGAAGTTCAGGGATGGCACTCCGAACTGCCTGAGCAGGAAGGCCCAGGCATCCATCACCAGTGTGGCGCCAACGCCGATCAGGATCGCGCGCAGCACGAATTCGAATGCTTCACTCACGGCATGTCGATGTGCCCAGAGTCGAAGGAGATGTCCCGGAGCGGCGGCACGCAGCGCTCAAGATAGCGTCGGCCGCGGGCGACGGGCGCTGCACGCCTGAGGCATTGGCAAGCTGGGTACGCGAGCAGGACGCGGACGTCCTCTTCTTCGTACCGGAGTTCCTTCGCTACCGCCGACCGCCGTTCCCGCCCATCGTGCGCATCGACCGCAGCGGGAGCCGCTCGCAGGTCCCGAGGGCCCCTATCGGCGCTACCGACCGCGGAATCGGGGGGTCGTCCGGCGCGGCGGCAGCCTGTAGATCGCGGCCACCTTGGGCAGACCCTCGTCGACGTAGACTTCGGGCACGGGCAGCGTGATCGTCTGGTCCATGCGCAGCCAGTGGCCGAACGGACCCGAGTTGCCCTGGTTGCCCTCGGTGATGAAGCTGTACCAGTTCATCGTGTCGACCCCGTTCGCGATCAGCGTCGGGACGAGATCGAGCACGTAGGCCTCGTACATCTGCGGCAGGCGCTGCGCCTGCATCGCGGCCAGCCCCCAGGGCTGGGAGCCCGATTCGAACGAAGCCCCGCCCTCGTACAGCTCGAGCCGCGCGCACGAGCCGTCGGGGTTGACGCGCGTGCGCGCCAGCAGCGAGTGCCGGAGCAACTTTCCGCCGAGCTCGGCGATGTCCTTGCGCGCGGACTCGACCACTTCCTCCGCGGTGGGGCAGTTCGGACAGGTGGGGCCGACCCGGCCCTGCTGCCATGCGCGGACGTCCGCACCGCGCGGCGCGAAATAGCAGGCCGGACCGAGCGCGTCGACGCGCACGTCCGGGCCGAGCGCGTCGAGCACGTCCTCGAGGAAGTTCGGCTGATCGAACCAGCCGCCCACGAAGTGCCGCAGGCGCGGCGCGTGCGGGCCGGCGAAGACCTCGTCGGCCAGCGCGAACACGCGCCGGATCTCGAGCGCGGCCTCCTGCGGGAGCCTGCGATTGGCGCGCAGGGCGCGCCTGCGCAGCCAGTCGTGGACCGGGAAGCCCGGATTCCAGAGCTCGTTCGAGAACTCCAGCGTCAGCTGCAGGTGCGGCGCGAGCGGCGCGAACGGCCGCCCGCCATGGATGCCCGCCACCGCGGGCGAGCCGTCGCGGATGCGCGTGAAGAGGTCGCGCAGGAAGTCCTCGTAGTCCTGCTCGGGAAGGTTGTCCGCGTTGTGCGGCACGTTGAGGTGCAGCCCGGAGCCGACTGCGTTGCACAGCGCGACCTGGTACTCCACGCACACGCCGCGCCGCGTGCCCTGGCTCGGGCTGCCTGGCCGGATGCGGCCGGCGAGGTCGAACACGAACGGGGCCTCGCCGTCGCGGCGGCCGTAGTCGTTCACGCGGTTCCAGTCCATCGCGCGCCAGACGCTCGGTCCGCGGCCCCCGTTCATGGCCGCGAGCTTCTGCACGAAGGGCGGATAGAGGAGCCGCTTCCCGGCTTCCATGCCCGGCAGCCAGACGTGTGCGTCGCGCACGGGATCGCCCCCGTCGGACCAATCGATCAACCAGACGAGCACTGCATTGCCTTCGCCGGCCGTCGGGTCGACGAAGACCTCGACCCGGTTGGGGCCGCGGTTGGCCTCGCGCACGACGCCCTTGCCCTCGAGCCGGCACGACCCGCGGCCGACCCAGGTGAGCACGTAGGGCCGGACGCGTCCGTCCGGCATCGAGCCGGCCATGCGGCCGAACAGGCGCGCGCCGACCTTCTCGCCCGCCGCGAGGGCCCCGAAGTCGGGCCAGCCCGCGCCCAGGAGCGGCGGCTCCACTCCGAGCGGGATGCACGGCGCCGGTTCGCGCGTGATCTGGCCGTTCACGAACCGGTCGAACTCGCTCGCGCGCGCCATCGCGTCGGCGAAGGCGATGCCGCGCTGCCACCAGACGTTCTCGCTGGCGTTCATCCCGTACTCGATCAGGAAGTCGGAGTCGCCCTCGTGGGGCGGACGCCTCGCGAGCGGCTGACCGGACTGCTGCCACGCCCCGGCCTCCGGCGTCCAGGCCAGCATGGAGAGGAGCAGGAGCCAGCCCAGCCCCCGAGACGGAGGTCGAGGCCGACTCGAGCGCGCGGCCCGGGAACGGACCGCGAGGTGCTGGGCAAGGGAGTTCATCGCCTGCGAATCAATTGCACTATCTTAGGCGGGCGCGCCCGAAACGGGCGCTGGACGGCGACCTTCTCTTCTCGCTCCGCGCGCTGGACGAGCGCGCAACCGAAGGAGACAGCGAGAACTTTTTTCCGCGGCGGCCGGCTCACGCGAGCGCGCCGAAGTGGGCCTTCGAGAGGAGCGCCCGCCGAGCCCCGCTTCAGCGTCCGATGTAGCCGAGGTCCCTCAGCCGCTCCAAGGTCTCGTCCTCGGACAGCGCTTCGGGCCCCGCGCTCACGCGCTGGTGATAGGCGTCGATGAGCAGCGCTTGGTAGGCGGCCAGGCGCTTGGCGACGGCGACGTGGTCCGGATCGCCGGGGTCGAACAGATCGTGGGACTCTCCGGCATCCCTGTCCCAGTCGAAGGCCTGGACGATCCACTCGCCCGTCGACGTCCGGCGGCGTCGAAAGGCGAACGCGCCGCGGCGCATCAGCGTCCACATGGACTCCGGGGCAGGTTCGGGGAAGTACGTGTCGCGCAGGGTCATGCCCGGGCTCTTGTTGAGCTGCCCGCTGGTCAGGACAGCGGTGTGCGCGAAGGCCTCGAGCTCGGGCTCGTCACGCAGCCCCCGCAGGACCTCGGAGAGGTCCTGCCCGTCGACGCCGACCAGGGCCTCGGTGTCGAGCGCGCACAGCCCGGCCAGGGTCGGATAGACGTCGATCGAGCGAGTGACGCCCTGGTAGTCGCCCGGCTGCACGCCGGGACCGACCACGATCAGGGGCACCTGGATGACCTCGGGGGCGAGCTGCATCCCGTGGGTCCAGCGAAAGAGCGCATTCTCGCGGTAGAGGATCTCGCCGTGGTCCGCCGTGAAGGCGATCAACGCCTCCTCCTCCAGACCGTGCTCACGGACCATCGCGATCAGCCGTCCGAAGGACTCGTCGAGCTGGGCCACCGAGGCCTGGTAGTACAACTCGAGCGTCGCTCGCAGGCGCTCTTGTTCCTCGGCGCTCATGCCCAGCGCCTCGACGGTCTCGGCGTAGTTCCACTGCAGCCCCAGCTTGTTGTCGAGGTAGAGCTTCAGGCTCTGGGAGAGCTCCTCGTCCGTCAGGCCAGTGCGTAGCTCGGGGTGTGCCGCGCGGAATCGTTCGAACTCCTGCGGCGAGAGGTACTCGCCGTACGGGTGGTGCGTCAGGGTGAAGTTGACCTGGACGAAGGCGCGCGCCTCGGGGTCGTCGCGCAACTCGGACAGCAGGTTCGCGAAACGGGGCTCGGTTGCCGTGAGCTGCTCGATGGGAGGGTCTTCGCGCGGCTGGCGCTCGATCACGTTGGCCGGGTCGACCCCCTGGCCGTAGCCCAGCCGCGCCCCCGCCATCGTGTGCCCGGACCAGAAATACGTCTCGTAGCCCGCGTCGCCGAAGGCCTCGGTCGCGAGGTACAGGGATTCGGGCAGTCGCGTCGGGTGATAGAAAGCCCCGTGGCGATAGGCCTGCGTGCCGCTGAAGATCGAGGCGAACGCGACGCCGGACTGGCCGGCCTCGGTGTGATGGCGCCGGAACACCTTCCCGCGGCGGGCGAAGGCCTCGATCGCCGGGGTGAGGTTCAGCCCGGGGTGATAGGGCGTCAGGTAGTCCCGGTTGAGGCTGCAGGTGGCGTAGAGGATCACCAGGCGCGGCGGCTCCGGTCGCGGGCTCCTGTGACAGGCCGGGGAGAACCCGATCAGCGCCGCGACCAAGAGAGCGTGGCCAGCACCACTCGCCATCGCAGTTCGGTGTTGCGCCATCGGGAGATTGTAGCCGAGCCAGCAGCGCGCGAACGCGCACAGGCGAGCGAGGCCGCACGCGCGGCGAGCCGACCCGCGAGGTCCCTGCCCGGGGACGGGGAAGGCTCTGCGCAACCCCGCTCGGTCGGTCCCGCGGATGTCCCCCACCACCCCCCTGGCGGTCCCGCTCGAGCGGCAGTAGAACCGGCAGGCATTCGATTCCGGGAGACGACCCCGACATGGGGTCGGGGCCGCCTCACGGACCTCATCACCCCTGCAACCCTGCACGAGGTCCTCATGCGTTTGTCCCCGGTCCATCGCGTCACCCCTGCACTCTTCGTCACGCTCGTCACGAGCCTGGTCACGTCCGCGCAGAGCCTGCGCTCGACCAATCCAGGCTCGAGCGACCTCGACAAGGACTACTTCTTCCAGGAACTCGCCGGAGGAGCGATCGTCGCCGCCGACGCCCTCGGAACGCACTACTTCGACGACTTCCAGGGCTACGTCCGGTCCAACTTCTTCATGGACCACGGCATGCGCTGTGGCTCGGATCGCCTGCCCCAGATCTACGCCCTGGGCACGAGCGCGGACTGCAACAGCTCCAACACGACCATCAAGGCCGAGTACGACCCGAGCACGGGGACGATCACGATCCCGGTGTGGGTACACGAGATCCGCAACAAGCAGGGCACGCAGGGCGTGCTGAACTCGACCCAGGTCTCGTCCCAGATCTCCGCCCTCAACGCGGCCTTCGCGAGCGTGGGCGTCCAGTTCACGCTGGCGGGTCAGACGCTCTCCAAGAACACGAACTGGTTCAACGACGGCGGGACCTACTACAACACGCTGGCCCGCGACGTTCACAACTACCTGAACATCTACACCAACACCGCCAGCGGCAACCTGGGCTACGCCTACGTGCCGAGCGGCGGCGGCGTGGTCGGCAACAAGTGGGACCGCGTCGTGATCTACTACCGGGCGTTCGGCAATCCGGGCACGTACGGCGCTCCCTACAACGAGGGCGACACGACCGTGCACGAGGTCGGCCACTACCTGGGGCTGTACCACACCTTCCAGGGCGGCTGCGCGAGCGCCGCGAGCTGCGCCAACAACGGCGACCTGATCTGCGACACGAACCCCGAGGGCAGTGCGAACTTCAGCCCCTGCTCGCGCAGCTCGGCCTGCGGCGCCTGGCTGGATCCGACCACGAACTACATGGACTACTCGGACGACGCCTGCATGTTCCAGTTCTCCTCGAACCAGCGGAACCGCATGCGTTGCACGGTCGCCAACATCCGCACGCGCATTCCCACTTCGGTCCCCTGAGCGGAGCGAGCGCGCCCCGTCGGACCCCGTGCGCACCTTCGCGCGGGGTCCGATTTCTTTTCCGCGCTGCCGATCCTTGCTGCACCGTCAGCGCGCTGGCCCCCCCAGCAGGCGCACCCTGACGACCTTGCCCTTCACCTTGCCCGCCGACAGCTTCCGCAGGGCCAGGTCCGCGATCGCGCGGTCGACGGCCACGTAGGTGGCGAACTCGTTGACGCTGATCTTGCCGACCTGGGCGGCGCTGAACCCCGCCGTGCCCGTGAGCGCGCCGAGCACGTCGCCGGCACGGATCTTTTCCTTGCGGCCGCCGAGGATCTGCAGCGTGACCATCGGCGGCAGCAGAGGCTGGCGGCCCGCGGCCTCCAGCGCAGACAGGCGTTGCCACTCGAGTGGCACACCCTGGGCGGCTTCGATCCGGCCCACGCTGGCCATCTCGTGCGTGCTCGCCAGGCTCAGCGCCCAGCCCTCCTCGTCCACGCGGCCCGTGCGCCCGATGCGGTGGATGTGCACCTCGGGATCGGGGGTGACGTCGACGTTGATCACGGCCTCCAGCTGGGTGATGTCGAGTCCGCGTGCGGCGACGTCGGTCGCCACCAGGACCGAGCAACTGCGGTTGACGAACTGCACCAGGACTTGGTCGCGTTCGACCTGCTCCAGCCCGCCGTGCAGCGCCAGCGCGACGAAGCCGCGCTCCTGGAGCAGCGCGAGCAGATCGCCGCATTGCTGGCGGGTGTTGCAGAAGGCCAGCGCACGGACGGGGCGGTAGTGCGCGAGCAGGCGCGCGACGGCCTCGAGGCGCGCGCCATCGTCGACCCGGTAGAAGACCTGGCGGATCTTCGTCGGTGCGTGCTGCTCGAGCAGCCTCACCTCCCTGGGCTGGCGCAGGAACTGGCGGCTCAGTTCCGCGATGCCCTCGGGGTAGGTCGCCGAGAACAGCAGGGTCTGGCGGGCGGCCGGGCACGAGCCCACGACGCTGACGATGTCGCCAAGGAACCCCATGTCGAGCATGCGGTCGGCCTCGTCGAGCACCAGCGTGCGCAGTGCGTCCAGCCTCAGGCTTCCGCGCGCCAGGTGGTCGAGCACACGCCCGGGTGTGCCGACGACGATGTGCGCGCCCTGGTCGAGGCTGGCCAGCTGGGGGCGCAGCGGCGTGCCGCCGCACAGCGTGAGGATCTTGATGTTCTCGCCCGCCGCCAGGCGGCGGATCTCGTGCGTCACCTGCTCGGCGAGCTCGCGCGTCGGACACAGGATCAGGGCCTGCACGCCGGGGTCCTGCGCGTTCAGGTTCGCCAGCAGCACCAGCGCGAAGGCCGCCGTCTTGCCGCTGCCCGTCTTGGCCTGGGCAAGCAGGTCATGACCCGCCAGCGCGATGGGCAGGCTGGCCGCCTGGATCGGCGTCATGCCGAGGTAGCCCAGCCGCTCCAGGTTCGCCAGGGTGGCGGGCGGCAGCGGGAGCTGGTCGAAGGGCGGGCCGGAGGGCCGGGTCACGACGCCGCGCGTCAGACCCTGGGCTTGGGCGGCGGCAGGGCACGCGCCTTCTCGTCGGACTTGAACGCCGCCGTGTTGTGGGCGCCGTCGCAGAACGGCTTGTTCTGGGACTGCCCGCAGCGACAGAGCGAGACCGTCGTGCGCCCGGCGAGATCGAACTTGGCGCCGCTGGCGTCCGAGATCTCGAATGTGCCCGTCACGCGCAAGGGACCGTTGGCGTTCGTCTGGATCGTCGTGTTGCTCATGGTTCGTTCCTGGTGGGCTCGCAGCGTAGGTCATCCCGCGCCAATGACCGCATCAAATCGCGAGTGAGCACTCCTCAACGACGAAGCCTGCAGGGGCCTCAGCGGCGCTCGCCCGGAGGAAGCCGCTCGGCCGCGACTGCACGCGCGAGCCAGTCCTGCGTCCCGGCCGCGAGATCGACCCGGTGCGCGAGATCGAAGAGCCAGTTCTGGATCTCCAGGTCCGCCAGGTCGCGCTCGTCGAAGAACTGCCGCCACGGCCCTCCCCGGCTTCCGGCGAGCCAGTTGCCACTGACGCGCTTCTCGCTCCCCTCGAGGCGGACTTCGAGCGTTGCGAAGACCATGTCGTTGTACACGGGCCCGTAGTGATCCGCGAGTTCGAAGAAGTGACCGTCGCGCACCCGCCCGAAGAGCGCTCCGAGCAGCTCGACCTCGATCGCTCCTTGGAACGCGCGCTCGACTCCATCGAGCCCCCTGGCAACGAAGACAAACGCTCCGTCGCCGCCGATCTCCACACGGTATCCACGGAAGTCGGCGGCGTGGAGCCCCGTCGGCTTCCGCTCGAGCACCAGCCGCGCGCCGTCCAGGTCGAGCGATGACCCGCAGCCGGCGAGAGCGAGGGCCAGGAGGGATGCGCGAATCACGGACGAGCCGCTAGAGACTTGCGACGCCATCTCGGGGGCGACGGGGCCTATTCCTCATGAGCATCCTGCCCTTGTCGCCTCTCCACAAGAGCGGTCCGAGGTGGGCCGAGCCGTACGGAACGTACAACTGTTCTCCGTTCGAGTCCGGCTCGGACACCGAGAGCGAGGGGGGTGCAACCCGCCGCAAGGTCAGGCCGAGACCGGCACGTACGACGACACGAGGCGCACGCCCAGCGCCTCCATGATCCGCCCCGCCCTCTCCAGCGTCAGGCCATGGTACTCGTTGCGCTCGTCACGGGAGACCTGGGACTCGTGCACTCCCAGGCGAGCGGCAAGATCGCGCTGGGAGAACCCCTTAGCGATGCGCAGTCCGACCATCTGCTGGCCGAGCGTGCCGAGGCGCGAGACGGCGCGCAGGTCGCCCCGCTTGAGCGCCTCGTACACGCGGATCTCCTCTACCAGGTTCTGGTGGAAGGAGCGCACGGGGTCCATGGCGCGCTTCATCTCGGCGCGCCCGAGGCCCTCCTTCTTCAGTCGCTGCTCCTGGGCCTTCAGGCGCTTCGCCTGCTCGTCTCGCTCGCGCACAGCGCGCTTATAGTCCGTCTCGGTTCGAATCATGGCGTCCTCAGGAGCTGGATGATGCCTCGGGGCTGGTGGAGTCGGCTCTTCCGGAAGGCCGCGGGGAACTCGAGCTCGTTCCCGTGCTCGTCGCGGATTCCGGCGGGCTGGCCGAAGTGCGGCCAGAGCTCGACGCGGTACGTGTGCCACATGGGGAGCTGCTTCTTGGGCGACCCCGGATAGGGTCGCCGCCGAGCGGGCGACCAGGTCCAGACCTTGTGCGGGTCGAGCCTGTTCAGCGCCTTCTCGAGGCGTCCGGAGATCAGCTCGTCCCGCTCGCACTCGAAGTAGCCATCGATGTCGTTCGGGTGCTCCTTGGCCTCGACGAACGAGCCGTCTACGAACACGTTCTCGATCCCGACCCGCCAGAGCTGCCGCGCCATGATCCCGAGGTTCTCGACCAACCCCGCCCGCCAGTCGCGATCCCAGCCGGGGGCCACTCGCTTCGGTGGGCCCTCGACGAGCATCGACTTCTTGAGCTCGGCCAGCGTCATGGGGTAGTCCCCCCGAGGCAGGAGCCCGTCCCCAGTGAAGGGCGGCAGGCCCCGAGTCATCCGGGGATCCTTCTCGGAATCGGCACGGAAGGCACTCTAGCCATACTAGACGTAAGTGTCAAGTCTTGGCGTGCCCCCGGGCCCGGGCTGCAACTACCATGACCAAATGGAGGCCGCAGTCCAACCGCTCCGGGCGCTGCTCCTTGCCTTCGCCGGCTGGATCAGCCGCCACCAGGCCGAGGTCATCGAGTACCTCCTCGAGGAGAACCGCGTCCTGAAGGAACAGATGCGGGGCCGGGCCCTGCGCCTGGACGACGACCAGCGCCGCCGCCTCGCGGCCAAGGCCAAGGTGCTCGATCGGAAGACCCTCGAGCGCATCGCCACGATCGTCACCCCCGACACCCTGATGCGCTGGCACCGGCAACTGATCGCGCTGAAGTGGACCTTCGAGCGAAAGGGACCGGGCCGGCCGGGGATCATGAAGGTGATAAGAGCGCTGATCGTCCGAATGGCTGGCGAGAACTCGACCTGGGGGTACGCCAGGATCCAGGGCGAGCTGAAGGGCCTCGGGCATCGGGTCGCCCGGAGCACGATCGCGAAGGTCCTGAAAGAGAACGGCATCCTTCCGGCTCCCGATCGACCAACGTCGTGGCGAACCTTCCTGCGCGCGCATTGGGGCCGCGTCGCCGCGATGGACTTCCTGACCACCGAGGTCTGGACCCCGAGCGGACTCGAGACGCAGCACGTGCTCTTCGCCATCGACCTCAAGACTCGCCGCGTCGAGCTCGCAAGCATCACGCCGCACCCGGACGAGGCGTTCATGGCCCAAGTCGCGAGGAACCTGACCGACCCAGTCGACGGATTCCTCCGTGACCACCTCGCTCTGATCATCGATCGCGACAGTAAGTTCACCGAGCGCTTCTGGGAGACCCTGCGGGACGCCGGCGTGGAGATCGCGCTCACGCCCTACATGGCGCCGAACGCCAACGCCTTCGCCGAGCGCTTCGTGCTCTCGATCAAGTCCGAGTGTCTGGAGCGGATGATCTTCTTCGGGCGGCGCAGGTTTCGGCGTGCCGTCTTGGCGTACATCGAGCACTACAACGCCGAACGCCCTCATCAGGGAATTGGGAACGTGCCGCTTTCGGGACAATCCAGCCCTCAACTCGGTCGCGTCCGGCGTCATGAGCGATTGGGCGGTCTGCTGAAGCACTACTACCGAGTGGCCGTTTGATCATGAGCCCGTCGGTCATCTTTCAGACTGGCGTCGGCCGGATTGTCGGACAGGAAGGGTTCGAAGTTGCACTGCGCACCCGCGTGTCCATTGCCAGGGGAGTTAGATGCCGAGGATCGCAGCGTAGAGTTCGTGGTCGCGCATGCACTCGCGAGCAGGGGTCATAAGCGCCGGGGTCATAAGCACTCCTCCGCTCTCTCCAGAAACGCGAGAGTTCGCACCTCCATCCGGCTTGGCGACGAGGCCGAACCGCCGGTGTCCGGCTTGGAGGACCCAGAACAGACGGCGCGAACCGAGAGCGCGCGTTCCGACGCGACCGTGGCCACAGGTTCCGCCCTGTCGCGGACTTGCGACGCATCCCTCGGCAAGCGGCGGCTCACCCACCTCATGAGCACCTCGCCACCCGAGTTGTCCACCATCCGCTGCGCTGGTGGGCCCTGCAGGACTCGAACCTGCGACCAAGGGATTATGAGTCCCCCGCTCTGACCGACTGAGCTAAGGGCCCGGGGGGGCAGTGTACCCGCGCCGGAGGGTCTGGTCGGTGCGGGCCGAGAGGACGACTCGCCGGCTGACGTGCCGGCGCCAACGTGGCGGACCTGCACGACGGCTACCGACCGGTCCCCCTCGCGCGAGTTGATCCCCCTGTCGGCACTCCATAGCCTCACCCTTCCCCACGTCACCCCGAACGATTCCAGGAGAGCTCGCATGAGGATGATCGTCGCTGCGTTGGTCGGTGGAGTGGTGCTCGGCTTCGTCGACGCGAAGTTGCTGGCGGGCGAGATCGCCAAGCTCGTGACGGATCCCGGAACGCAAGGCGTCGTCACGGCCGGGGTGGCGGCCTTCCTCGGGGTGATCTGGGGTTGGGTCGCGAAGGCGGTGTTCGGCTCGAGGGCGAAGGACTGAGTGGCCAAGGAACGAGTGAAGCGCTCGCGCCGCGCGAGTGCGGCGAGCCGCGGCTCCGGCAGGAGTTCCGACGCGGCGCAATGGGTCGGAGCGGCGCAGCGCGCGGATCTCGCCACGCTGGAGCGCCTGGCGGCGCGCGGGGTCGATCCGAACGCGAGCTGGCGCAACTACCGCGCGCTGCACGCGCTGATGCAGGAGAAGCCGCACGGGGCGGCCGCGGCGGAGTCGGAAGCGGGCACTGCGGCTGAGGCGCAGGCCGAGCGCGCGCCCGAGGCCGCGCGTCTGGCCTGCCTCGACTGGCTGCTGGCGCATGGCGCCGATCCGGAGGCCAGCGGGGCCTGGCCGAGTGCGCGCGCGCTCCTGATCGCGGCCTTCGTGGGTGAGCCGCTGTACGTCGAGCGCCTGCGCCGGGCCGGCGCGAGGGTCGATCTCGCGATCGCGGCGGCGCTGGGGGAGCTCGCGGACGTGCGCAAGCGGCTCGCGCGCGCGCCGGAGCTCGCGCGGCAGCCCGATGCGGACGGCCTGACGCCGCTGGCGTGCTGCGCGGGCTCGCGCCTCTTCAGGGACGACGCGCGCGGCGCCGCGCGGCTGCGCGCGATCGCGACCCACTTGCTCGACGCCGGGGCCGAGCCCAACGCGCGCGTGCGCTCCTGGGGCGAGGAGGTGGACCCGGCCTACTTCGCCATCCAGGCGCGACACCTCGAGCTGCTCGAGCTGCTGCTCGCGCGCGGCGCGGATCCCGACTCGGCCCTGGTCTCGGCGGCGTGGCAGGCGGATCACCGCCCGGCCGAGGCCGCGCTGCGGCACGGAGCCGATCCCGACCGCGCGCGGCACGCGGGCCGACCGGTGCTGAACGAACTCGTGCGCTGGGGCCAGGTCGCAGCGGCCCTGTGGCTGCTCGAGCGCGGCGCCAGCCCGAACGTGCCCGACGAGCGCGGCTGGACGGCGCTGCACCAGGCTGCCTCGCGCGGCAGCGAGCGCATGCTGCGCGCATTGCTCGGCGCGGGCGGCGATCCGCGCATGCGCGACGCCGAGGGCATCACGCCCTTCGAACTCGTGGTGGCGAAGGGCAAGCCGAAACTCAGCGCGCTCTTCCGCTGAATCGAAGCGGAAGTGCAGCCTGCACCGCGCTCGAGCGTGCGCAGAAGTGCGCAGCGCCGATCCCGCCCGCACGGTGTTTCGCGGGCTCGGATCGCCACGCGATCTGCTATACTGTCCAACGGACACGTGGAAACGCGTCGGGCGTCCGGGTCGCCCGCCTCCGAGAGTGTCGTTGGTGTCGAGGCCCGGGCTTCCCGGCGGAAGCAAAGCAAGGGAGGCGCCGATGAGCGCACAGGTCGAGACGGCGGACAAGGTCCTGAACCCGAAGTCCCCCACCGAGAGGTCCAGCACCGAGAACGTCGCGGAGCGGATCGAGCACGCGCGCGAGAAGGCCGAGAGCCTCTACCGCCGCTCCAAGCAGCGGGTCGAGACGATGGAGGGCGAGCTCGAGGATTACGTGCGGGAAAAGCCCGTGAAATCGGTGCTGATCGCGGCCGGAGTCGGCGCGGGACTCGGCCTGGTCCTGGGGGTCCTGCTCGCGCGGCGCTGAGCCACGCGCCGCGCCCCATCGATCCGGACGCCATGCAGCCGACGAGACCCGAGCCGTCCGTGAGCGACGGGACGAACGGGGCCGACGGGCGACCGCTCGGCCCCGGGCATGCGGGCAACGGAGCGCCGAACGGGACGGCCGAGAGCGAGGCCGCGGCCGAGCGGCTCGCGTCGCGCCTGCTCGAGCCCCTCGGCGAGGGCGCGCGCCATCTGCGCACGCTCTTGAGCCTGAGCTCGGAACAGGCGCGCCTGCGCTTGCGCCGGACGCGCTGGGCCATCGCCCGGACAGGGCTCGCCGCGCTGCTGGGCGCGGTGCTGGTCGGGAGCGGAGCGCTGTACTTCGCGCGCGGCCTCGCGGGCACGCTCGCGGCCCTGTTCGGCCCGCGCCCCTGGCTGGGCGAACTCGGCGCCGGGCTGCTGCTGCTGGCCCTCGTGGCGGGCGGAATGGCCCTCGTCATGGCCCGCGAAGAACGACGCGAGATCGCACGCCTGCGGAGGAAGTATGAGCACAAGCATGAGTACGATGGACCCGGGACCGAACACCGGACCGCACAAGAACACGAGCACGAGGATCGGCGCGGCACGGACTCCGGGGACCGTTCCGAGGACGGTGGAGCAGCTGCTCGAACGCGAGCGAGCCGTGGCGCTGGCGGGCCTGAGCCGGAGCCTGGGCGACCTGGGTTCTGAGTTCACCGGCGCCGTGGGGCGCAGTCCGTTCGCGCGCCATCCCGCGCTCACGGGCGCTCTGGCGCTGCTGCTCGGCATGCTGGGTGGACGGACGGCCTTGCGCGGCCTCGGGCCGGCGCTGCGGCTGGTCGCCGCCACGGCCGGGCACGCGCTGACGCTCGCGCCGCTCGCGCTCGGGCTGTCGCGCAGGCGGTTCTTCTAGCAGTCCGAGCCGAGAGCGGCGCGCTCACGGCCGGGCGCGCGCGAGCGCCTCCTGGATCGCCGGCTGATCCGGGGCGAGGCGCGCGGCGCGCTCGAGCTCGCGCAGCGCGCCGTCGCGATCGCCCAGCTCGAGGCGACACAGGCCGAGGTTCAGACGCGCGTCGGCGGCCTCGCCCAGCGCCAGGCGCTGGCGCAGCGTCGCCTCGGCCGCCGCGAACTCCTGCGCGTGCATGCGGCACAGCGCCAGGAGGTCGAGCGCCAGCAGGTGGAGCGGGTTCTCGCGCACCAGCTGTTCCACGAGCGGCTGGCATTCCGCGAAGCGCTCGGCCTCGAACAGCGCGTGCGCGCGCAGCAAGGTGGCGAGCTCGTGGCTGCGCGCCTTCGGGCTCGGGCGCTCGCTGGGCGCGAGCGGCGGGGGCAGCTCGCTCGCGTCGTTCCCACGCCCGTAACCCAGCGTGGACAGCGCGCGCGCCAGCTCGTCGTTCTCCGCGCGCGTCTCGGGCTCGAGCGCCGGTCGGGCCAGCAGCTCCTGCAGGTGCGTGCGCGCGAGCGCACACTCGTCCGGACGCTCGCGCGCGAGGTCGTGGGCCTCGGCCGGATCCGACAGGCACAGGTAGAACTCGGGCTCGGAGCTGTGCAGGTACTTGCCGCGCCCGTCGAGCCAGCCCGCCAGCGGGCTCCAGCCGTAGTTCAGGAAGCCCGCGTAGCTCTCGAAGTACACCCCGCGCTCGCGCGGCGCCGCCGGATCGAACAGCGCGATCCCGTCCAGACCCTCCGGGACGGGCGCGCCCAGGAGCGCCAGCAGCGTGGGCGCGAGATCGACCAGACTCGCGAGCCGCACCGGCCCCGGCGCGGGCGGCGCGCCGGGGAAGCGGAAGACCAGCGGCACGCGCAGCGCCGCCTCGTAGCACAGCGCGCCGTGGGTCGGCTCGCCGTGCTCGCCCAGGCTCTCGCCGTGGTCGGCCGTGACCACGACCAGCGTCTCGTCCGTCCGTCCGGCGCGCGCGAGCGCGTCGAGCAGCACGCCCAGCGCGTCGTCCAGCCCCGCGATCTCGCCGCGGTAGGCGTCGCCGTGGGCGCGCGCCAGGTGCTCCGGCGTGGGCCGGTAGGGCACGTGCGGGTCGTAGAAGTGCGTCCACAGGAAGAACGGACGCGTGCCGTCGCGCTCGGCGAGCCAGGCCGCGGCCGCGCGCGCCGTGTCGCGCGCCGGACGCTCGGCCTGCGCCTCTCCGACCTCACGCGTGTCCAGCTCGGGCTGGTCGTAGCGCTCGAAGCCCTGGTCGAGCCCGAAGGCGCGCGCGAGCACCACGCTCGACACGAAAGCCGCCGTATCGAAGCCGCGCGCGCGCAACAGCTCGGCCAGGGTCGTGGCCGACTGCGGCAGAGCCGCCAGGCCGTTGTCGCGCAGGCCGTGGCGCGGCGGCACCAGCCCGGTCAGGAGCGAGGCGTGCGCCGGCAGCGTCAAGGGCGCCACGCTGTAGGCGCGCGGAAAGCGCACGCCGCCGTCGGCCAGGGCGGCGAGGCGCGGCGCGAGCACGCGGCTCTCGGCGTCGCCGGAGAGTGCGTCGGCGCGCGTGGTGTCGAACGTGACCAGCAGCACGCTCCGGGGCGCCCGCGACCGCTCTCCGTCGCTGCAAGCGACGAGCGCCAGGGCCAGGACAGCCCACAGGGAGACGAGGACGGTGCGCACGGGTAGCGGTCGGAACGCCCTCGCCGGGGCGACCGCTCGTCATGCTAGCCGGGACGAGGCGCGCGAGCCTCCACCCGCTCGGCGCTAGAATCCGCGGATGTCGCTCGCCCTGGTGCTCGTGGCGCTGCTCTCGAACCCGGTGCCACGCTCGGACACCCATGGGGACTCGCCGCGCGTGCCGGAGGGTTTTCGGCTCGAAGAGGTCGCGGCCGAGCTGCAGGATCCGAGCGCGCTCGCCCTCGACGCGCGCGGCCGGTTGTGGCTGGCGGTGGCGGCGCCCGAACCCGCGCTGGCCGGCGCGAGCGACCTCGTCGTGCTCGTGGACCGCGATCACGACGGCAGCTTCGAGACGCGCGTCGTCTTCGCGCGCGGGCTCGGACGCGTGGGTGGACTCGAGCTCGGCCTGGGCGGCGTCTGGGTCGGAGCCGCGCCCGCGCTGCTGTTCCTGCCGGATCGCGACGGCGACCTCGTACCCGACGGCCCGCCCGAGGTCCGGCTCGACGGCTTCGGGCGCCAGGACGACCCAGAGCAGCGCGCGACGCCGCATTCCTTCGGCTTCGGGCCCGACGGCTGGCTGTACGGTTGCCAGGGCGATCCCTGCCGGGGCCGCGTGGGCGCGCCGGGCACGCCCGACGTGCTGCGCACCTCGCTGGGGGCGGGCGTGTGGCGCTATCACCCCGAGCGCCGCGAGTTCGAGCTCTTCGCGCGCGGCCCCGACCATCCCGCGGGGCTGGCCTTCGACGCCTGCGGACAGGTGTTCGTCACGGCCGAGGGCGATGCGCACCTCTTCCACGCGCCGCCGGGGGCGCGCTGCGCGAGCGAGGCCGAGGCGTCGGCGACGAGCGCCGCGCTCGCGACGATCGCGGACCATCGCCACGCGGCTCTCGCGGACGCTCGCGGAGCCGCGCCGACCGGGGGCGCTCTGATCTACCAGGCCGACGCGTTCCCGCCCGAGTGGCGCGGGCGCATCCTGATGGGCGACGACACCGGGCGGCAGGTCCTGGCGGACGAGTTCGAGCGCGCCGGCTCGGGCTTCGTCGCCCGCCACGCGCGCGAGCTCCTGGGCGCGACGGACGCGAGCCTGGTCGGCCTCGCGCTCGCGCCCGAGGGCTGCGTGTACCTGCTCGACTCGGGCCGCGCGCGCGCCGACGGACTCGGCCGGCTGTGGCGCCTCGGCTACGGCTCCCAGCGCGCGCTGAAGGTCGACCTCGGCGCGCTCCCGAGCGACGAACTCGTGCGGCTCCTGTTCCACCCCAGCGCATGGTTCGCGGGGCGCGCGCAGCGGCTGTTGCAGGAGCGCGGCCAGGACGGAGCGGTGCAGGCCAGCCTGCGCCGCATCGTGCTCGAGAAGGGCGACGGGCGGCGCGCGCTGCGCGCGCTGTGGGCCCTGCACGTCGTGGGCGGGCTCGATGCGCGCCTCGGGCTCGAGCTCTTGGCGTCGAGCGACGAGCACGTGCGCGCCTGGACGGTGCGCTGCCTGCTCGAGCGCGACCCGGCCTCGCCCGAGCTCGCGAACGCCCTGGCCCTGCTGGCCATGCGCGAGCCCTCGCCGGTCGTGCGCCTGGCCCTGGCCGCCGGGCTGCAGCGCCTGCCGCTCGCACAGCGCTTCGGGCTCGCGCGCGCGCTGGTCACGCGCGGCGAGGACGAGCGCGATCCGAACCTGCCGCTGATCCTCTGCTACGGGCTCGAACCGCTGGTGGCGGCCGAGCCCGAGCACGCCCTGGTCCTGGCGAGCGAGGCGCGCATCGGGGCCCTGGCCTCCTTCGTGCACGCCTCATCGCGCGCGTCCGGCTCCGCGACCCTGGCGATCGAGCACGTGTCCGTCGTCCCGATGGACCGCGAGGTCGTGCTGGCCGACCACACCGTGCTGGTGCGCGACGGCCGCATCGCCGCGCTGGGGCCGGCCGGAGCGCTGGAGGTCCCGGCCGACGCGCAGCGCATCGACGGGCGCGGGCGCTTCCTGATGCCCGGCCTGGCCGACATGCACGTGCACGTCTGGGACGAGAACGACCTCTACCTGTTCGTGGCCAACGGCGTCACGACCGTGCGCAACATGTTCGGCGCGCCGCTGCACCTCGACTGGCGCGCGCGCATCGAGCGCGGCGAGCTGGTCGGGCCGCGCATCTACACCGCCGGGCCGATCATCGACGGCGCGCCGGCGGTGTGGCCGGGCAGCACCGAGCTGGTCGATCCGGACGAGGCCGCCGCGGTGGTCGCCGCGCAGAAGGCCGCCGGCTACGACTTCCTCAAGCCCTACGCGCGCCTGACGCGCGCCTGCTACGAGGCGCTCGTCGTCGCGGGCGAGGAGCAGGGCCTGCCGTTGATGGGGCACGTGCCCGAGGCGCTCACGCTGCAGGACGTGCTGGAAGCGCGCCAGCAGACGATCGAGCACATGGGCGGCTGGGCCGAGGCCGCGCAGCGCGCCGGCTCACCCTACCGCAGCATCGATTTCACCACCGAGGCCCTGGCCTGGCAGGAGGTCGATCCGGAGCGCGTGGCCGCCGTGGCCGCGGCCGTGCGCGCGGCGGGCGCGTGGAACTGCCCCACGCTGGTGGTGCTCCAGAAGTGGCAGCAGGGCGACGAGGCGCGCGCGCTGCTCGAGCGGCCGGAGATGCGCTTCGTCTCGCCCTTCCTGCGCGCGTCCTGGGAGCCCGACTCGTCCGCGAACTACCTCGCGCGCCTGCCGGCCCGGACCACGGCGGCCGCGCGAGATTCCGTGCCCGCCATGCAGCGCGCGGTGCGGGCGCTGCGCGACGCCGGCGGCGGGATCCTGCTCGGCACGGACATGGGCAACCCCTACGTCGTGGCCGGCTTCGCGCTGCACGAAGAGCTCGCCAACCTGGTGGCGGCCGGACTGACGCCCTTCGAGGCGCTGCGCGCCGGAACCGCCGACGCCGCGCGCTGCATGGGCGCAGGAGAGGACTGGGGCTCGCTCGCCCCCGGCCGCCGCGCGGACCTGCTCCTCCTGGAGGCGAATCCGCTCGAGGACGTGCACAACGCGGCGCGACGCGTGGGCGTGGTGCTGCACGGACGCTGGTTCCCGGCCGAGGAGCTCGCGGCCGAGCTCGAGCGCCGCGCGCAGGCCTTCGAAGCGCGCTAGGCGCGCGGCCGGCACCCTAGCCGCCGGGCTCGCCGCGCCAGGCGCGCCACAGCGTCCACGCGCCGAGCAGCAGGAACGAAGCACCCGCCAGGCCCGAGAGCACGCGCGGGTTCAGCCAGCCGCGCAGCAGCGCGCCGCCCACGACCCCGAGCGCCGCGCACGCGACCAGCGCGGCCGAGGCGCCCAGGAAAACGGTCGTGCGCGAGTGACGCTCGTCGCTGGCGTAGAGCAGGGTGGCGAGCTGGGTCTTGTCGCCGAGCTCGGCCAGGAAGACCGTGGCGAAGACGGTGCCGAAGAGCTTCAGGTCCATGCCACGACTGTAGCGGAGGAGCAGGCCGTCCGACCCGCCCCACGATGGGGCCGCCGGATCGGCGCTCGATCGCCGCTCCGCACGCTTCTTCTAGAAGAACGGGTTGCACCCTCGGGAGCCGGCCATAGGCTGGGGCGGCCTGAATCGAGGGCCAGCTCGATCCGGCGGCGCAGCGGCACGGGACCCGCGCGCGAGACATCCCTGCCACCGGGCGTGGACTGGCTGACGCGCCGGTAGAGAACAGGACTCTCCATGCTCGAGGGCCACGCGCAACCCCGTTCCCTTCCCCGCATCCTCGGCGCTCTCGTGGCCGCGGGCGTGCTCGGCCCGCTGGTCGCGGCGCAGACGCGCGGAGGGAAGAGTCTGCCACGGCCCGAGCCGGCGCCCGTGAGCGTCGGCACGAGCATGCCCATCAAGGTGGAGCCCAAGCTCGAGCACGCCTTCGAGACGAATGGCAAGCGCCTGTGGGCCGACCTGGTCACGGTCCCGGGCGTGAGCTTCCTCAAGGCGCACCTCGTGGACGTGAACCTGCGCGAGGGCGACGTGCTCACGTTGCGCTCGGCTTCCGGCCACGTGGTCGAGGAGATCCGCAGACGGGGACCGAAGGACCAGGGCAGCTTCTGGGCGCTCTCGGCCTTCGGCGAGGAGCTGCAACTCGAGTTCGAGTTCGCGCGGCCCTACGCCAAGATGCCGTTCTGGATCGACCAGGTGATCCTGGGCGACGCGGCGCTGTTCGACCTCGTGCAGGTGCCCGAGGACATCTGCTCGCCCGAGAACTTCGACGACGTCTTCTGCTACCAGAGCGACGCCGGGAAGTGGA
This sequence comes from uncultured Planctomycetaceae bacterium, assembly GCA_964631945.1. Lineage (GTDB taxonomy): Bacteria > Planctomycetota > UBA1135 > UBA1135 > JABFRZ01. The sequence goes on from CAZWAY010000040.1 coordinate 40,032, forward strand.
GCAACATCCTGGCCTCGGTGGGCGTCATGACCATCGGCGGCAACCCGACCAGCGCGCTCTTCTGCTCGGGCTCGAACATCTCGCCCCAGAACTACCTGCTCACGAACCGGCACTGCATCACCTCCAACGGCGACTGCGACACGTCGGAATTCGTCTTCAAGTACTACCGCCAGGGCTGCAACAACGGCGCGGCGACGACCCCGGACTGGCAGGGCTTCCACTGTGACGCGGTGGTGGCCTTCAGCCCGTTCGTGAGCTGCGACCAGGGCCTGGGGGACCTCGACTACTCGCTGTGCAGCGTGATCGGCGACCCGGCCGCGACCTTCGGTTACGTGACGCCCGACCCGGTGCGCCTGACGGACGGCGAGGCGATCTACATCGTCCAGCACCCGGCCGGCCGGCCGCACGAGATCGCGCACGGCAGCGGCGCCAACGTGGACGTGTCCGGGACCGTGCTGCGCTACTACAACACGCTCGACACCGAGGGCGGCAGCTCGGGCTCGCCGATCTTCCGCGAGTCGGACGACAAGCTGGTCGGCCTGCACCACTGTGGCGGCTGTACCTCGCCCGGCGTGGGCAACCGCGGGATGCTGATGGCCGACATCTACCCGCAGATCGAGTCGTTCCTGTGCACGCCCACGGTGTCGATCGCGTCCGCCACGCCCTCCGCCTTCGAGCAGGTGCTCGGCGACGGCGACGCGGTGATGGAGCCGGGCGAGACCTGGCGCTTCACGCCCAAGGTGCGCAACCTCGCCTGCAGCACGCAGGCGCTGGCGGTGTCCGGCACGGTGCAGGTCAACGCGGCCGCGATCGGGCAGGTGCAGCTGCTCGGCAGCATGGCCAGCTTCGGCGACGTCTCGGCCGGCAGCACGGCGAACGCGCTCGCGCCGATCTCGTTCCGCGTCTCGACCACGGCCACCTGCGGCGGCGTGGCGGCCTTCGACCTGGTCGGCCTCACGGCCAGCAACGGCGGTCCCTTCCCCGACGCGCCGGCCATCGCCTCGCGCACGCTGGGCGAGGAGCCGCTCACCACGCTCTTCTCGGACGGCTTCTCCGCGCCGCCGGGCGGCTGGACGACCGTCGATGGCGGAACCGGCTCGGGCACGGCCTCGACCTGGACCACCGGCAACCCCGGCCTGCGCTCGCTGTCCTTGACGGCGCCCTACTACATCGCCGACTCGGACAAGCTGGGCTCGGGCTTCACCATGAACGAGCAGCTGATCAGCCCGCTGGTCAGCTGCGCCGGCTTCAGCGGGGTCACGCTGCAGTTCAAGCACGAGTTCCACTGGTACTCGGGCGGGCTCGACGAGCAGTGCGACGTGGACGTGCGCTCCACGGCCACCGGCGGGGCCTGGATCACCGTGAAGAACTTCCAGGACGCCGACACCAGCGGCACCGTGACGGTCGACATCAGCGCCCAGGCCGCGGGTCAGTCCGACGTGCAGGTCCGCTTCCACTACTACAACGCCGTGTTCGAGTGGTGGTGGGCCGTCGACGACGTGACCCTGCTCGGCAGCAACGGCTTCGACTGCGACATCTACTCCAGCTACGACTACGGTCCGATCACGCCCGTCGGTTCCGGCTCCGGCGGGAGGATCCGCCACTAGCTCGGCCAGCCCGGTCCCCGGGTCCGTCCGCTCGCAGCGCCGCGGACGGACGGACGCCGGAGATGCGCGCGTCGCGCGTGCGTCGCGCGACTACCATGGCGCGATGACCCTCTCTCCTTCCCGGCGCACCGCCGGTACCTGCGCGACCCTCTTGCTCGTCCTCGGCGGCGCGTGCCGTTCCGGCGCGCACGCCCCGCTGCCGCTCGCCGCTGGCGAGCGCGAGGCCGTGGGACTCGGGCACATCGACTTCCCGAACTCCGGTCCGGCCGCGGCCCAGGCTCCGTTCGTGCGCGGCGTGCTGCTGCTGCACAGCTTCGAGTACGCCGACGCGGCCGAGGCGTTCCGCGCGGCACAGGCCCTGGCGCCGCGCTTCGCGCTGGCCTACTGGGGCGAGGCGCTGACGCACTGCCACCCGATCTGGCAGGAAGAGCAGCGCGAGGCGGCGCGGACCGTGCTCGGCCGCCTCGGCCCGACGCCGGAGGCCCGCGCGGCGCTGGCAGGGGACGAACGCGAGCGCGGGCTGCTGGCCGCGGTCGAGGTCCTGTTCGGCGAGGGCACGCGCGCGGAGCGCGCCCGGGCCTACTGCGCGGCGATGGGCGCGCTGCACACGCTCTACCCGGACGACCTCGAGATCGCCGCCTTCCACGCGCTCTCGATCCTCGGCACGGCCACGGAGGGACGCGACGTCCCGACCTACATGCGCGCGGCCGCGGCGGCGGAGGAAGTCCTCGCGCGCGCGCCCGACCATCCGGGCGCGCTGCACTACGCGATCCATTCCTTCGACGATCCGGTGCACGCGCCGCTCGGGCTGCGCATGGCGCGGCGCTACGGCGTGGTCGCGGCGGCGGCCGAGCACGCGCTGCACATGCCGGCCCACATCTACGTGGCACTGGGGATGTGGCCGGAGTCGGTGCAGGCCAACGTGGCCTCGGCGGCCGCGGCCGACGCGCGGCGCGCGGCCAGGGGCCTCGACGTCGAGGCCCGCGCCTTCCACTCGCTGGCCTGGCTCGCGTACTCCGAGCTCCAGCTGGGCCACGGCGCCGCGGCCGAGCGCCTGCTCGCGGACATGCGGCGCGACGAGGGCGCCAGTCACTCCAAGCGCACGCGCACGCACCTCGCGCTGATGCGCGCCGCCTACGTGGTGGCGGGCGAGGCCTGGGACCACGAGCTGGCGCGCTTCGAGGTGGGCCTCGAGGAGCTCGAGCCCTCCACGGCCGGAGCCGAGCTGTACGTGCGCGGCCGCAACGCGCTGGCGCGCGACGACGCCGGACGCGCGCGCGAGGTCCTGACGCTGCTGGCGGCGCAGCGCGGCGCGCTCGAGAGCCTGACCCGCAGTCCGGACGGCGCGCCGTGCTGCTCGGGCGACTCGCGCAAGGACTACCTGCCCGGGCGGCAGGCCGCGCACGTGATGGAGCTCGAGCTCTCGGGCCTGATCGCGCTCTCCGCCGGCGCGCACGAGGAGGGCCTGACCCGCCTGACGGCCGCGGCCGAGAAGGAGGACGGGATGGGCTCGGACTTCGGCCCGCCCACGGTGGTCGAACCGGCCCACGAGCTGCTCGGGAAGGTGCTGCTCGACCTCGGCCGCAACGAGGAGGCCGCGCGGGAGTTCGAGCGGGCGCTGGCGCGTGCGCCCGGCCGGCTGCGGAGCCTGGAGGGCCTGGCCCAGGCGCGTGCCGTGCCCTGATCGCGCGGGGGCGCCGGCCCCGCCTCGCTCGCTACGCGACCTCGCCGGCCGTCGGCTGGGGTTCGCCCTCGACCTCGCGCCTGCGCACGGGTTCGGTCGCCAGGTTGATCAGCTCGCACAGCTCGCCGAGCCCGTCGCCCTTGCGGATCTTGCAGGGACCGAGTTGCGTGCCGCGCACGACCTCGCGCAGGTAGGACTCGAAGCGGTGGATCGGCCCCGTGATCCCGAAGGTCGCGTGCACACCGGCGAGCAGCGTCAGCGGCAGCGCGATCACCAGCGAGAACAGGATCGAGCGGAACAGCAGGCCCGGGATCAGGTCGAGCAGGTACTCGCCCCCCACCGGCAGGTCGTTGGCGGCGCTCACCAGGAGCGCGCTGAACAGCAGCCACTGGATCAGGAGGCACAGCACCGAGACGCCCGCGAAGATGGCGCTGAGGCGCAGCTGGATGCCGGGCTTGATCAGCTTCCGGCGCCGACGCGAGCGCAGCTCGTGACCGGAGTCGGAGAGGCAGTCGGACGTGGGCAGGGTCTCGGAAAGGGTAGGGCGGCTCATGGGATCCTGTTGCGCGCGGGGAGTCGGAGCGGGCCGGGCCGATGGGCTTCCAGACGTTCGTGGCGCGCGAGCGCGGCCTGCGCGCGCGCGACCACGCTGGCTTCGGGGTGCGCGAGCGCGCCCACCAGCGCCTCGCGCGCGGCGCGCTCGGGGATCGCACCCAGGGCGCGGCACGCGCTCTCGACCACGTCCGTCTCGCGGCGCCGCAGCGCCAGCGCGAGCAACTCGGCGACCCGTCCCAGGAACAGGCGCTGGCCAGCGCTCTCGCGCACGGCCGCGGCCGCCTCGGCGGCGGAGCCCGACACGAGCGCCACGCGGCAGTCCTCGGCGCGCTCGTCCCACCAGGCCAGGGCCGGGTCGAGCCATGCGATCCAGGGCTGGGCCTCGGCCGGCAGCACCAGCCCGGTCAGGCTGGTGAGCGCGACGTGGGCGCGCGCGCGCAGATTCGGATCGTCGTCGCCGAGCAGCACGATCAGGTCGGGCACGGCCTCGTGATCGCGCAACTTCTCGAGCGCCCCGCAGGCCAGCGTGGCCAGGCGCGAGTCGGGATGACCGAGCAGGCCGCGCACGCGCTCGAGCACGAGCTGGTCCTGGCTGCCGTGGCTGCGGCTCGCGCACGCGCCGATCTCGAGCAACAGCAGGGCGTCGGCCTCGACCCCGACGCTGCCGAGCTGGCCGGCCAGCAGGCCCGCCGCCTCCTCGCCGCCAGCGCGCGACACCGTGTGCGCGACCACGGCCCGCAGCGCGGGCAGCGTGCGCGGGAAGAAGCTGGCGCAGGTGCGCAGCGCGCCACGCTCGCGCTCGCAGATCCCGAGCAGGGCCGTCTCCAGCGCGGAGCGCAGCTCGGTCCCGGGCGGGAAGGCCGGATCGGCGGGTTCGCCGAGCTGCAGCGCGAGGCGCAGCTCGTCACGGCCCCCGAGGCGCCCGAGCAGCTCGAGCGCACGACAGCGGCGTTCATCGTCGGGCGTTGAGCGCGCGAGCTGCGTCAGGAAGGCGAGCAAGCCCTCGCGCGGGAGCTGCGCCAGCGCGGCCAGCGCGGTGGCCTGGGTGGTCATGCTCGTCCCGGACGCGTCTCGGGCCGGGCCGAGACGCTCGAACAGGAGCGGGATGGCCTCCGCTCCGAGCTGGGCCAGGAGCCGGCTCTCGCGCGCGATGTCGGCGGGCGAACGCACGTGCTCGAACCCGGCCGAGACGGCGACGGCGAGTGCGTCCGCGCGCGCGCCCTCGCCGGCAGGGCGCTGCAGGGCGGCGCCCGGCGCGGCCCAGAGCAGCAGGACCAGGCCTGCCCGTATCGCGCGCGGCTGGATCACTGCTTCGCGAGCACGGCGAGGAGGTCGCCCAGTCCGAGGGGCGGGATGCGGGCGAGCACCGCGGCCAGGGCGGACGGAGGCAGCGGCGAGTTGTCGATCAGCACGTTCCGCAGGGTGCCCGAGTCGAGGGCCGGCGAGGCGATGGCGGCCTCGAGCACGTCGGCGCTCAGCGGCTGCGCGTCCAGGACGTTGCGCAGATCGCTCTTGCTCATCGGCGGCACCCGTTCGCAGGCCGCCACCAGTACTTCTTCCGGCACCGAGCCGGCCGCCAGCAGCGCGTCGCGCAGGTCCTTCGAGCTGAGGGTCGAACCCACCAGGTCGAGCAGCGGATTCCGCGCGACCGGGTCGAGCACCCCGTAGTCGCCCGGCAGGAAGAAGGCGACTCCGTCGCGTACGCCGTAGATCAGGCCGCTCACCAGGCTCCAGTCGAAGTCCTTCTCGGGCCCGGAGTACGAATGGGTGCTGCCGTCGTCGGCCACGTAGCGCACGTCGAGCACCTGTTCGCGGTGAGCCTCGGCCGGCGAGGCGAGCGTGTCCGGGTCGAGGCCCAGCACCTGGAACGGGTCGATGCGCTTCGTCGCCGCCTGCTGGGGCAGCTCGACCACGCGCCAGGAACGCAGCAGCGGCAGGCGTGACTCCAGCGTGGCCCCGAGCGCGAGGTCGTAGTGCAGCTTGCCCTGGGCCGCGAGCTGCAGCGAGTTGCACACGAGCCCGCCGAAGATCTCGAAGCTCGCTGCCACGTGCACGTCGGCATCGGGCGCGTAGACGAAACCGTGGAACGTGCTCTTGGCTCCGAACTGGATGGTCTTGCCGGCCGCCGCCGTGACGAAGATCAGGCTGTCCGCGGTGGCTTGGGTGGAGGTCGAGACGCTGGAGGTCGCATCCATGTCGAGCTGCTCCCCCACGTACAGCTCGACCGGACCGTCGCCCGTGTCGAACAGCAGCGTGGCGCCGCTCTTCAGACTCAGAGAACCCAGCGCGAGCTTCAACGGGCCCTTCAGCACCAGCTGCGCGTTCTTGCCGACCTCGAGGCTCTGGTAGCCCGCCTCGCCGGGCGGCACGATCATCGGCATCCCGCCCGAATGCACGTGGGCGGGTGCGAGCGCGATCGCGGGCGCCTCGATGGGCGGCAAGACCTCGAGCTCGGGTCGCGCCGAGGTGCTGCCGGTCACGACCGCGCCCTTGCCGACCTCGCTCTTGCCGGTCGGGCCGTGGATCACGTCGCCGAACACCAGGTCGCCCGCGGCGATCACGACGTCCTCGTTGGAGCCGACCACGCCCTGGTTGTTGAGCGCGGTGTTCAGCTGCTCGAGGTAGGTGCCCTTGGACGAGTCGTAGCTGTCGAGGCGG
>CAZWAY010000041.1:0-46147 GCA_964631945.1 uncultured Planctomycetaceae bacterium
GCGCGCGGCGCGGTCGAGCTCACGCGCGCACCGGAGCGGGGTGCGGCACGGCCACCGGCACCGGCGCGCGCGCCAGCGCCGAGCGCAGCTTGTCGAGGCGGCAGGCCGTGGCGCCGGGCTCCATCACCACCACGCCGGCCGCGGCGTTGGCGAGGCGCATGGCCTCGGCGCCGGGGCAGCCCGCGGCCAGCGCCAGCGTGAAGGCCGCCGCGGCCGTGTCGCCCGCGCCGCTCACGTCCACCGCCTCGCACCCGGCCGCGGCCACGACCAGCGCCGGCGTCCCGCGTGCGAACAGGCTCATGCCGCGGTTGCCGAGCGTCACCAGCAGGAGCTCGGGCGCCGCGCGCGCGAGCACGTCCTCGGCCGCGCGCGCGAGCTCGGCCGCGCTGGCCAGGTCCTCGGGCACGCCGCGCGCCGCCAGCGCCAGCTCGCCCAGGTTGGGGGTGATCGCGCTCAGCCCCTGGAAGGGCTCGAAGGTGCGGCGCGGGTCGAGCACGACCACCGTGCCGGCCGCGTGCAGCGCGCGCGCCGCCGTGGCCAGTTCCAGGTCCAGCAGGCCGTAGCCGTAGTCGGACAGCAGCACCGCGTCGACGTGATCCGCCAGGGCGGCCAGGCGCGCGGCCAGGCACGCGCGCACGCTGGCCGGCGGCACGCCCTCGGGCTCGCGGTCGATGCGCAGCACGTGCTGGCGCGTGCGCCCGGGTTCGGCCCCGAGCACGCGCGTCTTGGTGGGCGTGATCCAGTCGGCGATCGCCTCGATCCCGCCCACGTCGATGCCGTCGCGCTCGAGCAGCTGCACCAGCTCGCGCCCGTGCTTGTCGCGCGCCACCACGCCCAGCGCGCACACCTGGGCCCCCAGCGAGCGCAGGTTGCGCGCCGCGTTGGCCGCGCCGCCCGCGCCCAGCTCCTCGCCGCGGTGCCGCAGCACCATCACGGGCGCCTCGCGCGAGAGCCGCGTCGGTTCGCCGAACAGGTAGTGGTCGGCCACCAGGTCGCCCACCACCGCCACGCGCAGGCGCGCGAAGTCCGGCACGAGGTTCGTCATCGGCTTTCCTCCGCGCGACTCCGCGTTCCCCGCGACTCCGCGGTCGGATCGAGCCTCACCGCGGAGGCGCGGAGGACGCGGAGACGCGCGCAGGAAGGCATGATGGCTAGCACACCTCGTCGGCCGCCGCCGCGAGCGCCAGCGCGCGCAGGCGCTCGGGCACGGGCTTGGCCGCCGCGGTCAGCCACTCGATGCCCGACTCCTCGGCCAGGAAGAAGTCCGAGCGCACGCCCATGAAGGCGTTGTAGCGGATCGAGTAGTGCAGCTCGCCCGCCTGCGCCGCCGCGCGCGAGGTCTGCGCGTCCAGCTCGCGCACGCGCGGCTCGAAGCGCTCCCAGCCGGCGCGATCGAGCGCCAGCACCTCGGCCACCAGCGGCCGGTAGCGCTCGGCCGCCGGGAAGTCGTGGAAGTCCGCCGCGCGTGCGTTGACGAACCACGGCATGCAGGCCGCCAGCTTCGCGATGAAGAGGTTCTCCTCGGCCCCGAAGTCGAGGCACGAGGACGCGGTGAAGTCCGTCAGCGTGCCGGCCTTGGCGGGATCGACGAAGCCGCCCTGGATCGAGAGCTGGTGGCTCTCGGTGCCCGGGAACGGATAGAAGATCGAGGTGCGGAAGCGTCCGATCCGCGCGCGCGCCAGCAGATCCACCGTGGCCAGGCGCTCGTCGTGTGTCTCGTAGGGCAGGCCGACCATCACGAAGCCCGAGGTGTGCAGGCCGTACTCCTCGCCCACGCGCACGGTCGCGAGGATGTCGTCGTCGGTCATGTAGCGCTTCAGGATCTCGCGCCGCACCCGCTCCGAGCCCGATTCGATGCCGAGCTTCAGGATCTTGCAGCCGCCGGCCGCGAGCTCGCGCGCCAGTTCCGGATCGAGCCGGTTGACGTGGCTGTTGACCACCCACGGCACGCTGAAGCCGGCCGCCCTGTAGGCACGCGCGAAGGCGATCGCGTGCGGCGCATCGAGCGTGAACAGGTCGTCGTCCAGGATGAACGTTGCCACGTCCGGGTAGCGTTCCAGCACCCAGCGGATCTCCGCGATCATCTTGGCGGGCGGCCGGAAGCGGAAGAAGCCGATCTGCGAGGTGCCACGCCCGAGCTCGTCGCGGTAGCGGTCGACGATCTTGTGGTTCAGGCAATACGTGCAGCGGTACGGGCAGCCGCGCGAGGTCATCAGCCCGAACCAGCCGTGCTTCTGCTGCGTGATGCGCGCGGTGTCGAACAGCTCGTAGTCCGGCTGCGGCAGGCTCGCGAAGTCCGGGAACTCGCCCACGTTGTTGCGCACCCACAGGCTCTCGCTCACGGGCGCGTGCTCGGCCGCCGCGGGCCGCGCGCCACCCTTCCACGACACGAAGTTGGGCACGTCGGCCGGACGCTCGCCGTGCTCGACGCGCGTCACGAGTTCGAGCAGCGCGTCCTCGCACTCCCCCACCCCGACGTGGTCCCAGGCGCCGTCGCCCATGACCGCCTCGGGCACCATGGTCGGGTGCACGCCGCCCACGACCAGCGGCGGCAGGGCGAAGCCGTCGTGCTGCGCGCGCGCACGCAGGAGACGCGCCAGCCGCAGCGCCTCGGGGTACTGCATCGTCAGGCACGAGAACCCGACCACGCCCGGGCGCCACTCGCGCACCAGCGCCACGATCTCCTCGTCGCTCGGCACGGGCGGCAAGTTCTCGTTCAGGTTCAGCATGCGCGTCTCGTGCCCGGCGTGCTTCAGCACCGCCGAGAGCGAGGCGAGGCCGTGGTTGAACCCCATCTGCGTGTAGAGGTTCGGGTAGACGAAGAGGACGCGCATGGAGGCAGGGACGGCGCGTCAGGCTAGCGCTGCGGCCCGAACGAGCAAAGGACGGCGAGGCCCGCCCCGGGGCCGCCCTAGCGCCACAGCGGCTGGCGGGCGAGCCAGTCCGCGTAGGCGGCCGCGAACTCGGCCGCCGTCAGGGGCTGGCCGCGTTGCAGGCGCACGAAGGGGCTGGCGGGATCCGCGTCGCGCTGGAAGGCCTCCAGCATGGCCCCGCGCAGCTCGCGCGGGGCGCGGGTGAGCGCCGTGACCAGCGCGAGGGCCGTGGCCTGGTCCGGCACGCGCGGCAGGCTCGCGTAGAAGAGCTCCTCGCCGCGCACCCGGGTGCACGCCACCGTGCTGGAGCCGCGCCGGTGGCAGCCGCTGTGTTCCCAGTCGTGCGCGTGCTCCAGGGCCACGACGCGTGCGAACCAGTCCTGGAACGGGCGGGCCGTGGCCTGATCCTGGTCTTCCGGGGGCGTCCGCCCGCGGTGGACCGTGAGGCCCAGGAGCTCGAGTCGCTCTTCGCACTCCGCGCACACGCGGCAGAACCAGGTTCCGCTCGCGGTGAAATCGAACTGCAGGATCGGGATCGAAGCGCCCATCCACAGCACCAGCGCCGCGCACACGGACAGCGCCTGCACGACCCTTCGATCGTGCGCGCCGGCGATGCTCCGCGTCCGCTTCCAGAGCGCGGCGTGCCAGGCCGACACGAGCAGCCCCGCCAGGAGCACGGAGACGACGGCGTTGGCCACGGAGAGCAGATACGCTTGCATTCCGGTACCGGATTGTCGCTGAACTCGCGCGCGAGGCGCTAGTCTTCTCGCCCGACAAGGACAATGGTCCACGGACGTAGACGCTGCTCCGCCAACCCGCTTCCACCGCATTCCGACATGAAGCAGAAGTCCCTGCTCCCCGCTCTCCTCCTGCTCGCCTGCCTCGGCACCTCGAGCTGCCTCGGCCCCGACCGGCTCTACAACTCGGTCAAGGACTGGAACGCGAAGCTCTCCAAGAAGGACTGGGTCAACGAGGCCGTCTACCTGACGCTCGTGATCATCCCCGTGTACCCGATCGTCCTGGTGGCCGACGCCGTGCTCTTCAACACGGCCGAATACTGGACCGGCTCGGAGATGATCAACGACCCGGGCCCCTTCCCGGCCTTCACCAGCAAGGACTGACGCGCTGGATCGACAGGACCCTAGCGTTCCAGCCGCGTGAGCGTGCCGGTGCCGAGCGCGAAGAGGGCCTCCTCCCGGACGAGCAGACCGAGCGTGGCGTCGGTCGCGTGGCTGCGGCGCTCCGCTCCGGTCAGGCTCTCGAACTCGCGCAGCCGGTCCGGGCCATCGGGCACGAACAGGACCCCCTTCACGAGCTGTGCGCGCGCTGCCGACGCGCGACTCGCCGGGATCGTCCAGCAGAGCTCCCAGCGCGACGGAGCCCGCAGGCCGCCGACACAGCGCACGGCGGCGAGCTCGGGCCCACCGAAGTAGAGCCTGTCCCCCTCGGCCCCCGCCAGGTGGTCGGAAGCGCTGCGACAGGCGAAGTGCGCGAACTCCTCGGCGTCCGACAGGCTCCACAGCAGCCGTCCGTCGACCAGGTCGAAGGCGAGGAGCGCGCGCGAATCCACGGGCGCGGCCAGCACGACCTCGCCCACGACGACGGGCGGGGTCGAGCGCCAGCGCACGCTGCGCCGCGCGGGCAGGATGGCATGCACGCGTGGCACGGGCTCGGCGGGATAGCGCGTGCTCCAGCCCAGCTCGCCGGTGGTCGCGTCGAGGAGCGCGAGGGTGCCGAGACCCGTGAGCGCGAGCACGTGCGCGCCGCCAGGAACCAGCACCAGCGGCGGCGCGGCGAACTCGTTCAGCGCGTGGCCCAGCGACGTGCGCTGGACCTGCCCGCGCCGCACGAAGGTCGTCCACGCGAGGCGGCCGCGGGCGAGCTCGTAGGCCGCGATCCGGTAATCGATGCTCGACTCGTCCGACGCGCACGGCACCAGCACGAGCGCACCGGCGACGAGCGGCGGACCGACACGTTCGTGCGCTGGGCGAACTCGCCGCCGCCCCGTCCGCCGGAAGGTGGCAGGGTCGGTGGAGCGTGGTCCCAGAGCGGCTCGCCGCCCGTGCGCTCGTAGGCGAACAGGCGTCGCTCGGGGCGCGCCTTCGCGACCAGCCGCCCCAGCTCGACGATGCGGTCTTCCCGGACGAAGGGGAGCAACAGGGCGGCCACCACCACCTGCTCGCCCACGCCGGGCATCGTCCAGGCGAGTTCGTGATCGAGGCCCTCGAACAACTCCGCACGCCGCGCGTCCGCGACCTGGCCCCAGCCCTGCGGCGGACCGGCGCTCCAGCGCGGCTCGAGGGTGCGCGCATCCAGCGCGAAGAGCCGCAACGCGCTCGACACCCACACCAGCGCTCCGGCCTGCACGGGAACCGATTGCGAGTGCACGTCGGGCCGGTTCGGACTCGCGTGGGGCTCGAGCTCGAGCCGCGCGCTGCGCGGCAGCTCGGCCTGCAGGCTGGCGGCGGCCGACAGCGTGAGCCAGAGAGACGCGTGGACGCTCACGCTCCGCCGCCTCGTCCAGGGGACGGGCTCAGGGACCTGGAGCGGCCAGGAGGATTCGAGGGCGCAGAGCGCACGGGGAGTCCGAGGGGCGGGGACGCTGTCCACGGACGGTCCTGGGCTGCCCTTCTTCCGCGCGCTCGTCGATTCCTGACCCAGCCGGAGGAGCCTGCTAGCATCGGCGACCGGAGGTGGTTCCATGATCGGAATGAGGAGTGCGGTCCTGTCGGCTTGCGTGTTCCTCCCCGCTGGAGACACGCTCGTCGCCAGCGTTCCGGACGGGTTCCAAGCCGTCGACGACTCGCTCCGATTCTCGCTGGATGGCTCGCGCGTCGCCTTCGTCGCCGAGAAGAGCGGGCGCTTCCATGCCGTCGTCGGCCAGGAGGTCGGCGACGCCCACCAGCAGGTCGCGCCGCCCACGATCAGCTCCGAGGGCGAGCACGTCTTCTTCCGGGTGATGGAACGCGACAGGAAGGGCGAGGAGCGCTGGACGCTGCTGCGGGACGGCAAGAAGCTCGCGCAGGGCGGCTGGATCGGCCCGCTGGCACTGAGCCCGGCTGGAGTCCCGGCGTACTGGGTCTTCAAGGACCGCAAGGCCAAGGGTGGCTGCGTGCTCACCTTCGGCAACAAGGAGACGAAGGAGTGGCAGACCGGGGACATGGATGGCGCGCCCCGGATCACGGCCGACGGGAAGCTCGCCCTGAGCGTCGCGACCCGGGACGAGGAATGGCTGATGGTCACGCTGACCGACAAGGGCGCGGAGCAGCGCCAGGGCGCCGGAGTGATCAACGCGGTCGCTCCCCACCCCGACGGCAAGGAGCTCCTCGTCACCAGCATGGAGCTCGAGGGCGGCGAGTGGCCTCGACCCGGCCGGCCACGCCGCTACCTCGTCCAACGCATGAGCCTGGGCGAGCGCCTGCCCTCGGCCCTCGTGAGCCGGAGCTATCGTTCGGCCGGCAGCCCGGTCTTCTCGGGCGACGGCCGGCACTTCGCCTACAAGGTCCTGGGCGAGACGGGCATGGGCGTCGCGCTCGACGACCAGCAGGATGCGCCGACTCCCTTCCGCTTCGTCGACGAGCTCGGCTTCTCTCCGGACGGACACACGCTCGCCTACGCTGCCTGTCTCGAGGGTGCGCTCGTCTTCCCGGCGACCTTCGGGCCCGAATCCGCGGCCGGTCTGGAGGTGCTCGAAGGAGTCCGTGCGCAACCTGGGAAGTGGGTCGTCGTCGTGGGCGAGACGCGCAGCGCCGAGTACGAACAGGTGCGGCTTCCGACCTGGTCTGCGGACGGCCAGCGGGTCGCCTTCGCCGCGCGCAAGGCCGGAGCCTGGCGGGTCGTCAGCGGCGAGCAGGTGAGCGAGCCCTGCGACGCGGTGGCGGCCATCACCTGGGACGGTGACCGCGTCCGCTACGGCTGCCGGAGGGGACGGGAGCTCCTCTGGTGCGAACTGCCGGCAAGATAGGGACCCGACTCAGACGGCTCCTGGCGCCGCGTAGGCGCGCTCGACGGCGGCGCGGAAGCTCGCCTGCGCCTCGCGGTAGACGGCGCTCGCGCGCGGCTCCGGAACGAGCGGCTCGCCCTCGAAGGCCACGAACTCGCGCGCGAGGGCGTCGAGCGAGCCGCCGCGCGTGACCCAGGCCGCCTGCAGCGCGGCGCCGAGCGCGGCCGACTCGGCCTCGGCCAGGCGCTGGACGCGCAGCGCGAGCACGTCGGCGAGGATGCGCGCCCAGAGCGGGTTGCGCGCGCCGCCGCCCACCAGGCGCACGGAGTCGAGCGTCAGCCCGAGCGCGCGCAGGCGCGCGACGCCCCAGGCCAGGTTGAGGCTGACGCCCTCGAGCGCGGCGCGGAACAGGCGTCCGGGCTCGAGCGAGCCCGGGCGGATGCCGAGCAGCGTGCCGCTGGCCTGCGGCAGGTCGGGGACGCGCTCGCCCTGCAGGTACGGGAGGAAGAGCAGTCCGTCCGAGCCCGGCGCGACGCCCTCGGCGGCGCACGTGAGCGCGTCGAGGTCGTGGCCCGGGAACGCGCGCGCGACCTCGTGCAGCACGCCGGTGGCGTTCATCACGCACAGGAGCGGCAGCCAGCCACCGCTCGAGTCGCAGAAGGGCGCGATCAGGCCGGCGGGGTCGAGCAGCGGCCGCGCGGAGTAGGCGAACACGGTGGCCGAGGTGCCGAGCGAGAGCACGGCCACGCCCGGCCGCGTCGCGCCCGCGCCGATCGCGGCGCACATGTTGTCGCCGCCGCCGGGCGCGAGCGGGATGCCGGCGCGCAGCCCGAGCTCGCGCGCGGCCGCGTCCGTGAGGCGCCCGATGGGCTGGTCGGGCGCGACCAGTCGCGGCAGCAGCGCCTCGAGCCCGGCGTCGATCGCGTAGCACGCGCGCGCGTCGAAGGCGCGCGTCACGGGATCGAACAGGCCCGTGCCCGAGGCGTCGCCGCACTCCATGGCGAGCTCGCCCGAGAGCCGCAGATTGATCCAGTCGTGCGGCAGGAGCACGTGCGCGAGGCGCGCGAAGTGCGCGGGCTCGTGGCGCTTCAGCCACAGGATCTTCGCGGCCGTGAAGCCGGTGGGCACGTGGCGGCCCAGGCTGAGCGTGAGCTCGCGCGCCTCGGCCGCGGTGCTCGTGTCGCACCACAGCTTGGCCGGCCGGAGCACGCGCCGCTCGGCGTCGAGCGCCACGAAGCCGTGCTGCTGGCCGGAGACGCCCACGCCACGCACGCGGCCGAGGTCGACCTGCTGCGCGAGCGCCGTCAGGCACGCGCGCACCGCGCTCCACCACGTGTCGGGGTGCTGCTCGGCGGCGCCGGGCGCCAGGCCCTGGATCAGCTCGTAGGCGCGGGCGGCGCGGGCGACGACGGCGCGCGCCTCGAGATCGACCAGCAGCGCCTTCGTGCCCTGCGTGCCGACGTCGAGCCCGAGGAAGAGCTCGTTCACGCCGGGAGCGACGCGCGCACGCCCAGCAGGTGTTCCAGCATGACCTGGTCGAGCCGCTCGTAGCCCAGGCCGCGCCGGGCGAGCGCGTCGGGGTCCAGGGCCGTGGCGCGCAGGGCCGCGGCGTTCTCCCTCGAGTAGCGCCCGAGCAGCGCCTCGAGCTCGGGCTCGCGCGGCTCGCGCAGCAGCGCGCGCACCTCCGGATCGGCGTCGAACTGCGCCGCGCGCGCCTTCAGGATCTTGTAGGTGCGCATGCAGCCGCGCGCGAAGTCCCACACGCCGGCCTCGTCCTCGCTGCGGTAGGCGTGCGCGTCGAAGTGCAGCGGACCCGTGTACGCCGGCGTGCCGTGCGTGCCCTCCAGCAGGCGCACCAGCAGGAACGCGCCCTTCAGGTCCTCCGAGCCGAAGCGCAGGTCCTGGTCGTAGCGCCCGATCTTCTGCGCGTTGAGGTCGATGTGGAACAGCTTGCCGGCCTCCAGCGCCTGCGCCACGGCGTGCACCATCGAGAGCCCGGCCATGGTCTCGTGCGCGACCTCCGGGTTGACGCCGACCATCGCGGGGTGCGCCAGGGTCGAGATGAAGTGCAGCATGTGCCCGGTGGTGGCGAGGTAGATGTCGCCGCGCGGCTCGTTGGGCTTGGCCTCCAGCGCGAACGAGAGCTCGTAGCGCTGCGCGCGCACGTACTCGCACAGGAAGTCGAGCGCCTCGCGCAGGCGCGCCAGCGCCGTGCGCGGATCGCGGCAGGCGTCCGCCTCGCTGCCCTCGCGCCCACCCCAGAACACGTACACCCTGGCGCCCAGCTCGACCCCGAGGTCGATCGCGTCCATCGACTTCCTGAGCGCGAACGCGCGCACCTTCGGGTCGTTGCTGGTGAAGGCCCCGTCCTTGAACACCGGGTGCGAGAACAGGTTGGTGGTCGCCATCGGCACGACCATGCCGCTGCCCTCCAGCGCGGCCTTGAACTCGCGCACGATCCGCGCGCGCTCGGAGGCCGAGGCCCCGAAGGGCACGAGGTCGTTGTCGTGCAGGTTGACGCCCCAGGCCCCGCACTCCGCCAGCTTCTGCACGACGTAGGTCGGCTCCATGCGCGCGCGCACGGCCTCGCCGAACGGATCGCGCCCGGTGTTGCCCACCGTCCACAGCCCGAAGCTGAAGCGGTCGGCGCGGGTGGGCTCGAAGCAGTCGCCCGTCTTGCGCTTCTGGTTCATCACTCCGATGCCTCGGCCGGCGATTCTGGCAGACGGCGGGCGCGCTTGGGAGCACGGGCCGGCCCGGCCCGCCTCATCGCTCGAAGCGCAGCTCGAGCTCCGCTCCGCCCGCGCGCGCGCCGCGCGTCTCGGCCTGGCCCCAGCGGCCCTCGGGATCGCTCGCCAGCACGCGCAGGGGCGTGTCGGCCAGGGCGGGCAGGGCGAAGCGTCCGTCCGCGCCGCTCAGGGCGCGGGCCGGGTAGAGCTGCCGGCCCGGATCGTCGGAGAGCCCGATCCAGATGCCCTCGAGCGGCGTGCCGTCGGGCGCCCGCACGATGCCGCGCAGCAGTTCCTGCTCGCGCGCGCTCAGCAGCACCAGGTCGGGCGCACGCACGTGCGCGCCCGGATCCACGGACACGCCCTCCACGCGCCCCGGCAGCCGCGCCTCCGGCCCGCCGACGAGCGTCGCGACCAGCGCGAAGCGCCCGGTGGGCGCGCCCGCCAGCGTGAACTCGCCCGCGGCGTCGCTCCTGGTGAGCAGCGTGACCCCGGGCGGAGGCTCGACCAGGGGCCACAGGCGCGCCATCTCGCGCTCGGCCGGGCTGAGCTCGCCGAGCTCGGCCGAGAGCGCGACCAGCGCGCCTTCCAGGCCCACCCCCGCCTGGTCCAAGACGCGCCCGCCGAGCGTGCCCCCCGGCGCCAGCATGACTTCGCCCAGGTTGAGCACCGGACCGGCCATCCAGCGCGTCGGCTCGAGGCGCAGGTCCTGGCGCGCGTGCCCCTTGGCCTGGAACGCGAGCACCAGCGGCTGGGTCGAATCGAGCTCGTTCCACTCGATGCGCAGCCAGGCCGCGCCGGAGGCGTCGGCGCGCGTCGTGCGCCGGGCCTCCGGCACGAAGTCGGGCCCGGGCACCAGCCAGCTCAGGCTCGCGCCCGCCAGTGCCCGCGCCTCGCGATCGAGCAGGCGCACGCTGACGGTGAGCTGCTCCGCACTCGGCGCGGCCGGCGTGGCGCCGGGCGCGGCTGCCCGCGCGCCGGGCTCGAAGGCCAGCGCCTCGCGCGCGGCCAGCTGGGCCTCGGCCGACTCCCAGGCGCGCGGTGCCGACGCCGGCCCGACGGGCGGCGCCGGTGCGCCGGGCGCGGAGCGCGCACGCCACAGCGCGAACAACAGCACGGCCGAGAGCAGCGCCACGCCCGTCCCGATTGCGCGCGGCGCCACCGGGCTACTCCAGCGCCGGAGCGGGCTCGCGCAGCGCGGGCGACGCGCGCGTGGCCCGCGCGGCCGGCACGAGTTCGGTCCCGGGCTCGAAGCGCTCGGCCAGCTCGGCCAGGGCGAGGCGCACGCGCGTCGAGGCCGGGGCGAGACCACCCAGGGCCTTGGCCAGGGCGGAGAGCTCGGCCACGCGCGCCTCGCGTTCACACATAGGCTCGCTCAGGCGCTCGAGCTCGCGCGCCACGCGCGCCGCGAGCTCGTCCGTGAAGGCCGTCAGCAGGGCCTCGTCCAGCGCGCGCGCGGCGCGCCGCGCCTCCTCGGCCAGGATCCCGCGCGCGCGCTGCACCAGCGAGCGCTGCATGGCCGTGCGCGCCTCGCTCCCGAGTCGGCGCGCCTTCTCGGCGCTCGTCAGCGGCCGAGCGGGGGCCTCGGGCGCGCCGAAGAGCTGCCGGCGCACCTCGCTCGCGGCACGCCAGGTCAGGCGCTGGCCGAGCTTGGGACGCACCGGGATGGCCTCGACGTCGAGCGGGCGCAGCTCGACCGGCTCGGGGGCGGCGCGCACGCGCGCGAGGCACGGCGCGAACAGCTCGGCCAGCGGCACGCGCGCCTGCTCGAGGTCGGCGCGGGCCGTGGCCGAGAGCACATCCGTACCGCTGGCGCGCTTGAGCTCCTCGCGCAGCGCGCGTTCGGCCGCGCGCACCAGCTCGGCGCGCGCCGCCTCGAGGCGCGGAGCGAGGCGCGTGTCCAGGAGCTCGGCCAGGCTGGTGCCGTCGGCGAACCAGTCCTCGAGCGCGCGCGTGAGCGGGGCCTCCAGCGCGCGCGCGAGCTCGGCCGCGCGCACGCCGCAGAGGCTCGCCAGGCGCGCCCGCAGGCCGTCGAAGAGGTCCTCGCTCTCCCACAGCGCGCGCGCGCGTCCGGCCAGGCGTTCGAGCGCCGCGCGCACGCTGGCGAGCGCCGCGCGCGCGCTCTCGGCCGCGTCGCGCTGGCGCACGAGCTCGGACAGGCCCGGGGTTTCGGCCAGCTCGGCCAGCTCGCCCGCCAGCTCGCCCGCGCGCCGCAGCGCGCTGTGCACCAGCGCGTGCAGGGCCGGATGGTCGTCGAGCGCGCCGGACAGCTCGCGCTCGAGGTCCTCGAAGCGCGCGCGCGCCGAGCCGCCCGTGCCCCCCTCGGCGCCGTGCAGGCGCGCGCGCGCGGCCTCGAGCAGGTCGAGCGCCAGCACCGGCACGCGCCCCGCGCGCAGCGCCCGCACCAGCGGCTCGCAGGTCGAGAGCTCCTCGAAGGCCGCGATCAGGCGCGCCGGGTCCTCGCGCTCGAGGCTGGCCACCAGCTCGCCGGCGCGCGACAGCTCGCGCGCGCGCTCGTCCAGGTTCAGCACCAGCACGACTCGTTCGAAGGTCCCCAGCAACTCCTCGATGCCGTCGAAGGCGGCCTCGTCGGCCAGCTGGGCGGCGCGCAGCACGAACACGGCCGCGCGCGCGTGGTCGGGCTCGCCGATCAGCATCTCGGCGTAGCTCGGGAAGAGCGGTGCGTGCACGGAAGGGCTCTCCACCAGCTCGAGCGCGGCGCGCGCCAGCGGTTCGGCCGGCAGCGCGCGCTGCACGCGCCGCACCGCGCTCAGCAGGTGGCGGGCCGGGTCGAAGGCCTCGCCGCGCGCCCGCGCCGCGCGCACGCTCGCGACCAGCTCGCCCTGGGCGCGCTGCAGCACCACGCGCAACGAGCCGGGGTCGGCGAGCGTCTCGAACGAGCCGTCGAAGCGCTGCAGCGCCACGACTTCCTCGCGCGCGTGGGCCGCGCGCAGGAGGCATGGATAGCCGGGCAGGATCGAGACCTCGCTGACGCGCGCTCCCGCCAGGGCATCGAGCAGCGTCGACTTGCCGGCCTTGGACGGCCCGAACACGATCACGCTGGCGCGCTCGCGCTCGACGCGCGTGGCCAGCTCGGCCAGCTCGTCCCCGAGGGCCGCCAGGCCGCCGCGCAGCTCGCCCGGGTCGAAGGCCAGCGCGAGCCCCGTGCCGGCCGGTCCCAGGCACTCGTGCGCGCGGCCCAGATCCACGAACAGCGGCGCCAGCGCGCGCCGGAACTCCTGGGCGAAGAGGGCGAGTTCGCTCTGCTGCATGCGAACGCGATTGTCGGGGCTCGGCGCGCGGGTGCAAGGGCGCATCCTGGGCGGCGGTCCCAAGTCGAGCCGCGGCCCGCCCTCAGGAATCGAGCTCCTTGCGGAAGAACTGCACGGCGCGCTCGAGGTAGCCGTCCCCCAGCACCTCGCCGAACAGGCGTTGCTGGTCCGCGACCGGGATCTCGTATTCCACGTCGCGGTGCCAGCGCGAAGGATCGTCCTGGATGCGCGCGTGTTCCTCGCGGAAGACGCGCAGGTGCTCGAGCAGGGCCGGCAGCTTGGCGCGTTCCTTGGCCAGCAGGTACTCGCACGTGGCCCAGCTGGCCTTGGCCTCGGGCTCCAGGTAGCGCCCGCGCCTCCAGCCCATGAAGTCGGCCGGCTTCAGGGGCTTCCTCGCGTAGCGCTCGGCCACCGGCTTGCCCCAGCCGGTGTGCTCGGTGGCCCACACGAACTCGTCGCGCCACGGGAAGACGTAGACCGCGCCCAGCAGCGCGAACTCGACGTGCCAGGCGTAGCCCTGCACGAACCAGTTGGGCAGCTCGCCGAAGCGCCGCAGCAGGCACAGTCGCGCGACGCGGTTGACGAGCTCGTTCTCGGGGTTCCACTCCTCGACCCCGGCCGGGTTCTCGAGGTAGGCCGCGACCAGCGGATCGCCGAGCACGAAGCCCTGCAGCGCCTTGGCCTCGTGCGTCCAGGGCTCGAGGTGCGCGCAGCGCTGGCCCAGCTCCACCAGCAGGGCCTCGAACTCCGGCTCGTCGAAGGGCAGGAACACGACCGCCGTGGGCGTGTCGAGCGGCTGGCCCTTCGAGCCCCAGCTCGTGAGCACGGGCGCGCTCGTGCTCGGCGCGGGCTTCGGCGGCGCGAGCTTCCAGGGATGCTCACCCTCGGGATCCTCCGGGTCCTCGGGCAGCGGTTGCTCGCCGCCCGCGGGCCTGGGCGCCTCCTTCCTGGCCGGGACGAGCGCAGGGATCTTGGGCGTGAGGCGCTCGGGCGGGGCCGGCAGCTCCTGGTCGAAGCGCGCGACGACGAGCGCGGCGAGCTCGAGCAGCCGCGGCGTGCGCTCCAGGGACCGCCGACTGACCAGCAGCACCCGTCCGGCCGGGTCGAGGTCGAGGCGATAGTCGCGCGCGGCGGCCCAGGCGTGCCAGGCCTCGAGGGCCTGGCGTGCGGCGCTCGGCAGTTCGGGCGGCAGCGCGTCGAGCCGCAGGCTGCGCTCGCCCCAGCGGATCGGTGGGCCGTCGCCGGGAGCGAACGCGAGCGCGCAGGCGAGCGCGAGGGCCGGGATCATGGCTGCATCCTCCTCAATTCCGTTCGGAGAGCCAGCGCGCCAGGTGCGGCTGGAAGGTCGCGAGGTCCATCCGCAGCGCCTCCTGCAGGCCCTGCGAGGCCGAGTAGCCCGTGCCCAGGCGCGCGAGCAGCTTGGGCACCACCTCGGGGTGCACCTCGAGCAGGTAGGAGGCGAGCGTGTAGGCCGTGAGCACGTCCTCGGTCGTGAGCAGCGTCGCGTTCTTCTGGAACAGCTCGGGCAAGGGCGGCTGGCGCTTCTCCTGCACCAGCCGCAGGGCTTCGTCCATCCAGTTCGTGGCCGGGTCGATCAGCTTCTGGCGCAGGGCCAGGTCCTGCTGCGCGTCGAGCACGGTCGAGGGCTGGGCCAGCCAGGTCAGGCGCGAGCGCACCAGCGAGCGCGTCAGGTACAGGCCGAGGCCCTCGTAGGCCCAACCGTGCTTGACGTTGATCTCGAACGCGCCCGAGAGCCAGAAGCCGAGCACCAGGCGCACGATGCCGTCGATGCGGCGCTGCGTGTCGCCGGTCCAGAAGGCGAAGTCGTTCGTGCCGGTGATGCCGCTGCCCTCGAGACGCTCGTAGAGCGCGCGCTCGGCGGCGGGGATGGCCGGGTGGGCCGCCAGGAAGGCCGGCAGCTGGGCCGGATCGGACAGCAGGAACACGGTGCAGTCGCGCGGCAGCGTGTACTTCGACTCGAACACGGCCTGCACGAAGTACTGCAACCCGAGTACGGCCTGGGCCGCGAGGTGGAGCTCCTCCTCGCCGGTGGTGCCGACCACGCGCAGGCCGGGCGCGGCCACGGCCGTGAAGGCCAGTGCGAAACGCTTCTCGCGCTCGGTGAGCGGTGCCGGCTCGGCCGCGCCCTCGGCGCGCTGGAAGGCGCTGCGGACCTGGCTGCGCAGGAGCTCGCGGCCCTCCTTGGCGCGCAGCGTCTCGGGCAGGACCCAGCCCTTCTCGCCCTTCACCTCGCCGAGGCGCGTGTGGATGCGCTCGTTGTCGGGATCGAAGCGCAGGGCCTCGCGCGCGGCCAGCTCGCGCTGCGCGGGCGAGAGTTCGGCGGCCTCGACCAGCTCGCTCATGGCCGTCACGAAGCCCGCGCCCACGGCGCGCCAGCGCTCCGGTGCCTCGGCCAGCGCCTTCTTGTCGAAGTCCTTGAAGACCCTCGGCTTGGCCGGGGCCTGCCACTGTCCGCTCTTGTCGCGCACGTAGCCGAGCGCCTTGCGCGCCTGCTCGTGCCCGGGCTCGAACTCCAGCAGCAGCCCGAGCGCCCTGGCCTTCTCCTGGAACAGGGTCTTCGAGTGACACCACTCGACGTAGCCCTCGATGTCCTTCCTCAAGAGCCCCCACGCCTCGGCCCGCCGCGCCTCGAAGTCGGCGCGCTGTCCGGCCGCGCCGGCCGCGAGGAGCGCGACGAGAACGACGCTCCCTGCGATCCACTTCATGCCTCGCTCCTGCCGCCCCGCCTGCCGAGCGGAGCCGTGGGCAGCATACCAACCCCGACGACCCCGGTTTCGCTCCCGCCGCCCGGCTTGCGGTGGACCGGAGCGCGCAGCCGGACTAGGGCCGCGGGCCGCTGGGCAGGAACAGCTCGTTGCGCTTCGCCGCCGGCGCGGCGGCGCCCCCTCCGGTGCCATTTCCGGAGCCCTCGTTCCAGCCGATCGGGACCCGCTTGCCGGGGCGGTAGAGCGACTCCATCGGCTCCCACACGCGGTCCACGCGCTCCTCGAACAGGTCGCCGATCAGGAGATCGGTGATCGTCCCGTTCAGCTCGGGGAAGCTGCGCACGAAGGTGCCGAAGCTGAAGCCGTCGTAGTACTCGCACACCAGGCGCCGCATGCGGTCCACGCCGCGGTTGAACATGGGGCCCCACTTGCCGAGCTGCGCGGCGGAGAGGTCGCCCCGCGCCAGGCCCTCGGCCAGGGCATCGGCCGCCAGCTCGCCCGAGCGCAACGCGAGCAGCACGCCCGAGGAGTACAGCGGGTCGAGGAAGCCGAAGGCGTCCCCCACCAGGACCCAGCCCTCGCCCGCGACCTCGCGCGCGCGATACGAGTAGTCCTGGGTGGCGAAGAAGCCGGTCGCACGGCGCGCTCCGGCCACGCGCTTCGCCACCGCCGGACAGGCGGCGACCTCGGCCAGGTAGGTCTCCTCGTGGCTGCGCTTGGGCTCGGCGGCGCCGAACAGCTCGCCGAAGGGCTTCACCACGCCCACGCTGACGCGGTCGTCGTGCAGCGGGATGTACCAGAACCAGCCCTTGCGGTCGGGCGTCTGGATCACGATCGTCGCGCCCTCGTCCTTGCCCTCGTCCCGGTAGGCGCCCTGCCAGTAGGTCCACAGCGCGCCCTTGTCGAGCAGCGGGTCCCACACGCGCAGGTCGAGCGTGTTCATGAGCAGACTGGACTGACCGCTCGCGTCCACCACGGCCCGCGCGCGCACCTCGCGCAGCGCGCCGTCCGGCTCCTGGATGCGCACGCCGCACGCGCGCGGCCCGTCGAACAGGACCTCGCGCACGCGTACGCCCTCGTGCACCTCGACCCCGTGCCGGCGCGCGTTGTCGAGCATCATCTGGTCGAACTGGCTGCGCACGACCTGCCACGTCTGCGAGCACTCGTGCGGCTTGTTGTTCGAGAAGTAGAAGGGCGCCGACTGCTTGCCCTGTGCGTTGACGAACTGGACGCTGTACTTCTTGACGAAGCCGCTCTGCTTCATCTGCTCCAGCATCCCCAGGCGCTTCAGCACCCAGTAGGTCTCGGGGATGAGCGACTCGCCGATGTGGAAGCGCGGGAAGTGCTCGCGCTCGAACAGCGTCACCTTCACGCCCTGCTGGGCCAGCAGGGTCGAAGCGGTGGAGCCGGCCGGACCGCCGCCGATCACGACGACGTCGCCAGATGCGGAGATCGAGGGGGGACGCTGCATCGAGCCAATGTATCCGCCGCGCGCCGCGCGCGAGCACCGGTGCACGCCGAATTACGGAGCCCTGACTGCCTCGCTCCCGCGGTACGCGAGAGCGGGGCGCACGGTCGCGCGGCGAGCGCCTATTCGTCTTCCCAGGCGAGCGAGACCAGCAGCCCCTCGGCGAAGCGCATGGTCCAGAACGTCTCGCCCGCGCCGTGGGCCTGGCGATAGAGGAATTCTTCGACCGCGTCCGGGCCCTCGCCCAGCGAGCGCATGCGCAGGAAGCGGAACGAGCGCGAAGAGCCCAACAGGGGGCGCAGGGGTTCGCGTTGGGCGAGGAAGCTCGCCTCCGTCGCGAAGCGGCGCATGCCCGCGCCCAGGAGGTCGAGCTCGCCCTCCTTCAGCACGGCCTGGCGCAGCGCCGCCAGGTGCTCGGCGGTGCACTCGGGGTCCGCGTCATCCGGCATCGGGAGCGAGTAGTAGTTGAGCGCGGGCAGGAAGTGTGCAGCGGCAGCCGAGGGGATGGCCTCGGTCCGTCCGCCGTACATGTTGCAGTGCGAGACCACCGACACGTGCTGCTCGGGAAAGCGCAGGTAGAAGCACGAGAAGCCGTTGGTCTGACCGGAATGCGAGAGGTGCACCAGGTCGCGCGTTCGGGTCGTGAACCAGCCGGCGCCGTAGGGGATCGAGCTGCCGTCGTTCGCCTGGGTGGGCTCCCACAGCTTCGCGCGCAGCGGCCCGGGCAGGAGGCGGTCGGTGTAGAGCGCCTCGTCCCAGCGCTGCAGGTCGGCCAGGGTCGAGACGATTCCGCCGGCGCCGAGGGTCGCGCTCCAGGCGATGGGCGGCTGGGCCTGCCAGGTTCCGTTGCGGCCGTGATACCCGGTCGCCACGCTGACACCGGCCGGTCGCTCCAGCGTGTAGGTCGAGTCCATCCCGAGCGGCGCGAAGATCCGCGTGGCTAGGAAGCGCTCGAAAGCGAGGCCGCTCGCCTGCTCCACGATCAGGCTGAGCAGGTAGTAGCCCGTGTTGCTGTACTCGAAGCGCTCACCGGGCCGGAAGGAGGGTTTGCGCTCGGATGCCCGGCGGACGACCTCCCCGGCCGAGCGGGGCTGATCGTAGAAGTCGTAGCCCGCGATCTCCTCGTAGTCGGGAATGCCCGAGACGTGGTGCATCACCTGCTCGACCGTGGCCGCTCGCCAGGCCTCGGGCAGATCGGTGAGGATCGAGCCGATCGGAGTCTCGAGCGCGAGCTTGCCCTCGGCCGCGAGCATCAAGAGGGCGCAGGCGGTGAACTGCTTGGACAGCGAGCCGATCTCGAAGGCGAGCTCGGGCGTGTACGGGATCCCATTCTCGATGTCCGCGAGCCCCGCGGCTTGCTGGTAGATCACCTTGCCGTCCTTGAAGACGCCGAGCGCCGAGCCGGGCACGCCGCTCTCGGCGACCTTGTCCGCGATCGACTTCGCGAATGCGGCCGCGGACATCTGCGGCCCGGGTTGCAGGCACAGGAGGAGAGCGAGCAGCGCGGCAGGCGACGTCATGGCTCCATTGTCCTCCGCGAGCGACCGTTCGAAGTCGATTGCCGCGTCTTCCCCTGGCTGCAGGCGTACGAGCTGGGTAGATGCCGAGCTCGGCCCTCGCGATCCCTGTTGGACCGCGCGTCGGGTTCGCCGCCAGCCTCGTGTCCTGGGTCGGGGCCGGCCTCCGCTACGAACTCAGGACACTAGACTAGGCCTTGCGCGGCTCGGTCTCCGCGCAGCCCTGTTCCGCCGAGGACGGCGCGGCGCGCATGCGCTCCACGATCGCGCTGGTCGAGCGGCCCGGCAGCATCTGCGCCAGCACGACCTTGCCGCCGTGACGTTCGACCCACTCGCGTCCGACCACGCCCTTGTCGGCCCAGTCTTGGCCCTTCACGAGAACATCGGGCGTCACGGCCTGGATCAGCGCGAGCGGCGTGTCCTCGGAGAAGGAGACCACCGCGTCGACCATCTCGAGCGCGGCCAGCACCGTCATGCGGTCGGCCAGCGCGTTGATCGGGCGGCCCGCGCCCTTCAGGCGCCGGACGCTGGCATCGTCGTTCACGCCCACCACCAGGGCCTCGCCGTGGGCGCGCGCCTCGCGCAGGTAGGCCACGTGGCCGGCGTGCAGCACGTCGAAGCAGCCGTTGGTGAAGACCACGCGCTTCTTCTCGGCCCGCCACGCGGCGCGGCGCCGCAGCAGCTCGGCGCGTTCGAGCACGTCGCCGGTGGTGCGCACGCTCGCGTCCAGGACTCCGGCCAGCTCGGCGCGCGTGACCGAGGCCGCGCCGGGCTTGCCGACCACGATCCCGGCCGCGTGGTTGGCGAGCTGCACGGCGGTCTCGAAGTCGAGCCCGGCCGCGAGGCCGAGCGCGAGGTGCGCGATGACCGTGTCGCCCGCGCCGGTCACGTCGAACACGGCCCGCGCGGCGGTCGAGACATGGCCCTCCTCGGCGCCCGAGAGCCAGTACATCCCGTCCGGGCCGAGCGTGATCACGGCGGCCGAGACGCCCGCCACGCGCACCAGGTCGCGCACGGCCGCGGGCAGGTCGGCCAGCATGGGCAGGCGCCGGCCGAGCGCCTCCTCGGCCTCCTTGCGGTTGGGCGTGAGCAGCGTCGCGCCCGCGTAGCGCGAGTAGTCCGAGCCCTTCGGATCCACCAGCACCGGCACGCCCGCCGCGCGCGCGCTCTGGATCACCGCGCGCAGCACGGGCACGCACAGCACGCCCTTGCCGTAGTCCGAGAGCACGACCGCACGCGCGCGCGCGATGCGCTGCTCGAGGCCGCGCGTCAGGCGCGCCGCCTCGGCCTCCGTGAGCGCGTGCGCCGACTCCCAGTCCACGCGCAGCATCTGCGCCCCCGAGCCCAGCATGCGCGTCTTCTCGGTCGTCGGTCGCTCGGCCAGGGCCAGCACGCCCGCGTGCTCGACCCCGATCGCGTCGAACAGCCCGGCCACCACGGCGCCGCGCTCGTCCGTGCCGACCACGCCCAGGACCTCGACCTCGGCCTCCATCGCGCGCAGGTTGGCGGCCACGTTGCCGGCCCCGCCCAGGCGCGCCTCGCTCGAGCGCGCGGCCAGCACCGGGATCGGCGCCTCGGGCGAGATGCGCTCGACCGTGCCCGACACGTAGCGGTCCAGGATCAGGTCGCCCACGATCAAGACGCGCGGGCGCGCCAGCGAATCGAGGCAGGCCGAGAGGTCGCGGAGGTTCATGCGCGAGTGGCGCCTAGGCGTGGACCGGGAAGGGCGAGCGATGCGTGCCGCCGCTCTGCTTCAGCAACGCGACGTAGGCGCGCACGCCCTCCTCGAGCGGCGTGAACACGTGCTGGCATCCCGCGCGTCGCAGCGCCGTCAGGTCGGCCTGGGTGTAGTCCTGGTACTTGCCGCGCAGCTCGGGCGGGAACGGGATCTCCTCGATGCGCGCGGCGGGGTAGTGCCGCGCGGTCGCCTCGGCCAGCGCCAGGAAGCTCTCGGCCCGGCCCGTGCCGCAGTTCAGGATCCCCGAGACCTCGGGGTGCTCCCACAGGAACAGGTTGAGCTCGACCGCGTCCTCGACGTACACGAAGTCGCGCCGGAAGTCGGCCGAGCCCGCGAACAGCGCCAGCGGCTTGCCGGCAGTGATCTGCTGGTGGAAGTGGAACACCACCGAGGCCATGCGACCCTTGTGGTTCTCCTGCGGGCCGTAGACGTTGAAGTAGCGCAACCCGGCCACCTGGGTCTTGGCGCTCGGCAGCAGCGCGCGCACGTGGCGATCGAACAGGAACTTCGAGAAGGCGTAGACGTTGAGCGGCTCCTCGCACTCCTCCGCCTCGCGGAAGCCGCGCTGGCCGTCGCCGTAGACCGAGGCCGACGAGGCGTACAGGAACGGGCAGCGCCCGAGCGCGAAGGCCAGCAGCGTCTTCGAGTACTCGTAGTTGACGCGCAGCATGAAGCGCCCGTCCTTCTCGGTCGTGTCCGAGCAGGCGCCCTGGTGGAAGATGGCCTCGATCTCGTTCGCGCGGAACGAGTCCAGCCGGGACTCGAAGTCGCGGTAGTCGACCAGGTCGCGGAAGCGCAGCGCGTTGAGGTTCCTGTGCTTGTCCCCGGCCTCGAGGTCGTCCACCACCAGGATGTCGTCCACGCCGCGGCGGTTGAGACCGCGCACGAGGTTCGAGCCGATGAAGCCGGCGCCACCGGTGACGAGGATCATGGACGACGTGTTTCGGTTGCCGGGGCGCGGCACTGGAACCGGCCGCGGTCGCGCGGAGTGTAGCCAGCGCGGGGCGCGCGCGGAACAGCGCCGCGCACGGGCTTCAATCGGCCGGCGGCACGCCCGGCGGCGGGCCGCGCTCCAGGCGTGCGTTCGTGCGCGGTCCGAGCTCGCGCGGCGTGTCGCGGTAGCGGTCGTGGATCCACACGTACTGCTCCGGGTCCGCGCGGATCAGGCGCTCGAGGCCCTGGTTGATGCGCAGCACGATCTCCTCGACCTCGCGGCGCGCCCAGTCCTCGGGCCAGAGCACCTCGGCGAACTCGAGCTCGTAGTGCAAGGGCTGCGCCTTCATGCGGCAGGCGAGCAGCGCCACCGGCACGCGCTGGCGCTTCAGCAGCACCGCGGGGGCACGCTCGCAGCGCGCCAGGCGCCCGAAGAAGGGCACCAGCAGCGCGCGCCCGCTGGTGCGCTGGTCGATGACGAGCGCGATCGTGCCGCCGGCCCTGAGGATCGCGGGCGCGTCGGCCATCGCGCCCTTGCGCGAGAGCACGCGCACGCCCCAGCGCTCGCGACTCGCCTGCAGCGCGCGCGAGAGGAACTTGTTCTTGGGCGGCTTGGCCACGCCATAGGCCGGATGGAAGCCGAGCGCCGGCAGCGCGGCGAAGCCCGCCTCCCAGTTGCCGACGTGGCCGCTCACCAGCACGCAGCCCTGGTGCTGCTCGAGCAGGCGCCGGGCGTCCGGGTTCATGCGCAGCTCGAAGTGCCGGCGCAGGTGCTCGGGCGCGACGCGCACCAGCCGTTCGCTGTCCACCGTCACGCGCAGGAGCTGCAGCCAGCCGCGGCGCACCAGGCGCGCGAGCTCCGGCTCCGCCAGCTCGCCCAAGGCCTGCCGCAGGAATTCGCGCGCCGCACGCGAGCGCCGGCGGTCGAGGCGCGCCGCGAGGCTGGCCAGCGTTCCGAGCAGGAGGGCCAGCACGCGCTCGGGCAGGCGCGAGGCCACGGCCAGGGCCGCGCGCACGACCCAGGTGGCGAGCCGGCTCGCGAAGCCATCCGACTCGCCCCACACCGGCTGCCAGGGCACGGGCCACTCGCGCGCGGCGGCCGGGGAGCTCGCGCCGCCCTCAGCCATGCAGGCCCTCGTGCAGGGCGGCGCGCGCGCGGCGCGCGGCCCCGGGGCGCAGCGCGTCGAGCAGGGCCGCGAGCACGGCGCCGCCCTCGCGCAGCTCGAACTCGGTCCCGAGCACGTGGCAACGCCGCAGCCCCGCCAGCTTGACCGCGTCCTTCTCCGAGGTGACCAGCCAGCGCCCGCCCGTTCCGGCCCGCGCCAGGTCCGCGGCGGTGTACTCGTGGTGATCGGGGAACACGTGGTGCTCGCGCACGCGCGCGCCGAGGTCCTCGACCGAGCGCTGGAAGGCCTCAGGGTTGCCGAGCGCGCTGACGAGCTCGACCTCGCGCCCCGCGAGCTCGTCCAGGGCCAGCGGTACGCCGTCGGGCCCGCTGAGGCGCACCGCGCGATGGCTGGCCAGCAGGATCGGTCGGCCGGGGGCGCAGCGCGCGAGTTCGCCGCGCAGGGCCTCGAGCGCGCCAGCCTCGGCCTGGTCCACGCGCGTGAGCACCAGCGCGTCGGCCCGCGCCAGCGCGGCCGGCGACTCGCGCAGCAGACCGCGCGGCAAGCAGGCGCGCACCGGCGCGCCGCCCGCCGGCGGCGGCGGCAGGCCCCACGGGCGCGTGGCGTCGATCAGGACGAGATCGAGGTCGCGCCGCAGGCGCCGGTGCTGGAAGCCGTCGTCCAGGAGGATCACGTCGACGCCGCGTTCGGCCAGCGCGTGGGCGCCCGCGATGCGGTCGGGGTCCTGCACGTGCTCGACGCCCTCGAGCGCCGCGTCGAACCAGCGCGCCTCGTCGTTGGCGCGCGCGGGCGCGCCGCGCGGAGCACGGTAGCCGCGCGAGAGGATCCCGGGACGCCAGCCACGCCGTTGCAGCTCGCGCGCCAGGAAGGCCACGCAGGGCGTCTTGCCCGTGCCGCCGGCGCTGAGGTTGCCGACCGAAACCACCGGCACCGGCGCGGCCGCGCTGGCGAGCCAGCCGCGCTCGTAGCCGGCCGCGCGCAGGCGCGCAAGGCCTGCGAACACGGCCGCCGGCAAGCGCAGCAGCTCGAGCGCCCCGCCGCGGCGCGCCAGACGCAGGTCGTAGCGCCTGCTGCGAGCCCGTTCGTGCGCGGTGGCCACGGGCACAGGATGCCGCAGGCGCGCGCGGGAGCCTACAGGACCGGCTTCTCCTCTTCCGGGATGAGCTCGATCAGGCCGCGCTCCATCTCGAGGAAGGCGATCTTGATCGGGTTCTGCTCGCGCGTCTCGATCAGCGGCGCGGCGCCGCGGATCAGCTCGCGCACGCGCTTCTGGAGCAGCGCGGTCTTGTGGAAGGAGCCGGAGACGGATCTCTGCAGCCGCTGGGGCAGGGTGGTGTCCATGGGCATTGCTGCGAGGCGCGGTGGGTGGGTCTCACCGCGCGGGGCCCGCGCGGGGGCGAAACTTCGGTCCGGAGGAGCCCCCGGAAAACGCGCAGCTTAGCGAGTCCGCACGTGGACGCCAAGCCCGCTGGTCACGGGCAGCCCCTCCACGGGCGTTTCGGCCGGGGTCAGGTGGTCGGCTCCGAGCGGGTTGGTGCCGTCCAGGACGAGGTCGGCCGCCACGCGCGGCGGGAAACGCTGCTCCAGCGCGCGCTGCAGGGGCAGGAGTCGTTCCAGCGTGCGGGTCGCGGCCGCAGCTCCGTCCCGGCCCCGGAGCCGCTGCCAGCCCAGGCGCTCGGGCAGCTCGAGGTGGATCACGCGATCGAGCCCGGTGCGCAGGCGCGCACCGAGCAGCAGGGGGCCGTCCAGCACGAGCGTGGCCCCCGCGGGCACGGCGGGCTGCCCGAGCAGGTCCGGCACCCGCAGCACGACCTCGGCACCGCTCTCGTGGGGCCGCAAGAGCTCGCGCTCGAGCCGTGCGAGGTCCACCACCGCCGCCAGCGGATCCGCGCCGCTCGCGCCCCCATCCCCACCGCCATCCCCACCGCCGCCAGCGGCGAAGTCCGCCAGCGAGACCGCGGCCGCCGGGCGCCCACGGGCCTGCAGCAGCCGCGCCGCGTCGCGTGCGAAGAGCGTCTTGCCCGCCCCCGGTGCGCCGGTGACGCCCAGGCGCAGCCCGGACCGCGCGAAGGCGCCGACGCGCTCGAGCGCGCGCTCGATCCAGCGCCCGCGCCGCTCCAGGAGCGGCACGAGCTCGCGCAGACTGGCGATGCGACCCTCGGCCTCGACCGCCTCGTCGCCCTGCGCGAAGCCGAAGGCGCAGTGCACGTGCGGGATGCCGTTCTCCCAGGCCGCGTCGCGGTCGCTGGCCCGGTCCCCCACCATGACCGCGCTGCGCGTGCCGAAGTCGGCCAGCAGGCGGGCGACCATCGCACCCTTGCCGGTGATGCCCGGACTCTCGCGGCACCAGGCACCGCGCACGAACGGACGCAGCGCGAGCGCGTCGAGCATGCGCTCGAGGTACGACTGCTGGCAGTTCGAGGCGATGCCGAGCGCGAGACCGCGCGCGTGCAGCGCGCGCACCACCTCCGCCGCGCCCTCCATGGCCGGCACGCCCGCGCGCGCGAGCAGCGCCTCCTCCTCCTCGACGCAGGCCTTCAGCACCGCCTGGCGCTCGGCCTCGCCCAGCTCCGGGAAGAGCGCGCGGAAGCCGACCTCCAGCGGCAAGCCCACCAGCGACATCCACTGGGCGGGCGTGGGCAGCGGGCGGGCGCGGCCCAGGGCGGAGAGGGCGCGGCGCGCGCCGCGTTCGGCGGACTCGATCCAGAACTGGTCGGTCGCGACCAGGGTGCCATCCAGGTCGAACAGGACGGCGTCGAAGCAGAGGACGGGCGCCAAGCTTCGCAGGATAGCGCGCCGACGCCTGGACACTACGCCCGGCGCTGGAGGCGCGCGCGGTGCAGGGCGCGGTTCAGGCTGCCGAGATCGAGCGGCCACGCGAGCGCGCTGTCGGCACCGGCCGCGCGCACCTCGTCGGCCCACAGCTCGGGCGCTTCCTTGCCCGTGACGAACAGCCGCGCCAGCGGGTAGCGCTGGCGCAGGAGGTCGATCGCGGGCGCATGCCCGCGCTCGTAGCCGCACACCCACACCACGTCGGGCGCGGCGCGAGCCTCGAGCGTGAACTCGATGTCGGGAAGCTCCTGGGCCAGGTGCTGCACCAGCGCGAGCGCGAGCGCGCGCTCGGGGTGCAGGGTGGTCAAGCGGCAGACGAGGCGCCGCGAACCCTGCACCGCCCGACGCGGCGGGACGGCGTCGAGCAACGGATCACGGTCGAGAGGAGAGCGCAGGACCATGCGAGCAGTGGTGGGAGGTGCCGAGAGCCGCACCTGGTTAGGGATCGACGGAGCGAGGTCACCCCCGAGTTCCAACTCCCCCCGATCCTCCATCCCGACATCGGCGGCAATGGACCGTTCCCGGACCAAAAAAGGCCGACGACCCCGCCCTGCGTTACAGAAGACTTGCCGCTGGAGCCCAGCGCGGGCCGCGCTCGCCCGATTCGCGCAGGCCGGGGACGCTCCCTATGCTGCCGCGTTCCAGCATGCGCCGCAGCCTTCGCCCGCCGCCCCGTCCTTGAAGCGACTCTACGGCTTCGTCCGGCGCTTCCTGCGCCACCGGCGCGCGCTGCTGCTGGGGATCGGGTGCATCCCGCTGGTGGCGCTGTGCGACATCCGCCTGACGCTGTGGTTCGGGGACGCGCTCTCGCGCCTCTCGGCCCGCGAGGACCCGCACTTCCTGGGACGCCTGGTCGGGATGATCCTCGGGGTCGCGGCGGTGCAGGGGCTGTTCCGTTACCTGCAGCGCTGGTGGATCGTGAGCGTCTCGCGCCAGGTCGAGGTCGAGCTCAAGCAGGACCTGTTCGACAAGCTCACGCGACTCCCGCTGGCCTTCCACGTGGGCAGCCGGTCGGGCGACATCGTCAGCCGTCTGACCTCGGACGTCGAGAACATCCGCATGCTGCTCGGGCCGGGCAGCATGTACGTGCTCGGCTCGCTGTTCATGGTCCCGGGCAGCCTGTGGGTGCTGTTCCACATCTCGCCCGGCGTGGCGCTGGCCATGTCGTTCCCGCTGCTCCTGGTGGCGGTCGCGATGATGATCATGACGCCCAAGCTGCAGCGCTACTCGACGCGCGTTCAGGAGAGCCTGGCGGACATCGCGGCGCGCGCGCAGGAGAGCTTCGCGGGCATCCGCGTGGTCAAGGGCTACGGCCTCTCGGCCCACGAGAACCGGCGCTTCCGCCTTGCGTCCGAGGCCAACCGCGCGCACCAGCTCGATCTGGCGCGCGCGCGCGGCGTGCAGGACGCCTGGATCCACCTCTCCTACGACCTGGCCTTCCTGCCGATCCTGCTGGTGGGCGGCTGGGCCATGATCGACCAGACGCTGGACGCCGGCGACCTGTTCAAGTTCGTCGACCTGGGCTTCAAGGTCTTCTGGCCCGTGATCGCGCTGGGCTGGATCGCCGGGCTGTACCCGCGCGCGCTGGCCAGCGCGGAGCGCATCGACGAGCTGCTCGAGCGGCCGTCGGAGATCGTCGAGGCTCCCGATGCGCGCAGGCTGAGCGAGGTGCATGGGCACCTGAGTCTGCGCGAGGTCGGCTTCGTGCACGCCGGCGCGGCGCGCCCGGCGCTGGCGGGCATCAGCCTGGAGATCCCGGCCGGCACGACCCTGGGCGTGGTCGGACCGACCGGCGCGGGCAAGAGCACGCTGCTCAACCTGCTCGGACGCCTGTTCGAGGCCCAGGGCGAGATCCGCCTCGACGGCACGCCGATCCGCGCGCTCGCGCTGGATTCGCTGCGCGGCGCCCTGGCGTACGTGCCGCAGGACAGCTTCCTGTTCTCCGACACCTACCGCGCCAACCTCGAGTTCGGCGCCGATCGGCCGCTGGCCGAGCCCGAGCTGCGGGACTTGATCCGCGCGGTGACCATGGAGGACGAGGTGGCCGCATTCCCCAACGGACTCGACCAGCTCATCGGCGAGCGCGGCGTGACGCTCTCGGGCGGGCAGCGCCAGCGCACCTGCATCGCGCGCGCGCTGGCGCGCGATCCGCGCGTCCTGATCCTCGACGACGCGCTCTCGGCCGTCGACACGGAGACCGAAGCGCGTCTGCTCGCCAACCTGAAGAGCGCCGGCCATGGCCGTACGGTGGTGGTGGCCGCGCACCGCCTGGCGACCGTGCGCGGCGCCGAGCAGATCCTGGTGCTGCGCGAGGGCCGAGCCGAGGCCCTGGGCACGCACGCCGCACTGCTCGAGCGCTCGCGCTGGTACCGCGAGACCTGGGAGCGCCAGCGCATGACGGCCGAGCTCGAGGTGCTGTGATGACGAGCGCCAAGACCTCGGCCGACGTCGACGAAGCGCTGGAGAAGGAGGAGGTCGCCACCAAGGCCTGGGACAGCGCCGTGCTCTCGCGCCTGTGGCGCTTCGCGCGCCCCCACCGCCGGCAGTTCGCGCTCAGCTTCCTGATCCTGGCCGGACTGTTCGCGCTGGAGCTGGTCTCGCCCTGGATGCTGAAGCACGCCATCGACGGGCCGATCGCCGAAGCCCTGGCGGCGCGCCAGCAGCTGGTCGAGGGCACCGAGCTCGAGCTCGCGCCCTACCTGCGGACGCTGTTCGTGCTCGCCGCCGGCTACCTGGTGGTGGTGCTGCTGGCGGCGGTGTTCCGCTTCCTGGAGGAGAACCAGCTCACGCGCACGGGACAGGCCGTGGTCAACGACCTGCGCACGCACCTCTTCGACCACATGCAGCGCCTCGAGCTGGCCTGGTTCGATCGCCACCCGACCGGCTCACTGGTGACGCGCGTGACCAACGACGTCGAGAACCTGAACGAGCTCTTCACCTCGGGCCTGGTGGTGCTCCTGTTCGACATGCTCAAGGTGGCGGTGGTCATGGGGCTCCTGTTCTTCGTGAGCCCGCCGCTGGCGCTGGTGGTGCTGCTGCTGACGCCGGTCCTGATCGGGGTCAGCCTGGTGTTCCGCGGCGGCGCGCGCCGCGCCCACCGCTCGGTGCGCGCGCGGCTGGCGCGCCTGAACGGCTACCTGCAGGAGGTCCTGTCGGGCATCCGCGTGGTGCAGGTCTTCCGGCGCGAGCAGCGCGTCTCCGAGCGCTTCGGCGCGCACCTCACGGCCTACCTCGAGGCCAACTTCCGCACGATCTTCCTGTTCGCGCTGTTCTTCCCGATCGTGGCCTGGGTCACGGTGCTGATCCAGGCCGGCGTGCTGCTGCGCGGCGGCAGCACGCTCGGCGCGGGCGCGGTCACGCCCGGCGACTTCATCTTGTTCTGGTTCTGGCTGCAGGTCTTCGTGGGGCCGATCCGCGAGCTGGGCGAGCGCTACAACGTGCTGCAGTCGGCCTTCGCCTCGGCCGAGCGCATCTTCGCGATCCTGGACACGCCCGCGCGCCTGGTGGCGCCGGCCACGCCGCACGCGCTGCCGCTGCCCTTCCGCGGGCACGTGCGCTTCGAGGGGGTCTCCTTCGCCTACGACGCGCGCGTGCCGGTGCTGGCGGAGCTCTCGTTCGAGATCCCGCCGGGCGCGACCGTGGCCGTGGTGGGCGCGACCGGCGCGGGCAAGTCCACGATCGTGAACCTGCTCTTGCGCTTCTACGACCCGACGGCCGGACGCGTCACGCTCGACGGCATCGACCTGCGCGAGCTCGATCCGGACGCGCTGCGCGAGCGCCTGGGGCTCGTGCTGCAGGAGGACTTCCTGTTCGCCGGCTCGGTGCGCGACAACCTCGTGCTCGGGCGCGCGGCGGTCACGCCCGAGAGCCTGGCGCGCGCGCTCGAGGCCAGCACCGCGCGCGACTTCGTGCAGCGCCTGCCGCAGGGCCTCGAGACCGAGCTGGCCGAGCGCGGCGCCTCGCTCTCGACCGGCGAGCGCGAGCTGGTCGCGATCGCTCGGGCCCTGGCGGCCAACCCCGCCATGGTGATCCTGGACGAGGCCACGGCCAGCGTCGACTCCGCCACCGAGGCGCGCATCGAGGCCGCCACCCACGCCCTCCTGCGCGGCCGCAGCGCGCTGGTCATCGCCCACCGCCTCTCGACCGTGCGCCGGGCCGACAAGATCCTGGTGCTGCACCACGGCCGGCTGCGCGAGTCCGGCACGCACGCCGAGCTCCTGGCCCAGGGCGGGATCTACGCGCGCCTGCACGCGCTGCAGTTCCGCGAGCCGGAGTGATGGCGGCGGGCGGGCCCCCCGCACGGACATGCGGGTGCCCCGCCCGTCGAGAGCCTGCGCGGCCGCTGGATCGAGGCTCGGATCCAGACGCGAGAGCCCGCCACCGACCGCAGCCCACAGCCTTCCGTCGCGTGCGTACACGAGGTCGTTGACGGTCTCACCCGCCAGGCCGTCCGAGCGCGAGAACACGCGCAGTCCCCGAGTGCGTGGATCGAAGCGTACGAGACCGAGCCCGGTCCCGATTCACACGTGCCCGAGCGCGTCCTCCGCCAGCGACAACACGTTCTCGCTCGGAAGGCCTGCGCTCGAAGACAGACGCTCGAAGACCAGCTCCGGCCGGGTGGGGTCGTGGGTGTAGGCCACGCCGGCGTGGCGCGTACCGATCCACAGCCAGCCGCGCGAGTCCTGCAACAGCGCGCGCGGTTCGAGCTCCCCGAGGGCGAGAGCACCCCGCGGCCGCACTCGCGCGTTCACGTTCTCCTCCTGTGCAGCCCTCTCGACGGAGAACGAGCGGAAGCGCGCTGCGGCCCCCGAGGCCTGCTCCTCGAGGCGCGCCACGCCCGCGGCGTGCGGCGCCACCCACAGGCGCCCCTCCGGATCCGTCGCCAGCGTGAAGGCCAGCGGGACGGCGAGCCCGGCGCTCGTCCCGTAGTTCACGAAGCTGCGCCCGTCGAAGCGCGAGAGCCCCTCCCACGTGGCGACCCAGAGGTAGCCGCGCGGATCCTCGAGGATGGCGTTGACGCGTTCGTGGGCGAGGCCGTCGAGCGGCCCGAAATCGCGCTGGAAGAGCTCCTGGGCCGACGAGCGCACCGCGAGCAGCAGAACGGCCAGGAGCGGGCAGCACCACAAGGGGACGCCCTGATCGTAGCCTCGCCGCGCTCCCACCCGCGCCCTCGAGCCTCCGTGGGCCCTCCGGCCTCGGGGCCAGGTTCGCCGCGTCCTGTGCCGATAAGGGGCGCCGTGACGTCCCCCCGTCCTCCGGTCCTGCTGCGCGGCGTGCTGGCCGCGCTGAGCGTGTTCGCGCTGGTGCTCGTGTTCGTCGCGGCCTGGCGCGCCCGGGCCGAGGCCGAGCTGCAGGGCTGGGGCGCGCTGGGTCTTTCGTGGCTGACGCTCGAGCGCTTCGCGCGCGAGCACGCCTGGCTGCCGGCCCTCGGCGCGGGCGGCGCGGTGCTGCTGCTCGCGCTGGCGGCGCGACGCGTACCCGCGCTGGCGGCGCTGTGGACGCGTGCGCGCCTCGAGCGCCTCGGACATCCCCTCAGCGCGTGCGCCGCGCTGCTGCTCGCCTTCGTGCTGCCCGGCGTCGTCGTCCGCGGCACGCGTCCCGTTCCCGCGCGCCAGGCACCCAACGTGCTCTTCATCCTGATCGACACCTGGCGCGCGGACCACGCCGGCTTCCTCGGCTACCAGCGACCGGTCTCGCCCACGCTCGACGCCCTGGCGGCCGAGGGCGTGGTCTTCGAGCGCGCCATGGCCCAGTCCTCGTGGACCAAACCCTCGGTGGCGACGCTCTTGACCGGGCTGCTGCCCTCGCGCCACCACGCCGTGAGCCAGGCCATCCCCGAGACGCCGGTGCGCGCCTTCCGCCTGAATCCGCGCCTCACGACCTTCGTCGAGCTGCTGCACGGCAAGGGCTGGCAGACGGCGATGTGGTCGGACAACCCGAACATCACGCCGCCGGTGGGCTTCGCGCAGGGCGCCGAGTCCTTCCGCGACTACTTCCACGAGCCCTGCCACGCCGAGCACTGCGGCGAGCTGCCCGAGATCCTGGGCGACGTGGAGCGCTGGTTCACCGATCAGCGCGACGAGACGCGCCCGTTCTGCCTGTACGTGCACGTGATGGACGCGCACTACCCGTTCGAGCCGCCCGAGGCGTACCGCGGGCGCTTCGACGCCGCGCCCTCCGACCTGCAGCTCACCGGTCCGATCGTGCACGACTACATGACCGGCAAGCGCTCGGAGGCCAACCTCACGCCCGCGCGCCTGACGAGCCTGATCGCCCGCTACGACGAGGAGCTCCTGGCCATCGACCACGAGCTCGGCGCCTTCCTGCAACGCGTGCGGCGCGAGCACCCCGACACGGTGATCGTGCTCTCGGGCGACCACGGCGAGGAATTCTTCGAGCACGGCAACCTCGGCCACAGCCACGCGCTGTGGCAGGAGCTCGTGCACGTGCCGCTGGTCGTGTGGGCGCCCGGACTCGCGCCCGCGCGCGTGGACACGCAGGTGCGCCTGATGGACGTGTGTCCGACGATCCTCGAGCTGGTCGGGCTGGCCGGCGCGCTGCCGGACCTGCAGGGCGAGAGCCTGGCGCCGGTCATGGCCGGCCGCGAGACGGCCGACCGCCCCGCGCCGATGGAGGTGGGCGGCGACCAGAAGCCCTGCTGGCAATGGCGCGGGCTGTCCGACGGCCGCCACAAGCTGCTGCGCCGCGAGGCCGACCTGCCGACCCTGCACCCGATCCCCGAGCTGGCGAGCGAGGACGCCGGCGCGCGCCCGATCTGGCACCTCTACGACCTGGCGCGCGACCCGGGCGAGCGCGCCAACCTCGCGGCCGACGAGCGCGAGCGCGCCGAGGCGCTGTTCGCCACGCTCCAGGCGCGCGGCTGGTACGTCGCGCCCGAGGCGCTGCTCGGCCTGAAGGCCGGCGCGCTGGAGCTGGACCCGGGACTCTCCGAGCAGCTGACGGCGCTGGGCTACGGCGGCGGCGAGGGCGAGCCCACCCCGCAGGCGCCGTAGCCTGCGCGAACCCCGCGGCGGCCCGCCCGGCGAAACGGCCTGCCCGAGGCGTCAGACCCCGGGCAGGCGCACGAATCGGGTGGGAGCCGCGCTACCGAACCACCGGCCGGGCCTGCGCCCCGCCCCGTGCAAAGTACGATGCCCCGCATGATTCCGCGTGGCACGATGCAGACGTCCGTCCTGTCGCTGACGCTCTTGGCACTGAGTCACCCGATGTTGCAGGAGCCCCCTGCGCTCGGAGCACACCCCATTGCGTTGAGCGGAGGGACCGTCTTCCGCTCGCCTGACGCCGAGCCCATCGAGGAGGGAGTCGTCGTGCTCGTGGAGGGCAAGATCGCGGCCGTAGGGCGCCGCACGGAGATCGCGCTCCCGGCGGGAGCCGAAGAAGTCGACTGCCGCAACCGCTCGGTGCTGGCTGGCTTCTGGAACTGCCATGTTCACTTCACGGATCCCCGCTGGGCCGATGCGGGGAGCCGACCGGCGGAGGAACTCGCGGGAGCGCTCGCCGCGATGCTGGGGGAGCACGGCTTCGTGCACGCATTCGACACGGGCTCGGACCTCGAGAACACGCGCGCGCTCCGCGCGCGGATCGAGGCCGGTGAGATCCCGGGGCCGCACATCCTCACGGCCGGCATGCCCTTCTGCCCGCGCGACGGCAGCCCGTTCTACGTCGCGCCGCTCCACCTGCCGGAGCTCGGGACGCCCGCCGAGGCGACCGCCGGTGTGCGCGCGCGTCTCGCGGCCGGCGCCGACGCGATCAAGCTCTTCGCGGCTTCCCCGGCCGCGCCCGGGAAGATCGTGGTCCTGCCGCTCGAGATCGCGCGCGCCGCAGTCGCGGCCGCCCATGCCGAGCACCGTCCCGTGCTCGCGCATCCGACCACCAACGCGGGGGTGGAGCTGGCCATTGCCGCGGGCATCGACGTGCTCTTGCACACCGCCCCGGACGGCGGCGAGGAATGGAGCGCGGCCTTCGCCGCCAAGATGCATGCGGCCGGGATCGCGCTCGTCCCGACGCTTCAGCTCTGGGAGTGGGAGCTCACACGCAAGGACTCGCCGCCGGAGCTGGTCGATCGCTTCCTGGCCCTCGCGTGCCGCCAGCTTGGCGCGTTCGCGCAGGCCGGCGGCGAGGTGCTCTTCGGCACAGACGTCGGCTACATGGATGACTTCGACCCACGCGAGGAGTTCGTGCTCATGGAGCGGGCCGGCCTGGGCTGGCGCGCGATCCTGGCCGCGCTGACCACCGCCCCCGCGCGCCGTTTCGGGTTCGGAGCGCGCACAGGCGAGCTGACGCCTGGCCTGGAGGGGGACGTCGTGGTGCTCGACGGTCGCCCGGACCACGACGTGTCCGCTTTCGCCAGGGTCCGGTCCGCCTGGCGCCAGGGCCGGAGCATCGCCGACGCTCACTAGGGCCGTAGTGCACGTCGCGCGCAGAACACAGGTCAGCGCTCGAGCGCGAACTCCGCGGCGGCCTGCCCGGCAAGACGGCCTGCCCGAGGCGTCAGACCCCGGGCAGGCGCACGAATCGGGTGGGAGCCGCGCTACCGAGCCACCGGCCGGGCCTGCGCCCATGTCAGAGGCACGAGTTCGAACGCGCCAAGGTCGACCGTCAGGCCTACCACGGCGATACCGGTGTCGACGGCGAACACGCTGTCGCTGGCGCGCGGGTTCCCGGCGAGGTCCAGCGGGTAGTCCACGTGCGGCGAGCGCGTGGTCAGGACCAAGGTGTTCCCGGCGTCGATGCAGGGCGACTCGCGCATCAGCGACAGGTCGTCGTCCAGGGTGCCCGGGATCCCGTCGAGGCCCAGCGGGTTCACGAACAGCGGATCGACGTCGAGGTTGCCGGTTCCGCCGTAGCCGCCCATCACGTCGCAGTGCTGCACGCTGACGTTGCTCCCGACCTGGACGCCCAAGTTGCCCCACACGATGCAGTTGCGCAGCTCACCGGCGATGACGCCGCTGTCCTCGACCACGCCACCGCCCGAGTTGTTGGTGAGGGTGGAATTGAAGGCGGTCTTGGTGCCGCCGCCGGCCCCGAAGAACAGGCCGCCCCCGCGGACCGCGGAGTTGGAGTGGAAAGTGCAGTCCCAAACCTGTCCGCTGCCGCTGACGAGCAGGCCTCCGCCGTCGGTCGCCGCGCCGTTCGAGACGAAGCGTGTGCGCTCGACGGTGATCGTGCCGCCGTCGAACTTGGCCATGGCACCGCCGTACCCCGTGAGGGCCTCGTTCTGGAGGAAGGTGCAGTCCAGGACCCGCGGCGCTCCACTGCTGATCGTTCGAGTCAGCCAGGCGCCCCCGAAGTTCGCGCTGTTCCCGACGAAGAAGCAGCGCGAGACGGTCGGCGAGCTGTTGTCCGTGTAGACCGCGCCGCCCTGGTGCACGGCGGAATTGGCGCTGAAGGTGCAGTCCTCGACCAGCGAGTTCGATCCGCTGAGGTAGATCCCGCCGCCGACGTAGGCGTGGTTGCTCTCGAAGCGGCAGTCGCGGATCGTCGGGCTGCTGTTCACGCACTTCAACGCCCCGCCGATGTCCGAACTGCTCGAGCCGTTGTTCGCGCCACGCAGCGTGAAGCCCTGGAACACGAAGGCCGGGGTCTCGCCGGAGTCCGCCCGGAAGAGCTCCACGTCGAAGGGAGAGCCCGACAAGCCCTGGAAGACCGTGACGGCCGGTCCGTTGGTGCTCTGGATGGTCAGGATCTTCGCAGCGCCCGGGCCGCTGAGGTCCACCGTCGAGAACTCGTGGTAGTGGAGGCCGGTGTGCTCGGGGTTCGAGGGGCGCACCAGGATCGTGTCGCCGCTCGCGGCCGCGGCGATGGCCTCGGAGAGTGCGTCGAAGGGATGCGCGGAGGAGCCGTTCTCGAGCGGATCGCTGGACGCGGGCGTGCCCTTGCCCGGGTCGTTCGGGGCGTCGTCGTCCACGAACCAGGTCGTCTGTGCGGCGGCCAGGCCGGCTCCTACGGCGGACGCGAGGAAGGGAAGGAGGGTGCGGGCGAGCCGGCGGGTGAAGGGAGGGATCTGCATCGTGGTTCCTCGCAAGACAGGGCCTCGTGGGCCGTTCGTGGGTCCTGCCCGGGCACTCCCGGGCCACTGGGGGACGCGTTGCGAGGGCGTCGAGTGCATCAAGAACGCGCGCGCTTTTCCCGACTGGAATCCGTCTAGTCGAGGGTCGCCTGCACCTGGTCGATGCGCGCCAGGGCGGCATCGATGTCGGCCCAGAGCGCCCGGCACGCAGCGCGGACCTCCGGTGGCAGCTCCACGCGTCCGTCGTCGCGCAGTGCCGCCAAGCTCGGATCGACGCGCCAGTCCTGGAGCCACTCGCGCGTACCCTGGAGTTCCTCGGTGGGGCTCGCCTCGAAGACCGCCATCAGGCGCGAGAGCGAGAGGCGCAGGAGCCGCACGGCCTCGACCACCAGGCGCACGCGCTCCGATGCGTCCGCCGGAGCGTCCTCTCCCAGACCGGCGGCGGCGCGCGCCGCGGCTTCGGCGCCGAAGCTCGTGTGGTGCTGGAAATCGCGGGAGCTGGGCGAGAGAGTCGCGATGATCTGGGCGAACCAGCCGCTCGCCGCACGGTTCCAGCCCCGTTGCAAGGCCACGTAGGCGAT
Organism: uncultured Planctomycetaceae bacterium; assembly: GCA_964631945.1. Classification (GTDB taxonomy): domain Bacteria; phylum Planctomycetota; class UBA1135; order UBA1135; genus JABFRZ01. The sequence continues at coordinate 35,770 of CAZWAY010000041.1, forward strand.
CTCGAGCGCCTCCTCGGTGGCGTCGACGTCGATCCCCTGTTCGAGGTAGTGCTCCAGCTCGTCGGCGTAGAGCTGGTACCGCTCGACCTCCGCGATCCACTCGCGCACCGGGTAGGCGAAGCCAGCCTGCGCGCGTCCGAGATCCTGACAGCGACGATACTCCAGGCGGGCCTCGGCGTAGCGTCCCTGGTCCCGCAGGAGACGCGCCAGGTTGCAGTGCGGCTGGGCCAGGCTCGGATCGTGCACCATGGCCTGCTCGAAGAACTCCCTGGCCTGACCGGGGGGGCCCCGCTCGTCGGCCAGGTTGGCGAGGTTGTAGTAGCGCACGCCCGGCTTCGAGCCCGTGGGCGTGTACTGGAGCATGAGCGGCCAGGCCCGATCGTCGTCGCCGATGAGCAAGTACGCATCGGCCAGGGTCAGGGCGTTGTCGGCCTCGGGTTCGCGCTCCCACAGGTGACGGAGGGGCTCGAGCGCGCGCCAGGGACGCCCGTCCGCCAGGTAGGCGTTGCCGAGCTGGTTCAGCGCGAAGGGATCGTCCGGGGCCAGCTCGACGGCATCCTCCAGCATGGGGATGGCCTGCCCGTACTCGTTCCTGTCCGCCAGGAGCGCGCCGAGGTGCGCGCGCCAGTGCCCCTGCCCGGGCTCGAGCACGAGCAGCTCCTCGAACAGCCGCAGGGCCTCGTCCAGCTCCCCGAGATCCGCCAGGTTCTGGCCGAGCAGGTGGCGCACCTCCAGGCTGTTCGGGCGCAGCGCCAGGGCCGCGTGGAAGTAGGGCACGGCGGTGCGCGCAGTCCCACCGGCCTCGGCGCGCAAGAAGATGGCGAGGTTCAGCTGCAGCCAGTAGTCGCCGCGGTGCCTGCGCACTCCGCGTCGGAGGACGTCGATGGCCGTGCCCAGATCGTCCAGACGGCGCAGCCCGATCGCGAGCGCGAACAGGGACTCGGGCGCGAGCGCATCGAGCTCGCCGCGCGCCACCTCGCGCAGGGACTCACGGTCGCCCTCGCGCACGGCGCGTCGGATGCGTGCGCGCGTCGGATCCGGGTCGGCGTGCTCGGCCAGCTCGAGCAGCACGTTCGAGAAGGGCTCGCGCGCACCGGCGGCCTCCCGGAGCACCATGTGGCACAGGGCCCACTGCTCCAGCGCCTGAGCCAGCTCGCGCGCGACCGAGCTCGCAGCCAGCGCCGCGCGTGCCTGATCCGGCTGCTCCGGGTCGATGCCGTGCTCCCGGAAGACGGCGCGATAGCCGGACTCCATGCGCGCGTAGTCGTAGGGATCCAGCCCGTCGCCCTTCGGCGCGCGGATGTCCTCCAGGCGCGCCAGCAGTTCCCGGTCGCGGCGCCAGTCCGCGGAGGCGCGCACATGGGCGGCGCGCTCGGCCGAGAAGGCCGCGGAGAGGTCGGCCTGGCGCACGCGCACGCCGGGCTCGGTCTCGCCCGAAGCCAGCAGCCGTTCGACGGAGGCCAGCGCGATGCCCGCGGCCACCCAGGGCGCGTCCTCGCCCACCGGCGCGGCCCGCGCCGTTCCGACGCGCGCGGCGGCGGCGTCGAGCGCGGCCCCGACCTCGGCCGTGAGCGAGGAGACGCGCTGTCCGCGCTCGTGCGCCCGCCAGCCCAGCGTTCCCGCGACGAGCAGCACGAGGCCCACGCCGCCCAGCGCGAGCAGCGCGGTGAGGCGCCGGGCGCGACGCTCCTCGACCGCCTTCACCCGCGCCGTCTCGGCCGCGAGCTCCGCGGCGCGCAGGCGCTCCTCGCTCCGGGCCTGGAAGTCCTGGATGCGCTGCGCGAGCACGCCGGCGTCGGCCGGGCGCGCGTCCGCCTCCGGCGCGAGCGCGTCTCGCGCCAGCGCGACCAGCACCGGATCGGCAGCGCATGCCTCCAGGCGGGCTCGGGCCGGCGCGAGGTCGCCCGCGCGCGCGCGCCGCAGGGCCTCCTCGCGCGCCCCCGGGAAGGGCGGCTCTGCGCACAGGATCTCGCACAGGATCGCGCCCAGCGCGAAGACGTCGGCGCGGCGATCCAGACGCTCGACCTCGCCGCGGGCCTGCTCCGGCGGCATGTACCCCGGCGTGCCCATCACCGAGCCCGAGAGCGAGGCCGAGCCGGACGAGTCGCGCGTGCGCACGGTCTCGAGGCGCGCCGGCTCTGGGGCGCGCACGCCCGCGGCCTGGAGCGGCGCGTCCAGCACCTTGGCGAGGCCCCAGTCCAGCACCTGCACCTCGCCGAAGGACCCCACCATGACGTTGGAGGGCTTCAGGTCGCGGTGGATCACGCCGCGAGCGTGCGCATAGGCCATCGTCTGGCACACCTGCAGGAAGACCGCCAGCAAGCGCGCACGGCCGTCGGCGGGCGAGCTGCGCGCGGCCAGACGCGTTGCGAGGGTTTCGCCCTCGATCAGCTTCATCGCGAAGAAGGGCCGGCCCTCGGCATCGGTGCCCATCTCGTAGATCGGCACCACCCCGGGGTGCTGGAGCTGCCCGGCCACCTGGGCCTCCTCGACGAAGCGTGCCCGCGCGCTGGCGTCGCCCCCGCGGCGCAGCACCTTGATGGCGACGTCGCGCCCCAGCTCCTCGTCACGGCCGCGCAGCACGACGCCCATGCCCCCGCGCGCGAGCTCCTCGATGACGCGGTAGCGCGGACCGCGCGGCGCGAAGCTCGCTGGGCCCTCGGGCGGGCCGCCCCCGAGTGCGATCACCCCGGCGTCGAGGCCCGCGAGCGGACGCGCCTCGCCGGCCAGCATGCGCCTCACCAGGGCCCGCACCTCCTCGACCGACGCGCGCCGCACGAGCGCGGACTCGCGCTCGGACGCCGGCAGGGCGACGAGCTCCTCCAGGAGTTCGGCGGCCTCCTCGAAGGCGCTCACCTCGCCTCCCCGCGCCCCATCCAGTCCGACAGCCACGCCCGCGCCGCGCGCCAGTCGCGGGTCACCGTCGGGCGCGTCACGCCGAGCACGTGCGCGGCTTCGTCCTCGGACAGCCCGGCGAAGAAGCGCAGCTCGACCACGCGCGCCGCACGCTCACTGTGACGCTGGAGCTCGCGCAGGCCCTCGTCCAGGGCGAGCAGGTCCAGGTCGACGTGGAAGGCGTCGGCGAGATCGCTCTGCAGCGGCACTCGCTCGGCGCCTCCGCCGCGCTTGTCGCGCCCGCGCGCGCGGGCGTGATCCACCAGCACGCGCCGCATGGCCAGGGCTGCGACACCGAGGAAATGGGCCTTGCCCTCCCACTGCACCCGGCTCTGGTCCACCAGCCGCATCCAGGCCTCGTGCACCAGGGCCGTTGGCTGCAGCGTGTGCCCGACGCGCTCGCCCCGCAGGTGGGCGTCGGCCAGACTCCTGAGCTCGGCATAGACCATCTCGAGGACCCGCTCCGACGCCCCCGAGTCGCCGGCGCTCAGGGCTTCGAGATACTGCGTCACCTCCCCCGCCCGCGGGCCGGGAGCGCCGTCCTCTCGCGCATTCGCCACGCACCGATTCTAGTCCCGTCGACTCGGGGGTGCCTCGTCGGCATCCGCGGACCTACGCGACGGACGCGCGGACGGCGAATCAGCGGATCATCGATTCTCGGGCGCCGTAACGCGCGGCCTCAGGCCAGCGCCACGGCGTGCAGGTAGAACGCCGCGGCCAGCATCGTCAGCGTCAGCGCGCTCGAGGCCAGCGACCAGGCCAGACCCGAGGAGAGCAGCAGGAAGCGGCGGCGCAGCGCGGCGCTGGTGAACGCGAGCGGCGCGGCGGCCAGGAACCAGCCGACCACGGCCATCTCCAGCGGACCGCCGAGTTCGGCGCGGCTCGGGAGACCCTGCAGGCGCGTCAGGGCCGTGAACAGGAACACGCCATGACCGCCGGCGAAGGACAGTGCGCCGAAGAGCACGATCCAGGCGCGCAGCGAGCCGCGCGAACTCCCGGGCGCGGAGCTCGTGCCCTCCAGCAGGCGCAGCTTGGGCGCGGCGAGCGGAATGGGCTGGACCTGGGGGGCTTCCACGGCCCCCTGATCGGCCGCGCTCCACGCGAGGCTGCGACGATCCCCGGAAAAAAGGCCGCCTGGCAGTTCGCGCGAGGCGCGGGGGGCAGGCCGTGGTCAGGCCGCGTGCCCGCGCCGGCCGAAGAGGGAACGATGCGTCCGTCGCCCGGCTCCGCCCTCCTGCTCGCCGCAGCGCTGCTCCCGTGCGCCTGTGACCGGCTGGCCCCGGGACCTTCGTCGGAATCGGCCGCGGGCGCCGCGCGTCTGCGCGCGCTGACGCAGGAGCAGGCGCTCGAGCTCGACGCGCGCACGACCAACGTGGGTCGGCTCGTGCCCGACCTGGCCTTCGCGGATCTCGACGGACGCGCGGGCCGGCTTTCCGACTTCGCGGGGCGCGTGCTGGTGCTGGCGATACGCGACGTGGGCTGCCCGGTCTCGCAACGCACCGCCAAGAACCTGGCGCGCGTCGAGGACGAATTCCGCGCGCGCGACGTGGCCTTCCTGTTCCTGAACGAGAGCTCCCACAACACGCCCGCCGAGATCCGCGCCGACATGGCCGAGCACGGCTTCGAGGGGCCCATGGTGCACGACCCCGAGCAACGCCTGGGGGCGGCGCTGGGCGCCACCACCACGACCGAGGTGTTCGTGCTCGACGGCGCGCGCACGCTGGTCTACCGCGGCGCGATCGACGATCAGGTCGGACGCGGAGTCGTGCAGCCCGGAGCCAAGCACGCGTGGCTGCGGAACGCGCTGGAGCAGACCCTGGCGCGCGAGAAGGTGCTCGTGGCGGCGACCAGCGCGCCGGGCTGCGTGCTCGGGATCGATCCGCTCCAGCCGGACCCTCGCGAGTCCGCCGCGCCCACCTACCACCGCGAGGTCGCGCGCATCCTGGCGCAGAACTGCGTCGAGTGTCACCGCGCCGGCGGGGTCGCGCCCTTCGCGCTCGAGACCTACGCCCAGGCCAAGGGCCGCAAGGCCATGATCGACCTCGTGGTCGAGGACGGCGTCATGCCGCCCTGGTTCGCGACCGCCGACTCCGGCCCGTGGCGCAACGACCGGCGCCTGTCGCCGGCCGAGCGGGCCACGCTCGCCGCCTGGATCGAGGCCGGCGCGCCCGAGGGCGATCCGGCCGAGACGCCGCGCGCCTACCTCTACCCCGACGGCTGGCGCATCGGCGAGCCGGACCTCGTGTTCCAGATGGAGGAGCGCTTCGAGGTCCCGAGCGAGGGCGTGGTCGCGCGGCGCTACTTCGCCGTGGAGCCAGCCGTGCCCGCGGACCTGTGGATCCAGCGCCTCGAGCTGCGCCCCGAGGTGGGCGCGGTCGTGCACCACGTCACCGTCAGCTACCAGCCTCCCGCGGGCGCGGGCGACGGGCCGCGGCGGGCGTTGAAGCGCGCGCTCCTGCCCTGGTCGCGCTCCGCCAACGAGGGCTGGGTGTTCCTGTTCGGCTACCTCCCGGGCAAGGGACCGAGCGCCTACCCGGAGGGCATGGCGAGCTTCGTGCCCAAGGGCTCGAAGCTGCGCTTCGACATGCACTACACGCCGAACGGCAAGGCGGTCCTGGACCGCTCGCGCCTGGGGCTGGTGCTCGCCAAGGAACCGCCCGCGCTCCTGGCCGAGAACCGCAACTTCTGGAACGTCGACATCGCCATCCCGCCCTTCACGCCCGAGATCGCCTTCACCAAGGAGTTCCCGATCCACCACGACGTGCTGCTGCGCGCGCTCACGCCGCACATGCACCTGCGCGGCCGGTCGATGGTGGCCGAGCTGATCCGTCCGGACGGCGCGCGCGAGGACCTGATCGACCTCAGGGGCTGGGACCAGGGCTGGCAGTTCGACTACGTCTTCCGCGAGCCGCGCTTCGCTCCGGCGGGTTCGCGCGTGCGCGTGACCGCGACCTACGACAACTCCGCGGACAACCCGGCCAATCCCGACCCGTCCGTGTGGGTCAAGGACGGCCCGCAGACCACGGACGAGATGATGAGCCTGGTGGTCGAGTGGGTCCGGCCGAACGTCGGGCAGCGCGTTCCGGGCGCGACCGAGCCGGATGTGAGCGAGTAGCGCGCGGGCTCGCTCAGCGAGGTCGGGGCTCGGAGACCTCGGGCTTGGCTCGCCCGCCTCTCGGCCGCAAGTCCGCCGCGTTCTCCTTGGGCAGCCAGCGCGCGAGCTCGGCCTTGACCGGCTCGAGGCGTGCCTCGCCGGCGAGGTTGGTCCACTCGTTCGGATCCAGCTCGTGGTCGTACAGCTCCTCGCTCCCGTCGGCGTAGCGGATGTAACGCCAGCGGCTGCTGCGCAGGGCGTGGCTCTGGAAGCCCGAGGTGGTGAGGGCCGGACGCTCCCAGGGCGCCTCCGCATCCTTCAGCAGCGGAACCAGGCTCTGACCGTCGAGCCCCTCCGGAATCGGGAGCCCGCACAGCTCCATCACCGTCGGATAGAGGTCCAGCAAGCTCACGGGGCGCGCACAGCGCTGACCCGCCAGCACGCCCGGAGCCAACACGATCAGGGGCACGCGCGTGGACTCCTCCCACAGCGTTTGCTTCGCCCAGTGCTGCTTCTCCCCCAGATGGAAGCCGTGGTCGCTCCAGAAGACCACGATCGTGTTCTTCGCGCACGGGCTCGCGTCCAGGGCGTCGAGCACCTGGCCGACGAGGTCGTCGACGAAGGAGATGCAGGCCAGGTACGCCTGCACGGAAAGGCGCGCCTGCTCGGGTTTGACCGCGGGGCGGTCGCCCATCGCCCGTCCGGCCGCGGGAACGTCGTCGAGATCGCCGCTCTTCGTCGCAGGCAGGCGGACTTCGTCGAGCGGGAACTTCGCAAAGCTGGCCGCGGGCGCGACCCACGGCACGTGCGGCCGCTCGAGACCGCAGGCGACGAAGAACGGCTGTGCGGGCGGACGCTTCAGCGTCGCGCAGACCCAATCCGCCACCTTGCCATCGCCGAAGCTCGACGCCGGAGCCTCCACGGCGGCGGCCGAGTAACCCCCGGCGACGCGCCACTTCGTCTCGAGCTGCCGCAGCGACACGGAATCCTCCGCCGTGGGCGCTTCCTTCGAGGGGAAGTACGCGCTCCAGGACGACGGGTCGGCGTAGTGGAACACCTTGCCCGCGCCCAGCGCTTCGTAGCCGAACGAGCGCAGGCGCTGCGGCAACGTGACCGTCTCCGGCCACGCGTCGCGGAAGTTCGGAGCCTGACCGTAGAGCCCCGAGCGATGCGGAGCGATGCCGGTCAGCACCGCGGTGCGCGAGGGGTTGCAGACCGGCGCGGAAGCCTGCGCGTTCGTGAACAGGACACCGCGCGCCGCGAGCCGGTCGATGTTCGGAGTCAGGGCCTGGGGATGACCCCCGAGGGCGCCGATCCAATCGTTGAGGTCGTCGAGGACGAAGAAGAGAACGTTCGGGTGCTCGCTCGCGGACGGGGTGGCGGGTACGCGCTCCTGCTCGGCCTGAGCCGCGGTGACACCCTCGCCTTGGCGCGGGTCCTGCGTCCGCGCCGGCTCCTGCGCGGCGAAGAAGGAGAGCAGGACGCCGGCGGCGCACGCGAGCAGGAGCTTCTCAGCCACGACCCATCCTAGCGTGCTCCGATGCGACGCTCGAGCAACAGCCCGACGACGAAGATCGCGCCGCCGCCGACCAGCGCGTAGCTCTCGTACTTCATCGACTTCAGCCCGTCGTCCTGGAAGCCGAGCTGGATCGAGAGCACCAGGCCCACCAGGACCACGACCATCCCGAGGCCTTCGAGGCCCTTGGCGAGGAGCCAGAGGTAACGCATGCGGCGGCCCAGAGGATAGGGCCGCGCAGGCGCGCCGGGGAGAGCCTGCCCCGCGGGCGCTACCCGCTGCGCGCTCCAGCCCGCGCCAGCACCCGCAGCGCCGCCGCCAGCAGGCGCTCGACCGTCAGCGTGCTCGTGTCCGCGTCGCGGCGGTACGAGGCGTAGTCCGGGGCCGTGCTGCACACCGCCTCGCCGCGGCCGTAGAGCTCGATCTCGTGCGCGGGGGTGGGCGCGAAGAAGGCCAGGATCGGGACCTTCTGGGTGAGTGCGAGGTGCAGCGCGAGCGAGTCGCTCGTGATCAGGAGCCCGCAGCGCGCCACCAGCGCGGTGAATTCGAGCAGCGTGTTCTGCGTGCCCGCGTCGACCCAGCGCAGGCCGCGCGCGCCGAGCCCGCGTCCGAGGCGCGCGTTGCGCTCGGCCTCCTCGGGCCCGCCGCACAGGAGGAACGTGGCCCGCCCCTCGAGCGCGCGCGCCAGCGCGCTGGCGAGCTCGAGCGTGCGCTCCTCGGAGAGCTTCTTCGACTCCCAGCGCCCGCCCGAGCCGGTGTTGAGGCCGATCACGGGACCGCTGGCGTGCAACCCGTGGCGGCGCGCGAACTCGGCGCCGAAGGCCCGGGCCGCGTCCGGCAGCACGAGCTCCGGCTCGCCCATCTCGATCCCGAGCATGCGCGCGAAGAGCGCGGGGTGGCTCGCGCGGTTCAAGAGCTTCAGGCGGTCCGCCTGCGCCTTGCCGTGCACCGAGAGCAGGCCCATGTCGAACCACGGCGCGACGTCGGGCGTGTAGCGCCGCTGGCCGTGCCCGTCGAGGTAGGCCCCGCTCAGACGGCCGTCCGCGCCCGTCCCGCCCAGCGCCGTCGCCAGCCGGCACAGCGGCTCCTCGTCGTCGAAGGAGAGCACGCGCGCCCAGGGTGTGCGCGCGAGGTCGGCCTGCGCCGCCGCCAGCGAGCGCTCGTCGCGCGCGTCGACGCCGACCGCGCGCGCGATGCGGCGCTGGCCCTGCACGAGCTCCAGCGCGCTGTGCGCGGTCAACCAGGTCACGCGCAGCCCGGGGTGCTTCTTGGCCAGCCCCGGCAGGATCGAGGTCGTGCGCACCACGTCGCCGAGCGCGCCGGTCTTGAGCACGAGCAGTTCCATCGCCCGCTGGACACTATCGACCCGCGCCAGCGCGCTCCAGAGCGCGCAGCCGTCGCTATCCGCCGCCGATGGCCGTGACGAGCTCGAGCACGTCCCCGCTCGCGACCGGATCGCCCGGCGCCAGGCGGCGGCCGGCGCGCCACACGGCCGGGACCAGGCGCCCCCCCGCGAACAGGCGCGGCTCCGCGCTGGGCTCCTGCTCGGCCAGCGCGCGCAGCGCGACCGCGACGGTCGCGGGCAGCTCCAGCACCAGCGCGCGCTCGGCCCCGAGCTCCTGCGCCAGAGCGCCGCGCGCGCGCAGCACGACCCGCCCGCGGCCTGACGGAGTCGGGCGCGCGTCGAGCGCCTCCGCCGCGGCTGGCTCGAGGCTCGCAAGCGTCACGAACGGCGCGAGCGTCGCGAGGCCGAGCTCGAGCAACTCCGGCCGCGCCAGCCGCGCCAGCGCCGCCGCGCTCGGCCGCCCGTCGCGCTCGAGCGCGCGCAGCGCGCGGTACTCGTCCAGCATCCCGGCCTCGTCCAGCGCGGCGCGCGCGAAGCGCGGCCGGTCGGCCTCGGGCTCCGCGCCGTACAGCGCGTTGAGCGCGCGCCGCGCCAGCACCAGGCTCGCGCCGGCCGCCAGCAGGCGTTCGCCCGGCGCGCGCGCGGCCCAGCCCGGATCGGCGGGATCCGTGAGGGCCGCGGGCAGGATCCAGGCGCCGAGCTCGTCGAGCGTGGCCAGGCCGTCCGCCAGCAGGCCTGCGGCCGAGAAGGCGCAGAAGCCCGTGAGGTCCACGGCCGAGATCAGGTTCTCGTGCCAGTAGACGAGCCGGCCCTTGGCCGCTGCGCTGCTCGGGTCGAGCGCGGCGCGCGGGATCGGGAGCGGCGCGAGCAGGGCACTCAAGCGCTCGTGCGCGGCGCTCTCGAGCAGGAACGGGAAGCTGCGCATCGGATCCGCGCCGCCCGCGGCCACGCACTGTCCGAGCAGGGCCGCGCGGCTAGCCTCCGGGCGCACGGCCTGTCCACGGCTCTCTGGCACCTCGTCCTCCAGACCGAGCTCGCGCGCCAGCGCCGCCGCGCCCCCGCGTCCCGGCGCTCCTGGATCCGAGACCAGGGCCTCGAGCCCGCGCGCGAGCGCATCGCGGCAGCCGCGCGGGCTCGCGCCCGGGAGCAAGCCGCGCTCGGTGGCCGTGCACACGAGCGCCAGCACCGCGCCGGCCTCCTTCGCGTCGAGCCCCAGGCCGTCGCACAGCGCCAGCAACGACAAGGCCTCGTCCAGCGACTCGAGCCCGAGCGCCACGCCGAGCGCGTGGCTGGCGCCGAAGCGCGCGCCCTGACGTTGGCCGTCGGAGCGCTCGAAGACCCAGCCACAGGGCGTCGGACACCCGCGGCAGCCGTGGCGCGCCCCGGCGCGTTCCCCGGCCTCGTGCGCCAGCGCCTGCCCCAGGCCGGGCGCGAGCTCGCCGCGCGCCTCGAAGGCCTCGAACAGCTCGAGCGTCCCGCCCGCCGCGCGCGCGGCCAGACGCGGCGAGGCCGCCAGGCGCGCGACCAG
>CAZWAY010000042.1:0-44772 GCA_964631945.1 uncultured Planctomycetaceae bacterium
ATCATGACCGAGTCCACGAAGATGTCGCCCAACCCGGCATAGCGGCGCTTCGAGCCGCCCAGCACCTTGATGCACATCACGCGCTTGGCGCCCGTGTTGTCGGCCACGTCGAGCATGGTCTGCATCTGGATCATTGGGCTGCCTCCGTCCCGACCTGGGCCTTGCCCGTGATGTCCGCCATGATCTGGGCCGCGGCGTCACCGTGATCGAGGCCGCCCAGCTGCGAACGGCTGATGACGCGCAGGAGGCGCCAGCGCTTGCGCTTGGACAGCGGACGGGTCGAGGCGATCTCGACGTTGTCCCCGAGCTTGGCCGTGCCCTCCTCGTCGTGCGCGAGGTAGCGCTTGCGCTTGCGCAAGTACTTGCCGTACTTGGCGTGCTTGAAGGTGCGCTCGACCTCGACCGTGATCGTCTTCAGGGTCTTGGTGCTGGTGACGATGCCGATCAGCGCTCGTCGCGAATGGCGTGCAGTGCTGGTCATGTCCTACTTCTTCCCGGGGCCCTTCTTGGCCTGCTTGGCGCGCTCGTGGCGCACGGTGTGCACGCGCGCGATGGTGCGCTTGAGCACGCGGATGCGAGCCGGACTGGAGTTTCCGGCGGTGCGCGACTTGAAGCGGAGCTCGAACAGCTCCTTCTTCATCTTGTCGAGCTCGTAGGTCAGCTCGCTGTCCGTCTTGGTCTTGACCTCTTCGATCTTCACGTTCGGATCCTCACGTGGTGGGCAGGCGCTTGATCATCTTGACCTTGATCGGGACCTTGTGCGCCGCGCGCTTGAAGGCCAGCTTGGCGCGGTCCTCGGCCACGCCTCCGATCTCGAACAGCACCGTTCCCGGCTTGACGCAGGCGGTCCAGTACTCCACGTCGCCCTTGCCGCCGCCCATGCGCGTCTCGGCCGGCTTGCCGGACACGGACTTGTGCGGGAAGACGCGGATGTAGACCTTGGCCTGGCCGCCGGAGGCCCGGTTGGCGGCCACGCGCGCGGCCTCGAGCTGGCGTCCGGTGATCCAGCCCCAGTCGAGCGACTGCAGGCCGAAGTCGCCGAAGGACACCGTGTTCCCGCGCGTGGCCATGCCACGCAGGCGGCCGCGGTGTTGCTTGCGGTACTTGGTCCGCTTGGGCATCAAGGACATGGGTCGTTGCTCCTGGGGGGTTCGGGGGGCTGCGTCTCAGACGGGGGTGCGACGGTCGGCGCCATCCCGGCGCCCGCGCGGGCGATTGCCCTCGCCCTGTCCGCGCCAATCGATCTTCTCGCCGGGTTCCAGGTCGCCCTTGTAGATCCACACCTTGACGCCGATGACGCCCCAGGTGGTGCGCGCCTCGGCCGTGCCGTAGTCGACGTTGGCACGCAGGGTGGACAGCGGCACCTGACCCTCGCGCTCCTTGGCCTGGCGCGACATCTCCGAGCCGCCCACGCGACCGTTGATCTCGACCTTCACGCCCTTGGCGCCGGCCTGCATGGTGGTCTGGATGGCCTTCTTCATCGCACGCCGGAAGGCCATGCGCTTCTCGAGCGCTTCGGCCACGACCTCGGCCACCAGGGTGGACTCCAGCTCCGGCCGCTTGATCTCGCGCACGGTGAGGTGGCAGGTCATCCCGGTGATGTCCTGCAGGCTCTTCTTGAGCTGCTCCACGCGCACGCCCTTGCGCCCGACCAGCACGCCCGGTCGTGCGGTGTGCACGATGATGTTCACGGCCTCGCCGGTGCGCTCGATCTCGATGCGCGGCACGCCGGCCGAGCGGAACTCCTTGTAGATGTACTTGCGGATCTGGTCGTCCTCGACCAGCAGGCGCCCGAAGTTCTTCTTGGTGGCGTACCAGCGCGAGCGCCAGGGCTCGATGACCGCGAGGCGGAAGCCGGTGGGGTGTACTTTCTGTCCCATGGAGTGTGCTGTTCCTTGCCTATTCCGTGCGCTCGGCCACGACCACGGTCAGGTGACTGGTGCGCTTGCGCACGGGCATCGCGCGTCCCTGGGGACCCGGGCGCCAGCGCAGGCGATGCTGCAGGAGCGGACCGTCGTCGGCCCGCGCGTCCGTGACGACCAGCTTGTTCACGTCCACGTCCTCGTCCTGGCTGGCGTTGGCCACGGCCGACTTGAGGACCTTGAGGTAGAAGACCGCGGCACGGCGCGGCGAGAACTGCAGGATCTCGAGCGCCTGGTTGACCTCGCAACCGCGGATGAGATCCGCGGCCAGACGGGCCTTGCGCGCGGTGATGCGTGCGAAGCGGTGGCGTGCGACGAAAGCGCTCATTCCGGTGCGGCCTCGCCCTTCCGCTCGGCTTCCTTCTTGTTGGTGTGACCACGGAATACGCGCGTGTGCGCGAACTCGCCGAGCTTGTGGCCAACCATGTCCTCGGTCACGAAGACCTTCAGGTGCGTGCGCCCGTTGTGCACGGCGAACGAGAGCCCGATGAACTCGGGCGTGATCGTCGAGCGCCGCGACCAGGTCTTGATCGGGGTCGACTTGCCCTCGCCGCGCGTGATGCGCTTCTGCAGCTTGAGATCGACGAACGGACCCTTCTTGACGCTACGACCCATAATGCTTGCCGGGCTTCCTCCGGCGCAGGATGAAGTGGTTGGAGGGATTGCGCGGATTGCGCGTCTTGCCGCCCTTGGCCAGCACCCCGCTCGGCGACACCGGATGGCGGCCGCCCTTGGTGCGCCCCTCGCCGCCGCCGTGCGGGTGGTCGACGGGATTCATGGTCGTGCCACGCACGTAGGGACGCCAGCCGCGGTGACGGTTGCGGCCGGCCTTGCCGACGCTCACGTTCTGGTGGTCGGTGTTGCCCAGGCGGCCGATCGTCGCCCGGCACTCCACGTGGATCTTGCGCAGCTCGCCCGAGGGCAGGGACACCACGCAGTAGTCGCCCTCGCGCGCTTGCAGCTGCGCGTAGGACCCGGCCGTGCGGCAGATCTGCCCGCCGCGACCGGGACGCATCTCGATGTTGTGGATCATCAGGCCGGTCGGGATCTGACCGAGCTTGAGCGAGTTGCCAGGGAGCGGATCCGCGCCCGTGCCGGACAGGATCGTCTGGCCCACCACCAGGCCGAGGGGCGCGATGATGTAGCGCTTCTCGCCGTCCGCGTAGGCGACCAGCGCGATGTTGGCCGAGCGGTTGGGGTCGTACTCGACCGAATGCACGCGCCCGGGAATGCCGTCCTTGTCGCGCCTGAAGTCGATGCGCCGGTAGTGGCGCTTGTTGCCGCCGCCGCGGTGACGCGCGGTGATGCGCCCGACGTTGTTGCGGCCGCCGCTCTTGCGGACCGGCTCGAGCAACGAGCGCTCCGGCTTGCGCCGGGTGATCTCCGAGAAGTCGAGCACGCTGCCGTGGCGGCGGCCCGCGGAGGTCGGTCGGTAGGTCTTGATGCCCATGATGGCTGATTCCTCGCGCTGGCGACGTCAGAGGACGTCGATGGTCTGGCCTTCCTGGAGCACGACCATGGCCTTCTTCCACTCCTGCGTGCGCCCGATGCTGCGCCCGCGGATCTTCCACTTGCCCTTCACGTTCAGGGTGTTGACGCTCAGCACCTTCACGCTGAAGAGACGCTCGACGGCCTGGCGGATCTCGACCTTGTTGGCGTCGCGCGGCACGCGGAAGGAGTAGGCGTTGCGGCGGGCCGAGTCGTCCGTGGCCTTCTCGGTCACGAGCGGACGGCGGATGAGGTGGTAGCTGCGGTCGATGGTGGTCATCCGACACCTCCCGTACTGGCCGCGGTGTTGCCGATGCGGCGCGTGAGCTTCTCCAGCGCGGCCGCCTGGGCGATCACCAGGCCACCGGCCACCAGATCGTGCGCGCAGACCTCGTCGGCCGTGCGCACGGCCACGCGCGGGAAGTTGCGGAAGGACTTCCACAGCGCCTGGTCGTACGACTCGATCACGATCAGCGCGCGCCGCGGCCGGCCGAGGTCGGCCAGGATCTTGCGCGCGGACTTGGCCGAGGGCTCGGCGAAGGTGCCCAGATCCGCGACCACGACCTCGCCGTCCTTGAGCTTGCCGAACAGCGCCGTACGCGTGGCCACGCGCCGGGCCTTGGCCGGCATGTGGTAGCTCCAGTCGCGCGTTTTCGGCCCGAACACCGTGCCGCCGCCGCGCCAGATGGGCGACTTGCGGTCCCCGGCGCGCGCACGACCGGTGTGCTTCTGCTTCCAGGGCTTCTTGCCCGAGCCGGCGATCTCGTTGCGCCCCTTGGTCGAGGCGTTGCCCTGACGCTGGTTCGCCTGGTGCATGACGACCGCGTCCTTGAGGGTGCGGTACAGCACGCGCGCCTTGCCACCCTTGTCGTGCAGGGGGCGCTCGTCGATTTCCACCTGGCCGAGGCTGCCGGCCTTGTAGCTCTTGACTTGCATGGCGCCCTACTTCTTGTCCTTCTTGGCGGCCTTGCCGCCGACCGGCTGCGGGGTCTTCTTGACGCCTGTCTTGGCGCTCTGCACCTCGACGAAGCCGCCGTTCGGACCGGGCACGGCGCCCTTGAGGAACAGGAGATTGCGCTGCGAGTCGACGCGCACGACCTCGAGGTTCTTGGTGGTCTGGCGCGCGTGGCCGTAGTGGCCCGACATGCGCTTGCCGGCGGCGACCTTGCCGATGCGCTTGCTGGCGATCGAGCCCGGCTGGCGCACGTTCATGGAGCCGTGCGTCTCCGGGCCACGCTGGAAGCCGTGCCGCTTGATCGTGCCGGAGAAGCCGCGGCCCTTGGTGGTGCCGACCACGTCCACCAGGTCACCCGCGCTGAAGAGCGCGACCGAGACCGTGTCGCCGGCCTTGCGCTCGCTGGGAGCCTTGAGGCGTTCCTCGCGCAGGCGCTGCTTCGGCGCGCAGCCGACCTTGGTGAAGTGCCCGCGCAGCGGCTGGCTCGTGCGCTTCTCGGTGGTGTCGCCGAAGCCGAGCTGGATGGCGTGGTAGCCGTCCTTCTCCTGCGTGCGCACCTGCGTGACCGTGCACGGACCCGCGACGACGACGGTCACCCCGATGAGGGTGCCGTCTTCGCGGAAGACGTGGGTCATGCCCTGCTTGCGTCCTAGGATCAGCGTCATGATTCCTCGAGAACCGTTGGTCACCCGCCGGTTCGACCAGGGTCCACGCTCCTCGAGGAGGGAGCGAGAACCGACGCCTGGCCACGCGGCACGGATGGGTGAGGAAAGGGAGTTGTGAAGAGCTTGCCGGGGAGAGGAGTCCTCGGCTCGGGCGGGGCCGCGCGACGCGACCGATCCCACGCGATCCCGGACGCGCCGGGCCCGCGCTCTAGGCTCAGGCCTTGATACGGATGTCCACGCCCGCTGGCATGTTGAGACTGCTCAGAGCGTCCACCGTCTGGGCGGTGGGCTCGGAGATGTAGATCAGCCGCTTGTGCGTGCGGATCTCGAACTGCTCGCGCGACTTCTTGTCGATGAAGGGGGAACGCAGCACGGTGTAGCGCTCGATCCGGGTCGGCAGCGGGATCGGTCCGGCCACGCGCGCCCCAGTCCTCTTCGCCGTCTCGACGATCTCGACGGCGGATTGGTCCAGGGCCTCGTGGTCGTAGGCCTCCATGCGGATCTGGATCTTCGAATCGCTCATGTGCTGTTCCCTCCCGACTCCCGGGACACCCCACGCGGGGGCCGGGAGCTGGAAAGGGGCGGAGAAACTAGCAGTCCACCCGGGGAGGGTCAATCCTCCGCTGGGATCCCTGGCTCGATCGGGCCGAAAGGGGGGGGCGGGGCTAGCTCCACGCCAGCCCGCGCGCGCCGAGTTCGCCCTCGGGGACGCGCCGGAAGCCCGCCGGCGTCAGGGCGAAGCTCGCGCGGCCCTGGGACAGGGAGCGCAAGGTCGTGGCGTACCCGAAGACGTGGAAGAGCGGCACGCACCCCGTCACCGTGCGCCACTCGCCATCGGCCGAGAGCTCGCGGATCTCGGCCTTCTTCGCGTTCAGGTCGGCCAGGATCGCGCTCATGGCCTCGGGCGGCGCCCCGATCTCGAAGTCCATCAGGGGCTCGAGCACCGCGACCTCGGCCGCGTTCAGGGCGGCCCGCAGGGCCTGGCTCGCGGCCTGTACGAAGCCTGGCTCGCTGTCGAGCTCGGGCCGCGACTCTCCGCCCGTGAGCCGCACGTGCACGCCGCCGAGGGGAAACCCGAAGCGCGGACCGACATCGGCTTCGAGGCGCAGGGCCTCGCCCACGGCCGCGCGGAAGGCGAGCGGGACCGGGCAGCCCTCGTCCCACTCGACCCGGGCGCCCTGGCCCGACTCCTGACCCGGACGCGCGGCGGCCGGTCCGAGTTCGAGCTCGAGCGCCCCGAACACGTGCACGCCTCCCAGCACGCGGTCGACGCGACCGGCGCCCCGCGCGGGACCGAGCAGGGCCTCGCGGTAGGCCACGCGCGGCTGGCCGGCACTCACCGCCAGATGGAAGTCCTGGGCCAAGCGGTGCTCCTTGATCTCGAGGTGCAGCTCCCCCATCCCGGCCACCAGCCACTGCCCGGTCTCTTCGTCCAGCCGCACGGTGAAGGTCGGGTCCTCGAAGGCCAGGCGCTCGAGTGCCGCGCACAGCTTGTCGCGATCCGCGCTGGAGCGCGGCTCGATCACGCGGGTGAGCACCGGCTCGGGGAAGATCGGGCGCTCCAGCAGGATCGGCTCCTCGTGCTCGCACAGGGTGTCGCCGGTGACGCTCAGCTTGCAGCCCGTGAGCGCGACGATCTCGCCCGGCAGGGCCTGCGCCAGCGCGGTCTTCTGCTCGGCGTGCATGCGCAGGACGCGCGCGATGCGCTCCATGCGCTTGACGCGCGGGTTGTAGAGCTTCATGCCGGGCCGCAGGCAACCCGAGTAGACGCGCACGAAGAGCAGGTCCTCGTTGGCGTCGGCCACGAGCTTGAAGCCCAGCGCGCAGGCCGGCCCGTGCGGATCGGGCGGGCGCAGGAGTGGCGCCCCCGTCTCGGCGTGCATGCCGCGCTCGGGCTCGACGTCGCCCGGCGAGGGCAGGTAGTCGACCACTGCGTCGAGCAACGGCTGGATCCCGAGGTTGCGCAGCGCCGCGCCGGCCAGCACGGGCACCAGCGTTCCCGCCAGGACGCGCGCGCGCAGGGCGGCGCGCAGCAGCGCGGGCTCGGGCTCGCGCTCCTCCAGCACGGCCGCCAGCACGGGCTCGCTCTCCTCGGCCAGCACGTCGAGCAGCTCGGCGCGCAGCACGGCGACCTCGTCCTGGACCTCGCGCGGGATCGGCACGACGCGCGGATGGCGGCCCAGGTCCTGCTCCGGGAACTCGAGGGCCTGGAGCGTGACCAGGTCCACCAGGATGCGCCGCTCGCGGCCCGCGAACAGCGGGTACTGCACGGGCACCGCCGCCAGCCCCAGGCGCGCCTCCAGATCGCCCACGCAGCGCAGGAAGTCGGCGCCGGGACGGTCGAGCTGGTTGACGAAGGCCAGGGCGCGCACGCGGTGGCGCTTCATCTGTCGCCACACGGTCTCCGACTGGGCCTGGACCCCGGCCACGCCGTTCACGACCAGCACGGCGCCGTCGAGCACGCGCATGCAACGCTCGACCTCGACCGTGAAGTCGACGTGCCCGGGGGTGTCGATCAGGTGGATCACGTGCTCGCGCCAGGGCACGCTCGTGGCCGCGGCCGTGATCGTGATGCCGCGCGCGCGCTCCTCGGCCAGGTAGTCCAGCGTGGCCGTGCCCTCGTGGACCTCGCCCATGCGGCTCTCGACGCCGCTGTAGAACAGGATGCGCTCGGAGACGGTGGTCTTGCCCGCGTCGATGTGCGCGACGATGCCGAGGTTGCGCATGCGCGCGAGCGGAGTGGGCGCCGCAGGCATGACGCCTTAAATACGGCATCCGGGGGCCCGACCGCGAGCCAGCGGGTCCCCCACCGCCCTCAGGGCGTGAGCAGGGGCTCGAGCTGCGCTCGATTGGCGGCCAGGAACTCGGCTCGCCAGCGGTAGTGCTGCAGCAGCTCCGGCCGCGGGGAACCCATCAGCAGCGTTGCCACGTAGAGAGCCTCCACCGAGGCCAGGCCCGTGGCGGGGTCCGCGAAGAGCTTGCTCTTGCGCGGGTAGGCGCTGACCAGGACCGGCAATCGGCGCGCGTGCAGCACGCCGTCCACGGTGCCGAGCAGCTGCGGCACGCGACGCCACGCGCAGTCGACCAGCAGGAGGTCGCGCCCGCGGTCGGCCGGCGAGAACTCCTGTCCCTCCGGGTGCAGCAGGATGCGCTCGCCCGCCGCCAGCCGGCGTTCCCGGTCGTACTCGACGAAACGCACGCGCGCGAGACCGCGCAGGGGCGTGAGCGAGCACTTGGCCAGCGACTCGCGGGGATCGCGCAGGATCAGGATGTCCATGGGCGCGGGGAGGAGAAACGCAGCGGCCCGCCGGAGCGGGCCGCGAAACGGGCGAGGCGCACGCCCGGCGGGCCGCGCCCATCGGGCCCACGCCTACCTGGCGTAGTGCGCGTAGGCCTTGTTGGCCTCGGCCATCTTGTGGACCTGTTCCTTCCAGGCCACCGTGGCGCCCGTGCCCTGGAAGGCGTCCACCAGCTCTTCGGACAGGCGCACGGCCATGCGCTTGCCCTTCTTCTTGCGGGCGTTGTCGACCAGCCAGCGGATCGCGAGGGACTGCTGGCGAGCCTTCTTGACCTCGCGCGGCACCTGGTAGTTGGCCCCGCCGACGCGCTTGGAGCGCACCTCGACGGCCGGCTTCGCGTTCTCGACGGCCTTGGTGAAGATCTCGGACTGGTCGACGACGTCGGGCAGCTTCTTCGAGGCCAGGTCGAGGGCTTCGTAGAACAGCTTCTGGGCGGTGGTCTTCTTCCCGCTCAGCATCAGCTTGTCGATGATCTTGGTCGCGAGCATCGACTTGAACTTCGGATCCGGCAGCAGCAGCGGAGCCGTGGAGGCGTAGTTGCGGGGCATGTGCTTCCTTACTTCTTCGGGCGCTTGGCGCCGTACTTCGAACGCCCGTTGTGGCGCGCGTCCACGCCGGAGGCGTCCAGGGTCCCGCGCAGGATGTGGTAGCGCACGCCGGGCAGGTCGCGCACGCGCCCGCCGCGGATGAGCACGATCGAGTGCTCCTGCAGGTTGTGTCCCTCGCCGGGGATGTAGGCCGTGATCTCCTTGCCGTTCGAGAGTCGCACGCGCGCGACCTTGCGCAGCGCCGAGTTCGGCTTCTTGGGCGTCTGGGTCTTGACCTGCAGACACACGCCGCGCTTCTGCGGACAGGCCTCGAGCACGGGCGACTTGGAGCGCCGGCGGTTGCGGGACCGGCCCTTGCGCACGAGCTGATTGATGGTGGGCATCGTTCTTGGAATGAGGGGCAGGGATTCTATGCGGCAACGACCGGCCGTCAAGGCGCAGGCCGGAGAGGGGGTTCAGTCCTCGCTCAGGGAGCCCGAGCCCATGGCGGCATCGAAGGGGTCCACGGGCAACTCCTCGTCGTCAGAGCGCTCGGTGGGGACGATCTCGCCGAGCTTGGGGTTCCCGCCGGGGACGTCCTTGATGGCCTCGGTCCCGGTACGCCCGAGCAGCCCGGAGGCCTCGCGGGGCACCAGCGGATCCATGTCGCCGCTGATCAGGGCCTCCATCTGCGCGTCCATGGCGGCCACGCTCAGGCTGCTGCCCTTGCCGATCTCACCGAAGTCGATGTTCTTCTTCACGCGCGTGCGGTAGTGGTCGCGGAAGCCCGTGCCGGTCGGGACCATGTGCCCGAGGATCACGTTCTCCTTGAGCCCGACCAGGTGGTCCTTGCGGCCGGCGATGGCGGCCTCGGTCAGGACCTTGGTGGTCTCCTGGAAGCTCGCGGCCGAGATGAAGGACTCGGAGGACAGCGAGGCCTTGGTCACGCCGAGCAAGAGGGTCTGGCCCGTGGCGGGCTTCTTGCGATCCTTGCGCAGGCGCTCGTTCTCGCGGCGGAAGCGGAACTTGTCCACCACCGCGCCCGGCAGGAACTCGCTGTCGCCCGGGTCGACCACCTGCACCTTGCGCATCATCTGCCCGAGGATGATCTCGACGTGCTTGTCGTCGATGGTCACGCCCTGCGAGCGGTAGACGTTCTGGATCTCGCGCAGCAGGTAGTCCTGCACGGACTCCTCGCCCTTGATGCGCAGGATGTCGTGCGGGACGAGCGGGCCGTCCACCAGCGGATCACCGGCGCGGACCTCGTCGCCCTTGTGGACGCGCAGGTGCTTGCCCTGCGGCACGGCGTGCTCCTGCTCCTCGATGACCTCGCCCTTCGGGCCGAGCGCGCGCACCAGGATCGTGCGCTTGCCGCGCTTCTTCTCGCCCAGCTCGACGAAGCCGTCGATCTCGGAGATGACCGAGGGATCCTTGGGCTTGCGGGCCTCGAACAGCTCGGTCACGCGCGGCAGACCGCCGGTGATGTCCTGCGTGCCGCCGATCTCGCGCGGCGACTTGGCGAGCATGTCGCCGGCCTTGATGGTCTGGCCGTCCTCGACCTCGATGTAGGCGCGTTCGGGGATCGGATAGAGCGCCAGGGCCTGGCCCGCGGTGTCCTCGAGGATCAGCTGGGGGTGCAGGTCGCCCTTGTGCTCGATCACCAGCTTGCGCACGCCACCGCGTGAATCGCGCTCGTTCTTGAGGGTCTTGCCCTCGATCAGGTCCTCGAAGCGCACGCGGCCCTCGAACTCGCCCAGGATCGGGACGTGGTGCGGGTCCCAGGTGCACAGGGTCTCGCGCATCTTGATGCTCTGGCCGTCCTTGATCTTGAGCACGCCGCCCATGGGCGCGGCATAGCGGTCGAGCTCGCGACCGCGCTCGTCCACCAGCAGGATCTCGCCGTTGCGGTTGAGCACGACCGTCTCGCCCTCGCGATTGACGACCGAGCGCACGTTGTTGAAGCGCGCGACGCCGTCGCGCTTGGCGCGCACCTCGGACTCCTCGACCGCGCGGCTGGCCGTACCCCCGATGTGGAAGGTACGCATGGTCAGCTGCGTGCCCGGCTCGCCGATCGATTGCGCACCGATGATGCCGACCGCGAGGCCGCGTTCGGCCATCGTGCCGCGCGAGAGGTCCATGCCGTAGCAACGGGCGCACACGCCCAGACCCGACTCGCAGGTCAGCGGGCTGCGCACGCGCAGCTTCTCGTAACCGAGAGCCTCGACGCGCTGCGCCGCCTCCTCGGTGATGACCTCGTTCTCGCGCACGATGACCTCGTCCGAGACGACGTCCATGATCGTGTCGCGGGCCACGCGCCCGCGCACGGACTGGGCCAGCGTGAGCACGATCTTCTCGCCCTTGTAGACGGCCGACTTGTAGACGCCGTTGGGCGAGCCGCAGTCGTCCTGACTGACGACCACGTTCTGGGCCACGTCGGTCAGCTTGCGCGTGAGGTAGCCGGCGTCGGCCGTCTTCAGGGCCGTGTCGGCCAAGCCCTTGCGCGCGCCGTGGGTCGAGCTGAAGTACTCCAGCACCCGCAGGCCTTCGCGGAAGTTGGCCTTGATCGGGGTCTCGATGATCTCGCCCGAGGGCTTGGCCATCAGGCCGCGCATGCCGGCCAGCTGGCGGATCTGGTCGATCGAGCCGCGCGCGCCCGAGGCCACCATGCAATAGATCGGGTTGACGTAGGGATCGCCCTCGCGCACGTCTTCCTTGAGCACGCGGATCAGGTCGTTGCCGAGCTGCTCGCGCGCGTGCGTCCACATGTCGATGATCTTCAGGTAGCGCTCACCCTCGGTGATGATGCCCTTCCCGAAGGCCTTCTCGACCTTCTCGATCTCCTTCTGGGTGCGATCGATGATCTTCTCCTTCGAGTCGGGCACGCGCATGTCGTCCTTCGAGAAGGAGAGACCGGCGCGTGTGGCCGCCTTGAAGCCCAGGTCCTTGAGGTCGTCGAGCAGGCGCAGGGTCGCGTCGCGGCCGAGCAGGCGGTGGCAGTCGCTGATCAGCGCGGCGATGCCCTTCTTGTCGAGCTCGTAGTTGTAGAAGGGCATCCCCGCCGGGAGGATGTCGTTGAAGATCGCGCGCCCGACCGTGGTGAGCGGGTATTCCTTCTTGCCGCCGATCTCCAGCTTGCCCTGGGCGTCGACCTCGATCGGCGCGCTGGTGCGGCTGTTCTTGACCTGCCGCCCAGCATCCATGCGCAGGCGCAGCGGACGGTGCGTCTGGGTGCTGCCGTGGCCGTGCGCCAGGAACAGCTCGGAGAGCGCGCTGTAGAAGCGCGGTTCCTCCTTCTCGTAGGCGCCGATGTGGTCCTTGGTCAGGTAGTAGAGACCGAGCACCATGTCCTGGGAGGGCGTGATGATCGGCTGACCGTTGGCCGGCGAGAAGATGTTGTTGGTCGCCAGCATCAGGGTCGAGGCCTCGATCTGGGCCTCGTAGCTGAGCGGCAGGTGCACGGCCATCTGGTCGCCGTCGAAGTCGGCGTTGAAGCCGCCGCAGACCAGCGGGTGCAGACGGATGGCGTTGCCCTCGATGAGCACCGGCTCGAAGGCCTGGATGCCCATGCGGTGCAGCGTCGGCGCGCGGTTGAGCAGCACCGGGTGGTCGCGGATGACCTCCTCGAGGATGTCCCAGACCTCCTCGTCGCGGCGCTCGAGCATGCGCTTGGCCGACTTGATCGTGTCGGCCAGCGAGAGCTCCTTCAGGCGCCGGATGATGAACGGCTGGAACAGCTCCAGCGCGATCTTCTTGGGGAGACCGCACTGGTGCAGGCGCAGGTCGGGACCGACGACGATCACGGAGCGCGCCGAGTAGTCGACGCGCTTGCCCAGCAGGTTCTCGCGGAAGCGCCCCTGCTTGCCCTTGATCATGTCCGTCAGGGACTTGAGCGGCCGGTTCGAGGAGCCCAGCACCGGGCGGCGACAGCGCCCGTTGTCGAACAGCGCGTCGACCGACTGCTGCAACATGCGCTTCTCGTTGCGGATGATGACCTCGGGCGCGTTGAGGTCGAGCAGCTTCTTGAGGCGGTTGTTGCGGTTGATCAGGCGCCTGTAGAGGTCGTTCAGGTCGCTGGTGGCGAAGTTGCCCGAGTCGAGCAGCACCAGCGGACGCAGGTCCGGCGGGATGACCGGAATGACCTCGTACACCATCCAGGACGGGTCGTTGCCGGAGTCGCGCAGCATCTCGACCGTGCGCAGGCGCTTGATGATGTCCTTCTGGCGCTGCTTCGAGCGCGTCGACAGCAGTTCCTCGCGCAGCTCGAGCGAGAGTTTCTGCAGCTCGAGGCGCCGCAGCATCTTCTTGATCGCCTCGGCCCCCATGTCGGCCTCGAACTCGGAGCCGTACTTGGTGCGCGCCTGGCGGAACTCCTCCTCGGTCAGGAGCTGCTTCTCCTCGAGCGGAGTGTCACCCGGCTCGATGACGACGTAGTCCTGGAAGTACACCACGCGCTCGATGCTCGACGTCTTCATGTCGAGCAGGGTCCCGAGTCGCGAAGGCATGGCCTTGAAGAACCAGATGTGCGCGACCGGCGCGGCCAGGTTGATGTGGCCCATCCGTTTGCGGCGCACGCGGCTGTGCGTGATCATCACGCCGCACTTGTCGCAGACGATGCCCTTGTGCTTGATGCCCTTGTACTTGCCGCAGAAGCACTCCCAGTCCTTCTCGGGGCCGAAGATGCGCTCGCAGAACAGGCCGTCGCGCTCGGGCCGGTAGGTGCGGTAGTTGATCGTCTCCGGCTTCTTGACCTCGCCGTAGGACCAGGAGCGGATGTCCTCCGGCGACGCCAAGCTGATCTTGACGCTGCCGTAGTCGTTGATGCGATTGGTCGTTTCTGTGATCTCGGACATCGTTGAGCCTCCCGGCTAGAGAGCGACCTTCTTCTGTAGCTCGATGTTGAGCCCGAGCCCCTTGATCTCGTTGCACAGCACCTCGAAGGAGACCGGCGTCCCCGGTTCGAGGATGTTGAGGCCCTTCACCATCGACTCGTAGATCTTGGTGCGGCCGTCGACATCGTCCGACTTGACGGTGAGCTGCTCCTGCAGGATGGCCGCGGCCCCGTAGGCCTCCAGCGCCCAGACCTCCATCTCGCCGAAGCGCTGGCCCCCGAAGCGCGCCTTGCCACCCAGCGGCTGCTGGGTGATCAGGCTGTAGGGACCGGTGGCGCGGGCGTGCACCTTCTCGTCCACGAGGTGGTGCAGCTTCAGCATGTACATGATGCCCACGGTCACGCCCTGCTCGAAGGCCTGGCCCGTGCGCCCGTCGTAGAGCTCGAACTTGCCGCTGGTCGGCAGCTTGGCCTGACGCAGGGCCTCCTCGATGTCGCTCTCGTGCGCACCGTCGAAGGCCGGCGAGTGGAAGCGACAGCCCAGCGCGCGCGCCGCGAGACCGAGGTGCGTCTCCAGGATCTGGCCCACGTTCATGCGGCTCGGCACGCCCAGGGGGTTGAGCACGATGTCCACCACCGTGCCATCGGCCAGGCACGGCATGTCCTCGACCGGCATGATCTTCGAGACCACGCCCTTGTTGCCGTGCCGCCCGGCCATCTTGTCGCCCACCGACAGGGCGCGCTTGGTGGCCACGTAGACCTTGACCATCTCGAGCACCCCGGTGGGCAGCTCGTCGCCGCGCGAGAGGCGGTTCACGATCTTGTTCTTCTCGCTCTCGCGGCGCTCGATGCGCACCTGGTTCTCGTTGATCACGACCAGGGCCCGCTCGCGCTTGGCCGGCTCGGTGCTGTCCTCGGCCGTGGCCAGGCACAGCAGCTTGATGCGCCGCATGGCGTCGAAGGTCGCGGCATCGTCGAGTGCCACGCGGCCCCCGGTGATGTCGTCCTGCACCTGCACGCCGAGGATCTTCTCGACCTCGACCAGCATGGTCTGGGTGTGCTCCTTGAAGGCCCGCAGGAAGTCCTTCTCCGCATCACGGATCTGCGTCAGCACGCGCTGGCGCTCGGAATCCGTCAGGTTCACGCGGCGCGAGAACTTCTGCGCGTCGATCACGACCCCGCGCGTGCCCGGGGGCATGGTCAGCGAGGCGTTCTTCACGTCCACGCCGGCACGGCCGAAGATCGCGTGCAGGAGCTTCTCCTCGGGCGTGAGTTCGCTCTTCGACTTGGGCGCGACCTTGCCCACCAGGATGTCCCCGGCGTCGACCGAGGTCCCGATGCGGATGATCCCGTTCTCGTCCAGGTTCGCCAGGGCCTTCTCGCCCACGTTGGGGATGTCGCGCGTGAACTCCTCCTTGCCCAGCTTGGTCTCGCGGATCTCGACCTCGTACTCCTCGATGTGGATCGAGGTGAAGGTGTCGTCCTTGACCAGCCGTTCGGAGACCAGGATGGCGTCCTCGTAGTTCAGCCCTTCCCAGGGCATGAAGGCCACCAGCACGTTGCGCCCCAGGGCCAGCTCACCGTCCCGGGTAGCGGCGCCGTCGGCCAGCAGGTCGCCCTTCTGGACCTTGTCGCCTTCCTTGACGACCGGCTTGTGGGTCTGGCAGGTGCGCTCGTTGAGCCCGCGGTACTTGTGCAGGCGGTACTCCTCGTCGTCGACCATCACCACCTGGCTGTCGACGTACGAGACCGTACCGGCCTTCTCGGCGCGCATCACCAGGTTGGTGTTGCGAGCCACGACCTCTTCCATGCCCGTGCCCACGAGCGGCGGTTCGGTCACCAGCAGCGGCACGGCCTGACGCTGCATGTTCGAGCCCATCAACGCGCGGTTGGCGTCGTCGTGCTCGAGGAACGGCACCAGCGCGGCCGAGACGCCCACGATCTGCTTGGGCGACACGTCGACGTAGTCCACTTCCTCGGGCGGAACCTCGACGTTGTCGCCGTCCCGGCGCGCCAGCACGCGTGGCCCCTTGAGGTTGCTGTCGGCGTCGACCTCGACGTCGGCCGGCGTGATGACCTTGCCGGACTCCTCGTCCGCCCGCAGCTGCACGACGTCGTCGGTCAGCTTGCCCTTGCGCACGACCCGATAGGGCGTGACCAGGAAGCCGTAAGCGTCCAGGGTCGCGTACAGCGCCAGCGAGCTGATCAGGCCGATGTTCGAGCCTTCCGGGGTCTCGATCGGGCACAGGCGTCCATAGTGCGACAGGTGCACGTCGCGCACGTCGAAGCCGGCGCGCTTGCGGTTCAGACCGCCCGGGCCGAGGGCCGAGAGGCGCCGCTCGTGCGTGATCTGCGAGAGCGGGTTGGTCTGGTCGACGACCTGGCTGAGCTCGCCGCGGCCGAAGAAGTACTCGACCGCGCTGGAGAAGGTCTTCGAGTTGATCAGATTGCGCGGGGAGACCGTCTCCGGGTTCTCCAGGTTCATGCGCTCCTGGGCCGTGCGGCGCAGCTTCAGGAGCCCCTTGCGGAATTCCTCGGCCGCCAGCTCGGCGATCGTGCGCACGCGCCGGTTGCCGAGGTTGTCGATGTCGTCGATCTCGCCCTGACCGTTGCGCAAGCCGATCAGGTACTTGATCGAGTTGACGATGTCGGCCGGCTGCAGGACCTGCACGTCCTCCGGGATCGTCTGGCCGTACTTGCGGTTGAGGCGGAAGCGACCGACGCGTCCGAGGCGGTAGCGCTGCGGATCGAAGAACTTCTCGTGGAAGAGCTCGCGCGCCTTCTCGAGCTGCGGCGGATTGCCGGGTCGCAGGCGGCTGTAGATCTTGAGCAGGGCCTCCGTGTGGCTCTTGCACGGATCCTCGCGCATCGAGTTGATGATCAAGAGGTCGATCTCGCCGGCCTCCGCGTCCACGATCTCGACCTCGGCCAGGTCGCTGGCGCCGACCTCGACCGCCGCGGCCTCGGAGATGGCGGAGCCGGACGGCACCAGCACCTCGCCCGTCTTCAGCACCACGATGTCGCCCACCGCGACCTTGCCCGTGATGGACTTGGCGAAAGCGCTCTCGGTCTGGCCGCGCGCCTTCTTGACGGTCTTGGTGGCGTAGAAGTGTCGCAGCAGGTCCTGGTCGGTCGAGAGCTTCTCGTCCAGCGCGCGCAGCAGCGTCACGGCCGAGAACTTGCCCGACTGGTCGATGCGGACCGTCAGGATGTCCTTCTTGGTGACGTTCAGCTCGATCCACGAGCCGCGCTCGGGGATGATCCAGCAGCTGTGGAGCTTGCGCTCCGTGCTGGTCGTGTCCATCGAGAAGTCCACGCCGGGCGAGCGGTGGAGCTGGCTGACGATGACGCGTTCGGAGCCGTTGATGATGAACTCGCCGCCCCCGATCATCACGGGGATCTCACCGAGATAGACCTCCTCCTCGATCGGCTCGGGCTTGACCAGGCGCAGGCGCACCTTGAACGGGTAGCCGAAGGTGAGGCGCAGCTTGCGGCACTCCTCGATCGTGTAGCGCGGGCGCCCGAGCTCGTAGCCCACGTACTCGAGGCACATGGTCTTGTCGTACGAGTAGATCGGGAAGACCTCGCGCAGGAGTTCCTCCAGACCGCGTGCGGGCCGACTCGCCTGGGGCACCTCCATCAGCAGGAAGTCCTCCCAGGCCTTGCGCATGATCTCGGTCAGGTCCGGGACCTCGATCACGTGCCGGTAGCGTCCGAACTTCTTGGGAACTTGGGTCGTCGCGGTCATCGGCTTCGGGCAAGGAACGGGACGGAGGAGCTGCGGAACTCAGGCGTGGGGCACGGACGGGTGGGGCCAGGGCCCACGCCCGTCCGGAGGAACGACGTATCGGGAGCAGACCAGGGCTCGAGCGGGCGGACCCGTCCGACCCGTGTACGCAGCAGACCCGGCCCCCGGTGAGGGGAGCCTCGGCCTTCCGCGACGCGGGCTCGACTGGGAGGGGCCGTGAGGCCCCTCGGCAGGTCCGAGGAGGGCAAAAGGGCGTGCCCTATCTAGTCCACCTTGACCTTGCCGCCAGCGGCTTCGACCTTGGCCTTGATGTCCGCGGCTTCTTCCTTGGTGACGCCCTCCTTGATGGCCTTGGGCGCACCGTCCACCAGATCCTTGGCCTCCTTGAGGCCGAGGCCGGTGATGGCGCGGACTTCCTTGATGACCTGGATCTTCTTGTCTCCAGCGGCCTCGAGGATCACCGAGAAGGTGGTCTTCTCGGCTGCGGCAGCGGCACCGGCTCCGGCTGCGGGAGCCGCGGCCGCCGCGACGGGCGCGGCGGCACTCACGCCCCAGCGCTTCTCCAGGTGCTTGACCAGTTGCGAGGCCTTGATGAGGGAGAGGCTGTCCAGCTTGGAGGCCAGCTCTTCTAGATCTTTGTCGAGTTCGGCGACTGCGTCCGACATGGGGTCCTTTCTTGCCTGATTCTCTGGAACGGATGGAGGGTGGGTCTGGCCGGGGCGCGGGCGCGCTCCGGTGATGGGTGGCGGAGCGCGAGGCTAGGCGGGCGTGCTCTCGCCCTGGCTGGCGTCGTCGCCCTTGTCTGCACGGGCCTGGACGACGCGCACGAGCGACGAGCCCGGGGCGGCGAGCAGCGTGGCCAGCGAGCGCGCCGGAGCGCTCAGCACGCCCAGCAGCATCGCGCGCAGCTCGTTCTTGCCGGGCAGCTCGGCCAGGGCGGCGGTCTCCTTGGCGTCGAGCAGGTTGCCCTCGAAGAAGCCGCCCTTGAAGGCGAGCTTCGCCTTGCGCTTGGGATCGGCGCTGCGCTGGGCCTTGGTCACGACCTTGGCGACGCTGATCGCGTCCTCGCTGCTGCCCCAGGCGCAGGCCACGCTGCCGGTGAAGAGGTCGTCGACGACCTCGATGCCGCGGCTCTTCAGGGCCAGCACGGCCAGGCGGTTGCGGACCACGCGCAGGCGCACGCCGCTCTCGGCCAGGGCGTTGCGCAGGTTCTCGGTCTCGTCGACGGTCAGCCCGCCCAGGGACACGATCACCATGCCCTCCGCGCGCGCGAATTCGTCGGAGAGCTGACGCACGATGATCTGGTTGATCTGATTCGGCATGGCTGTGCTCCTAGCTCTCGAAGGCGATCAGGGTGCCGGGGCTCATGGTCGTGCTGACCGACACCTTGCGCAGGAAGTTGCCCTTGACCGAGGCCGGACGCAGGCTCGTGAGGTGGGAGAGGAAGGCGGTCAGGTTCTGCTCGAGATCGTCGACCGAGAACGAGCGCTTGCCCACGGCCGCGTGCACGTTGCCCCCCGCGTCGGTGCGGAACTCGACCTTGCCGGCCTTGAACTCCTGCACCGCGGTTCCGACCTCGGGCGTGACCGTGCCCGACTTGGGGCTCGGCATCTTGCCCTGGGGTCCGAGCACCTTTCCGAGCTTGCCGACGTGCTTCATCATGTCGGGGCTGGCGATGACGATGTCGAAGTCCAGCCAGCCGTCGAGGATGCGCTTGGCGAGGTCCTCCGAGCCGACCTCGTCGGCCCCGGCCTTGCGAGCAGCGTCGGCCTTGTCGCCCTCGGCGAAGACCACCACGCGCACGGCCTTGCCCAGGCCCTTGGGCAGCGACACGGCCCCGCGCACCAGCTGGTCCGTCTTCTTGGGATCGATGCCGAGGCGCACGACCACGTCGACGGTCTCGTCGAACTTGGGTGCGGGCAGCCCCTTGAGGAGCCCGAGGGCCTCACGGGGCGGATACAGCTTGGCGCGGTCGATGCGCTTGCTGGCTTCTTCGTAACGCTTGCTGCGCTTGCGCATGGCTGTTCTCAGTCGACGACTTGGATGCCGGAGGAGCGCGCGGTCCCCTCGATGATGCGCGCGGCGTGCTCGAGGTCGCGCGCGTTCAGGTCCTTGAGCTTCATCTTCGCGATCTCGCGCACCTGCGCCTTGGTGACCTTGCCCACCGGGTCCTCGTGCCCGACGTTGCCGCCGCCCTTCTCGAGCTTGGCGGCCTTGATGAGCAGCACCGAGGCCGGCGGCGACTTCATGATGAAGTCGAAGCTGCGGTCCTTGTAGACCGTGATCTCGACCGGGATGATCATGCCCATCTGGTCGCGCGTCTTGTCGTTGAACTCCTTGACGAACGCGCCGATGTTCACGCCGTGGGCGCCCAGGGCCGGACCGACCGGGGGCGCCGGAGTGGCTTGCCCGGCGGGGCACTGCAACTTGACTTTGGCGGTGATTTCCTTGGCCATTTCGGAACGTCTCTCGGCTCTCGCTTGTCGTGGGCTCGCCGCGCGCGAGGTCTACAACGACTCCACTTCCCAGTACTCGAGTTCGACCGGCGTCGGCCGGCCGAAGATGGTCACGATCACCTTGACCGTGCCCTTGTCGGGGTTGACCTCGTCGACCGTGCCGTCGAAGCCGTCGAACGCGCCCGACTTGATCTTGACCATGTCGCCCTTGCGCAGCGAGATCGCCACCTGCGGGCGCTCCTCGCTGTCGGACATGCGCGAGAGGATGCTGGTGACCTGCGCTTCGGTCAGGGGCGAAGGTTCGCCGCGCGTCCCGAGGAAGTCACCGAAGCCGGGCGTCTCGCGCAGCGTGGTGCGCGCCTCGAGCATGCGCGGCTCCTCGCCGCTCTCGCCGAAGTCGGCCTGCACCATCAGGTAGCCGGGATAGAGCTTGCGCGACACGACCTTGCGCTTGCCACCCTTGAGGTCGGTGACGCGCTCGAACGGCACCAGCACCTGCGGGATGACGTCCTGCAGTCCCTTGATCTGGATGCGCGTCTCGAGCTGCTTGCGGATCGAGTCCTCGCGACCCGACTGACAGCGCACGAAGTACCACTTGTAGGCCATCAGTAGGTCCCCAGGATCAGGGTGCGCATCAGCCGGAACAGGAAGATGTCCGCCGCGGCGAGGTACAGCCCGAGGAGCACCACGCTGACCATCACGACCAGCGACGCGTTCCAGACATCCTGCCCCTTGGGCCAGGTGACCTTGAGCAGTTCGGCCTCGGTCTCGATCAGGAGGTCGGCGATCTTGGGCTTGCGCAGCCAGCGGTGCGCCAGCAGCAGGCAGGCGCTGAACAGCAGCGCGGAGACCAGGAAGGCCGGCGTGAGGTCGATGCCCACCACCGGCAGGCGCACGCCGCCCAAGGGCGTGCGCAGCGCCACCCACTGGATCAGCAGGTCGTGCAGGAAGCGGCAGCCGAATCCGATGAAGAACACCAGCGACCAGAAGGCCAGCATGCGCACGTGCCGGCCCTGGTCCTCCCGGTAGGGAGCGAACAGGCCGGGTGCCGCCTCGGGCTCGGACAAGGGCTGCGGGAGCGGTGCGCTCTCCATCTTGCCTGGCTCCTTCTTTTCGGGCGTGATCGTCATGGGCTTGCCACGCGGCGAGACTCCTGGACGCCCGGGGCCGGACTCGGCCCCGGTGGCGCATCAGAGCTTCTTCTCCTTGTGCAGGATGTGCTTCCTGCAGAAGCGGCAGTACTTGCTCTTCTCGAGCTTCTTGGTCGATTTCTGGCGCTTGTGGGTGGTGTAGTTCCGGTTCGAGCACTCGGTGCACACCAGGTAGACGTAGCGTTCCTTGATCTTCATGGCCGGAGCTCGGTTCGCGCGCTCGCGCCGTCCGCTCGGGGGACGGCGCGGCGGGCAAGGGCGGGACTACTCGATGATCTTGGTGACGACGCCGGCACCGACCGTGCGGCCACCCTCGCGGATGGCGAAACGCAGCTGCTGCTCCATGGCCACGGGAGTGATCAGCTTGACCTCCATGCGGATGTTGTCACCCGGCATGCACATCTCCGCCTCGTGCCCGTCCATGGCGGTGAGCTTCTGGCTCTCGCCCGTCACGTCCGTGGTCCGGAAGTAGAACTGCGGGCGGTAGCCCTTGAAGAACGGCGTGTGACGACCGCCCTCGTCCTTGGAGAGGATGTAGACCTCGGCCTCGAAGTGGTTGTGGGGCGTGATCGTCTTGGGCTGGGCCAGCACCATGCCGCGCTCCACGTCCTCCTTCTTGAGGCCGCGCAGCAGGCAACCGACGTTGTCGCCGGCCTCGCCGAAGTCGAGCACCTTCTGGAACATCTCCACGCCGGTCACGATGCTCTTGCGCGTGTCCTTGATGCCCACGATCTCGATCTCGTCGCCGGCCTTGACCTTGCCGGCGTCGATGCGACCGGTGACGACGGTGCCGCGACCTTCGATCGAGAACACGTCCTCGACGCACATCAGGAACGGCTTGTCCACCAGGCGCACCGGCGCCGGGATGTAGGCGTCGAGCGTCTCGACCAGCTGGTCGATGCAGGCGTTGACCTTGTCGTCGCCCGGCCCGTTCTCGATGCAAGCCTTGGCATTGCCGCGGATGATGGGCGTGTCGTCGCCCGGGAACTTGTACTTGTTGAGCAGGTCGCGGATCTCGACCTCGACCAGCTCGATCAGTTCGGGGTCGTCGACCAGGTCGATCTTGTTCAAGAACACCACGATATAGGGCACGTTCACCTGGCGCGCGAGCAGCACGTGCTCACGCGTCTGGGGCATCGGACCGTCGGCGGCCGACACCACCAGGATGGCGCCGTCCATCTGGGCCGCGCCCGTGATCATGTTCTTGATGAAGTCGGCGTGGCCCGGGCAGTCCACGTGCGCGTAGTGGCGCTTCGGGCTCTCGTACTCCGAGTGCGAGGCCGCGATCGTGACCGTCTTGTCGGTGGAGCGCACCGTTCCGCCCTTGGTGATCTCGGCGTAGGTCTTGGCCTTGGTCTTGTACTTGTGGGCCGAACGCGCCACGAGCGCCGCGGTGAGCGTGCTCTTGCCGTGGTCGATGTGGCCGATCGTGCCGACGTTGACGTGGGGCTTGGTGCGCTGGAAGACTTCCTTGGCCATCTGCGTTGTCCCTTCGGGAGAGGATGCGGCCGGGCGTCGCCCGGCGGTGCGTTCGGTGGTTCGGGTGGCGGTTTCGGGACACGCGGAGCAACGCGCTCGGCGTGTGGGGTTGGACGTTCCGCGCGCCGGGCGCGCGGCTGGAGGAGCGACCGCGCGCGCACGGCGCGAGCGGGTGTTCTGTGGGGGGAGCCGGAGGGAGAAGGAGCCGAGATGGAGCTGCTGTTGGGGATTGAACCCAAGACCTCTTCCTTACCAAGGAAGTGCTCTACCGCTGAGCTACAGCAGCGCCGCGCCCCTCGCACGCGATCCCGACCCGGACGGCCGGAGAGGTTGGAGCGGGCGATGGGAATCGAACCCACGCGTTCAGCTTGGAAGGCTGACGTTCTACCATTGAACTACGCCCGCGTGCGTCCGAGCGCCGGAGCACGCGCAGGAGCGGCGCACAAGGGCGAGGGTCGCGGACGCGAGATCGCGTGGGAGTCGCAGCAGACGAGACGGGCGCGAGCGGATCGGCCACTCGCCTGGAGCCGAGCGGCCCCACACGAGTCCGGAGTGGTGGGAGGAACAGGATTCGAACCTGTGAAGGCGATGCCATCAGATTTACAGTCTGACCCCTTTGGCCGCTCGGGAATCCTCCCGGTGAGGTGATGGGTCCAGACGTGCCCACGCGGAAGCCGACGACGCGGCCGGTGCGCGCGTAGGGCGCGGGCTCGGATGTCCGGTGCGAACGCGCGCGACTCCCGCCACCGGCCAGGGCCGGCGCACGAGATCGGGTCCGTCGCTCGCGCAGCGCGCAGGCTCCGGACCGCGGCGTCGGTGACGCACCGCGCTCCCGTCTCATCGATATTGTCTCGTTGCCAGTGAACAGCCCGGAGTCACCCGAGTCCTCCGTACTGCCGCAGGCTGGAGCCAGCGGTGGGACTCGAACCCACAACCCCCTGATTACAAATCAGGGGCTCTGCCAATTGAGCTACGCTGGCCGTGGGCGCGGTCCGGGCGGACGGAAGAGCGCGAGATGGTACGGATCTCGCGGTCCGACGCAAGGCCCGCCTCACAACGGGCCCGCCTCGGGCCCCCCATCCGGTCCTGCGAACACGCCACAACTACCTGTCAGGAATCAGCTTGTGGCCGAACAGCCATCACAGTTCGCGGACCTCGGCGGACCACGACTCGAAGCTCGCGCGCACCTGCGCGAGGGAGTCGCCGCCGAACTTCTCCAGGAAGGCCGAACCCAGCTCGAGCGCCAGCACCGCCTCCGCGACCACGCTCGCGGCCGGCACCGAGGTGATGTCCGAACGCTGGTAGGTCGCCTGCACGGGCGCCCCGCTCCCGAACTCGAGCGAGGGCATGCCGGCGCGTAGCGAAGGGATCGGCTTCATCGCCACGCGCACGCACAGGTCCTCGCCGGTGGTCATGCCGCCCTCGAGCCCGCCCGCATGATTCGTGGCGCGTGCGAAGCGTCCGAAGCGCGCGCTGCCGTGGGCCTCGCGCCCGGCGCTCGGCACGATCGCATCGTGCACGCGCGAACCGGGCCGGCGCGCGGCCTCGAAGCCCAGTCCGAACTCCACGCCCTTCATGGCGGGGATCGAGAACAGCGCGCCGCCGAGCCGGGCCGTCAGGCGCTCGTAGGGGTTGGCGTAGGCGCCGAGCCCGGGCGGCAGGCCGAGCACGCGCACCTCGAACACGCCGCCCAGCGAATCGCGCGCGGCACTGGCCTGGTCGACGCGCGCGCGCAAGGGCGCCTCGCTGTCGGGATCGAGGCACAGGAACTCCGAGGCCGCGCGCACGGCAGCGCGCCGCTCGCCCGCGGCGTCCCAGGCGTCCGCGCGCACGCCCACGCCGCCGAGCTCGACCACGTGC
Organism: uncultured Planctomycetaceae bacterium; assembly: GCA_964631945.1. Classification (GTDB taxonomy): domain Bacteria; phylum Planctomycetota; class UBA1135; order UBA1135; genus JABFRZ01. The sequence goes on from CAZWAY010000042.1 coordinate 24,379, forward strand.
GCGAACAGCTCGACCCCGAAGCCCTCGAGCAGCTGGCGCGCGAGCGCGCCGAGGGCCACGCGCGCGGCCGTCTCGCGGGCGCTGGCGCGCTCCAGCACCGCGCGCGGATCTCGATGAGCGAACTTCTGGCAACCGGCCAGGTCGGCGTGCCCCGGCCGTGGATTCGTCGGCACCGGCAGGCGCTCGAGGGTCTGGTCCTGGTTCGGGATCGTGAACGCGATGGGCGCGCCGATCGTGAGGCCGCCCTTCGTCCCGGACAGGAGCTCGATCCTGTCCTGCTCGATCTTCATGCGTCCGCCGCGCCCGTAACCGCGCTGTCGGCGCGCGAGTTCGGCATCCACGCGCGCGAGGTCGAGCGCCAGCCCCGCCGGCAGACCCTCGAGGATGGCCACCAGCGCCCGCCCGTGGGACTCTCCGGCCGTGACCCAGCGCAGGCCCTTCATGGCCGCGCAAGATACGTGAACCCGTCCGGCCCCGGCCAGGCCGGCGATCCGGGACCGCGCCGGCGGAGCCGAATCCTCACAGGCTCTCGTAGAAGGTCACGTCGTCGAAGCCCACGCGCAGCTCGCGTGCGCCCAGCTTCACGTCGAGCGCGCGCTTGTCCTTGTAGATGCGCGTGACCTGCACGCGCTTCTTGAACTTCGGGAGCCAGACGAGATCGCCCTTCTTGAGGCTGGCGAGGAAGCTCGCACGGCGGTCGGACAGGGCGGCGCCGGCCAGGGACTGCTCCAGCTCGGCCAGCCAGCGCTCGAGCTCGGCCCGTCCACCGGGCGCGAGCTGCGGCAGGAAGGCCTGGGCCCGGGCCAGGACGACCCGCGCCAGGGCCACGCGCTCCTCGAGCATGCGCTGGGCCTCGGCCTCGACCTGGGAGCGGCGCGCGGCGAGTTCCCCGTGCGCCTCGGCCAGCTCGGCGCGCGCGCGCTCGAGCTCCAGCAGGCGCGCCTCGGCCTCGCCGCGCAGGCGCTCGGCCGCCACGCGCAGGTCGCGCACCTCGTCCAGCATCAGCGCGCCGTCGCCGGCGGGTTCGAGCTGCGCCTCGGCCCGATCCACGAGCGCGCCCGGCAGGCCGAGGCGCCGCGCGATGGCCAGCGCGCGCGACTCGCCCGGCGCGCCGATCACCAGCGAGTACAGCGGCCCCAGCGTCTCGACGTCGAACTCGACGTGCGCGTTCTCGGCGCGTTCATGGCGGTAGGCGAACTCCTTGAGCGAGCCGAGGTGGGTGCTGGCCAGGGTCGGTGCGCCGCGCGCCAGCAGCTCCTCGAGCAGGGCCGAGCCCAGGGCCGCGCCCTCGCTCGGATCCGTGCCACCCCCGAGTTCGTCCAGCAGCACCAGCGTCCCGCGGCCGGCGCGCTCGAGCCCGGCGCGGATGCGCACGAGGTGCGACGAGAAGGTCGACAGGCTCTGCTGGATCTCCTGCTCGTCGCCGATGTCGGCGGCGATGCCGGCGTAGAGCGGCACGCTCGTGCCCTCGGCGCAGGGCAGCGCCAGGCCCATGCTGGTGAGCAGGGCCGCGAGCCCGGCGCTCTTCAGCGCCAGGGTCTTGCCGCCCGTGTTCGGCCCGGTGATCACCAGGAGGTCGAACTCGGCCCCCAGCCGCAGGTCGAGCGGCACGACCGAGGCCACGTGCCCGAGGCGCAGCTCCTCCAGCAGGAGCGGGTGTCGGAAGGCGCGCAGCACGAGCGCCGGCTGCTCGCCCTCGGCGACGCGCGCGAGCGTGCCGCCGGTGGCCTTGGCGTAGCGCGCCGCCAGGGCCGCGAGCTCGAGCTCGCTGGCGCGCTCGGCTGCCGTGCGCAGCGTGTCGCGTCGCAGCAGGACCGCGCGCGTCAGCTCCGCCAGCACGCGGTGCTCCTCGCGCCCGGCATCGGCCTCGAGCTCGGACAGCGCGTTGGCGTGGCGCACCACCGCCTCGGGTTCCACGAACACGGTCTCGCCGGTCTGCGAGCGGTCGTGCACGATCCCGGGCACGCGCGCGGCGTACTGCGCGCGCAGCGCCAGCACCGGGCGTCCGCCGCGGCGGTGGATGCGGCCGGCGTGGCCCTCGGCCACGGCGCTGCGCAGCTCGCGCTCGCGCAACAGGTCCTGCAGCGTGCGCTCGATGGCCCGCTCGAGCGCGGCCATGCCCGTGCGCAGGCGCGCCAAGAGCGGTGAAGCCTCGTCGCGCACGCGCCCCTTCGGATCGAGCGCGGCCTCGAGCTCGGTGCGCAGGGGCAACAGGTCCGGCAGACGCTCGAACAGCGCGCTCACGCGCGGGAGCCGCGCGCGCCGGGCCGCGAGCCACACGTGCAGGTCTTCCAGCGCCAGCAGGAAGCGCAGGACCTGCGCCAGCTCGTCGCCCTCCATGGTCCGCTGGAACTCCGCGGCGCGCTCCAGCACGCCGCGCGGGTCGCTGGCGCCAGCGAGCGGCGGCTCGACCCCTTCCGCCAGCAGCAGGGCGAGCAACTCGCGCGCGCGCTCCAGCGCCAGGCGCGCCTCGGCCGGCGGGCGCGGAGCGAGCTCGTCCAGCGCGCGCTGCCCGAGCGGCGCCACCACGAAGCGCCGCAGGAGCTCGCGCACGGCCGGCCAGTCGAGGGCTTCGGCCGCGAAGCACGCCAGGCGGGCTTCGGGCCCGTTCTCGCCGGCGGGCTGCATGCAGGACGCGGGATTGTAGGCGGAACTCGCGGAGCACGCGCGGGGAGCTACACTCGTCCCATGGAGAAGCACGAGAAGTCGAGGCCCGAGAAGACCCGTCGCCTGCGCTTCGAGACCCTGGCGATCCACGCCGGGCAGGGCTCCGACCCGCTCAACGGCGCGGTGATGACGCCGGTCTACTTCTCCAGCACCTTCGAGCAGGACGCGCCCGCCCGGCCGCGCGGCGGGTACGAGTACTCGCGCACCTCCAACCCCACGCGCAGCGCGCTGCAGGACAATCTGGCGGCGCTCGAGAACGGCAAGTGGGGCCTGGCCTTCGCCTCGGGGCTGGCGGCGACGAACGCGTTGTGTCACCGCCTGCGCCCGGGCGACCACGTGGTCGCGACCAACGACCTGTACGGGGGCACGTTCCGACTCTTCAAGCGCTGCTTCGAGCACTACGGCATCAGCTTCGACTTCGTGAAGGCCAGCGATCCGGTCGCGGTCGAGCGCGCGCTGCGCGCGAACACGCGCTACCTGTTCCTCGAGTCCCCCACCAACCCGCTGCTGTCGCTGTCCGACCTGGCCCAGCTGGCGGCCCTGGCGAAGCCGCGCGGGGTCCTGACGGTCGTGGACAACACCTTTGCCACGCCCTACTTGCAGCGCCCGCTCGAACTCGGCGCGGACCTCGTGCTGCACTCCCTGACGAAGTACATCGGCGGGCACTCGGACGTGGTCGCAGGGGCCCTGATCGGCAACGACGAGAAGCTCGAGAAGGAGCTGGCCTTCTACCAGAACGCGGTCGGCGGCCAGCTCGGACCGATGGACGCGTTCCTGGTGCTACGCGGGGTCAAGACCCTGTCCCTGCGCATGGAGCGCCACTGCGCCAACGCGCAACGCATCGCCGAGGCGCTGGTGCAGCACCCGCTGGTCGAGAAGGTCTTCTACCCCGGCCTCGCCAACCATCCCCAGCACGCGCTCGCCGCGCGTCAGATGAAGGGCTTCGGCGGGATGGTCTCGTTCGAGCTGCACGGCGGCATCCCCGCGGCCAACGCCTTCGCCACCGCAACCGAGCTGTTCACCCTGGCCGAGTCGTTGGGCGGCGTCGAGTCCCTGGTCGAGGTGCCGGCCAGCATGACCCACGCCAGCATCCCGCCCGAGGAACGGCGCAAGGCCGGACTGTCGGACGGCCTGGTGCGGCTCTCGGTCGGGATCGAGCACGTGGACGACCTGCTGGCGGACGTGCAGCAGGCGATCGAGCGTTCGGCCGTGCCGGCCAAGCTGGCGGCGCGCTAGCGCCGCGCGAAGCGGCTCAGGACTCAGAACGGCGAGTTGTTGGTCGGCCGGGTGGGCTGACGCGGAGCCGGCGCGGGCTCCGGGCGCACTTCCTTCGAAGCCGCCTTGGTCTCCACGCGCTTGGGGGCGCGCGGCTCGTCACAGACCTTGGCGCGCATCTCGCGCCCGACCTTGAACTTGACGATGCGCTTGGCGGGCACGTCGACCTTCTCGAGCGTGCGCGGGTTCTGGGCCCGCCGCGCGCGGCGCTCCTTGACCTCGAACACGCCGAACTCGCGGAACTCGAGGCGATTGCCCTGCGCGAGTTCCACGACGATCTCGTCCAGGAAGGCCTGCAAGACCTGCTTCACCACGACCTTGGTCTGGCCGGTCTGGTCGGCGATGCGGCCGACCAACTCTTTCTTGGTGGTGGTGTGGACGCCGTCGCTCTTCATGGCGCGGATCCTCGCGTGCGGCGCGGGTTCGTGTTCGGGCGTCGGAAGACGCGCGGGCGGGAGATCTGGGGAGCGCTGCACGGGGCCCCTGGCGTGGCCTGCGGAGCGACACTTGGGCAGCCATGATAGCCGCAAAATCTCCAGGTCAAGCAACTTGTGGCGACGGGTCCGGGCCCTGGATCGGCCTCCCGAGGGGCCGTGGGGCGCTCAGGGGCGCTGCTCCAGGTGGAAGGTCACGGGGCCGTCGTTGACGAGTTCCACCTCCATGGCCGCCCCGAACACCCCCGTCTGGCAGGCCACGCCGAGTTCCTCCAGGGCGCGCACGAAGAGCCGGTAGAGCTCCTGCGCCCGGGCCGGCTCGGCCGCGGTGTCGAGCGACGGGCGCCGGCCCTTGCGACCGTCCGCGGCCAGCGTGACCTGGCTGACGACCAGCGCCGCCCCGCCGCTCTCCAGGAGATCGCGGTTCATGCGCCCCTCCGCGTCGCGGAAGCAGCGCCAGCGCGCGAGCCGCGCGGCGAACTGACGCGCGCAGTCCTCGTCGTCCTCGCGCAGCACCCCGAGCAGGATCACCAGGCCGCGCTCGATGCGCGCGACCACGCGGCCCTCGACGCGCACCTCGGCCCGCAGCACGCGCTGCAGGACGGCCCTCATGGCCGTGGCGCGGCCAGCCGCCCGAGCCGCGCGTGGGCCTGCAGGCGGAACAGGGCGGCCGAGAAGTCGATCGAGGCCAGATCCTCGCCGGGCGGAGCGGACTCGCTGCCCTCCAGCGCGGCCAGCAGCCTCAGCCAGCTCTTGCGCTCGCCCTCGACGTCACCGGCGCTCTCCAGCAACAGGGCCTGCTGCACCAGCGGCAGGAGCTCGCCCGGGCGCAGCGCCATGGCGTTGCGCACGGCCGCCAGGGCCTGGGTGAGCTCGCCGCGTGCCTCGTGCGCGGCCGCGCGCACCTCCTCGGCCCGCACCGGGTCCCGCACGGCCCGTGGATCGAGGTCCCCGAGCAGCTCCAGGGCCTCGCCGGGCTCGTCCAGCAGGACCTGCAGGGCCGCCAGATCGAGCAGGCCGTCGGCGCGCTCGGCCGCGGAATAGAGCGCGTTCCCGGCGGTGCGCTCGAGCCAGACGGTGAGCGCGTCCGCGGCGTCCTCGCTCTCGCCGGCCCCCGCCAGCAGCGTGGCCTGCAGGCGCACGCTGGGCAGGTGCCCGCCGTCGATCCGCAGCGCGGCGCGCAGGGACTCGCGCGCCTCCTTGAAACGGCGCAGTCCCGTGCGCCACCAGGCGCGCCCGTAGTGCACCCACACGCAGCGCGGATCGATCGTGTCGGCCTCGTCCAGGAGCGCCAGGGCCTGCTCGCCCTCGGCGCACAGGCGCGCGGCCAGCACGCAGGCTTCCGCCCGCGGGCGCGCGTCGGCCTTCTGCTCGTAGACGCGCGCCAGGACCGCCCGCGCCTCGGCGGCCGAACTCGCCTGCAGCACTCCCAGCTTGCCTTCCTCAGCCAGCAGGGCGAGCTCGATCTCCTGCAGGAAGACGCGCACCGGGAGGATCGCCTCGCGCTCCAGCGCGAGCGGCGCGACGAGCGCATGGGCCGCATGCGGGTCTCCGCGCTCGAAGGCCAGCCGCGCGGCCGCCAGCGGCTCGAGCCAGGCCGGCGGGATGCGATCGTAGGGCCCGGGTTCGGCCACGTAGGCGTGCGGGGTGCCGCAGGCGACGGCCAGCGCCAGCACGGCCACCAGCCCCGCCCCCCTCCCCGCCGCGCGCCTCACGTCACTCTCCGCGCACGCCCTGGAAGACGAACTCGGGCCCGCGCCGCTCCCCGCTGCCGTCGGCCGGTGCCCAGTAGGCATTGCCGCGCGCGCGCACGGTCACGGGCACCTCGCCGGGTCGCTGCAACACGGTGAGCTTCTGGAAGGCGGCCAGCGACCAGGTGTCGAGTTGCCCGCGCACCTCCATGCGCGACTCCGGCCGCGCGCTGAGCTCCTGCAGCAGCCCGGCGGTGACGGTCTTCGTGACGTACACGTTGGTCTCCGGATCCGGGCGCAGCACCACGTGATCGAGCAGATCGGCGGGACCCTCGATCACGATCTCGTCCGCCACCAGCACGGCCGGGCGCAGGAAGGCGGCGGTCCAGGGGGTCGGGGCCGGCGGCACGAATTCGCGCGCGGGCGGGGCCTCGGGCCGCTGCTCGCGCTGGCAGGCGCAGAGCGCGAGGACGGTGAACACGTGCACGAAGGGGCCGGGTTTCATGGGGGTTCTCAGCGCAGACCGCAGGCCTGGTAACAACGCTCGACGGTGGCTCGGGCGCGCGCGCGGGCGCGCGTGCCGCCGGCGCCCAGGATGTCCTCGACCTCGCGCGGCGACTCGAGCAAGGCCTTGCGACGCGCGCGCGCCGGGGCGAAGGCCGCATCGATGGCCTCGATCAGGCGCGCCTTCATGTGCCCGTAGCCCGGCGCACCGGGACCTCCCGCGCGCACGCGCGCCTGCCACTGCGCGAGCTCGTCGGGTGCCAGGAAGAGCTCCAGGAAGCGCATCAGCAGCACGCTCTCGGGCTGCTTCGGTTCCTCGGGCGCGCGGCTGTCGGTCACGATCTTGTTGACCGCGTTCTTGAGCGCCTTGCCCTCCTCGAAGATCCAGATCGAGTTGCCGTAGCTCTTGCTCATCTTCTCGCCGTCCACGCCCGGGACCTTGGCCAGGTGCTCCTCGCCCGGGATGCGCGCCTTGGGCACCACCAGGCACGGCCCGTACAGGTGGTTGAAGGACTGCGCCATGTCCTGGGTCATCTCGACGTGCTGCTGCTGGTCCTTGCCGACCGGCACCTCGGTCGAGTCGTAGGCCAGGATGTCCGCCGCCATCAGCACCGGGTAGGTGAACAGGCCCACGCTGGCCTTCTGACCCTTGGCGAGCTTGTCCTTGTAGGAATGGGCGCGCTCGAGCAGCCCCATGGGGGCGACGCACGCCAGCAGCCAGGCGAGCTCGCACACCTCGGGCACGTCGCTCTGCCGGAAGAGCGTGGCGCGCGCCGGGTCGAGTCCGAGCGCCAGGTAGGTCAACGCCACCTCGCGCGCGTTCTCGCGCATCTCCGCGGGGTCGCGGCACGAGGTCAGGGCGTGGTAGTCGGCGATGAAGTACAGGTGCTCGCCCAGCTCTTCCTGGAGGGCGACGTGCTGGCGGATCGCCCCGAAGTAGTTGCCGAAGTGAAGGCGCCCGGAGGACTGGATGCCGGAGAGGACGACGGTCACGGGATTCCGGGCGACCGTACCAGCGCGCTCCGCTGCGAACAAGCTGCGGCGCGCTTGAGTCTGCGCGGCCGCTTCTCTATGCCATCGAAGATGCCGCGAGGCCCCTCGTCCGTCCGCAGCGCGCTCGCTGCGCTGGGCGTGCTCGTGTTCGCGTCGTGCGCCGCCCTGGACGGGGACGTCCACCTCGCGCCGCTGTACACGCGCCTGGCCACGGCCGACGGCGGGACCCTGGTCGAGGTCGCCGGTGGACTGTTCCGCCAGCATCGGCGCGACGAGGGCGACTTCCTCGCGTGGCGCACGCTGGCGCCGCTGTACGGGATCGAGCGCCAGCGCGACGGCGGCTACGCGGCCGAGCATCCCTTCCCGCTCGGGCACACGCGCGTGCAGGCGGACGGCTCGGGCTCCTCCTACCTCGCTCCGCTGTACGTGTCGTGGTTCCGCCCCGAACCCGACGGGACGCCACGGCGCGTGCTGCTGACCCTGCCGGGCTTCCTGCTGCAGGAGACGGGCGACGAGACCCACGGCGGCTGGTTCCCGTTCTACGGGCGCCTGGTCGACCTCCTGACCTTCGACGACGCGCGCTTCGTGCTGTGGCCGTTCTGGGTGCGCGCCGAGCGCGCGGGACGGGTCTCGCACCACTTCCTGTGGCCGTTCTTCGGCTGGACGAGCGGCGGCGGCGAATCGAGCTGGCACGTCTTCCCGTTGTTCGGGCGCGCGCGCCGGGAAGGGCGCTACGACCGCACCTACCTGCTGTGGCCCTTCTTCCACTGGCAGCGCAACAACCTGGGGGGCGGCGGCGAGGAGCCCGAGCGGGCCTGGTGGTTCTTCCCGTTCGCCGGCAAGAAGGAGCGCGGCACCTACGAGGCCTGGACCGGGCTTTGGCCGTTCTTCGGCTACGCGCGCGACCCGCGCAGCGGCTTCTGGGCCCTCGACTTCCCGTTCTTCTTCGTGCGCATCCAGCGCGGCCCGGACGCGCTCCGACGCACGCGCTTCTGGCCCTTCTACGCGCACCTCGAGAGCCCGGAGCTCGAAGCCACCAGCTACCTGTGGCCGATCGTGCACCTGCGCCACGAGGACGACCCGCAGCTGGAGCGCGACTCGGTCGTGGTCATCCCCTTCTGGCAGAGCTGGGACGCCCGTTCCAAGGCCACCGGCGAGACCTCGGCCTGGCGCAAGCTCTGGCCACTCGTGCGCTACGAGCGGCAGGGCGAGTGGCGTTCCGGCGCCTGGCTCGAGCTCGACCCGTTCTTCCGCAACGAGCGCGTGCCGCGCAACGTCACGAGCTTCTTCCGCATCTGGGAATGGGAGGAGGAGCCGGCCTACCGGCGCGAGCGCGCCCTCCTGGGTCTGTACCGGCGCGAGCGCGGGCGTGGCGAGGACCGCCGTTCCCTGTCCGGGTTGTGGGCGCGGCGCAGCTACGAGGTCGCGGGCAAGCCGGTGCGCGAGACCTCGCTCCTGTTCGGACTGCTGCGCTGGCGCGTGACCGAGGGGCAGGGATTCGACATGCTTCCCCCGGCCTTCCCCGGCCCGGGCTGGCCGCGCCCCGCGCAGGCGGCCGGCGCGGCCGAGAGCCGCACCCACTTCTGATGCGCTTCTTCCACGCCTTCCGGCGCGCCTTCGACGATGCGGGTTACCGCGTCGAGCTCCTGTTCCAGGCGATCCTGCGCCTGCCGCACCTGCTGAAGCGCCGTGGCCTGATCGCCGAGCAGCTGTACGTGGGCGGGATCAAGGTCGTGCACGTGGTGCTCCTGGTGGGCTTCTCGATCGGCATGGTCGTCTCGCTGCAGACCGGGCTGGAACTCGCGCGCATCGGCCAGCAGGACCAGATCGGCACGCTGGTGGCGCTCTCCATGGCGCGCGAGATGGGGCCCTTCATCACCGCCACGATCCTGGCCGCGGCCGTGGGCAGCGCGCTGGCGGCCGAGATCGGCACGATGTCGGTCAGCGAGGAGCTGGCGGCGCTGGAGGTGCTCTCGATCGACCGCATCAGCTTCCTGGTCATGCCGCGCATCGTGGCCCTGGCGATCCTGTGCCCGACCCTGACGATCCTGTGCGACACGGTCGGCATCGTCGGCGGCGGCTTCGTGGCGCGCTCGCAGCTCGGCGTGGGCCTGGAGCTCTACTACGACACCGCCATCGAGTCGCTGCAGGACCCTTCGCACTTCTTCGGACTCCCGAAGGACGTGTACACGGGACTCTTCAAGTCGTTCGTGTTCGGGATCGTGATCGCGGTCATCTCGTGCGCGGCCGGGATCCTGGCGCGCGGCGGCGCGCTGGGCGTCGGCAACGCCACGCGTTCCTCGGTGCGCGACTCGATCATCCTCGTGATCGTCCTGAACTACTTCATGACCTGGTTCTTCTACCAGCAGTGAACCCGTCGACGAACACCGGCGGGAAGAGCGACGAGGTCGTCATCCGCTACGACAAGGTCTGCAAGCGCTTCGGCTCGAAGGTCGTGCTGCACGACCTCGACCTCACGGTGCGGCGCGGCGAGACGCTGGCGATCATGGGGCCCTCCGGGATCGGCAAGTCGGTCACCCTGCGGCACGCCGTGGGCCTGCTGCACCCCGACAGCGGGCGCGTGCTGGTCGAAGGCCACGACATGGCCACGATCGAGCGCGCCGACCTGGCCGAGCTGCGCCGACGCATGGGCTACCTGTTCCAGGATGGCGCCCTGATCAACTGGCTCAGCGTGGGTGAGAACGTGGCCCTGCCGCTGCGCGAGAACACGGCCCTGTCCGAGAGCGAGATCCGCGAACGCGTGGAGCACAAGCTCGAGCTGGTCCAGATGCACGGGACCTGGGAGCTGCGGCCACCCGAGCTCTCGGGCGGCATGCGCAAGCGCGTGGGCCTGGCGCGGGCCCTGGTCACCGACCCCGAGATCGTCTTCTACGACGAGCCCAACACGGGCCTCGACCCCGAGATCTCGATGTCGGTCAACCACCTGATCCGCGACCTGGCGGAACGCCTGTCGATCACCTCGATCGTGGTCACGCACCTGGTCTCCTGCATCCTGGTGGTGGCCGACCGCGTGGTGCTGATCGACCAGGGACGCGTGTTCGCCGAGGGCACGCCCGAAGAGTTCCTCAAGAACGAGAACGAGCGCCTGCGCCGCTTCCTGGCCAAACCCTATGACTGAGAGCCCCGAGAGTCCGTCATGAACACCCAGCGTCAGCTCCTGCTCGGCATCTTCTTCATCGTCGCGCTCTCGATCCTGGCGTTCTACACGCTGTTCCTGACCGACATCCACCTGTTCTCGCAGCCGGTGCTGATGACGGTGTACTTCGAGGACGCCAACAACCTGCGCGAGGGCGATCCCGTGCAGCTCCTGGGCGCACGCATCGGACGCGTCAAGGAGGTCACGCCCAACGCCGCTTCCGAGAAGAAGAAGCGCATCCGCACCCTGCTGAGCCTGGACAAGGAGGTCGAGCTGCTCGAGGACGCGAGCATCAGCATCCGCGAGACCTCGCTGCTCGGCGGACGGCACGTGTTCATCGACCCGGGCACCTTCGGCGGGCCGCTCCTGTCGCCCAACGCGGACGGCTCGTTCTACGGCATGGTCTACAAGAACCCGATCTCGATGCTCGGCGACATCGGGACGCTGTTCAACGAGAACCGCGAGTCGATCACGCAGGCCTTCGTCAACATCCGCAAGATCACGGACGACGTCGCCCAGGGCAAGGGCCTGGTCGGCCGCCTGATCCACGACGAGACCCTGGGCGAGGACGGCAAGCAGGTCGTGGCCGACGCGCGCGCGGTCATGGCCGACGTGAAGGACGCCTCGGCCCAGCTCAAGGACGGCAAGGGCCTGCTGGGAGCGCTGTTCTACGACGAGACCCTGAAGCAGCAGTTCTCCGACACCGTCGCCAGCCTGAAGCAGATCGGCGACGACCTGAAGAGCCAGCAGGGCGTGCTGGGGACGCTGATCTACGACTCGGCCCTGCGCGACCGCGTCAGCCAGGGCATCGATTCGTTCGTGGCCTTCGGCGAGAAGTTGAACTCGGGTGAGGGCGCGCTGGGGCTCCTGCTGAGCGACAAGGCCACCAAGGACCGGGTCGAGGGCCTCGTCACCGACCTCAACGCCACCATGGCCGACGTGCGCACGATCGTGGCCGACGCCAAGGCCGGCAAGGGCACGCTCGGCAAGCTCCTGACCGACGACAAGCTGATCGTCGAGCTGGAGAAGGCCGCGGGCGTGCTCACCCGCAGCCTCGAAGACTACCGCGAGGCCGCGCCCATCACGGCCTTCACGAGCGTGCTCTTCGCGGCCTTCTAGCGCGCGGGGCGAGCTGCGCCAGCCACTTCCCGACCAGGTCGGCCTCCAGGTGCACGCGGGCCCCGGCGCGCAGCTGGCCCAGGGTGGTCTTGCGCAGCGTCTCGGGGACCAGCGCCACCTGGAAGCGCCGTGCGCGCGGCGCGACGATCGTCAGGCTGACGCCGTCGATCGTGAGGCTGCCCTTCTCGAGCAGCCAGCGCTCGAAGCCGCGCGGGACCTCGAAGCTCACCAGGCAGCCGCCGTCCGCGCTGTCCTCGAGGCGCAGCACGCGCCCCAGCGCGTCCACGTGGCCCGACACGAGGTGACCGCCCAGGCGGTCCGCCAGGCGCACGGCCCGCTCGACGTTCACGCGCGCTCCGGGCTCGAGCGCGCCCAGCCAGGTGCGCGCGAGCGTCTCGCGCGAGAGGTCGTAGGCGCTGCGCCCGGCGCGCCCGAGCGCGCAGACCGTCAGGCAGCAGCCGCCCAGCGCGATGCTCTCGCCACGGACCGGGCGCCAGCGCGCCGCGCCGCGCGCGAGGCGTGGGGCGGCGAGTTCGAGACGCGCGCCCGAGCCCCGGCGCTCCAGCGCCAGGACCTCGGCACAGCCTTCGACCAGTCCGCTGAACACGGACGACCATGGTGGCACTAAGGAACGTCAAAGCAAGGACTTAGAGAGGCGGCTCTGGGGTCCGCACGGACGGCCCCGGGCCCGACGGCGCGCGCGGGCCCCGGCATGCCTCCCCCGCGGCCCCGAACCTTGCCCGAGGTGGGTCAGGCGCATAGACTCCTCTGCCTTTTTCCGCGGGCTCCGGCGCTCCGCGGCAGGCCCCTCCGCAGCCACCTGCGGACCCGAACCGTGCAGATCGTCCTCCTCACACTCTTTCCCGAAGCCCTCGAGCCCTACCTGGGCGCGAGCATCCTGGGCGTGGCCCAGACCAAGGGAAGGGTCTCCATCCAGGCCGTGGACTTCCGCGACTTCACGCGCGACCGCCACCGCACGGTGGACGATCGCCCCTACGGTGGTGGCCCGGGCATGGTGCTCAAGGCCGAACCGGTGTGCGAGTGCGTGGAGTGGCTCGAGCGCGAACACGGCGCCTTCAAGAAGATCCTGCTCTCGCCCGACGGCGTGCCCTTCCGCCAGACCAAGGCCCACAGCCTGGCGCGCGAGGAGCGCCTGCTGTTCCTGTGCGGCCGCTACGAGGGCTTCGACGAGCGCCTGCGCGCGGAGTTCGCCTGGGACGAGGTCTCGCTCGGCGACTTCGTGCTCTCGGGCGGCGAGCTGCCGGCCCTGTGCATCACCGAAGCCGTGGTGCGCCTGATCCCGGGCGTGCTGGGGCACGAGGAGTCCGCCGCCCGCGAGTCCTTCGAGCAAGGCCGGCTCGACCACCCCCACTACACGCGGCCGCCCAGCTGGCGCGGCCGTGCCGTCCCCGACGTGCTCAAGAGCGGCGACCACGCCGCCATCGAGCGCTGGCGCGCCGACGAGGCCCTCCAGCGCACGCACGCCCGTCGTCCCGATCTCGTCCGTCCCGATCTCGTCCTGGAAACGTAGCGAAACACTCCGGAGGCGGGGCCGCCCGCGAGCCACCGATCCCCCATGAATCTCATCGAACAACTCGGCAAAGAGAACGGGAAGAAGTCCCTGCCCGTCGTGCGCGTGGGCGACAGCGTGCGCGTCCACTACCTCATCCGGGAGGGCGAGAAGGAGCGCGTGCAGCCCTTCAACGGCACGGTGATCGCGATCCGCGGCCGCGGCATCGCGCGCAGCATGATCGTGCGGCGCCTGGTGCAGGGCGAGGGCGTGGAGCGCATCTTCCCGCTGCACTCCCCGCTCGTGAAGGACATCGAGGTCTCGCGCCGCGGCAAGGTGCGCCGCGCCAAGCTCTACTACCTGCGCGACCGCGTCGGCAAGCAGACGCGCGTCGACGAGCTCCTGGGCGAGCGCGCGCGGCGCCTCGGGGCGAGCGTCGTCCAGGACGACGTCCAGGACGATTCCGATGCGCCCGACGGCGCCGAGAAGAACGATCCGCAGCCCGTGCAGGTCTAGGCGCGCGTGACGTCCATCCCTGCCCCGGCTCCGCGCGCTGCGACGGAACGTCGTCGCGGGCCGCCGGTGCAGCCCTCCACCCATCTCCGGCGGCTCGGGCCGCGCCCGCCGCGGCCCGCCCGCCCGTGACTCCCGCTCGCTGCGCCGATCCACGGCCGGATCGACGCAGTCGTTCTTCCACGGCCGCCTGAACCGTCATGCTCGAGAACGTCGGCCGCAAGGTCGCTCTCATCGTCCTGCTCCTGCTCGTCTCGTTCGGGCTGATGATCCTGCCGAAGGAACCCTTCCGGCTGGGACTCGACCTGCAGGGCGGCACGCGCATCGTCTATCGCTTCGACTTCGAGGGCGCGCGCGCGCGCGGCGAGATCGGCGCGAACGAGGACACGGCCGAGATCCTGGCCCAGACCGTGGCGATCCTGCGCAACCGCGTCGACCCGACCGGCACGCGCGAGGCCTCGGTGCGCACCGAGGGCACCGACCGCATCGTCATCGAGCTGCCGGGCGACGCGGCGCTGGAGGGCACGGGCGAGGCCCAGACGACCCTCGGCCAGGACATCGACGCGACCAGCGACACGTCCCTGAGCCTGGCGGACGCGACCGGCTTCTCGAACTCGGGCGTGATCGAGATCGGCGACGAGCAGGTGCGCTTCGGGCGCCGGAGCGGCACCACCCTGTACGACCTGAAGCGCGGCCACAACGGCGCCGGCAAGCAGAGCGCGCACAAGTCCGGCGATCCCGTGCGCCTGGTCAACTCCGACGCGATCCGCGCGGCGATCGAGAACCTGGGCGACCTGTCGTTCGTGCTGGTGGCCGAGGACCGCGACTTCTCCGAGAAGGACACCGACCTGCAGACCGAGGGCACCAAGCTCGAGACCTGGCAGGCGGCCAACCCGGGCGTGCCGGTGACGGCCTTCAACCAGGTCACGCCCGACAAGGGAGGCCCCGACCCCGCGCTGCACTGGTATCCGACGCACTTCGGCGACAGCGATGGCCCGCCGATGGCCACGCTCGTGCCCAAGACCAAGCCCGAGACCTTCCACGGCGAGTCGTTGCAGCGCGTCTTCAACTCCCAGGACAGCTACGGCTACCCCGCGGTCGGTTTCGAGATCCGTCCCGAGCGCATCGACGACTTCGCCGACTTCACCGGCGACAACGTCAGCCGCCGGATGGCCATCATCCTGAACGACCAGGTCCGTTCGGCGCCCACGCTGAACTCGAGGCTGGTGGGCAGCGGCATCATCGAGGGCCGCTTCAAGGACGCCGAGGTCAAGAGCCTGGTCACGGTGCTGCGTTCGGGCTCGCTCAAGCTGAAGCCGACCCTGGAGCACGACGAGCGCGTGGGCGCGACCCTGGGCGACGACTACGTCAATCGCGGTCTGTACTCGAGCCTGCTGGCGCTCGTGATCGTGGTCGGCTTCATGATCGTGTACTACCGGCGCCTGGGCGTGTTCTCGGCGCTGGCGCTGCTCACGAACCTGATCATGTTCATGGGCGGCCTGGCCTTCCTGCAGGCCACGCTCACGCTGCCGGGCATCGCCGGGATCATCCTCACGGTCGGCATGGCCGTGGACGCGAACATCCTGATCTTCGACCGCCTGCGCGAAGAGGCCGAGAAGGGCCGCAACGCCAAGCAGGCGGCCAAGGCCGGCTTCGACGGCGCGATGTCGGCCATCATCGACGCCAACGTCACGACCTTCCTGACGGCGCTGATCCTCTACAAGCTGGGCACGGGCCCGGTGCGCGGCTTCGCCGTCACGCTGATGATCGGGATCCTGACCTCGGTCTTCGCCGCGCTGCTGACCACGCGCGTGTTCGTGCACTGGGCACTCTCGCGCGGCTCGCAGCAGTTCAAGATGGGTCGCTGGATGGCGGACGTGAAGTTCGACTATCTGGCCAAGACCAAGATCTTCGTGACGGGCTCGATCCTCGTGTGCGTGGGCGGCCTGGTGGCCTTCGTCATGCTGCCCGAGCACGAGAAGCTCGGGATCGACTTCACCGGCGGGGTCGAGGCCCAGCTCGAGACGGCCAAGCCCGAACGCATCGACACGGTGCGCGCACGCGTGGCCCGCATCCCGGGCATCGGGGACTCGGCCGAGGTCAAGCCGGTGCTCAACTCGGCCTCCGGCGAGGGCGCCTACACCCAGTTCCGGGTCAGCTTCAAGACGCTCTCGGAGACGACCGGCGTGGTGCGCGGCGAGGAGCAGCGCACGGTCATCCAGGACGAGCTGGCGGACCTCCTGCTCGACAACCCGATCCACATCACGCTGCGGCGCGAGGACCAGGGCGCGCGCGCCGATGTCGAGCTGCTGTTCGCCAAGTCCCCGACCGAGACCGAGGTCAAGACGGCCCTCGAGGCCGCCGGGCTCAAGGACCCGAGCGTGACCGTCGGCGAACGGGCTGGCTCCTTCAAGACCAGCGGCACCACCGCGGGCGGGCGCGATCCGAACGAACTCGAAGGCGCCATCAAGGACGCCTTCCGGGCGCTGCCAGGGGGCGCCGAGTTCGTGTTCGCCTCGCCCATCCCGAGCTTCAGCCAGGTCGGCCCGCAGGTCGTGGGCGAGCTGCGCGACAAGGCCCTGCTGGCCCTGGCGGTGAGCCTGTTCGTGACCGTGCTCTACATCCGCGTGCGCTTCGCCGAGTACAGCTACGGCATCGCCGCCATGGTCGCGCTGGTGCACGACGTGCTCGTGACGCTGGCGGCCCTGGCGCTCGGCAACCACTTCGGGATCGTCAACGGCGAGATCAACCTGGCCATGATCGCCGTGTTCCTCACGATCATCGGCTACTCGGTCAACGACACGATCGTGATCTTCGACCGCGTGCGCGAGAACCTGCCCAAGAGCAACCTCCCGCTGCGCGACGTGCTCAACAAGTCGATCAACGAGACGATGTCGCGCACGATCATGACCTCGCTCACGGTCTTCCTCGCGATCGTGGTGCAGTACCTGTTCAACATGGGCACCGGCAACGTGCTCGAGAGCATCTCCTTCGCGATGATCTTCGGCACGCTCTCGGGCGTGTACTCGACGGTCTACATCGCCAACCCGGTCTTCCTGTGGCTCGAGACCCGCAGCCTGGCGAAGAAGGGCGACGGTGGCGCCCAGGCCCGCGCACGTCGCGAGCTCGAGCGCAAGGAACGCGAGAGCCAGCGCAAGGACGCGGGCGAGGACGAGCTCTTGGGCGAGCACGCCTAGGTCCTAGGGACCACCCCCTTGCGGGAACCGCGGATGCCGCGTATCGTGCGGCCCGTGATGGACCCCGCGAATCCGATCGCCCCGCGCACGACGGGGCTCTGGCGTTGGCGCCGCCTCGAGGAGGTGGGCGCCGCGCTCCGGACCGGATAGCGCAGCTTCTCCGACAGAGAAACCCACCTTCTCGGGGCCGCCCGAGGGTGGGTTTTTTCGTGCCTGCCCCGGTCGCCCCGCCCCACGACCCCATGCGGACTCCCTTCGACTTCCCGGCGGACCTGGACACGCCGGTCTCGGCCTACCTGAAGCTCGCGCCACTCGCGCCGCGCTTCCTGCTCGAGAGCGCGGCCGGCCACGAACGCAGCGCGCGCTACTCCTTCCTGGGCTTCGGCCCGGCCGACGAGTTCGTGCTCGAGCGCCGCGGGCTCGTGCGCAACGGCGCACCGTTCGCCCCGGCCACGACCCGCGCCGAACTCCTGGCCGGCCTGCGCCGCGCGCTGGCGACGGCCCCCGAGCTGTGCGCCCCCGGCCTGCTCCCGTTCCGGGGTGGCCTGGTCGGGCTCCTGGCCTACGATCTGGCGCGACGCTTCGAGGGCCTGCCCACGAGCGTGAACGAGGGACCGGAGCTGCGCCTGCTGGCCCCGCGCTCCTTGCTCGTGTTCGACCACGCCCGCCACGCCGCCGCGCTGCTCTCGGCCGGCTCCGAGGCCGAGCAGATCGCGCTGCGACGCGAGGTCCGACGCCTGCTCGACGGCCCGCTGCCCTCCCGCCGGAGCGGCGGCCGCGCGGACGAGCCCAAGGCCGGCCTCGAGCGCGGCGACTACCTCGCGCGCGTGGCGGACGCCCAGGAGGCGATCCTCGACGGGGAGGCCTACCAGCTGGTGCTCTCGTGCGCGTTCCGCGGGCGCACCGACCTCACGCCGCTGGCCCTGTACCGCGCGCTGCGCCGGCTGAACCCGTCGCCCTACATGACGCTGTTCGAGTTCGACGACCTGGCCGTGGTCGGCGCTTCGCCCGAGGCGCTGGTGCGGCTCGAGCGCGGGCGCGCGCACCTGCAACCGATCGCGGGCACGCGTCCGCGCGGTGCGGACGAGGAGCGCGACCGCGCCCTGGCGGACGAGCTCGCGGCGGACGCCAAGGAGGCGGCCGAGCACGTGATGCTGGTCGACCTCGCGCGCAACGATCTCGGCCGCGTGGCGCGTCCGGGCACGATCACGGTCGAGCCCTACCGCGCGCTCGAACGCTTCAGCCACGTCATGCACCTGGTCAGCGGCGTGAACGGCAAGCTCGAGGCCGGCACCGACGCCTTCGACTGCCTGGCGGCTTGCTTCCCGGCCGGGACCGTGGTGGGCGCCCCCAAGCGTCGCGCGATGGAGCTGCTCGACCAGCTCGAGCCCGAGCCGCGCGGGTTGTACGGCGGCACGCTCGGCTACTTCGGCCACGACGGCACGATGGACCAGGCCCTGGCGATCCGCACGCTGACGCTGGCCGGCGGCGAGTACCGCTTCCAGGCCGGGGCCGGGATCGTGGCCGACAGCGTGCCCGAGCGCGAGCACGACGAGATCCTGGCCAAGGGCGCGGCCATGCGCCAGGCGCTGACGCTGGCGTCGGAGGAGTCGTGATGGCCCGCGTCCTCTTGCTCGACAACCACGACTCCTTCACCTTCAACCTGGTGCAGGCCCTGCGCGGGCTCGGGGCCGAGGTGCGCGTGGCCAAGAACGACGCGCTGAGCCTGGTCGAAGCGCACGCCTATGCGCCCTCGCACGTCGTGCTCTCGCCCGGCCCGGGACGCCCCGAGCGCGCCGGCCTGATGCCGGCCCTGCTGGACGAGTTCCTGGAGCGCGTGCCGATCCTGGGCGTGTGTCTCGGACACCAGGCCATCGGGGCCCGCTTCGGAGGCCGCGTGGCGCGGGCGCTGCGTCCCGTGCACGGCAAGAGCGCGCGCATCTGGCACGACGGCCACGGGCTCTTCCGCGGTCTCCCCAATCCGTTCGAGGCGGGGCGCTACCATTCCCTGTGCGTGTCCGAGGAGGGTCTGCAGCCCGAGCTCGTGATCAGCGCGTGGAGCGCCGAGGGCGAGGTCATGGGACTGCGCCACCGCGCGCTGCCCGTGGAGGGCGTGCAGTTCCACCCCGAGAGCGTGCTGACCCCGCGCGGAACGCGCCTGCTCGCGAACTTCCTGGCGCGCGTGCCCGCGCTCCAAGATTGCGCCCGTGCGGACGAGGCGCGCCCGTGAGCGTCCCCGCCACGACGGGCGTGCGCCTGCGCCAGGAGCTGGAGCACCTCCTGGCCGGCCACGACCTCGCGCCCCGGACGGCCGAGGAGGCGCTGGACGAGCTGCTCGCACCGGCCACCCCGCGGGCGCTGCAGGCGGCCTTCCTGACGGCCCTGCGCGCCAAGGGCGAGACGCCCGAGGAGCTGGCCGGCTTCGCGCGCGGCCTGCTGGCCCGCGCGCGGCCGGTCCAGGGCCCGCGCGGCGGGCCGCTCGTCGACACCTGCGGCACGGGCGGCGACCAGAGCGGCAGCTTCAACCTCTCGAGCGCCGCGGCCCTGCTCGCGGCCGCGCTGGGGCTGGCGGTCGCGAAGCACGGCAACCGGGCGGTCTCCTCGCGCGCGGGCAGCGCCGACCTGTTCGAGGCCCTCGGCGTGCCCTTCCCGGACGCTCCGGCGGCGGCCGAGGCCGCGCTCGCGCGCGACGGCTTCGTGTTCCTGTTCGCACCGCACTTCCATCCGGCCCTGGCCGAGCTCGCCGCCCTGCGCCGCGAGCTCGGCGTGCGCACGGTCTTCAACCTGCTCGGGCCGCTGGTCAACCCGGCGCGTCCCTCGCACCAGCTCGTCGGCGCCGCCAGCCCGGCCCTGGCGCGCACGCTCGCGGCCGCGGCCCTGGGCCTCGGTTCCGGGCGCGTCTTCGCGCTGCACGGCGCGGGCTTCGACGAGGCCACGCCCTGTGGACCGTTCGAGCTCCACGAGCTGAAGCACGGCGCACTGCTGGAGCATCGCCTCACGCCCGAAGACTTCGGCCTGGCACGCTGTCGCGCGGAGGACCTCGCCGGCGGCGACGCGCGCGAGAACGCGCAGCGGCTGGTGGCGCTGTTCGCGGGCGGCGAGCACGGTCCATTGCGCGACGCGCTGTGCCTCAACGCCGCGCTGGTGCTGCTCCTGACGGAGCGCGAGCGCGAACCGCGCGCGGCCCTGCGCGCCGCGGCCGCGGCCCTGGACGACGGTCGCGCCGCGCGGTTCCTGGCGCGCGTGCGCGCAGCAGGCGGTGGCACGTGAGCCGGGGCGCGTCCGCCAGTGGCTTCCTGGCCGAGATGGCCGCCGCCAGCCGCGCGCGCGTGCG